>CAXTBR010000034.1:501-38987 GCA_964242785.1 uncultured Lichenihabitans sp. | reverse complement strand
CGGCCCACCCACTACGGCGCCTACGGCCCCTCCGACTTCGAGGGCGGCTTCCAGGGCGACGTGACGGCGCGGCGCGCGCTGCAGCAGTCGCTGAACCTGCCGGCGGTGGCGCTGCTCGACCGGCTCGGGCCGGCCCGCTTCCTGGCCCGGCTCGGCGACGCGGGCGCCCGCATCGCCCTGCCCGCCGGCGAGCCGCCCGGCCTCGCGGTCGGGCTCGGCGGGCTCGGCATCAGCCTCGTCGACCTCGCGCGCCTCTATGCCGGCCTCGCGCGGGGCGGCGACGTGCCGGCGCTCGTCGAGCGGCTGGACGGGGGGACGGACCGCCGTCCGGGCCGGCCGGTGACGGATGCCGTCTCGGCCTGGGCCGTGACCGACATCCTGCGCGGCGCCGCGCCGCCGCCGAACGGCCTCTCCGGCCGCATCGCCTTCAAGACCGGCACGTCCTACGGCTTCCGCGACGCGCTGGCGGTCGGCTACGGCGCCCGGTTCACGGTGGCGGCCTGGCTCGGCCGGGCCGATGCCGGGGCCGTGCCGGGCCTCGTCGGGCGGCAGGCCGCGGGGCCGCTGCTGTTCGACGCCATGGCGCGCCTGCCCGGCGCGGCCGACCCGCCCCCGCGGCCCGCCGGCCTCCTCCCGTCCGCGGCACTCCCCGCCCCGCTCCGCCGCCTCACGGCGCGGGAGCCGGGGGCCGGCGGGCCGGCGCTGCGCGTCGCCTACCCGCCCGACGGTGCCGTGGTCGAACTCGGCGGCGCGGAGGGCCCGTCCTCCCTGGCCTTGAAGGCGGAGGGCGGGGCGCCGCCCTTCACCTGGTTCGTCAACGGGCAGCCGGCGGGCGCGGCCTCGCCCCGGCGCGAGGCGCGCTGGAGGCCGGACGGCATCGGCTTCGCCCGCGTCTCGGTCATCGACGCGGCCGGGCGGGAAGCCAGCGCCGCGGTGCGGCTGCGCTGACGGACGCCGTCTCACAAATACAACAGCGCGGGTGATGTTGCGCCGGGATGACACGCCGGGGTTCCGGGGGGGGCCGGCGTCCTGTAATTTCGTCTTCGGCCTTCAGGCTCTGGTTTCGGACGGGGTTCCATGCGTCATCACATCAAGGGCGGGCTCCTCGCCGGGTTGGGCCTCCTGTCGGGCACGGCGCTGGTGCAGGCCGCCGATCTCCCGGCCCGCACCGCGCCCGTCCCCACCTTCGTGACGCCGGTGCTGGCCAACGACTGGGGCGGCTTCTACGCCGGCTCGACCTACGGCTACGACTTCACCCAGTTCCACACCCGCCAGGGCGCGGGCGCCAGCCGCAGCCTGACGAAGTCGGGCCAGAGTGGCGGCGGCTTCGTCGGCTACAACTACCAGTTCGGCCACGTCGTGGTCGGCGCCGAAGGCGGCATCGACCTCAACCTCGTGCGCGGCAACGAGCGCATCACCGCGGTCGGCACGCCGACCCACTTCGACAGCCTCTACGACGTGCGGCTGCGCGCCCGCCTCGGCTACGACTTCGGCTTCCTGATGCCGTTCATCGCCGGCGGCGCGGTGATCAACGAGAGCTATCAGTCGACGGAGGCGCCGTTCAACGCATCCGGCGCCAACCAGCAGTCGGTCGGCTACACGATCGGCGCCGGCGTGGACGTGAAGGTCAACCCGGCCGGCTACCTCGGCCTGAGCAACGGCTTCCTCGCCAGCCTGCTCGGCCCGCTGGTGCTGCGCGTGGAGTACCTCCACGACAGCCTGCCCACCTCGACCTACTCGTTCAACGGCACGAACTTCCGCACCAGCTCGGACAGCGACATCATCCGCGCCGCCATCATCCAGCGCTTCGGCGACAACCCGCCGCGCCCCTACGTGGACAGCCAGGGTTCCGTGAACTGGGCCGGCGGCTACGGCGGCATCTTCGGCGGCGGCGGCTTCATCACGCCCTCGACCAAGAACCTCGTCACCGGCGGCCGCACCCAATACGACACGTCGGGCGGCCAGGGCGGTCTGTTCACCGGCACGAACTTCATCTTCCGCGACCACTACATGCTGGGCGTGGAAGGCTCCACCGCCTACACGGACATCGAGGGCAACGGCCGCCAGCCATCCGGCCCCGTGCATTTCCGCAACTACATCAACGCCGACCTGCGCGCCCGCGCCGGCTACGCCACCGGCAGCTACCTGCCCTTCGTGTCAGCCGGCTTCGCCTATGGCCGCAGCGAGCAGATCGACACCAACACGGGCTCGCAGCTCGGCCGCGTCAACAACGAGGCGATCGAGGCCGGCGCCGGCCTGGACTACCGCATCAGCGAGCGGGTCTCGGTGCGCGGCGAGTACCTCCACGAGTTCGGCATCAACAACAAGATCGTCAACCTCAACAACGCCCAGCAGAAGCAGTCGATCGATGGCGACTTCTTCCGCGTCGGCGCCGCCTACCACTTCGAGTGAGCGAGGGGGCTCCGCCCCGCCGACCCGTCGAGCGCCGCGGCGAGGCCGCCTATCCCAGGGGATAGGCGGCCTCGACCACGTAGGGGCCTCCGCCGACCGAGTCCCGCGCCGAATAGAGCACGAAGCCCTCGGCCTCGAACCGCCGCGTCAGGAACCCCCGCGTGCCGAGGTAATGCGCCACCGCCGTCTGCGACGCGTTGCGCATGCGGGCCAGGGTGACGTGCGGCATGAACCGCCGCGGCTCGGGCGGGATGCCGATGCGGCGCAGCAGCCGCTCCTGCTCGGCCTGCAGCTCGACGAGCGCCGAGGTGGCCTGGGCCTTGGCCACGATGGCGCGGGGCTTGTCGCCGCCGAAGTAGCTCAGCCCCTCCAGCGTGACCGTGAAAGCCCTGCGGCGGATGCCCGCCATGACCTCGTCGACCGCGTCGGCGGTCGGCTCGTCGATGTCGCCGATGAAGCGCAGGGTCAGGTGGTAGTCGGCGGCGTCGATCCAGCGCGCGCCCGTGAGGCCGCCGCGCATCATGGCGAGTTCCGCGGCGAGGTCCTGCGGAATCTCGAGGCCCGTGAACAGACGGGGCATGACGCATCTCCTCGACTCGCGACGCGGCGTGAGGGTAGCATTCCGTCGAACCCGCGCAACACGGCCGGCGTCTCATGCTTGACGCCCGGCCCGCCCTCCCCCGCCGCGGGGGACGGCGCCCGGGTGCCCCATCGACGAGGGATCGCACATGCCGGAGCCGACCGACCAGTTCAAGCGCGCGCCCAAGCGCAAGCCGTCGAAGGGCAAGCGCGTGTCGCTCTCGCCCGAGGCCAAGGAAGCCTATGCCAAGCTGATCGAGGAGCGGGTGAAGCGCGAGGAAGTCTACGGCCGCCACCTGCCGGGCAACGACAAGGGCAAGTGACACGGGCAAGTGACACGGGACCGCGCCGGTCACGGAACGGTCCTGACCTCATCGGCCTTGCGTGGCTGAAGCCACGGTCGATTTCGCTTTTTCAAAGCGAAATCAGAGCTGCTCAGTTCTTCGAGTGTGAGCAGGTTCGCGAGAACCTGCTCAGAGTCTGCGCGGCGGGATGTCGCCCGCGGCGTCAGGAACAGCCCTTGGCGACGCGGTCGAGCGCCTGGCCGAGGCCGTTGAGCGAATAGGAATCGACCGCCACCGCCCCCTTGCTGCTCGGCGCCTTCACGACGAGGCGGCCGTGCTTCTTCATCACGCCGATCAGCGCGCCCTCCTGGCCGGAATCCTTCATCCAGGCGTTCTGGCCCTTGGTGACGAGGTCGAAGTTGGAGGTGCCGACTTCGGCCCGGGCGTCGCCGCTGCCCTCCTTCAGGGGCACGCCCATGATCACCGATACCTCGTTGCGGACGTTCTCGCCCGGGCGGGTCGAGATGAAGATGTAGCCCTGGTCGCGCTTGAGCGAGGGGGGTGTCCGTTCCTTGGGCTGGGCCAGGGCGTAGCAGATCTTGCTCTTGGCGCCCTGGGCCTCGTAGGCCCCCCAGTCGCCGAAGGTGCCGACCAGCGTGGGCTTGGACGAGGGCGCGTCCTTCTTGGCGGTCGCCGCGGGCTTGGCGGGCTCCGGCTTGTGTCGCACCGCCGCCAGGGCCGGGGACGCGGCCGCGAGGGCCAGCAGGGCCGATCCCACGATCAACGATCCGAGGCGGGTCGAGCGGCCCTGTCCTTCGAGCACACGGATCATGGATCATACCCCTTCGCGGTCTGGCGGCCTCTCGCGGACGTCACGCTAGCGCGAGATGCGTAAAGATTTACCTTCCCCCACGATGGGGCGGCCTCGCGGCGAAATTCGGGTTGGCCCGGGCGCGCGGGGCGCGCTCGACAGCCGCCGGGCCGAGGGCTTATCCCGGTCGAGGGCCGGCGTGGCACGGCTCCTGCAATTCATGCGGCGGAGACGCGGCGCCTTGGACCTGAACACGATCGAATCCGTGGTGGAGCGGCCGGACCGGGGGAGCATCGCGGGCTGGCGGCGGGGCGACGCCTGGCTGGGCGGCGGCACCTGGCTCTTCTCCGAGCCGCAGCCGGAGCTGACGCGCCTCCTCGACCTCCAGGGCTTCGGCTGGGCGCCGATCGAGGCCGACGCCGAGGGCGTGACGATCGCCGCGACCTGCCGCATCGCCGAGCTCGAACGCTGGGCACCCCCGCCCGCGTGGCGCGCCGCCGCGCTGGTGCCGCTGTGCTGCCGCGCGCTGCTCGGCTCCTTCAAGGTGTGGAACGCCGCCACCGTCGGGGGCAACATCTGCCTCGCCCTGCCGGCCGGCCCGATGACGGCCCTGGCGGCGGCGCTCGACGCGGCCTGCCATGTCTGGGGCGAGGACGCCGAGCGCGAGCTCCCCGTCACCGAACTGGTGGTGGGGGCGGGCCGCAACGCGCTCCGTCCCGGCGAACTGCTGCGCGCGGTGCGGCTGCCCGCCGCGGCGCTGCGCCGGCGCGCGGCCTTCCGGCAGATCTCGCTGACCCCGCTCGGCCGCTCGGCCGCGCTGCTCATCGGCACGCGCGACGCCGCCGACACGTTCCGCCTCACCGTCACGGGCGCGACGGTCCGGCCCCTGGTGCTGCGCTACCCGGCCCTGCCCGGGCGGGCCGCGCTGCTCGGCGACCTCGCGGCCCTTCCGGACGAGACGGTGTTCGACGACGTGCACGGCCGCCGCCCGTGGCGGCGCGTCGTCACGGCGCATCTCGCGGCCGAGATCCTCGACGAGCTGGGTGGGCCATGAGCTTCACGGTCAACGGCCTCGCCTCGGCGGCGGGCCCGCGCCCCGGCCAGTGCCTGCGCACCTTCCTGCGCGGGCTCGGCTGGTTCGGCGTGAAGAAGGGCTGCGACGCGGGCGACTGCGGCGCCTGCACGGTGTGGATCGACGGCGAGCCGGTCCACAGTTGCATCACCCCGGCGTTCCGGGCGCGGGGCCGCGCCGTCACCACCATCGAGGGGCTGGCCCGCGGGGACGCGCTGCACCCGATGCAGCGCGCCTTCCTCGACGCGCAGGGGTTCCAGTGCGGCTTCTGCACGGCCGGCATGATCATGACGGCCGCGGCCCTGGACCAGGGCCAGCGGCGCGACCTGTCCGAGGCGCTCAAGGGCAACCTGTGCCGCTGCACCGGCTACCGGGCGATCGCCGACGCGGTCGCCGGCACGGTGACGGCCGACGGCGGCCGCCACCTCGGCGCGCCGGCCGGCCCCGGCGTGGTGACGGGCGCCGTGCGGTTCACGGCCGACGTCGCGCCCGAGGGGCTGCTCCACGTCAAGCTGCTCCGCTCGCCCCACGCCCATGCCCGCGTCGCGGCGATCGACCGGTCGGCGGCGCTGGCCGTGCCGGGCGTGGTGGCGGTGCTGGCCCACGAGGACGCGCCGGCGACGCTGTTCTCGACCGGCCGCCACGAGCTCGACACCGACGACCCTTTCGACACGCGCGTCTTCGATCGCGTGATGCGGTTCCGCGGCCAGCGCGTCGCCGCGGTGGTGGCGGAGAGCGAGGCGGCGGCCGAGGAAGGCTGCCGGCGCCTCGCCGTCACCTACGCGCCGCTCCCCGCCGTGTTCGACCCCGAGGCCGCCATGGCGCCCGGCGCGCCCCCGCTCCACGCCGACAAGGGCGCGGGCAGCGGCATCCACGACGCGTCGCGCAACGTGGTGGCGGAGTTCCATTCCGAGATCGGCGACGCCGAGGCCGGCTTCGCCGAGGCCGATGCCGTGCACGAGGCGACCTACCGGGCGCAGCGCGTGCAGCACGCCCACCTCGAGACCCACGCGGCCATCGCCTGGACGGACTCAGACGGCCGGCTCGTGGTGCGGACCAGCACGCAGGTGCCGTTCCTCACCCGCCGGGCGCTGGCCGGGGTGCTGGGGCTCGCGCCCGACCGCGTCAGGGTGCTGTGCGAGCGCGTCGGCGGGGGCTTCGGCGGCAAGCAGGAGATGCTGGTCGAGGACGTCGCGGCCCTGGCGACGCTCCGCACCGGGCGCCCCGTGAAGCTCGAACTGACCCGCGAGGAGCAGTTCACCGCCACCACGACGCGCCACCCCATCGCCGTCACGGTGAAGCTCGGGGCGCGCCGCGACGGTCGCCTCACCGCCGTGGCGCTGCGCGCCGTGTCCAACACCGGGGCCTACGGCAACCACGCCGGCGGGGTGCTGCACCACGGCTGCGGCGAGTCGATCGCCGTCTACGACATCCCCAACAAGAAGGTCGACGGCTACGCGGTCTACACCAACGAGGTGCCGGCCGGCGCCTTCCGCGGCTACGGGCTCAGCCAGCTCATCTTCGCGGTGGAATCGGCGGTCGACGAGTTGGCGCGCCGCCTCGGCATCGACCCCTTCGAGATGCGGCGGCGCAACGTCATCCGCCCCGGCGACCTGATGATCGGCACCAGCACCGACCAGGGCGACGTGCAATACGGCTCCTACGGCCTCGACCAGTGCCTGTCGCTCGTCGAGGCCGCCCTGGAGCGCGACGCCGGGGCGCCCCCGCCCGAGGGCGATTGGGCGACCGGGCGCGGGATGGCGCTCAGCATGATCCACACGATCCCGCCGCGCGGCCACTTCGCCGACGCGCGGATCGCGCTGCGCCCCGACGGCAGCTTCGCGCTCGCGGTCGGCACGGCGGAGTTCGGCAACGGCTCGACCACGACCCACGTGCAGCTCGCCGCCGAGGCGCTGTCGGCGGCGCCGGGCGACATCGCGGTGCACCAGTCCGACACCGACGCGCCGGGGGTGGGGCACGACACCGGGGCCTACGGGTCGACGGGGCTCGTGGTGGCCGGGCGGGCCGTGCTGCGCGCCGCCGAGGCGCTGCGCGAGCGGCTCCTCGGCGCGGCCGAGAGGCTCGCCGGCCCGGCGCGGGACGGCTGGCGGCTCGGCCCCGGCGCGCTGCTCGACGGCGAGCGGCGCCTGCCCCTGGCCGAACTCGCGGCCCGCGCCGCGGCCGAGGGGACCGTGCTCGACGGCACGGGCCGCTTCGACGGCACGCCGCGCTCGATCGCCTTCAACGTGCACGGCTTCCGCGTCGCGGTGCACCGCGTCACCGGCGCCATCCGCATCCTGAAGAGCGTGCAGGCCGCCGACGCCGGCTACGTGGTCAACCCCCTGCAGTGCCGCGGCCAGGTCGAGGGCGGCGTCGCCCAGGCGATCGGCGCCGCGCTCTACGAGCACCTCGCCATCGACGCCGAGGGGCTCGTGACGACCCCGGTGTTCCGCTCCTACCACATCCCGGCCTTCGCGGACGTGCCGCCGACCGAGGTGCTCTTCGCCGACACGCGCGACCGCCTGGGGCCGCTCGGCGCGAAGTCGATGAGCGAGAGCCCGTTCAATCCCGTGGCCCCGGCGCTCGCCAACGCGGTGCGCGACGCCACGGGCGTGCGGTTCACGGCGCTGCCGCTGGCGGCGGACCGGATCTACGAGGCATTGGGTGGGGCGAAGGGGATGTGACGAAAAATCTGAGGGCTCCCCCCTCGATCCCAAGCATCACCGACCATGGTCGGCGTGATCGTCACTTGGCGTGATCGTCGCCTCGAACCCATGATCCCGGAATCATCCACAGCGATCCACAGCTTGTCCAGGACGGGACAAGGATTGCGTGCGCAACCCTCTCAGGAACTCGCACGGTCGCGAAGCGTCCTGTCCCGTGCAGGTTTGATCGGGCAGATTGCTCCGGGGATCTGGCGTCCGAGGCGGCGGCGATGGCTTGCCGAATCGAACGAAAAGATCGATATTCCTGTTTTGTTCCGTGCGGAGCGCGCCATGCTTGTCAGGTACTCTGAAATCGCCGAGGGGCCGGGTCCCTCGGAAGTGCTCGTCAGCGTCCTGACGGTGGACGGGATGCAGGAAGAGGTTGTCATCTCCCGGCGGCACGCCGACAATGGACGGATGGACGTCGGATCGCCTCTCATCGACGAGGCAGACCGATACCTGATCGAGTTGCCGCGTGAATCGATATCCGGTCGTTGGCGCCTTTGGGTTCCACGATCGGAGGTCATCGAGTCGGTCAGGACCCAGGCTGCCGAATGATGCAGGGCGAGCGCGATGGTTCTGACCGACAGGGAAATCGAGATCGCGCTCGACAACGGCCAGATCGTCATTCGTCCGCGACCCGATCTGGCCACGAGTCTGAGTTCGACCAGCCTCGACCTGACCTTGTCGGATATCTTCGCTGAGTGGACCCCCATGTCGGGGACGACCCTTCACCCGGGCGCCAGCGATTATTCCTACAAGGACATCATGCGGCTGCAGAGACGGCTTCAGCAGCCGTCTTATGTCATCGAGCCGCGCAGCTTCGTCCTGGCTTGGACGGCCGAGGATGTCACGCTTCCCGAAACCTCCCGCATCGCGGCGCGCGTCGAAGGCAAGAGTTCGCTCGCACGGCTCGGGGTCGGCGTCCACGTGACGGCGCCGACGATCCATTCCGGCTTCAGCGGCAACATCCAGCTCGAAGTCTTCAACTTCGGTCCGCATCGGATCGCGCTGGACGCCGGGATGCGCGTCTGCCAACTGATCTTCGAGCAGACCCACGGCACGCCCATCAAGGGATATTCCGGGATCTTCGCCGGACAGAAGGCGTCCGGGGGGCCGTGAGCGGTCGCCCTGCCCGCCTTGGCTCTCCGCATCGCCTCCCCTTCCGTCCCTACTCCATGTTCTCCTTCACCTTCGCGACCAGGTCCTTCAGCGAGAAGGGCTTGGGCAGGAAGTCGTAGACCGCGCCCTCGGGCAGGTTGCGGCGGAAGGCGTCGTCGGCGTAGCCCGACACGAAGATCACCTTGATGTCGATGCCGCGCCGGCGCAGCTCGCCGAACATGGTCGGCCCGTCCATCTCGGGCATCACCACGTCCGACACGATGAGGTCGATCGCCTGCCCGGGCTCCAGCACGACGTCGAGCGCCTCGGCGCCCGAGCTCGCCTCGATCACGGTGTAGCCGCGCGACGTCAGCGCCCGCGCCCCGAAGGCCCGCACCGCGTCCTCGTCCTCGACCAGCAGGATCGTGCCCCGCCCGGTGAGGTCGCTCGCGGCGGCCGCTTTGGCGGGCTCCTTCCGGGCCGCCTCCTCGGCGGGCGCGGGCTTGTGGCGCGGCAGGAAGATGCGGAAGGCGGTGCCGCGGCCGACGGTCGAATCGCAGAAGATGAAGCCGCCAGTCTGCTTGATGATGCCATACACCATCGACAGGCCGAGCCCCGTCCCCTTGCCGACCTCCTTCGTGGTGAAGAAGGGCTCGAAGATCTTGGGCAGCACGTCGGCCGGGATGCCGGAGCCGGAATCCTCGATGTCGATCAGCACGTAGTCGGCCGGGGTCAGGGTCTTCTCGTTGAAGCCCGCGACCTCGGCCTCGGGCACGTTGCGGGTCCGCACCGTCACGCGGCCGCCCTCCGGCATGGCGTCGCGGGCGTTGACCACGAGGTTGATGACCACCTGCTCCAACTGGTTCAGGTCGGCCCGCACGAACCACAGGTCGCGCCCGTGCTTGACGTCGATCTCGATCTTCTCGCCGACGAGGCGGCGCATCATGTTCTGCAGCTCCGCCACCACGTCGCCGAGCTGGAGCACCTCGGGCTGCAGCGTCTGCCGCCGCGAGAAGGCCAGGAGCTGGCGCACGAGGCCCGCCGCCCGGTTGGCGTTCTGGCGAATCTGCATGATGTCCTGGAAGGACGGGTCGGTCGGCCGGTGGTTGGCGAGCAGCAGGTCGGAATAGCCGATGATGGCGGTCAGCACGTTGTTGAAGTCGTGCGCCACGCCGCCGGCGAGCTGGCCCACGGCCTGCATCTTCTGGGCCTGGGCGAAGCTCTCCTGAAGGGTGCGCTGCTCGGTCGTGTCGAGGGCGAAGATGTCGACGGTCGATCCCTCGCCGCCCCGCGCCTCGTTGCCCGACACGAAGAGCCGCACCGACCGCTCGGCCGCGCCGCCGAGCGTGGCGTCGATGGGCGGGATGTCGCCCCGCCCCTGGGCGGCGGCCGCCACGGCGGCCTTGAGCGCCGTCCCGTCCTCCTCGGACACGCCCGCGTAGACCGAGCGGAACCGGTCGCCGCCCCCGCGCAGCGCGTCGCCGAACAGCCGCATGAAGGCCGCGTTGGAGCGCAGGATGGCGCCCGAACCGTCGAGCGACGCGATGGCCATCGGGGTCGAGTTGAAGAAGCGCGCGAAGCGCACCTCGGCGGCGCGCAGATCCTCGGCGGGCTCCTCGCCCGGCGCCCGGCTGATCACCAGCGTGCGCGACGGGCCCGGCACCCGGTCCTCGGCGAAGGCGATGCGGTGCAGCAGCCGCACCGGCAGGCTCTGCCCGCCGCGGCGCCTGAGGTCGACGTCGAACTGCTCGGTCTTGACCTCGCTCGGCGCCCCCGGCACCGCCGACAGCATGGCGGCGCCGTCGCCCGCCATGATGTCGGCCAGCGTGAGCCCGCCGGACCCCACCTGGGCGAGGTCGTAGTCGAGCCACTCGGCCAGCGTGGCGTTGAGGTAGGACAGGCGTCCGTCGCTGTCGGCCGAGAAGAAGCCGGCCGGCGCGTGGTCGAGGAAGTCGATCGCGTGCTGGAGCTCCTGGAACACGTTCTCGTGGCGCTCGCGCTCGCGCGTCACGTCGGCGACGCTCCACAGCACGGCGCGCTTGCGGCCGGGGCGGTCGAGCGGGCGGACCTTGACGCGGTACCAGCCCACGGCCGCGGCGGCGTCGAGCGCCGGCGACAGGCGGATCTCCTCGGCGGCCGTGCGGTGGTCGCGCGCCGCCTGGGCCAGCCGGTAGACGGCCTCCGAGATCTCGGCCGGCCCCGAGAACAGCCGCTCCACGGGCCGGATCTGCGACGCGTCCGCGGCGCCCGACATGCCGAGGTAGGTCTCGTTGGCGTAGAGCACCCGCGCGTCGCCCTCCGTCACGAGGAGGCCCTCCCCGCCCGTGTCGGCGATGAGCTTGGTGAGGTCGTTGCGGGCCGTCTGGCCGGAGAACTGGAGGAAGCCGACCGCGAAGAAGAAGAGCGCGATCAGCCCCACGATGGCCAGCACGGCCAGGAGCCCCAGGGTGAAGCGGCCCGCCTGATCCTGGGGCAGGACGGAATAGGACGCGGCCGCGGCCACGAGCAGCAGCGCGATGACCAGCACCATGACGGGGCTGCCGGTCCGCTCGGTGCGGTCCACGGCCGAGATCGGCGCGTCCGTCACGGGGTCCCCGCCGGGGCTGCCATCCGCGCGGCAAAGCCGCACCTTCCGCGCCCACGCGCTGACAATGACCGCCGAAACCGGCTATGCACCGCCCGGGAGGAGCCGCGGGCCACCGCTCCCGGACCGGACCTCACCCCATTAACCATTGATTAACCTTATTGAAGCGCACCTCGCACCTCGTGCTACAGTTCAGCACTTGAGTGGGGCCTGTGTCGAGAGGCGAACGGAAGCATGCAGTCATTGGCCTCCTTTTTCGAGGACAACAAGCCTCTGGCCATCGCCGCCCTGGTGGCGTCGATCCTCGTCCTCATCATCGTGGTCTTCATCCTGTACCGGCTCCTGTTCGGCCGCCGCCTGCGCGCCGCCACCAACGGCCGCGCCCGTCAGCCGCGGCTGGGCATCGTCGACGCCTACGACCTCGACCGGCAGCGCCAGCTGGTGCTGGTGCGCCGCGACAACGTCGAGCACCTGATCATGATCGGCGGCCCGACCGACGTGGTGATCGAGTCGAGCATCGTCCGCACCCAGGCGGCGCCGGCGGCGCGCGACAAGGACGGCGCGGGCCCGCTGGTCGGCACCGTGACGCCGCCCGCGCTGGCCCCCGCGGCGGCTCAGGCCGCCCTGCCGTCCACGCCGACGCCGAGCCTGGCCGCGGCCCGGGGCGAGCCGCCGATGGTCGCCAGGACCGAGCCCTCCCTGGCGCCGCCCTCCGGCAGGGCCGAGCCGCCGATGGCCACGCCCATGCCGTCGCCCGCGGTCGAGCGCGCGCCCCCGGAGCGCAGCCCCGCCCGCCCCATCGCGCTGCCCGACCCGGCGGCGCCCGCCGTGCCTCCGACCCAGGCCGAGCCGCCCCACACCGTGCGCATCTCGCCGGCGCGCCCGTCGAGCCTGCCACCCCGCCCCGCCCCGGCTGCGGGCGCCCCGCAGGGGGCCGGCCCGGTGCCTCCGCCCGGCGGCGACCGCGCCGCCCCGCCGCCGCGCCAGCCCCTGCCGCCGCGACCGCCGGCCTCCACGGCCCCGCGCCCTCCCCTGCCGCCCCGTCCGAGCCTCGCCTCCAGCCTGCCCCCGCGCCCCCCGCGTCCCCTGCCGGGGCGGACGGACCCGCCGCGGCCCGAGGGCGCCGCCCCGGAGAGCGCCGCCACCCCCGCCACGGCCGGAGGGCCGGGCGCGGAGCCCGAGCCGCGGGTCGCCCGCGGAGCCGAGCCGCCGACGCGCGCCGACGCGCCCGCGTCCAAGAACATCGAGACGCTGGAATCGCTCGAGGAGGAGATGGCCAAGCTGCTCGGCCGGCCGTCGCCGCGCCGGGAAGGCTGAGCAGGTTTCGAAAGAGCGTCACGCGCTCTTTCGACGAAAACCTGCGACAAAGCAGGAGGCTCAGCGGGCGAAGCGTCGGCCTTCCAACGCAAGCCTGCCGAGGGCCGCCGTCGCGGGAGCAGCAAAAACCATCGTTTTCCTCACCCTCCTCCTCCTGAGCGAGGGTGAGGTACTTTCCGGGCTCGATGAGCGCCCATGGGGCGCGGGGGAGCGGCTGCGGTCACGGCCGTGCCGCCACGGCCAACACGCCGCGGCATCCCGCCTCGGCCTCCGCCACTGTGATGGCTCGCATGTCGTCGCCCCCGCGCAGCACCCAGCCCGCGGCGCGCCCGGCGGGCGCGACGCGGGCGGCCTGGTCGGGGACATGCGCCCGGAGCCCGAGGGTCGGGATGCCGGTCGCGGCGGCGAGGTGCATCAGGCCGGAATCGTTGCTGACCGACAGGGCGCAGCGCTCCAGGCAGGCCGCGGCCTCGGGCAGTGTGAGGGCGCCGCAGAGGTCGACGGCGTCCGGCAGGGCGGCCAGCAGGGGTGCCGCGCCCTCGCGCTCGCGGGCGCCGGGGCCGCCGAACACGGCCGCGCGGGCCCCCGGCAGCGGCCCCCCGGCCAGGCGGCGGAACAGCGCCGCGAAGCGCTCGGCCGGCCACATCTTGGGCGTCCAGCTCGCGGTCGGGCACAGCGCCACGACGGGCGTCCCCGCGGGGATCAGCGCCGCCGCCCGCGCGCGTTCGGCCGGCCCCGTCCAGGCGACCGGCAGGGGAGCCGGGTCGAGGCCGAGCAGCGCCGCATGCTGCTCGAAGAGCCGCAGCCCCGGCATCGGCCGGCGCATGAAGCGCCGACGCGCCAGCACCGCATAGGGCAGGCCGGATCCCTTGAGGTCGATGACGCCGTCCCACCGCGTCCCCACGACCTCGGCCCAAAGGGCGAGCCAGTGGGCGTGGGTCTGCCGCTTGCGGACCACGATCGTGCGCTCCAGCCCCGGCATGTGGGCGAAGAGGCCCGCGGCCTCGGGCGCCGCCGCCACGGTGAAACGGGCATCGGGGTGGGTGCGGGTCAGGCGGTCGAGCACGCCGCAGGCCATGACGGCGTCGCCGATCATGCGCGGCGCGATGAACAGGATCCTCTCCGACAAGCCCCGCCCCCTGCCCCGCCCCCTGCCCCGTCCCACTCCTTACCCGGTCGCGGCGGGCCCGTGAACCGCGGGGGGCGCCTCTCCCTCCTCCCGCCAGCTCGCGATCGGCAGCGGCCGGGCGCTCGGCCGCATGCGCCACAGGTCGCACAGGCGGTGCAGGCCCTCGCGCAGCCGTTCGAGGGCGAGCGCTTCGGCGGTGCGCGGGTGGGCCGTGTCGCCCACGAGGGTCCGCAGCGCCGCCACCGGCCGCGCCTCGATCACCACGCCCGCCACGTAGGGCATCAGGCGCGGGCCGACGGCGTCGCAGGCCCGCCGGACCTCGTCGCGGTGGCGCTGGGCCGCCTCGCTCGGGGCGAGGTCGCCCCAGCCGCCGCCGTCGACGCTGGGGCGGCCGAGGTCGATGCCCGACAGCCCGTCGAGCCGTGCCCGGTGCCAGTGGCGGCGCAGCCGGTCGCCGGCGTGCCACAGCGTCTCATTGGCCGCGATGTCGAGCCGGTCGAGCAGGTTGCGGCTGCGCAACCCGTCGAAGGGGTCGGCGATGCGCCGCACGCCCGCCCGCACCACCGCGGATTCGCCCCCCCGGCCCGCCTGGGCGAGGCGCTCGGGCGTCGCGTCGTCGTGGCCCCGCGCCACCCGTCCGGAGCCCGCCAGCGACACGGCTCCCACCTTGCGTCTCGGCATACTCAGGCCCTCCCGGCGATGGGGCGCTGCGGCCCCGCCTCGACGCCCAGGCGCCGCAGCGCCGCCCGCGCCTCCTCCACGCTCGACACGGTCGCGTGCGGGATCCGCATGGCCCGGCAGCGGTCGGCCAGGGCGCGGGACGCGGCGCCCGGACGGTCGGGATCGCGCTCGATCCGCAGCACCGCCACGTGGCCGCGCGGCAGCAGCAGCGCCAGCGTGCGGCCGGCGGGTCCGCCCTCGTCCGTCTGGATCCCGTCGGAGAGGCCCGGCAGGCACCAGACCTCCGGCAGGCGGCCGGCCAGGAAGCACCGCAGGGCCGCCTCGACCCGCGCGGGGTCGGGCCGGCGCCGCTCGTCGAGGCCGAAGGCGCCGCGCCGCCGCGGCGCCCGCTCGACCCGGAGGGCCGCCGCCGTCACGCCCGGCCTCCCCGGCCGGACGAGCCGGCCCCCGCGAACCGGGCGTGGGCCGCGCAATAGCTGCCGCGCGGCAGCCGCGCTTCGCCGCAGAAGCTGAAATCCGCGTCGCAGGGTTGCCCCAGGGGCCAGCGGCAGGCGCGGGGTTCGAGCCCCATCACGGCCGAGGCGGCCGGCGTCAGGTAGGGGAAGGCGGGCGCGACGGTTCGATCCCCGGCGATGGCCGGCGGTGACAGGATCATGGGCATCCAACATGGCGAGGGGTGAAGTCGCTTTGTCCTGGACGGGGCGTCGGCGACCGGGATAATATGCCCTATGCGGGCACAACCGTCAATCTTATATGCCCATATTGGGCATATTCAGCGGAGGGGAACCGTGGCCAACAATCTCCGCATGCTGCGGGACGGCCGCGGCTGGACGCAGGACGAGGCCGCGGCGGCGCTCGGCACCACGCGCAACCAGTACGTCAAGCTCGAGGGCGGCAGCCGTCGCCTGTCCGACAAGTGGATCAGGCTCGCCAGCGACGCCTACGGCATCGATCCCGGCGAGGTGGTGACGGACCGCGTCGCCACCGTGCCGGTGGCGGGCTACGTCGGGGCCGGCACCGAGATGCATTTCTACGCGGAGGGCCAGGGCCCGCTCGACGAGGTGCCGGCGCCCGACGACGCCACGCCCCAGACGGTCGCCGCGGAGGTGCGGGGCGACAGCCTAGGGCCGCTGTTCATCGGCTGGCGCGTCTTCTACGACGACCGGCGCGAGGCCGTGACGGACGACTTCATCGGCCGCCTCTGCCTCGTCGGGCTGGCGGACGGCCGCGTGCTGGTGAAGCACGTCACGCGCGGCAGGACCGAGGGGCGCTTCGACCTGCAGGGCCAGTTCGGCGACCCCGTGCTCGACGCCGAGGTCGTGTGGGCCGCCAAGGTGAAGAGCCTCGCCCCGGGCTGAGGGATTTCAGAGCCTCGGCGGAGCCCGTCGAGGTCTTCTAAGCAGGTTCTCGCGAACCTGCTCACGCTTGAAAGATTGAGCAGCGTTGATTTCGCTTCGAAAAAGCGAAATCAACCGTGGCTTCAGCCACGCAAGGCTGCTTAGGGCTCTGCCCTGGACCCGCGGAAGGCCGGCGGCCTTTTGAGACCGGATTCAGGGTCAGGCGTCAGAGGCCCGATCGTTCGGACCGCTCGATGGCGCGGTGCAGCTCGATGTCGACCTCGCCGATGTCGCCCGCCGACAGGCCCTCGGACCAGGCGATGCACCGGTCCGACGCGATCGACAGCGCGCGCTCGCGCTCCGTGCCCCGGCGCATCAGCGGGATGGTCTCGCCGAACATGCAGCCGGCGTAGCGCTCGGCGCGCGTGTAATGGTGCGCCGTGGCGCCGAGGCCCTCGGCCGGACCGGCGAGCCACGCGAGGGTGAAGGCGACCAGGACGCGCATGGTCCACAGCTAGCGCGCCGCCCCACGGCGTCCAGCCCGGCCGGCCGGGCGGCGGACGACGCGCCGCGCGGGGCTCTGGACAGGCCGAAGGAATCGGCAGAGGCTCCCCATAAATCAGCGCAGAACAGCCTCAGCGGGAGGAGACATCATGACTGCATTGGCCCGGATGCCCGAGCACCTGTCGGCCGCCGACGAGCGCGTGCTCGCCTGGCTCGAACGCTTCGAGGCCGCCCTGAACGCGCGCGACGGCGAGGGGGCGGCCGCGCTCTTCAGCGAGACCTGCTTCTGGCGCGACCTCGTCGCCTTCACCTGGAACATCGCGACGCTGGAGGGCCGCGACGCGGTCCGCACCATGCTGGACGCCCAGCTCGACGCCGTGCGGCCCCGGAACTGGGCGCTGGAGGAGGCCGCCACCGAGGCCGACGGCGTCACCGAAGCCTGGATCGGCTTCGAGACGGAACACGCCCGCGGCCACGGGCACCTGCGGCTCAAGGGCGACGCGGCCTGGACGCTGCTGACGGCGGCGCGCGAGCTCAAGGGCTTCGAGGAGCGGAGCGGCGCGCGGCGCGAGAGGGGCGTCGAGCACGGGGTGCGGCAGGGCCGCCGCTCGTGGCTCGACCGGAGGCAGGACGAGGAGGCCGAGCTCGGCCGCACGCGCCAGCCCTATTGCCTGGTGATCGGCGGCGGCCAGGGCGGCATCGCGCTCGGGGCCCGGCTGAAGCGGCTCGGCGTGCCGGCGATCGTCATCGACAAGCACGACCGGCCCGGCGACCAGTGGCGCAAGCGCTACGCCTCGCTGCACCTCCACGACCCGGTCTGGTACGACCACCTGCCCTACCTGCCCTTCCCGGACCACTGGCCGGTCTTCGCCCCCAAGGACAAGATCGGCGACTGGCTGGAGATGTACACCCAGGTCATGGAGCTGAACTACTGGTCCCGGACCGAATGCGCGTCGGCCCGCTACGACGAGGCGGCGCAGGAGTGGACCGTCGAGGTCACGCGCGACGGCGAGCCCGTGACGCTGCGCCCGAAGCAGCTCGTGCTGGCGACCGGCCTGTCGGGCATCGCCAACCTGCCGGACTATCCCGGCATGGAGCTGTTCGAGGGCGAGAGCCACCATTCGAGCCGCCACGAGGGCGGGGCGCGCTACCGCGGCCGGCGCGCCGTGGTGATCGGCTCCAACAATTCGGCCCACGACATCTGCGCGGACCTGTGGGAGAACGGCGCCGACGTCACCATGGTGCAGCGGACGTCGACCCTCATCGCCCGCTCCGACACGCTGATGGAGCTCGGCCTCTCCGGCCTCTATTCCGAGGAGGCGGTGGCCAAGGGCATCACCACCGACAAGGCCGACATGATCTTCGCCTCGATCCCCTACCGGATCCTGCCGGAGTTCCAGAAGCCGATCTACGACGCCATGAAGGGGCGCGACGCCGCCTTCTACGAGCGGCTGCGGACGGCGGGGTTCCAGCTCGACTTCGGCGACGACGAGTCGGGCCTGTTCATGAAGTACCTCCGGCGCGGCTCGGGCTACTACATCGACGTCGGCGCCTCGGAGCTGATCGCAGACGGCAAGGTCAAGCTGAAGCACGGGCAGGTGGAGCGCATCACCCGGACCGGCGTGGCGCTGACGGACGGCACGGAGCTGCCCGCCGACGTCATCGTCTACGCGACGGGCTACGGCTCGATGGATGGCTGGGCCGCCAGGCTCATCAGCCCGGAGGTGGCCGACAAGGTCGGCAGGTGCTGGGGCCTCGGCTCCGGCACCACCAAGGATCCGGGCCCGTGGCAGGGCGAGCTCCGCAACATGTGGAAGCCGACCCGCCAGGAGGCGCTGTGGTTCCACGGCGGCAACCTGCACCAGTCGCGCCACTACTCGCTCTATCTCGCGCTGCAGCTCAAGGCGCGGCTGGAGGGCATCCCCACCCCGGTCCACGGCTTGGCCGAGACGCACCACCAGGCGTGAAGCTCCCCGCCCCGAGGCGGGCGGAAGGCTCCGCCGCGACCGCGCGATTTCCCCGATTTTGTGTCGGACAAGCCGCCGCGGTCGCGCTATAGGGACGGCGACTCAGGCGACCGTTCGTCACATCCCAACCCTCGCCCTCCACGATGACGCAGGACCTCGACATCCGGATCGGCAGACGGCTGCGCGCCTGCAGGCTGCGCGCCGACCTCAGCATCGACGCCGTGGCGGACCTCATCGGCCTGCAGCCGGGGACGATCGCGCGCTACGAGTCCGGCCGGCTGCACATCCCGGTGTGCCAGCTCACGTCGCTCGCCGACCTGCTGCGGGTGCCGCTCGGCGCCTTCTTCGCCTGACCCCGGCGGGGATCGGTCAGGGCGCGTATTCGAGCGACAGCGAGCCCACGCCGGCCGCGACGTTGAGCCCCGACTGGGATTCGATCGACAGCGGCTGGAGCGTGAGGCCGCCGTCGGCGCCCCCGATCAGCGCGTTGGCCCCGACCCCGACGCCCACGGTGGCGGAGGCCGTAGCCCCCGTGAAAGTGCCGGCCAGGGCGCCCGGACCCACGGCGCCGCCGAGCGACACCACGTCCCAGGTCAGGCGGCCGGGGCCCTGCGCCCCGAGGTCGAGCCCGAAGCGGCTGATGGTGCCGACGTAGTGCTGATGCCGGGCGCCGCCCGACGGTGAATAGTCGCAGTTCAGCGCGCGGCGCGACGTGATGACGAAGCCGACGCCGCCCGACACGTTGCAATCGAGCCGTCCGACCGGGCCGGCGACGGCGGCCTCCGGCAGGAGCGCCACGCCGGCGAGGAGCGCGGCGGCGCCGAGGGAAGAGGCGGCGAGCGCCCCGAGACGATGGGCCATGGAATGCTTCTCCGGCGTCCGAGGGTCTCCACGGGAGCCCCGATCCGGCCGCGCGGACGTCGCGCGACCGGCCCGGCTCATAGGGGACGAATGTGGCCCCACTCCCACCGTTTCCGCCCGACCCGTGGCGGAACGGCCGCGAGCCGGAGGGCGGCCGTTCAGCGCAGGGAGGCGGTGAAGTTCTGGATCTTGGTGCAGGCCGATTCGAGCAGCGCGTTCGAGGTCGCGTAGGAGATGCGGAAGTTCGGGCCCGTGCCGAAGGCCGAACCCTGCACGGCCGCGACGCCCTCGGCCTCCAGCAGCTCCGTGACGAAGTCCTCGTCGGTCTCGATCACCTTGCCGGAGGGGGCCGTGCGGCCGATGAGCTCGGCGCAGGACGGGTAGACGTAGAAGGCGCCCTCGGGCGAGGGGCACTGAAGCCCGCGGGCCTGGTTCAGCATCGACACGACGAGGTCGCGCCGGCCCTCGAACACCGCCCGGCTCTTCGGGATGAAGTCCTGAGGGCCGTCGAGCGCCTCGACCGAGGCCCATTGGGCGATCGAGCAGGCGCCGGAGGTCTGCTGCCCCTGGAGCATGTCCATGGCCTTGATGAGCCGGTCGGGCCCGGCCGCATAGCCGATGCGCCAGCCCGTCATGGCGTAGCTCTTGGACACGCCGTTCATGGTCAGCGTCCGGTCGGTGAGGCCGGGCTCGACCTGCGCCGGCGTGCAGAAGGTGAAGTCGCCGTAGACGAGGTGCTCGTAGATGTCGTCGGTCAGCACCCACACGTCGGGGTGGCGCAGGATGACGTCCGTCAGGGCCTTCATCTCGCCGCGCGAATAGGCGGCGCCCGAGGGGTTCGAGGGCGAGTTCAGCAGCACCCACTTGGTCCGGGGCGTGATGGCGCGCTCCAGGTCCTCGGGCTGGAGCTTGAAGTTCCGCTCCAGCGTCGTGTCGACGATCACCGGCGTGCCGCCGGCGATCAGCACCATGTCGGGGTAGCTGACCCAGTACGGCGCCGGGATCACGACCTCGTCGCCCGGGTTGCAGGTGGCCAGGAAGGCGTTGAACAGGATCTGCTTGCCGCCCGTGCCGACGATCGTCTGGGTCGGCCGATAGTCGAGGCCGTTCTCGCGCTTGAACTTCCGGGCGATGGCCTCGCGCAGCGGCACGATGCCGGGCACGGGCGTGTATTTCGTCTCGCCCCGGCGGATCGCCGCGATGGCGGCCTCCTTGACGTTGTCGGGCGTGTCGAAGTCGGGCTCGCCGACCGACAGGCTGATGACGTCGCGCCCCTGGGCCTTCAGGTCGCGGGCCTTCTGGGTCACCGCGATGGTGGCCGAGGGTTTGACGCGCGCCAGCGTGTCGGAGATGAAGGCCATGGGGGCGCTCCGTTTCTTTTTGAGGCGGCGAACCATAGATTTGGGGGCCGGCGGCCGCAACGCTTAAAGCCGCCCCATCCGCAGGCCCGGACGTCCCATGATCCCCAGCCCGAAGCCCGCGCCGCGCCGGCGCCTCCGCGCCGCCGGCAAGAGCCTGGCCCTGGTGGGCGCGGGGGCGCTGCTCGCCGTGGCGGTGGGAAGCGCGCTGGTCCTCGCCGACCTCCGCTTCGACGGCGGGCGCTTCGTCCGCGCCGCGATGGGGAGCGACGCCCTGGCCGAGGCCTGCCGGGTGCCGCTGGTCGGCCGGCTGGCCGAGAGGGGCTTCGAGCCCGACGAGGTGGAATTCGGCCCCGAGCCGACGATCGGGTCGCCGTGGGGCGGCGGCCGCAGTTTCGGCGACAGCTTCACCTTCAGGGACGGCGCCGGACAGGCCAGGGTCGACGGCGTCGTGGCCTGCGTGGTGTCGGGCGGCGGCGTGACGGTGGAGTTCAGGGTGGGTTCGGCCCCTCGCCGGGACGCGTGAGGTGCGGTCGGGGCACCCTTCGAAAAGGCGAAGGGCGCATCGCGATGGCGATGCGCCCTTCAGGACTCCGGCACGGCGGCGATCGCCGGCCCACCGGTCGCCCGAGCGACCCCGGCCATCCTCATGGCCGCCTCACATCATCGCCGCGGCGCCGATCATCAGCCACGCCGTGAAGGCACCGGCGGCGATCCACATCGACTTGTCCATGTCCCGTCTCCATCCGTTGACGAAGCCTTAACGCCACAGTTTCGGGAAAAGTTCGCAGAGCCGCGAAATGGATGTTGACGGCCCCTCTTCATTATGAAGCCGATACTGTCGATTTGGAACGGATCGGCGAGATCGGGATGACGGGTCCTCACGATCGGCGTCGAAGGTTTTGGCGGTTTCAGTCTAAGATGACGCCTCCGGGGCCCTGCCCCGCTGTCGGCCGAAGGCCGGAGGGCGTTTGAATCTTCAGGACGGAGCGACGGTTCGATCGGCGTCCGCCCCGGGGCCCGGCGGTGGCGTGGGCTGGTTCGTGCTCAACCTCGATCGCTCGCCCGAACGCCTCGCCGCCGTCGCGCGGGCCCTCGACGCCCTCGGGATCCGCCCCATCCGCGTCCCGGCGGTCGACGGCCGGGCCCTGTCCCTCCCGCTTCCGGGGATCGACCCGGCCCTGTACCTCGGGACCCACGGCCGCGAACTGCTGATGGGGGAGGTGGGCTGCTACCTGAGCCACCTTCGCGCCCTGCGGCTGTTCCTCGCCTCGGGCTTCGCGCAGGCCATGGTGCTGGAGGACGACGCCGACGTGACGCCGCGGGCCTCCGCCCTGGTCGACGTCCTCACGGCGCCGGGGTCGCCCGACGATTGGGACATCGTCAAATTCGAGGCCCACCACGGCGCGCTCGGCCTGACCCTCCGGGGGCTGCCGCCGGGCGGGCGCCTCTGCGCCCTGCCCCATCGGTCGGCCGGCTCGGCGGCCTATCTCGTCAACCGGGCGGCCGCGGCGGCGCTGCTCGACCGCCTGCTGCCGATGCGGATGCCCTACGACATCGCCTTCGACCGCGGCTGGGACCTCGGCCTCCGCGTGCGCGGGATCCTGCCCTATCCCGTCGCCACCCGCCCCTCCGCACCCACCATCGTCCGCGACGACCGACCCGCGAAGCGGAAGCGTTCGCCGCTCCGGTGGCGCGCCGGCACCCGGGCGCTGCGCCTGCTCAGCGCCCTCCACAGCCGCGCGGCCCCGACCCGGCCCTTCCCCTGGCGGGCGCCGGCATCGCCCGGGACCGGGCTCCTGTTCGAGGCGGTGGAGCGGACGCTGGCGGAGCGGAGCGCCCCGGAGCCGGACTAGCATCGGAGTCGCGGATGGCGAAGCCTGCCGCCCTCACGGCACCGGCAGGGCGTCGCGGGCGAGGAGCGGCAGGCCGCCGCCGGCCCATCGCCTCTCGTGATCGAGCAGCCATCGCTTGCGGTCGATCCCGCCGGCGTAGCCCGTCAGCGCTCCGGCGCCGCCGACCACGCGATGGCAGGGCACGACGAGGCTGATGGGGTTCGCGCCGTTGGCGAGCCCGACGGCGCGCGCGGCGCCGGGCCGGCCGAGGCCGGCCGCGACGGCGCCGTAGCTGCGGGTCTGCCCCGGCGGGATCCCGCGCAGCGCCGCCCAGACCCGCCTCTGGAAGGGCGAGCCGCCGCCGTCGATGGGGAGGGCGTCGAGCGCGTCGAGGCGGCCGTCGAGGTAGCCGCGCAGGGCAGCCGCGAAGCCCTGCGGGTCCTCGGCCTCGGCGAGGGCGGCGTCGGGGCCGAAGCGCGCGCGCAGCAGGCCGAGCAGGCGATCCTCCGGCGCGCCGAAGTCGAGCGCCACGAGGCAGCGGCCGTCCGACACGAGCAGCAGGGGGCCGATGGGCGGCGGGGCATCGACGCGGGCGAGCATGAGGTCGGGTCGCGCCATGGAGAGCCCTCCGCGAAGCGTCGTGTCACGCCGCCACGTTACAGCGGCCTCTCGCTCCGGCACAGGGAGGGCTCGGACCGTCCCGTTCAGATCCACGGCATCTCGCCCGAGCACCGGAAGCGCTCCACCCCGCCCGCCGCCGCGAGCCGGCGGTCCAGCGCCTCCGCGCCGCCGAACTGAAAGCCGAGCTGGCTCGCATAGGCGAGGCAGGCCCGCCGCTTCGCCTCCGCCTCGGCCGGCGACAGGGGGATCTCCCGCTCGGGCAGCGCCGCCATGCGGCCGTGGAACGGCTCGCGCGGGCTCGCGTCGCGCACCGCGTAGGGGAAGTCGCGCCACCACAGCACCGGGGCGGGCATCCCCACGCGGTCCATCGCCCGCAGGAGCTGAACGTGGTCGGCGTGGGCCCCGACGGCCTGCGGCGCCAGCAGCAGGGCCGGCCTGTGCCGGTCGAGCAGCGCCGACAGGGCGGGCGCGAGGTCGTCGACGACCGTGTCGTCGTCCCGCACGCCCGCGAAGAGCGCGGGGGCGCTGCCGTAGCCGCGGTGCGGCGCCTCGCGGAACGGCAGCCACAGCGGCTCGGCGCCGAGCGCCCGCATCGCGGCCGCGTCCTCGTCGCGCCGCAGCGCCATGTAGTCGACCTCCGGCCCGAGCCCCTTGTCGAGCTGGCAGGCCAGCGCGAAGCCGGACGGGCCGGCCACGGACCCCGTGAAGGCGGTCGCCACCACCACCCGCCAGCCCGCACCCGCGAGCCGCGCCAGGGTGCCGCCGCAGGAGAAGGCGGCGTCGTCGAGGTGGGGCGACAGGGCCAGCGCGGTCGGCGTCACAGCAGGTGCGGTTCGGCCCGGTAGCGGCATTCGGGCGAGGCGGGCAGCACGGGGTCGAAGCCGGGGTCGGGCCGCTCGTGCACCACGCGGGCGTAGACGTCCATGATCCGCCGGCCGACGGCGGACCAGGAATAGACCCGCCGGCACTCCTCCAGCCCCGCGCGGGCGATGCGCCGCCGCAGGGCGGGATCGAGGATCATCGCCGCGAGGGCGTCGGCGTGGGCCGGCACGTCGCCGGGCTCGGTGAGGAGGGCGTTGTCGCCGTCGCGCAGGCAGTCGACGACGCCGACCGCCCGGCACGACACGTTGGGGAGGCCACAGGCCATGGCCTCCAGGATCGTGTTGGAGAAGCCCTCCATGTAGGTGGGCGAGGCGAAGACGTCGGCGTCCCGGTAGAGGGCCGGAACCGCGTCGTAGTCGGCGTAGCCCGTGAAGCTCACCCGGGATCCGAGGTCGAGCGCCGCGGCGCGCTCGCGGCAGGGGTCGACGTCGGGGCCGATGCCCGACACGACGCCGTGGAACGGCAGGCCGCGGTCGCGCAGGATCCCCAGCGCGTCGAGGAAGTCGAGCGCGCCTTTCCGCCGGTCGACCCGGCCGTGGTAGAGGAAGCGGACCGGGTCGGCGGCGTCGCCGACGCGCGCCTCGTCGGCCGGGCGGAACCGCTCCGTGTCGACGGCGCCCGGCACCACGGTGAAGCGGTCGCGCCGCGTGCCGAGCCGCTCCGTCACCTCCTCGATGAAGCTGGTCCCGCCGATCAACAGCGCGTTGGAATGGTTCAACACCTCCACCATGGCGCGGCGGTGCGTCTCGCAGCAGGAGCCGACCCAGTGGCCGTCGCCGCCCTGGATCGACACGATGGCCGGCAGGCCGAGGCGCCGGCCGGCGAGGAGCGCCGCCCAGCCCGTCGGGTAGCCGTACTGGGCATGGAGGAGGTCGAAGGGGCGGCGGGCGTGCTCGGCCGCGACCGTCCCGACCATGGCGTCGATGTCGCGCTCGAAGTCGCCGGACGCCTGCTCGCCGAGCTGCTCCAGCCCGATCACCCTCACGCCCGGCACGGGCGGGGGCGGGCCGCCGCCGTAGACGCGGGTGCCGAAGGCGTCGCCGCGGTACTGGCTCACCATGGTGACGTCGTGGCCCGCCCGCACGAGCTCGCGCAGCAGGTTCACGGCGTAGACGCTCATCCCCGAGATGGCGGGGAAATAGCGCCGGGAGACGAAGCAGATCCTCATGCCAGCGCGTCCACGCGGCCGGACGCCGCGGGCTGCGCGGGCGAGATCCGGACGTTCTGGCGGCACAGCCGCAGGTAGGAGAAGGCCTGCGGGATCATCAGGTCGGCCCTGTGGCTGTCGCGGCTGAGCTCGACGCAGACGAGGCCCTTGAAGCCCGCGGCGTCGAGCGCGTCGAGCACGGCCGGGACCGCCATGTCGCCCTCGCCGAAGGGCAGGTGGACGTGCTCGCCGCGCTTCATGTCCTCGATCGTCACGGTGCCGAGCCGGTCCTTGAAGGCCGCGACGGCCTCCGCGGGGTCGCGCTCGCCGGTGACGAGGAGGTGCCCCGTGTCGAGCGCCAGCTTCAGCCCGGGGAGGTCGGCGGCGAGCCGCGCGTAGTCGTCGACCGTCTCGACCAGCATGCCGGGCTCGGGCTCCAGCGCCGCCACGACGCCGCGCCGGCCCGCATAGGCCACCACCTGTTCGAGCCCGGCCCGGAGCCAGTCCCAGGCCTCGGCGGGATCGACGCCGGGCTTCGGCACGCCGGCCCAGAAGGACACGGCCTCCGACCCGAGGATGCCGCCGACGTCGATGGCGCGGTGCAGGAAGGCGATGCGGCGGGCGCGGCCCGCCGGGTCGGCAGTGACGAGGGTCGGCTCGTGCTTGGCCCGCGGATCGAGGAGGTAGCGCGCGCCGGTCTCGATGACGGAGCCAAACTTCAGCCCGCGCAGCCGCCCGGCGAGGCGCTTCGCATCGGCCTCCCACTCCTTGGCGAAAGGGTCGAAGTGGTTGTGGTCCAGCGTCAGGGCCACCCCGGCATAGCCGGTCTCGGCCATGAGCATCAGGGCGTCGTCCAGCCGGTGCGAGGCCGTGCCGTTGGTGTTGTAGGCGAAGCGCAGGCTCATGGTGCGGCTCCCGCGGCGGCGTCCCGCTGCCCGAGCCTGAACGCGACGTGATGGGCTTCGGGTTCACGGTAGAGCGGATAAAGCGGCCCCACGATGCGGTCGGCCTCGGCGGTGTCGAACAGCGGCGCCCGCCCCCCCGTCACGTCGGCCAGCCTGTCGCGGGCCTCGGGGGACAGCCGCACGGGGCGGCGCGTGTCGCTCTCCTCGCCGAAGACGACCAGGGCCGAGCCGCGCTCGATGAGCTTGCGGGCGTTGCGCTCGCCGATCCGGTAGTAGCTCATGGTCTCGACCTCGAGGCCGGGCACGATCACCTTGACGACGCCGACGGCACCGTCGCGCGGCGAGCAGTCGACGTAGAGCACGTCGAAGCCCGCCGCCTCCAGCCGCTCGCGGGCGAGGCGCCCCCGCGCCCGCGTGTCGGAGGCGTCGCCGGACGGGGGTGCGCCGGCCCCCGGCAGCTCGGCGAAGGGCTTGCGCCGCCGCACCGCGAAGACCGAGGCGTCGAGCGCGCGCTTGAGCTCGGCCGCCCCCATGTCGGTCCAGTCCATCATGGCGCGGAGCGCGCGGCTCTCCTCCAGCTCCAGGCTCGGCAGGGCGGTGCGGACGAAGTCGTCGACGTAGCCCTCCGGCGCCACGCTGAGCGCCTCGGCGATGGGGCCGTGGCCGTAGGTCTTGCGCACGCGGGCCGAGCAGAACTCCAGCAGCGCCTTGTGCAGCGCCCGGCGCGGGTCGGGGTCGCAGGCCTCCCCGCAGGCCGACAGCATGATGGGCACGCGCGGCGTTCCGCGGTCGTGGCCCACGACGTAGAGGTTGGCGAGGCCGAACTCGTCGGTGGCGAATTTCGGCAGGACCTCGATGCCGAGGGCGTCGAGCCTGTCGAGGAGGGCGCGCGCCTCGGCGCCGACGTCAACGCCGTCGAGATCGAGCAGCACGCCCTCGTCGAGGGCGCGGAACAGGAGGCCGTTGCCGTCGCGCTGCAGGCATTCGAGCAGCCCGTGACCGAGGGCCCAGTCGACGTCCGGCCCGGCGCCGAGCCCGTTGGTGATGAGCGTCGTGAAGGGCCGGTAGCCCTCCGGCAGCTCGAAGAAATCGCAGGCCGCGACGTCCATCGGCACCCACACGCCCTCGCCGGTACGGGCGCGGGTGGCCTCGACCCAGGCGAGCGGCGTGGCGCGCGTCACCGGGCTGCCGGCCGGCAGGCACAGGCTCAGGGGATCGGCGACGCGGTCGCGGCCGAACTCGCCGACGAGGCCGTCGTAGGACGCGATGCGGCGCGGCTCGCCCATCAGCCGCAGCGTGGGGCAGATCATCTCGGCGATCTCGGCCACCGCGCCGATGATCGCCTGGCCGTCGGTGGTGCCGTAGCCGTAGCCCGACGGCATGGCGCCCGCGAGGCCGTGGCCGGCGTCGAGGAACAGCCCGACCTTCCAGGCCGGCACGCCGGTGCGGTCGAGCGGCGCCATCGGGAAGCCGACGAAGCGGCCGCTCGGCAGGGCGTCGATGTAGCGTCGGGCCGCCTCGGGCAGGTCGGCCGGCAGGTGATTCGCCGGCAGGTGATTCATGGCCGGCTCCCGGCGTCCGTGGTGTCGAGGATGGGTTCGGCCCCGGCGCGCGCCGCCGAACGATAGGCGGCGTCGAGCAGCCGCATCGTGCCGAGGTCGCGGGCGCCCGAGAAACCCGAGCTTTCACCGCTGCGCAGGGCGTGGGCGAAGGCGCGGACCTGGACCAGGAAGGGCGACAGGTCGGCGTCGAAGGGCACCGGAGAGGCGGCGCCCGCCGCGCCCTCCGTGAAGGTCAGCGTGCCGCCGGGGTCCTGCCCCATGGTGTTCTCGGCGACGATCTGGCCGCGGGTGCCGAGCACGTCGAGCCGGCGCCGGGGCAGGCCCTCGGGGCAGTTGTAGGCGACGTGGAGCTGCGCCAGCACGCCCGACCCCGTCGCGCCGATGAGGGCCGCGCCGTCGTCGACCGCGTAGTCCTGCACGCGCGCCTGGGTCAGGGCCGCGACGCGGACGAGGGGTTCGTCGAGCAGGAAGTCCACGAGGTCGAGCCCGTGGGGGGCCAGGTCCATCAGGGCGCCCCCGCCCGCCTTGCCGGCCTCCACCCGCCAGTTGTCGCGCCCGGAGCCCGCCGCCCAATCGGCGCCGAGCCAGCAGGCGTAGACGATGCGGACCGCGGTGACGCGGCCGAGCGCGCCGGCGCGGATCGCGTCCCGCAGGGCGACGTGGGCCGGGTGGTGGCGCTGGTCGAAGGCCGTGCCGTAGAGCACGCCCGCGCGCTCGACCGCCCCGATTATCGCGGCGGCGTCCGCGAGGGTGTGGGCGAGCGGCTTCTCGCAGAGCACGGCCTTGCCGGCGCGCGCCAGGGCCTCGACCATCGGCCGGTGGAGGTGGTTCGGCGTCGCCACGTAGACGGCCTCGACGGCGGGGTCGGCGGCGAGCTCCTCGACGGTCTCGTAGGCCGCGGCGCCGAGGCCGCGGGCGTGGCGGCGCGCTCCGGGATCGGGATCGCAGACGGCCGCGAGGGCGTGGCCCGCGGCCCGCATGGCCGGCAGGGTGAAGTCGCGCGCCACCCAGCCGAAGCCCGCGATGCCCCAGCGGACGGGGTCGGCCAGCGCCATCACCAGCGCTCCGGCAGGTCGACGAGCGCGCGCCGCCGGACGGCCTCGGCGCGGGACGCGGGGTCGCCGGGTGCGGCGTAGCGGGACGGGTAGGTGGCGAGCGGACCGTATTCGGCGGCGTAGCGCTCGGAGGGGAAGCGGATCTCGAAGGCTTCGGCGCGAGCCCCTTCTCCCCTGGAGGGGAGAATCGGGCACCCATCCCGGCTCGCCGGGATGGGACCCGGGTGGCGCGAAGCGCCGGATGAGGGGGGAGGCGGCACGCTCGGGGATGATCCCCCCTCATCCGCCCTGGCAGGCACCTTCTCCCCGCTGGGGAGAAGGGCGTGGTCCGGCGCCGTCGAGGATCTCGCGTAGAGCGGGTTGACCACCGGCGCGGCACCCTCGGGCGGCATCGCGTAGCCGCCGGCGAGCGCCCGCGCGTCGCGCCGCAGCCCCGGCCCGCAGGCCACCGCGAAGGCCGCGACGCGGCGAAGCGCGTCCGGCGCCCGCGGCACCGGCGCCCGCGCCTCGACCAGCGCCCGCGTCAGCTCGGCGTCGTCGTAGACGAGGCCGTCCGGGAAGAAGCCCGACAGCTCGGCACCCGTCACGGCCCGCCCGGCCGAATGGTTCTCGGCCTCGCGGTTGTGGACGTGGCCGACCGCGAGCCACCCCGTCGCCGCGGCGAGCCCGCGCAGGCGCGCGACGATCTCGGGCTTGGGTTCGAGGAAATAGAAGGCGTCCTGGCACAGCACGAGGTCGAAGCCGCCCTCCGCGACCGGCCAGGGCGAGGCCGCGTCGAAGCAGGTGAGCCGCGCCCCCGCGCCCACGACCCAGTGCCGCGCCAGCCACAGCTTGGCGAAGACGACGTCGGCGCCCGCGTAACCCGCGCCGCGGCGGATGAACTCGCGCCCGTAGTGGCCGATGCCGCAGGCGAGCTCGAAGGCCGAGGCGATCGGGCCGCGATGCGCCTCGATCAAGGCGAGCCCGGCGAGATAGGTCGGGTCGCTCCAGCGATGGGCGAAATAGTCGCCGACGCGGCCGAAGGCGAGCAGCCCCATGGCGTCGCGCAGCGTCAGGCGGTCCGCGTCCCGCACCAAGGTCGCGAGGCCGGCGGGGTCCGGGGCCGGGCCGGTCCACCAATCGTCCTGGTCGGCGAGGAGGAGCGCCAGGGCGCCGGCGCGGTCGCCCGCGTCGAGCCGCGCCAGGGCCTCGGCCGCCAGCGCGCCGCGGCCCGTGCGCAGGTAGGGGATGCCGTCCACCACGGGCCAGCGGCGGCCGTCGGGCTCCCGCAGCGCGTGGGGACCGTCGGGCGCCAGCGCCGCGCCCGACAGGGGCGAGAGCAGCGTGCCCCAGGAGAGGTCGCCGGTCACGGGATCCGCAGCTCGGCCAGCACGCGGTCGTGGAACGGCTTCACCGGGCCGTCGTGGACCAGCGCCATGTCGCCCAGCACCCTGTCCATGGTGAGGGCGGAGGCCCGCAGGTGCTGGGCGATCTCCATCACGCGGTCGACGACGTCGGCGGCGTGGAAGGCGCGGCCCTCGGGCGTCCCGGCATCCGCGAGGCAGGCGCGGGCCTCGACGACGCGCCCGCGCAGCGCGGTGTCGAGCGAGGACAGCGCGTCAGCGACGAAATGGTCCATCACGGCCCCGAGCCGGTCGCCGAGCAGCATCTCGCCGGTGAAGCCAGAATCCGGCATGCCGGCGTTGTGGAGATGGTGGGCCAGCGCCGCCAGGAACACGGTGGCGGGGTCGGCGCCGTAGCGCGGCGCCAGGATCACGCCGTAGACCGCCACGACGAGGCAGTGCTCGGCGTGGTTCTCGGCCGGCTCCAGCACCATGCGGGGCCGCCCCGGGCAGGTCACGCCGGCGCGGGGCTGGGCTTCGAGCTGCGCCACGAAGCGCGGCGCGGCCCCCGGCCGGTTCGGCGGCGGCACCGCGATGGCGCCGACCAGCGCCGAGCGCAGCGGCTCCGGCACGGCGCCGGCGATCTCGGCCACGGCCCGGCACAGGATGCCGTTCACGTCCGCGGCCGGCAGGCCCGCCTCCGTCAGCAGGGGCCGGTCGAGGTCGCCGAGGCGGGCCGCCGCCAGGGCCCGGGCGGTGATGCGGCGCGCGACCTCGGCCGCGGGGGCGCCCCCGGTCAGCTCGGACCAGGCGGCCCGGAACAGCCGGGTCGCGATCGATCCGTCGCGCCCCGCCGAGCGGACGCGCTTTAGGTCGCCGATCTCGCCGAACAGGGCCTTCAGCCCGTCCGTCGCGGCGTCGGTGGGGTGATCCACGGGGGGGCTCAGCCGACGTTGAGCCAGTCCATGAGCATGGCCTCCTGGAGGTGGAAGGCGTGTTCGGGCCTGTGGCCCGGCCGGGTCATCGGGGCCTTGAAGAAGTGGCTCAACTGCTCCTGCACGCCGCCGTCGCCGCGCCGCGAGGCGAGGCCGATGACGCGGGCGATCTCGATGGCGAGGGGGGCCGCCAGGATCGAGTCCTTGCACAGGAAGTTGACCTTGATCTGCATCTTCTGGCCGAGGAAACCCGTGACGTCGATGTTGTCCCAGGCTTCCTTGTCGTCGCCGCGCGGCCGGTAGTAGCGGATGTCGACGACGTGGTCCTCGACCGGGTAGCCCAGCATCTCCTCCAGCACGCAGCCCTTGGTCTTGAGCTTCGACTGGAGCGAATCCGGATCCCGCAGGGCGAAGCCATCGCGGTTGCCCAGGATGTTGGTCGAGAACCAGCCGTCGACGTGGAGCGCGCGCGACTTCAGGGCCGGGGCGATCACGGTCTTCATCATGGTCTGGCCGGTCTTGCCGTCCTTGCCCGCGATGGCGACGTTGCGGTCCTTCGCGAAGGCCATCAGGGCCGGCACGTCGGCCGCGACGCTCGGGGTGAAATTGGCATAGGCGTGGTCGCCGGCGATGGCCGCATAGGCGTAGAGCATCGCCGGGCCGATCGACTCGTCGTCGCGGTCGAGCCCGCGCTCGAAGGCCTCCACGGAGTTCAGCGTGTCGCGGGTGAGGTCGGGCCAGGACTCGGTCGAGGCGAGGTTGAGCACCACGACGCGGTCGACGCCGCTCTCCTCCTTGAAGCGGCGCAGGTCGTCGGCGATCATGTCGACGGCCTCGCGGTGGTTGCGGGCCGCCGCGACGTTGCGGCCGGTGATGTTGCGGCAGAACTGCTGGCTCGCCACGGCCTTCCAGGGCGTCATGCTCCTGAGCTTGTCGGCGGAGGCGGCGCCGTCCCTGCCCAGCACCCCGTGTTCCTCGGCCGCGGCCGCGAGATCGACCCCGTTCACGTCCCAGCCGCCGAACACGATGTCCTTGTAGTTGGCGAGGCCGGGCACGTTCAGATGCGCCAGCGGCAGCCCGTCGAGCTGGTTCGAACCGGCCTTGAGGGCCTCGATCCCGGCGACCGCCGTCGTGGCGACGGCCCCGCCCAGACCCACGATGGCGACGCCGAGGCGTTCGCCGCGCACTGAACCCGTGATCGACAAATCCACTCCTACCGAAGATGCGGGAAACGCGCCCGGACATCCGCATCGTTGCTCCGAAACCCGGGCCGACGTCCGCTGCCGGACGGCGGCCTGGGCCTTCTAACACTAACGAAACTGCCGTCCGGATCCATTGCGGCATGTTGGCGGGCTCGCCGAGCCGCGGCGTGCCCGTCGGGACCGGGGTCGATCTGCGGTATAATGTCGCGGTTTTGCGGCGAAACACTCGCCCCTCGACCGAATTTGTTCATATGTGTGAATACGATGTTCTCTGTCATATGATGCCCGCCCTCTCGTGCGGGCATGCGACGTGGCCCGAGCGGATGCTTTGCCGCATGACACCGATCCTTGACCCGAAGCCGATCGATGCGCCGCGGATCGTCGGGACCGGCCGCGTCGGCTCGAGCGACCGAGGGGTCGGGCGGGGCAGGGAGATTTGACCGCCGAGGCGAAGCGCCCGACGGTTCGGCTGAGCGACGTCGCCAAGCGGGCCCAGTGTTCGGCCGCGACCGTGTCGCGCGTGCTCAACGCGCCCCAGAGCGTCAACGCCGAGGCGCGGCTGAGGGTCGAGGCCGCGGTGCGCGATCTCGGATACATGCGCAACGGCGCGGCCCGCGCGCTCCGTTCGCGACGCTCGCAGATCGTCGGCCTGATCCTGCCGACCCTGAAACAGCCCATCTACGCGGGGTTCGTCGAAACCCTGCAGGAGACGCTCGCGCAGCACGGCCATTCCCTGCTCCTGACGACGTCGGATTACTCGCTGGACCAGGAGCTGTTCCAGGCCCGCCTCCTCGCCGAGCGCGGCATCGACGGCCTCGTGCTGGTCGGCCACGCGCGTCGGCTCGAACTCTACGCCATGCTGGAGGCGCAGGACGTCGCCTACGTCACGACCTACACGTTCGTGCCCCGGTCGAGGCACCCCGTCATCGGCTTCGACAATCGAGCCGCCATCGCCAAGGTGGCGGATTTCCTGGTCGGCCTCGGCCACCGGGACTTCGCCATGGCGGTGGCGGACTATCGCGAGAACGACCGCGTCGAGGAGCGCATCGCCGGCGTCGCCTCGGCCCTCGCGGCGCACGGCGTGACGCTGCCGCCCGAGCGCATCATGCGGGTCGGCTTGACGATGGAGGGCGGTCGGGCCGCGCTGGGGCGCCTGCTCGACTCCGGGGCGCGCCCGACGGCCGTGATCTGCAGTTGCGACATCCTGGCCTACGGCGTCCTGGTCGAGGCGAGGGCCCGCGGCCTGAGGGTGCCGTCCGACCTGTCGGTGACGGGCTTCGACGACCTCGCCGACTCGTCCCACCTCCATCCGGCGCTGACCAGCCTGGCGATCCCGGCCGACGAGATCGGCCAGCGCGCGGGCGAATACCTGCTGGCGCGCATCGCCGGACGGCCGCACGACGCCCAGGTGGCCATCGAGACCCGGCTCGTGGTGCGCGGCACGACCGCCCCTCCCCCGGTCTGACGATCCCGCCCGATCCGGCTGCCCCCGGTCCGCGACGCGCGGGCGATTTGCGCCGCGGCGGCCCGGCAAGGTAAGTTGATGCTCAGCGTCGGATCTCGTCCGGTGCGCCCCCCGGGAGAGAGACTTGACCGACAAGCGCGTTCTGATCACCGGCGGAGCCGGGTTCGTCGGCTCCCACCTGTGCGAGGCCGTCCTCAGGCGCGGCGACGAGGTCCTGTGCGTCGACAACTTCTACACCGGCTCGCGCCGCAACGTCGCCCACCTGCTCACGGACCCGCGCTTCGAACTGCTGCGCCACGACGTCTGCTTCCCGCTCCACGTCGAGGTCGACGAGATCTACAACCTCGCCTGCCCGGCGTCGCCGGTCCACTACCAGTCCGACCCCGTCCAGACCACCAAGACCAGCGTCCTCGGCGCGCTCAACATGCTGGGCCTGGCCAAGCGCCTGAGGGTGCGGGTGCTGCAGGCCTCGACCTCGGAATGCTACGGCGACCCGGCCGTCCACCCGCAGCCCGAAAGCTACTGGGGCCACGTCAACCCCATCGGCCCGCGGTCCTGCTACGACGAGGGCAAGCGTTGCGCCGAGACGCTGTTCTTCGACTACCACCGCCAGCACGGGCTCGACATCAAGGTGGCGCGGATCTTCAACACCTACGGGCCGCGGATGCACCCCGACGACGGCCGCGTGGTGTCGAACTTCATCGTCCAGGCCCTGCGCGGCCAGGACATCACGCTCTACGGCGACGGGACGCAGACGCGCTCCTTCTGCTACGTGGACGACCTCGTGGACGGGCTGCTGCGGCTCATGGCGACGCCGCGCGGCGTCACCGGCCCCGTCAACCTCGGCAACCCCGGCGAGTTCACCATCCGGCAGCTCGCCGAGACCGTGGTGGCGATGACGGGGTCGCCCTCGCGCCTCGTGCTGCTCCCCCTGCCCCAGGACGACCCGCGCCAGCGCCGGCCCGACCTCGCGCGCGCCGAGGCCGAGCTCGGATGGCGCCCCTCCACGGCGCTGCGGGACGGGCTCGCCCGCACCATCGCGTATTTCCGCGACCTGCTCGACCGCCCCGCGGCGCGGCCGGAGGCCGGGATCGTCCCGGTGCGAAAGGCCGCGGCGCGCCACCGGGTGGCGTGACGCGCCGCCCCTCCCTCCCACGGAGCCGATCCCATGCCGAGCGAACCCACCGTCCCCGACCGCGACGCTCCCCTGGCACTCGTCGTCATGGGGGTCAGCGGCTCGGGCAAGTCGACCGTCGCGGCCCAGCTCGCGGAGCGGATCGGCCTCCCCTACCGCGACGGCGACGACCTCCATCCGCAGAGCAACGTCGACAAGATGCACGCCGGGACGCCGCTCGACGACGCGGACCGCTGGCCCTGGCTCGACAAGGTGGCCGAGGCCCTCGTCGCGGGCGCCCGCGACACCCGCGGCGTGGTGCTGGCCTGTTCGGCCCTGCGCCGCTCCTACCGCGACCGGCTGCGGGCCGGCACCGGTGGGACCGTGCGCTTCGCCTTCCTCGACGTCGGTTTCGCCGTGATCGAGGAGAGGCTGAAGCGCCGCGCCCACCACTTCATGCCGCAGACCCTGCTGCGGAGCCAGTTCGACACGCTGGAGCGGCCGGGGGCCGACGAGACCGACGTCATGACGGTGCCGTCCGACGGGCCGGCCGAGGGGATCGTCGCGGATCTCGTGCGCCGGCTCGGGCGCTGACGCATCGGGGAGGCCGAAGGAAAGGCGGATCGCGCCCGAACCGCGCGATCGCGTCATTTTGCTGGCGGACCGTGTCGCCCGCGTGCTCGCGGGATCGATCGGTCGATGCTAGGCCAGCTTGAGTGAGGGGCCCCGCGCGGATCGCCGCGCCGTGGTCCGGGGACTGGAGGAGTGGCAGGATGCGACGCGTCACGGGATGGATCGCGCTGGCGGCGCTGGCGCTGCTCGGGGGATGCGCGCATCCCGCCCCTCCGCAGGAGGCGGCCGCCGTGCCGCGCAGGGGCCAGCCGGTGGCGCTGCGCTCGCCCCCCGTCGCCTGCTCGACCACCTACCTCGTCCTCGCCACCGTGTCGCGATGCGGCGAGGGCGGGTTGCGGTTCGGGGTGGCGGCGGAGTAGCGCAGCCCGCCGCTTCGATGTCCGGAACCGCCCCGATTCGCCCGCCCCGGCGTTGACGGCCGGCCCGCGGCGTCGGACGACTCCCGGGGAGGGCCGGAGCCCTGCCGGAGGATCCCGCCATGGACCGCACCATCGTCGTCATCGAGGATGAGCCGCTGCTCCGCCAATATGCGGTGGAGACCTTCGCGGCGGCGGGGCTCGACGTGGTCGATTTCGACGACGGCGACCGGGCGCTCGCCCACGTCCGGGCCCATCCCGACGCGGTCGCGGCGGTCTTCACCGACATCAGGCTGGTGGGCGCCACCGACGGCCTCCGCATCGCGCGGGCCATCACGGAGGCGCACCCGGACATCGTCGTGGTGGTCACCTCGGGCCAGTTCACGGACCGCCCCGCCGAACTCGGGCCGCGGGTGCGCTACATCGGCAAGCCGTGGATGGCGATCGACGTGCTCAACGCCCTCATCGACGCCCGGCAGGACGACTGACGATCGCCGCGGCACGCCGCATCAATCGCGGCGGTATCCCCGCCGCGCCTGGGCCAGCGCCCGGCCGAGGTCGTCGGCGAAACGCCCCTTGGCGTCGGGGCCCAGGAAGGACGCCACCTCGATCCGGTCGGCGCGCGCCACGAGGTCGAGCCGCTGGGTGCCGAACTCGACGTGATCCCGGCGCTCCAGCCGCACCCAGGAAGGGTTGAAGCGCCACTCGGCCCGCGCGCCCTTCGGGTTCACCTTGGCGAGCATCAGTTCGAGCACCGTCACCTCCACGTCCTCATAGGCGCGGGCGGCGCGGAAATTGGCCTGGAACGCCACGTAGACGAGCAGCACGTCGAGGCCCATGAAGCCCGCCACCGGCCAGGCTCCCATGATGACGAAGGGCAGCGTCGCGGCGAAGCTCACCGACGCCACCGCGACGAGCAGCCAGTGGAACTGCCGCTTCGTCAGGGAGCGGTGCGGGCGCAGGCGCGCCGAGAACAGCACCTGGTCGGCGGGATCGGCATCCGACATGCTGCGATCTCCCGTGATCAGCCGCGGCGCCGCGCCCCGCGCTTCCCATTATAGGACCCGCATGGCCCGGAGAAAGACGTCCCTCCCCGCATCGCCCGCCGTCGCCGACCTCGGCGCCCCCGGCGGGACGCGACCCGTCGCCGCGGCGGTGCCGGACGGCGGCCCGGACCAGGGCGCGGGCCGGGTCCACGCGATCTTCGCGCGCCTGCGCGCCGCCGATCCCGAGCCCAGGACTGAGCTCATCTATTCCGATCCCTTCACGCTGCTCGTGGCGGTCGTCCTGTCGGCCCAGGCGACCGACGTCAGCGTCAACCGGGCGACGGGACCGCTTTTCGCCGTCGCGGACACGCCGGCCGCCATCCTGGAGCTCGGCGAGGCGGGGCTGCGCGGCTTCATCAGGACGATCGGGCTCTACAACAGCAAGGCCAGGAACGTCATGGCGCTCTGCGCCCTGCTGGCCGAGCGCCACGGGGGCGCCGTGCCGCGCGACCGCGACGCGCTGGAGGCGCTGCCCGGCGTCGGCCGCAAGACCGCCAACGTGGTGATGAACGTCGCGTTCGGGGCGGAGACGATCGCGGTCGACACCCACGTGTTCCGGGTCGCCAACCGGCTCGCCATCGCGCCCGGCGCGACGCCCCTGGCGGTGGAACTCGGGCTCGAAGCGGCGGTGCCGGCCGAGTTCATGGGCGGCGCCCACCACTGGATGATCCTGCACGGCCGCTACACCTGCACGGCCCGCAGGCCGCTGTGCCCCACCTGCATCGTGTCGGACCTGTGCCCCTGGCCCGAGAAGGCGGCCTGAGGGGGAGCCTTCGGCCCGCGGGGTCGGGGCGCCTGGGCCCGGACCGCAGGTCGATCACGCGTTTGTGATCGAGAAAACTCCGCCCCGACAGGGTCGCGGCGGCGCTTGCCTCGGTTGCAAGCTCCAGGGCCTCAACCCCGCGTTGGACCGTCGGGGTGTCGCCGCGCGGCCGGCGCCCGCCTTTCGCCGCGCTCACGTCGCGGCACAGCATCCCGGCCGGACCCGCGCCGGCGGCCTCCGGGACGGGGGCCGGACCCGTCCGGACCCGCATGTTGCCCGCCATGCAATGGGGCACGGACCCTCGATCAAGCGCCGGACACCACCGCGCCGGGCGTGATGACGAAGCGACGGTGCTCAAGCCGCTGCGGAGGTTCCCTTTCCCGGTGAGGACGGCGCTCGGCTAAGGGCCCATGAAGAGCCGATGCTCGAAGCATGCCGTTCAAGTCAGGTGGCAACGGTGTTCAATAGATCGGCCCTCTCTCGATCGATCACTGTTTCAAATCGGGAAACAGGGGTCTTTTATCGATGTAGGACTGCTTACAGCCCCGCATCTCTTCATGGCTCCACGCAGATGGCTTCGGATGAAGTCGCATCGGGTGGAGTGGAAGATGGCTTTGAACATCACGGTCGGCAGTTTCGGGATCCTCCCGCCGGTCACGGGCGGCGTCGTCGCGACGGCTGCCGACAGCCCCGTCACGGTCGGGGCGGGCGTCACCCTCTCAGGAAACCTGCTCTCGACCCTCGGCTCCCTTCTGGGCCTGAGCGCCGGCGACGGCATCGTGGCGCAGGGCGCGAGCGCGCAGGTCCTCAACGGCGGCACGATCCTCGGCCGAGGGACGCTGGTGCTGCCGCTCCTGGGCCTGGGCGCGGCCCCCGTGAGCGGCATCGACCTGACGCTCGGCGGCGCCGTCACCAACGACAGCGGCGGCAGCATCACGGGC
>CAXTBR010000034.1:0-491 GCA_964242785.1 uncultured Lichenihabitans sp. | reverse complement strand
GGCGACGCCGACGGCATTCTGGTGGCGGCCGGCCTCGGCATCGTGGCCAACGCCGGCACCGTGACGGGCACGGCCGGCATCGGCGTCGCCCTCGCGGGGGGCGGCACGGTCGGCAACACCAGCGGCATCACCGGCGGCGCGCTCGGCGTCTCCGTCACCGGCACGGCCCCCGGCACGCCCTCCAGCATCACCAACAGCGGCACGATCGGCGCGACGGCAGCGGGCGGCATCGGCGCCTCGCTCGACCTCGGCACGCTGACCAACAGCGCCGGCGGCCTGATCCAGGCCGGGGCAGCCAACGGCGTCGGCGTCGCGATCGGCGCGGGCCAGGTCGCAAATGCCGCCACGGCCGCCATCACCGGGGCGCTCGACGGCATCGAGGCCGCGGGGACGGCGGCGGTGACGAATGCCGGACAGGTCACGGGCACGGCCGGCAACGGCGTGGCCGTTGTGGCGGGCAACCTGACCAACGCGCTCGGCGGCACCATCAC
>CAXTBR010000033.1:0-43284 GCA_964242785.1 uncultured Lichenihabitans sp. | reverse complement strand
CAGACCAAGAACATGCTGGTCAGCTACTCGCCCAAGGCGCTCGGCTTCTTCTGAGGCCATCACCATCCGGCGCGGGGCCCATCCCCGCGCCGTCGCGTTTCGGGGAGGGCGGCATGGTGGCGCGGGTGGAGATCACGGACAAGGCCGCCGACGTGCTGGCGCGCCTCAAGGTCCAGCACGGCCCCCTGCTGTTCCACCAGTCCGGCGGCTGCTGCGACGGCTCCGCCCCCATGTGCTTCCCGGTGGGCGACTTCAGGGTCGGCCCGCAGGACGTGCTGCTGGGCCAGATCGGCGGCTGCGAGTTCTACATCGGCGCCGCCCAGTTCGAATATTGGGAACACACCCAGCTCATCATCGACGTCGTGCCGGGGCGCGGGTCGGGCTTCTCGGCGGAAGCGCCCGAGGGCGTCCGCTTCCTCACCCGCAGCCGCGTCTTCACCGACGACGAGGTCGCGACCCTCACGGCCGCCGGCCCGCCTGCGCGGGCCGCCTGAGGGCACCCACATCGATAAGCGCTGCGAATGAGCGCTCGTTGCAGATGGACGAGGCCGGCAAAGCGCAGCACTGATCGATGCGGGAAGCCTGACCGGCCGCTCGCGATGGCGAAGTCTCTCCGCCGGCGCCCTGCATCGTTGCGCCGCCGCGGCGGGTCGGCGATAGAACCGCCATGTCCCACCCCGTCGTCCGCTTCGCCCCGTCGCCCACCGGGCGCATCCACATCGGCAACACGCGGCCCGCGCTGCTGAACTACCTCTTCGCGCGGGCGCGGGACGGGCGCTTCGTGCTGCGCTTCGACGACACCGACGCGGAGCGGTCGCGGGCCGAATATGCCGAGGCGATCGAGGCGGACCTCGGCTGGCTCGGCGTGGTGCCGGACCTCGTGGTGCGCCAGTCCGACCGCACGGCGCTCTACGCCGCCGCGGTCGAGCGCCTGAAGCGGGACGGCCGGCTCTACCCCGCCTACGAGACCGCCGAGGAACTCGACCGCCGCAGGAAGCGCCTCCAGGCGCGGGGCTTGCCGCCCGTCTACGACCGCGCCGCCCTGGCGCTGACGCCGGAGCAGCGCGCGGACCTCGCGGCCGAGGGCCGGCGCCCGCACTGGCGCTTCAGGCTGGAGGGCGCCCCCGTGGTCTGGGACGACCTCGTGCGTGGGCCGAGCCGCATCGACTGCGCGTCGCTGAGCGACCCCGTCCTGCTGCGCGAGGACGGCACCTACCTCTACACGCTGCCCTCGGTGGTGGACGACATCGCGCTCGGCATCACCCACGTGATCCGCGGCGAGGACCACGTCACCAACACGGCCGTGCAGATCCAGCTCTTCGCGGCACTGGGGCGGGCGGTCCCGCCCGCCTTCGCCCACCACAACCTCCTCGTCACGGCCTCGGGCGAGGGCCTCAGCAAGCGCTCGGGCGCGCTGTCGGTCGGGGCACTGCGCGAGGACGGCGTCGAGGCGCTGGCGGTGGCCGCCATGGCGGTGCTGACGGGCTCGTCCTCGGCCATCCGGCCCGTCGCCTCCCTGGAGGAACTCGGCACCGAGGTGGACCTGTCGCGCCTGTCCCGCACCCCCGCCCGGTTCGACGAGGCCGAACTCTACGCCCTGTCGGCCAGGACGCTGCACGGCCTGCCCTTCGCGGCCATGGCCGAGCGGCTCGCCGCCCTCGGCGTCGCCGGCCCCAAGGCCGAGCCCTTCTGGGAGGCCGTGCGCGGCAACCTCGTGCGATTCTCCGAGGCGGCCGCGTGGTGGGGCGTGGTCGAGGGCGTCGTCGTGCCGGTCGTCGAGGACCGGGCCTTCCTCGACCGGGCCGCCGCGCTGCTGCCCGCCGAGCCCTGGGACGTCGACACCTGGACGGCCTGGACAGGCGCGCTCCGGGCCGAGACGGGGCTCAAGGGCAGGGCGCTGTTCCACCCCCTGCGCCTCGCCCTGACGGGCCGGGACGCGGGGCCGGACCTCAGGCCCCTCCTGCCCTTGATCGGCCGGGTCAGAGCGTCGGGTCGGATCGCCGGAACGCCCGCGTGAGGTCCTGATCCGGATCGATGTCGGGCACCGGCACGGCCCGGAGCGGGTCGGGCTGGCCCCTGGCCTTCCTGGCCGCGGGCTTCGGGGCCGAGGCGGCTCTGCGCGCCGCGGGTGCCTTGGGGGCCGGGGTGGCGGCCGGAGGGAGCGGGACGGGGCGCGCCATGGAGGCGGCCAGCGCCGGCGTCACCGTCACGTCGCCCTTGTGGGGCTCCAGCAGGGCTTCGGCGCCGGCCAGGGCCTCGGTCCAGCTCTGGTGCGGGGCGCGGCAGGCGCATTGCGGCGTCGGGCCGGCGCGGAACTTGAAGGCCGTCGCCAGGGCCGAATAGGCCGTGCCGTCCGACGCCACCGCGCCGGACACGTCCTCCTCCCCGCCGCTGCCGAAGGCGGAGGAGTTCGCGGCCGGGCACTGCGCCTGGCAGATGCGGTCCATGTCGCCCAGGCGGTCCGCCGCGACGTCGACGGCCAGCGGGTAGAAGGCGCCGTCGCAGCGGCGCACGCAGAGCACGCGGGCGAAATGCGCGGCCGGCGCCGGCGCCGCATCGTCCGTCGGGGCGTCAGGGTCGACCGGCATCGTGCCGTCCGAAGGCAGGTCCGCCTCGGCCGGGCACGCGGCCTCCACCTGCTCGGTCAGGGCGCGACGGCGGTCGTCGGCCGCGGGGTCGCCGCGGGCCGCCTCATCCTGGAGGCGCCGCAGGCCCGCCTCCATCTGCTCGACCCGCCGCACCAGCGCGCGGCACTGGTCCGAGTCGGGATCGTCGAAGAACCCGGTGCCGTTGCAGCCGCCGTCCTCCGCCGCACGCCGCGCGCGGTCGGCCTCGTCCCGCCGCTGGCGGAGGGCGGCCTCGACGCGGCCGGCGTCGTCGCCGCGCCGGGCCGCCTCCAATTGGGCGCGCAGTTCCGCGCAGTCGACGCCCTGCGCCCGCGCGGCGCCGGGCAGGGCGGCCAGGAGGGCGGCCAGGAGGGCCGCCAGGGCGAGGACGCCGGGGCGGAACGGGAGCCGGGCTCCCGTCATGCCGGCTCGCTGCGGTCTCGTTCGATCATGGCTGGTCATCGCCCGAGTTGATGACGAGCTTCTTGGCTGAAACATGGTCGGCACGATAGGGTCGCGCCGCCCCTTCGGGCACGCCGCGGCCGCGGCGTCCGCTACCCACGGGACATGCCATGCGCGCTCACGCCAGCTCCGCCGCCATCCTCGCGCTCGCCGCATCCCTCGCGGCCGCGGCGCTGCCCGCTCCGGCGCGGGCCGCCGACGGGCCGGACCTGATCTTCCGAGAGTCGACGAAGTGGCGGGCGCTCACGCCCAACGACAAGCTCGCCACCTATGCGGTGGACGACCCCGCGGTCGAGGGCGTCGCCTGCTTCTACACGGTGCCGGAGAAGGGCGGCATCGCCGGCGCCTTCGGGGTGGCCGAGGAGGTGTCGGACGTGTCGCTCGCCTGCCGGCAGACCGGACCGATCCGCATCAAGGACAAGCTCGCCCAGGGCGACGTGATGTTCAGCGAGAAGCGCTCGTTCTTCTTCAAGCACATGCAGATCGTGCGGGGCTGCGACGCCAAGCGCAACACGCTGGTCTACATGGTCTATTCCGACAAGCTGATCGAGGGCTCGCCCAAGAACTCGACCTCGGCGGTGCCCATCATGCCCTGGGGCACGGCCGGCGAGCCGCCGCGCTGCGGGGATTCCTTCAAGAGCTGAGGCGCCCTCAATCGCCGCAGCGGATGACGATGTCGCCCGGGGCGGCCGCGACCGGCTCGGGCTTCGTGCTGGCCTGGACCGAGCCCGTGACGTCCTCGACCGTGCCGAAGGCCAGCACGTGGGCGTGGCCGTGCGACTCGCACCAGCCGTCCGCGATGACGCGCCCGCAGTCGACGCCGGCGTGCATGCAGTCGCCGATGCCGTAGCCGTCGCTCGACGGGATGACGTAGTTCTCGGCGGCGCGGCCCGGCGCGCCGGAGGCCGCGAGGGCCACGAGGGCGATGGAGAGGGGGGCGGCGATGGCCGCCGTGGCGGCGCGGAAGCGGTGAGCCCTGTTGGCCATGGATCGATGTGTTCCCGGACGGCGACGGCCGCAGGGACACGGTGGGCGAGGCGGGTCACTAAAAGTTTAACGGCCCGGTTGAGCGAAGGCCGTCAGTCCTCGTGCCGGAACGGCAGGTGCTCGCCCAATTGCTCGACCGCGCTCTCCACGTAGGCGCGCTCGCGGTCGAGGTAGTCCGCGATGGCGGCGCTGAGGCGCGGGTCGGCGATGTCGTGGACCGAGTAGGTGGGGGTGGGGCGGTAGCCGCGCGCCAGCTTGTGCTCTCCCTGGGCGCCGGCCTCCACCCGCCCGAGCCCGCGGGCCAGGGCGAAGTCGATGGCCTGGTAGTAGCAGACCTCGAAGTGCAGGAACGGGTGCTCCTCGATGGCGCCCCAGTTGCGGCCGTAGAGCGCGTCGTCGCCGATGAAATTGATGGCGCCCGCGATGTAGCGCCCGGCGCGCTTGGCCATCACCAGGAGGATGCGCTCCGGCATGCTCTCGCCGATGGCCGTGAAGAAGCGCCGGTTGAGGTAGGGCCGCCCCCATTTGCGCGAGCCCGTGTCCATGTAGAAGGCGAAGAAGGCGTCCCAGTGCTCCTCGCGGATGTCGCGGCCCGTGAGGTGCTCGATGGTGATGCCGGGGGCGAGCGCGTCCCGGCGCTCCCGCTTGATGGACTTCCGCTTGCGGGAGGCGAGGGCGGTCAGGAAGTCGTCGAAGCCCGCGTAGCCGTCGTTGACGAAGTGGAACTGCTGGTCGGTGCGCTGCAGCCAGCCCAGCGCCCCGAAGCTGTCCCACTCGGCCTTGGTCACGAAGGTGGCGTGGGTCGAGGACGCCTTCACCTCCTGGCGCAGGGCGCGGAGCCCGGCCGTCAGCGCGCCATGGGCGGCCTCGACGTCCTGCCCCGGCGCCACGAGAAAGCGCCGCCCGGTCGCCGGCGTGAAGGGCACCGCCACCTGGAGCTTCGGATAGTAGCGGCCGCCGGCGCGCGAGAAGGCTTCGGCCCAGGAATGGTCGAAGACGTATTCCCCCTGGCTGTTCGTCTTGATGTAGGTGGGGGCCACGGCGACGAGGCGCTTCTTCTCCTCGACGGCGACGTGGGCGGGCGACCAGCCCGTCCTGTTGCCGACCGAGCCCGACGTCTCCAGCGCCTTCAGGAAGGCGTGGCTCAGGAACGGGTTGAAGCGCTCGCCCGCGCGGTCGGCCGGCTCGCCCTCGGCGGCGGGGGGCGCGGGCGGATTGGCGCAGCGGTCCCAGTCGGCGGCGTCGATGGCGGCGATCGAGGTCGCGACCTGGATGGTGATCGTGGAGGTCATGGGCGCCTTCGATCTCGGATGGACCCTAACCTCCCGCTTGAGGACGCCGCGTCAAGGCACGAAACCCTCGAACACCATCTGATCGGCCCATCTTGCGGCGCGTTGCCGCTGATCGGGCGTGCGCACCGTCCAGGCCATCACGGGCCGGCCGATCGCGACGCGGCACAGGTGGGGCACGGCGTGGGGCAGGTCGTGGACGCGGTAGGACAGGAAGTCCGGCCGGGTGTCGGCGAAATGCAGCATGTGGGCCAGGTCGCGCTTCGTGTCGGGCGACAGGTGGTCCCACTCGGGATCGCCGTAGTCGGCCTCGGCCACGATGCCGAGCGGGCGCGTCAGCCCGCGCCCCCTGAGATGCGCGATCACGCCGGGATCGAAGCTCTTGATCGCCAGCGGGCCGTCGTAGCCGGCCGCGATCTCGGCCACGCGGTCGGCGAGGCGCAGGTCGCCGTCGAACCGGCTCTTCACCTCGCAGACGAGCGGCACCCGCCCGCCGATCAGGTCGAGCCAGGCCGGCAGCGTCGGGATGCGGTCGTCGGACCCGATGAGTTCGAGGTCGGCGAGATCGGCGGCGCGCCGTCCCGCGACCGGCCCGGAGGCGGCGGTGAGCCTGTCGAGGGTGAAGTCATGGAACACGACGGCCTCGCCGTCCGCCGTGGGCTGCACGTCGCATTCCACCGCGCAGCCGAGGGCGATGGCGGCGCGGGCCGCGGCGGCCGAGTTCTCGATCCTGCCGCGCCCGCGGTCATGCAGCCCGCGGTGGGCGATCGGGTGCCGGACGAGCCAGTCCGGCGCGTTCGGCGGGGACGTCACGCGCGGAGGCTGAACAGGGCCTCGACCTCGACGGCGGCGCCGAGGGGCAGGGACGCGACCCCCACGGTCGAGCGCGCGTGGCGCCCCGCGTCGCCCAGCACCTCGACCATGAGGTCTGAGGCGCCGTTCATGATGAGCGCGAGGTCGGTGAAGTCGGGCGCGGCGTTGATGAAGCCGCCGAGCCTGGCGCAGCGCTCGATCCGGTCGAGGTCGCCCAGCGCGGCCTTGGCCTGGGCCAGGACGTTGATGGCGCAGAACCGCGCCGCCGCCCGGCCCGCCTCGCCCGGCACCTCCGCCCCGAGCTTGCCCCTGTGGGCCGGGTCGAGCTTGCCGTCGGGCCCGAGGGGCAGTTGCCCCGACACGACCAGCGTGCCATGGCCGAGCACGAAGGCCACGTAGTTCGCCACCGGCGCGGCCGCGGCCGGCAAGGTGATGCCGAGCTCCGTCAGGCGGGCCTCGATCGTCGCCATCGTGTCGTCTCCGTGGTGCCCCGAAGCGCGGGGCAGGCTGTGGTGCGTCCCGGCGGCCCGCCCGCCCGACTCGCGAGCCTGATTAGTCGAAGCCGCCGCGCTCCGCCATCATCTCGGGGCCGCCGCGAACATAAGCGCTTCGCGCCCGATGCTGGCCCCGGAGGTGCCTCAGCAGGATTTCGTGGGCGAACCCACGACATCCTGCCGCTTCTGATGGGAGGGATGAGCAGCCCCTCGATCGAAGAACTTATTTCCGTGGGAGCCCTCAGTTCTGCCACGTCGGCGATCGATCCTGAGCCGTCCCACGGAGTCCGACGTGAACCGCTTCCAGTCCGCCTGCCTCGCCGCGCTCGCCGCCTGCGCGCTCCCCGCCGCCGCCCGCGCTGCGGACGATGCCGCCCCGGACGTCGTGTCCATGGCGGCGCACCACGCCGTCTACAAGCTCACGCTGCTGAGCGCCAAGGGCTCGGGCGCCCCCGCCTCGGCGGCCGGCGTCATCGACTACGACTTCACGGGATCGCGCTGCGACGGCTACACGACGAACTTCCGGCAACTCATCGAGGTGCAGCCGACGGAGGGCGACTCCAAGCTGAACGACATGCGCTCCAACACCTTCGAGGACGGGGCGGCGAAGCAGTTCACGTTCAAGACCAAGACGTCGGTCGACGACACCACGGCGAGCGACCTCGTCGGCCGGGCGGAGCGGGCGCCGGACGGCAAGATCACCGTCGACGTGAAGCAGCCTGAGGGCCACGCCAGCTTCGGCTCGGAGGTGCTGTTCCCCACCGAGCATCTGCGTCGCATCATCGCGGCGGCCGAGCACGGGGACAAGATCCTGTCGGCCGACGTCTACGACGGCTCCGAGACCGGCCGGAAGCTCTACCACACGCTGACCATCATGGGGGCGGCGCTGCGGGGCGTGCCCGACGACGCCGCCGGCAAGGCCGAGGCCACGAGGGACCTGCGACGCTGGCCCGTGGTGATCAGCTACTTCGAGGCCGGCAAGGACCAGCCCGACTACGTGCTCTCCTCCGACCTCTACGAGAACGGCGTGTCGCGCGCCCTGAAGCTCGACTATGGCGACTTCGTCCTCGCGGGCGCCCTCGACCAGCTCACCGTGCCGCAGCAGCCCGCCTGCGCGAAGTGACGCCGGGGGAAACGTCAGCGGCGCGTCATGCGGTCGTGGGCCTGCACGACGGCGTCGGGCGGCACGCCCGCGTGGTCGGCGAAGAGCAGGAGCAGGGGCTCGTCTCCGAGGAGGTAATCCATCACGCCGAGCAGGAAGTCCGGATCGGCGGCGGCCTGCCGCAGCCCGGCCGGCGCCACGCCGCAGAGGGCGAAGAAGCGCTCGGCGTGATCGGGGTTGCTGCCGATGAATGTTAAGGCTTGAATGGCAAGAAGATCTGCGTCGGCGGCGGCTGGAGGCATTCGTTTCGGCGAACCGGGCAGTCCGTTTTTCATGATTGCAGTTTTCCATAGGTCGATTCGTTCGCGATGGGCTAACGCTCCCTTGACCGAACCGGCCGCCGCGCGGCCCGCCGGGCTCAACCGGGCACAGGCCTGAAGCCATCGAAACGCTGGGACCCATGTCGAAAACGATCCTGATCGTCGAAGACAACGAACTCAACATGAAACTCTTCAGCGATCTGCTGGAGGCCAACGGCTATGCGACCGTGCAGACCCGCAACGGCCACGAGGCGTTCCGGCTGGCGCGCCAGCACCGCCCCGACCTGATCCTCATGGACATCCAGTTGCCGGAAGTCTCCGGCCTGGAGGTCACGCAGTGGCTGAAGGACGACGACGACCTGCGGGCCATCCCGGTGATCGCCATCACGGCCTTCGCCATGAAGGGGGACGAGGAGAAGATCCGGCAGGGCGGCTGCGAGGCCTATCTGTCGAAACCGATCTCCGTCGTGAAGTTTCTGGAAACGGTGCGCAACTATCTCGGCGACGGTTGAGGGGCCCTTGCATGACGGCGCGGATCCTGGTCGTCGACGACGTGCTGCCGAACGTGAGATTCCTCGAGGCGCGTCTGTCGGCCGAATATTTCGACGTCCGCACCGCGGGTGACGGGGCCGAGGCCCTTCGGCTCTGCGCGCGGACGGGTTTCGACGTCATCCTCCTCGACGTCATGATGCCGGGCATGGACGGCTTCGAGGTGTGCCGCCGCCTCAAGGCCGACCCCGCGACCGCGCACGTCCCGGTCATGCTGGTGACGGCGCTCGACCAGGCGGCCGACCGCGTCCGCGGGCTCGAAGCCGGTGCCGACGACTTCCTCACGAAGCCGGTGGACGAGCTGTCGCTGATGGCCCGCGTCCGCTCGCTGGCCCGGCTGAAACAGGTGGTGGACGAACTTCACCGCCAGGTGGAATCGTCCGCCAGCCTGGGCCTCCAGCCCGCCGGGACGCTCGGCGTGCTGCCGGACGGCGACGGGAGAGGGCGCCTGCTTCTGGTCGAGGACAGTACCAGTTCCGCCGAGCGGCTCGTCGCCGCCCTGTCGCAGACCCACACGGTCGACCTCGAATCCGACCCCGACGAGGCCCTGTTCCGGGCCGCGACCGGCGGCTACGATCTCTTGATCGTCAGCTCGACCCTGAAGGACCACGATTCGCTGCGGATCTGCGGGCAGGTCCGCTCGCTGGAGCGCACGCGCGACCTGCCCATCCTCCTGCTCGCCGAGGCGGAAGACCGGGCGCGGATCGTCCGCGGGCTCGACCTCGGCGTCAACGACTACCTGATTCGGCCCGTGGACCGGAACGAGCTCATGGCCCGCGTCCGCACCCAGTTGCGGCGCAAGCGCCACGGCGACCGGCTGCGCGGCATCATGCAGGCGTCGCTGCAGATGGCCGTGACCGATCCGCTCACCGGGATCCACAACCGGCGCTACCTGGAATCGCACCTGCCCGGCATGGTGGACGCCGCGGCCGACGGCGACAGGCCGCTGGCACTGATGATCCTCGACATCGACCACTTCAAATCCGTGAACGACACTTTCGGGCACGATGCGGGCGACGACGTGCTCAGGGGCTTCGCGGGGCGCGTGAAGGCGACGATCCGGGGGGGCGACGTGCTGTGCCGCCTGGGCGGCGAGGAATTCATCATCGTCATGCCGGAGACGGGGCTCGACGTCGCCGGCAAGGTGGCGGAACGCGTGCGGCAGGCCGTGGGCGACGCTCCCTTCCCGATCGACGGGGGCGCCCGGGAGATCCCCGTCACCGTGTCGATCGGCATCGCCGAGCGCCGCAACGGCCGCGAGGCCGACGCCATGATGAAGCGCGCCGACCGCGCCCTCTACCGGTCCAAGGCCGAGGGTCGCAACTGCGTGTCGGCCGACGCCGCCTGACCCGATCGGATTACTCCTTTCGGTGGAACCGGCGCGGGTGTCCGATTTTTTTGCACCCAAAGCCGCCGGGAGGCGCCGCTGCCTTCTTGACTCTCGGTTAGATGATGTAAAGGTTTGCACGGTAAGTTCTTGAGTGTCGCCGGCGGGCCGCAAGACCCCGATGGGCGACGGAAGTTCGGACGACCGCGCGTCGTCTCTGGAATACCCTACGGAGTGCTCAGGTCCGCCGCATCTCCTGGGTCCGTGGGGTCGGCCGGTTCGGAAGTGGTCAGAGTGGCCTCCTCGTGGGCCACTTCCGACCGGCCACCGATTCGTCGATGGACGCGAAAAAGCCGCCCGGTTCGCCGAGCGGCTTTTTGGCATGACGGCGGCAATCACTGGACCGGGGCGGCGGTCGAGGGCAGACCCTCGGGCCGGCGGGCGTCGTCCCGCCCGCCCCGTCGGATCACTTGATCTTGGTCTCCTTGAACTCGACGTGCTTGCGCACGACGGGATCGTACTTCTTGAAGGTGAACTTGTCGGTCTTGGTGCGGGCGTTCTTCTCGGTGACGTAGAAGAAGCCCGTGTCGGCGGTCGACAGGAGCTTGATCTTGATGGTGGCGGCCTTGGCCATGGGCTCGTCCTCGCGCGGTGCCGTCACCGGGGCGACGGGAGATGGATCGTGAAACAGGAGATCCGCGCCGGCCGTGAAGCCGCGCGGATCGTCGGGCCGGGACACTAAAGCGAGACGTCGCGAAGTCAACACCGGCCGAAGCGGGGTGACGGAGCGGGGCCCTCAGCGGTTGTGCCGCGACCGCCGCCGCCACGGCAGCGGGTCGCCCGAGGCCGGCCCGGCTTTGGCGGACCTCCGGGGCGCGTCGCCGCCGCGCCGCCGCGACCCTCCGCCGACGATCTCGAAGCGCAGCGCGCCCGCCACGGGTGCCGCCTCCACGAGCCTGACCTCGACGGTGTCGCCGAGCCGGTAGGTCGTGCCGGTGCGGGTGCCCACCATGGCGCGGCCCGGCTCGTCGAAGGAGAAGTATTCGTCGCCGAGCAGCGCCGCCGGCACGAAGCCGTCGGCCCCCGTGTGGGTGAGCCGTACGAAGAGCCCCGCCCGGGTCACGCCCGACAGGCGCGCGTCGAACACCTCCCCGATCCGCTCGGACAGGAAGCCGGCGATCAGGCGGTCCACCGTCTCGCGCTCGGCCGCCATGGCGCGGCGCTCGGCGGCCGAGATGCGGGCCGCCGTCTCGCCGAGCTCCTTGGCGGTCATGTCGGGCAGGCCGTCGCGGCCGAGCCCGAGCGCCCGGATCAGCGCGCGATGCACCACGAGGTCGGCGTAGCGGCGGATGGGCGAGGTGAAATGGGCGTAGCGCCGCAGGTTGAGGCCGAAGTGGCCGTAGTTCTCGACCGCATATTCCGCCTGGGCCTGGGAGCGCAGCACCACCTCGTTGACGAGGTGCTCGTGCTCCGTGTCCTTCACCCGGCCGAGGATGCCGTTGAACTGCGCGGGCCGCAGCACCTGCCCCTTGGCGAGCTTGATGCCGATCGTCTGCAGGAACTCGCCCAGCGCGTTGAGCTTCGTCGCGGAGGGCTCGTCGTGCACCCGGTAGACCAGGAGCTGGCGCTTCTCCTCCAGGGTCTCGGCGGCCGCGACGTTGGCCTGGATCATGAACTCCTCGATCAGCCGATGCGCGTCGAGCCGCTCCGGCACCACCACCCGGTCGACCGTGCCGTCGGGGTGGAGCAGGAGCTTGCGCTCCGGCAGGTCGAGGTCGAGCGGCGAGCGGTCGTCCCGCGCCCGTGCCGCCAGGCGGTAGGCGGTCCAGAGCGGCTTCAGCACGCCGTCGAGCAGCGGCCCCGTCGTGTCGTCGGGCGCGCCGTCGATGGCGGCCTGGGCCTGGGCGTAGCTGAGCTTCGCGGCCGAGCGGATCATCACCCGGTGGAAGCCGTGGCGCCGCTTGTGCCCGTCGGCCCCCAGCACGAGCCGCAGCGCCAGGGCCGGCCGGTCCTCGTGAGGCCGCAGCGACCCGAGGTCGGTCGACACGCGCTCGGGCAGCATGGGCACGACGCGGTCGGGGAAGTAGACCGAGTTGCCGCGCTCCAGCGCCTCGCGGTCCAGGGCGGAGTGGGGCGGCACGAGGCAGGCGACGTCGGCGATCGCCACGGTGACGACGTAGCCGCCGGGGTTGTCGGGGGAGGCGTCGGGCGCCGCGTGGACGGCGTCGTCGTGGTCCTTGGCGTCGGGCGGATCGATGGTGACGAGGGGCAGGGCGCGCCAGTCCTCGCGGCCGTCGAGTCCCGGCGCCCGCACCCGTTCGGCTTCGGCCAGCACGTCGTCGCGGAACACGTGCGGGATCCCGTGGGTCAGGATCGCGATGGTGCTGACGGCCTTCTCGCCGCGGAGCGAGCCGAGCCGCTCCGCCACGCGCACGGCCTGGAGGCCCAGCACGCGCTGCCGTCCGAGCAACTCGAAGGCCACGAGTTCGCCGTCCTGCGCGCCGTTCCGCTCCTCGAAGGGCACGATATAGTCGTTGGCGGCGTTCTTCTTGTCGACGGGCTGCACGCGGGCGCCGTTGTCCCGGTCCGTCCGCACGACGCCGAGCAGGCGGGCCCTGTCCTTGGCGATGAGCTTCACGACCCGCCCCGTGAAGGCGGGGTCGTCGGCGCCGGCGTCCGGCGTGGGCTCGACGCGCAGCAGCGCCCGGTCGCCGACGCCCGGCACGGGACGGCCCGGCACGGACGCCTTCGGCCCATGGACCAGGATGCGGGGTGCCGTGCCCCCCTCGGCATCCCACTCGACCGGCACGGCCACGAGGTCGCCGTCGCGGTCCCGCGTCACGATGTCGGCCAGCACCATCGTGGGCAGGGCGTCGGCGCGGGGGGCCGTGCGGCGGCGCTCGATCCGGCCCTCGTCCTCGAGCTCGCGCAGCATGCGCTTCAGCGCGACGCGGTCGTCGCCCTTGACGTCGAAGGCTCGGGCCACCTCGCGCTTGCGGCTCTTGACCAGCGACCCCTTGCCCCCCGCGATGAGCGCGGCTTCGCTGGCCATGAAGGCCAGGATCTCGTCCTTGCTGGGCAACGATCGGCTGGGCGGGGCTTGGCCCGTCTTGTCTCTGGTCTTCGGCATCTCGGGCGCGGCTTGTCCTGCGGAACTCTCCCGTCAAGATAGGCGGCGCCCGGCGGAAAGACGAGGCGCCGCGACCTCGTCGTCCCCCGCCGATGTCGCGGCGTCAGGCCGTCTTCTTGGCCCGCGTCGCCGGCGCCGCCTTCGCGGCGGGCTTGGTGGCGCGGGACTTGACGGCCGCCTTGGCGGTGGCGGCGGGTTTCGGCTTCGTGGGCGAGGACGCCTTCTTGGCCGGCGCACGCTTCTTCGAGGGCGACAGCCCGGTCTGCTCGGCCTTGGCGGCGATCAGCCGGAGGGCGTCGTCGAGCGTCAGCGTGGCGGGATCGGTGCCCTTGGGCAGGGTGGCGTTGACCTTGCCGGCGTTGACGTAGGGGCCGAAGCGCCCGTCCCGCACCGTCACGGGGCCGCCGTCCGGGTGTTCGCCCAGCACGGTGCCGGAGGGCGCGCCCGCCCCGCCGCGCCGCCCGCCGCGTCCCTCCTCCTTGGCCACCACGAGGTCGATGGCGCGGTTGGCGCCGATCGTCAGCACGTCGTCGGCGTCGTCGAGGTTGGCGTAGGTCTTGCCGTGCTGGACGTAGGGCCCGTAGCGCCCGATCCCCGCCAGGATCGGCTCCCCGGTCCCGGGATGTTTGGCGACGGGCCGGGGCAGGGACAGCAGCGTCAGCGCCGTCTCGAGGTCGATCGAGGCGGGCGTCACGCCCTTGGGTAGCGACGAGCGCTTCGGCTTCTCGCCCTCGCCGAGCTGGAGATAGGGGCCGAAGCGCCCGTCCCGCACCGTCACCTCCAGGCCCGATTCGAGGTCGGTGCCGAGCAGGCGCTGGCCCGGCTTGTCGGCGTCGCCCATCGCCGGCGCGTTCGGGTCCGCCGACAGCGTGCGGGTGAACTTGCACTCGGGATAGTTCGAGCAGCCCACGAAGGAGCCGAACTTGCCGAGCTTCAGCGACAGCTTGCCGTCGGCGCAATGGGGGCAGGCGCGGGGGTCGCCGCCCTCCGCCCGGGGGGGGAAGATCAGCGGCGCCAGGATGCCGTTGAGGTTGTCCAGCACCTCCGTGGTGCGCAGGTCCTTGGTGTCGCCCACCGCGGCCGAGAAGTCGCGCCAGAAGGCCCGCAGCACATCGCGCCAGTCCATCTCGTGGTTGGACACGCGGTCGAGCTGCTCCTCCAGCCCGGCCGTGAAGTCGTAGTCGACCCAGCGCTCGAAGAAGGATTCGAGGAAGGCCGTGACGAGGCGCCCCTTATCCTCCGGCACCAGCTTCTTCTTGTCGAGGCGCACGTATTCGCGGTCGCGCAGCACCGCCAGCGTGGCCGCGTAGGTGGAGGGGCGGCCGATGCCGAGCTCCTCCATGCGCTTGATCAGCGCCTCCTCGGAGAAGCGCGGCGGCGGCTCGGTGAAGTGCTGGTCGGCGTCGACCTTCTCCTTCGACAGGGCCTCGCCCGCCGCCATGGCGGGCAGCTTGCCGTCCTGGTCCTCGTCGTCGTCGTCCACCCCGTAGAGCACGAGGAAGCCGTCGAAGCGCACCACTTGGCCGGTCGCGCGCAGCTCCAGCTTCCGGTTCGCGTCGCCGGGCACCTCGGCCGCGATGTCGACGGTGGTGCGCTCCAGCTCGGCCGATTCCATCTGGCTCGCCACGGTGCGCTTCCAGATCAGCTCGTAGAGCCGCTGCTGCTCGGCGTCGAGGTAGGGCGCCATGTCGCGCGGCAGGCGCGACAGGTCGGTCGGCCGGATCGCCTCGTGGGCCTCCTGCGCGTTCTTGGCCTTGACGGTGTATTTGCGCGGCACCTTGGGGAGGTAGCGCTCGCCGTAGCGCTCGCCGATGACGCGGCGCGTGCCGGCGATGGCCTCGGGCGCCATGTCGACGCCGTCGGTCCGCATGTAGGTGATGAGGCCGGTCGTCTCGCCCTTGATGGTCACGCCCTCGTAGAGCTTCTGGGCGATCTGCATGGCGCGGGCCGGCGACAGGCCGAGCTTGCGCGACGCGTCCTGCTGGAGGGTCGAGGTGCGGAACGGCGGGAAGGGATGGCGCTTGACGGGCTTGGCTTCGACACTCGTCACGGTGAAGCGCGCGGCGTCGAGCGCCGCCCGGAACGCGTGGGCCTCTTCGCCCGTGCCGATGTCGAGCCGGGTGATCTTGCGGCCGTCCGCGCCGACGAGCCGCGCCTCGAAGGCTTGGTGGGCCGCGGTGCGCAGGTGGGCGATCAGCGACCAGTATTCCCTGGCCCTGAACTCCTCGATCTCGCGCTCGCGGGCGCAGACGAGCCGCAGCGCCACCGATTGGACGCGTCCGGCCGAGCGCGAACCGGGAAGCTTGCGCCACAGCACCGGCGACAGGGTGAAGCCCACGAGGTAGTCGAGCGCCCGGCGCGCCAGATAGGCGTCGACCAGCGGCTGGTCGATGTCGCGCGGGTGGTTCATGGCGTCGCGCACCGCCGATTTGGTGATGGCGTTGAACACCACGCGCTCGATCTTCTTGTCCTTGAGCACCTTGCGGGCGCGCAGCACCTCCAGCACGTGCCAGGAGATCGCCTCGCCCTCGCGGTCGGGGTCGGTCGCCAGGATGACCTTGTCGGCCCCCCTCACGGCCCGGACGATGTCGGACAGGCGCTTGGCGGCCTTGTCGTCGACCTCCCACTGCATCGCGAAGTCCTGCTCGGGATCGACCGAGCCGTCCTTGGCGGGCAGATCGCGGACGTGGCCGAACGAGGCCAGGACCTCGTAATCGCTGCCGAGATAGCCGTTGATGGTCTTCGCTTTCGCCGGAGACTCGACGATGACGACGTTCATGGATGCTGGATCCCTGGGGGCCGGGGCTGGGGAGGGCGCCACGGGGGACGGAAAATGGGGGAGCGGTCCGGGCAAGTCAAACGCGTCGCCCCGCCGTCGCACATCCTGAAGGTGAGAGCCTTCCCCCGTTTTCAATTCCCGCGGAGGGCGGCGTCGGGGAGGACGGGACGGGCGCCGTCGTCCGCCGAGCGGCTGCGGGCGGCGAGCCACAGCGTCATCGGCCGCTCGACGAAGCGGTGGAGCGGCAGGGAGGCCGCGACAGCGCCGAGGCAGGCGACGGTGAGGTAGAGGGACGGCGGCGCGTCCGGCGGCGCGGCGCGTTCCCAGGCGACCCGCATCAGGCGGACCGCGAAGGGATGGGACAGGTACAGGCTGTAGGACGCGTCCCCGACGGCCGACAGCGCCAGGACCACCGGCCCCGCGGTCCAGCGGGGCCCGAGCACGCCGGCGCCGATCAGGAGGGCCGCCGGCACCCCGCCGCGCAGGCACTGCGGCAGGGCGCCGGCGGCCGGCGTGACGGGCCCGAGCCCGACGGCGGCGAGGACGCCGAGGGTCCCGAGGAGGAGAGCCGGCGCCGCCCGGAGCCGGACCCCGGCCTCCTCCAGGAGGCCGAGGACGAGGCCGAACAGGAAGACGAGCAGCAGCTCGCCGGTCCACACCCCCGCGATCGCCCCGCCCGGCCGCAGGACCTGCCCGACGGCGACGAGCCCCAGCAACGCGGCCAGCAGCGCCGCGAGCCCGATCCGGCGGGGCAGGCACACCGCGGCCGCGAACAGCGCGTAGAAGAACATCTCGTAATCGAGCGTCCAGCCCTGGCCCAGCACCGGGTTGATCCTGCCGTCCTCCCGCAGCACCGGCAGGAAGGCGTAGCTCCCCAGGACCACGGCCGGACCGCCGAGCGGCATGTTCAACAGGCCCGGCGCGACGCTCGCCCCCGCGATGACGAGGCTCGTCATCAGCCAGTAGAGCGGCACCACCCTGACGATGCGCCGCATCGCGAAGCGCAGGGCGCCGCGCGCCGAGCCGAAGCCGCGCGCCGTCCGCACGATGATGTAGCCCGAGATGACGAAGAACAGCTCGACGCCGAAGCTCCAGTCGAAGACGCGGTCGAGGTCGAAGGGCATCGCACCGGCGCGGGCCGCCAGCGCGTCGGCGTCGTGGCTCGCGTGATACACGAGCACGAGCAGCGCCGCGACGGCCCGGAACACCTGGATCGAGAGCAGCGGCCCCTCGTCCCGCGGATCGCGCGCGGGCTCGCCACGGTCTGCCATCGTCCGTCCCCGTCGCGCCTCGGCTTCCCGCCCCGTCCGCATTGCCGTAGCGCCGATGCCTGCCTAAGATCCAGCGCGCGCGAGGATGGGTGCCGGCTGCGTCGCAACCGCCGGCCGCGCCACGGATGGACCATGAACGAGCCCGGTCTGGGGGAAATCGCCGCGCTGGTGCTGGGCTACGGCCTCGGCTCGATCCCGTTCGGCCTGCTGCTCACCCGCGCCGCCGGCACGCCCGACATCCGCGGCATCGGCTCCGGCAACATCGGCGCCACCAACGTCCTGCGCACCGGCCGCCGAGACCTCGCCGCCATGACGCTGGCGCTGGACGGGCTGAAGGGCACCGCCGCCGTGCTCCTGGCGCAGCATGCGGTGGGCGACGCCGCCGCCATCTTCGCCGGCCTCGGGGCCTTCCTCGGCCACATCTACCCCGTGTGGCTCCGCTTCAAGGGCGGCAAGGGCGTAGCCACCTACCTCGGCTGCCTCATCGGCCTGTGGTGGCCGGCGGCCCTCGCCTTCGCGGGGGCCTGGCTGGCCGTCGCCTTCGCGACCCGGTTCTCGTCCGCGGCCGCGCTGGCCGGCTCGGTCGTGGCGCCGGCGCTGTTCTTCCTCACCGGGCAGATCACCGACGGCGGGGCGCTGGCCATGATGGCGGCCCTGCTGTGGTGGACGCATCGCGCCAACCTCGCGCGCCTGCTGCACGGCACCGAGAGCCGGATCGGGGCCAAGGCGTGACGAGCTCCGCCGCGTGATCGCGGAGCGGCGCGACCTCGACGACGCCGAGAAGATCGACTGGCTGCGGCTCATCCGCAGCGAGAACGTCGGCCCGCGCACCTTCAAGGTGCTGCTGGACCGCCACGGCACGGCCGGGGCCGCCCTCCGGGCCTTGCCGCGACTCGCCCAGCGGGCGACGTCGCGCGCGATCGCGATCTTCTCGGCGGCCGACGCCGAGGCCGAGTGGAACCGGGCGCGCAAGCTCAACATCCGCTTCGTGGCGCTGTGCGAACCCGCCTATCCCGACGCGCTGCGCTCCATCGATGCGCCGCCGCCCCTCCTGGCCGTCGCCGGCCAGGTCGAGGCGCTGGCGCGGCCGACGGTGGGGATCGTGGGATCGCGCAACGCCTCCGCGTCCGGCCTCGTCTTCACCGAGCGGCTGACGCGGGGGCTGGCCGGGGCCGGCTACGTGATCGCCTCGGGCTTGGCGCGCGGCATCGACGTCAAGGCCCACGTGGCGAGCCTCGACACCGGCACGGTCGCGGTGCTGGCCGGGGGGCACGACCACATCTACCCCAGCGAACACGAGGGCCTCGCCCGCCGCATCTGCGAGCGCGGCGCGCTGATCTCGGAGATGCCGCTCGGCTGGGAGCCGCGGGCCCGCGAGTTCCCGCGGCGCAACCGCATCGTGGCGGGGCTGAGCCTCGGCGTCGTGGTAGTCGAGGCGAGCCGGCGCTCGGGCTCGCTCATCACGGCGCGGTTCGCCAACGAGCAGGGGCGCGAGGTCTTCGCGGTGCCGGGGTCCCCCCTCGACGCCCGGGCCGAGGGCACCAACGACCTCATCCGCCAGGGCGCGACCCTGTGCACCTCGGCGGAGGACGTGGTGGCGGCCCTGGCGCCGCTGCGCGACGGCGCTCCTCCCCCGGCCGCGCTGGGCGAAGCTGCCCGCCCCGCGCCGGAGGCCGAACCGCTGTGGGACGAGCTCGATCTATCCGAGGATGCCGAAGGGGAGCGGGACGAAGCCGGCCCGCCGACGCCCCCGCGCCCGGCCGAGCCCGTGCCGCCCGAGCCGCGCGGGTCGGACCCGAAGGGGCTGATCGCGGCCCTGCTCGGCCCGGCGCCCGTGCTGGTCGACGAACTGATCCGGGCGTCCGGCCTCGCGCCCCGCACCGTCCAGGCGGCCCTGGTCGAACTGGAACTCGACGGCGCCGTCTCCCGGCATGACGGCCATCGCGTCTCGCTGAAGCCGCGCTGAGGGTCCTCCACGAGAGATGGATGGGACGGCACGAGGCGGTCACACCGTCGCGGCTATCCGTCCCGCGACGCTCTCGCGCCGGGATCGCCGGACCGGCGATCCTTCGCCATCCGCTCGGCTTCGAGGCGCGCCATGTCGAGCAGGTAGTTGAGCGTCCTGAAACTCGGACGCTTCGTCAGGGTGCGAAGCTCGCCGCACATCTCGGCCACGTAGGCGCAGAGTTCCCACTCGGTGGGAGCGGTCCCCGATGAGGCGGGGCCAGGAAGCTTGTAACCGTCGCTCAAGGCAGATCTACCCGGTTGCAATCTAAAATTGTTATCCCTTCCACAATTACTCGCGGATGGATAGGCCCCTTTAACGGCGCCACCGGACGGCCGCAATGATAATTTGGTGGAATCTTTCATAGGGCGCCAGTTTAAGTTGTGCTCATTCTCAGGGTGGACAGGCGATCGAGCGCCCCCTGGAGGATGTAGGCCGCCGCCATGCGGTCCACGACCTCGGCCCGCCGGGAGCGCGAGGCGTTCTGGTCGATCAGCGCGCGGGTCACGGCGGCGGTCGACAGCCGCTCGTCCCAGAACACGAAGGGGAGGCCGAGGAGGGGGTGTGCCTGCCGCACGAAGGCCCGCGTCGACTGCACCCGCGGACCCTCGGACCCGTCCATGTTGAGCGGCAGGCCGATCACCAGGGCGACGACGGCGTGCTTCTCGACGATGCCGCGCAGCGCCTCGACGTCGCGCGTGAACTTGGCCCGGCGGATCGTGTCGAAGGGGGTGGCGATGCGGCGCTCGACGTCCGACAGGGCGAGGCCGATCGTCCTGGTGCCGAGGTCGAGGCCGATCAGGCGCTGGTTGCGCCCGAGCAGGGCGGGGATGTCGCCGATGTCGAGGACGGCACTCATGTCTGCATCTCGGGGGTCTGGGGGATCCGCTCCCGCGGCCCTGCGCCGGAACGGCCCTTCCCTAACCCCGAAGTCGCCGGGCGCCATCGTTGATTCGCGAGTCGGCCGGGTGGTATAGGCCGTCGAACTCTCCACCGTGGAACCGCCATGTCCATCGATCAGGCGACCGTCCGCCGCGTCGCCCAACTCGCCCGCATCACCTTGGCGGAGGGCGAGGTCGCGCATCTTCAGGGCGAGCTCAACGCCATCCTGGCCTTCGTGGCGGAACTCGACGAGGTCGACGTCTCGGGCGTCGAGCCCATGACCTCGGTGATGCCGATGCGGCTGAGGCTGCGGGCCGACGAGGTGACGGACGGGGGCTTCGCGGCCCGCATCGTCGCCAATGCGGCGTCGAGCGAGGACGACCTCTTCGTCGTCCCCAAGGTCATCGAGTGACGCCGAATTGCGCCGGGGCCGCCGAGCTTCAGCCCATCGCCGAAGAGATCCCATGTCCGATCCCACCAGCCTGACCCTCGCCGCGGCGCGCGACGCCGTCCGGTCGAAGAGCCTGTCGTCCGTGGAGCTCACGCGCGCCCACATCGGCGCCATGGAGGCGGCGCGGCCGCTCAACGCCTTCATCACCGAGACGCCCGAGCGCGCCCTCGCCATGGCGGAGGCCTCCGACGCGCGGATCGCGCGGGGGCGGGGCGGCCCGCTCGAAGGGCTGCCGCTCGGCATCAAGGACCTCTACTGCACGGAGGGCGTGCGGACCACGGCCGGCAGCCGCATCCTCGACGGCTTCGTGCCGTCCTACGAATCCACCGTGTCGTCGCAGCTCTGGCGCGACGGCGCCGTGATGCTGGGCAAGCTGAACCTCGACGAATTCGCCATGGGGTCGTCGAACGAGACGTCCCACTTCGGCCCCGTCGCGTCGCCGTGGCGCCGGCCCGGCTCCAACGCCGCGCTGGTGCCCGGCGGCTCGTCGGGCGGCTCGGCCGCGGCGGTCGCGGCGCGCCTGTGCCTGGGCGCCACCGCCACCGACACGGGCGGCTCGATCCGCCAGCCCGCGGCCTTCACCGGCACGGTGGGCATCAAGCCCACCTACGGGCGCTGCTCGCGCTGGGGTGTCGTGGCCTTCGCGTCCTCGCTCGACCAGGCCGGCCCCATCACCCGCACGGTGCGCGATTCGGCCATCATGCTCCGCTCCATGGCGGGCCACGACCCCAAGGACTCGACCTCGGTGGACGCGCCGGTGCCGGACTACGAGGCGGCGGTCGGCGCGTCGGTCCGGGGCAAGACGATCGGCATCCCGCGCGAATACCGCCTCGACGGCATGCCGGCCGAGATCGACGCGCTCTGGGCCGAGGGCGTCGCCTGGCTAGAGGCGGCGGGCGCGCGGGTGGTCGACATCGCGCTGCCGCACACGAAGTATGCGCTGCCGGCCTATTACATCGTGGCGCCCGCCGAAGCCTCGTCGAACCTCGCCCGCTACGACGGCGTGCGCTACGGGCTGCGGGTGCCGGGGCGCGACATCGCCGAGATGTACGGCAACACTCGCGCGGCCGGCTTCGGCGCGGAGGTGCGCCGGCGCATCATGATCGGCACCTACGTGCTCTCGGCCGGCTATTATGACGCCTATTACCTCAAGGCACAGAAGATCAGGACGCTGGTGCGCCGGGACTTCGAGGCCGCATTCTCGGCCGGCGTCGACGCCATCCTCACGCCGGCGACGCCCTCGGCGGCCTTCGCGGTGGGCGAGAAGGGCGGCGACGACCCCATCGCCATGTATCTGAACGACGCCTTCACGGTCACGGTGAACATGGCGGGCCTGCCCGGCATCGCCGTGCCGGCGGGCCTGTCGGCCGAGTCGCTGCCGCTCGGCCTGCAACTGATCGGTCGCCCCTTCGACGAGGAAACGCTGTTCTCGCTCGCGGAGGTGATCGAGCGCTCGGCCCCCCCGATGCGCCTCCCGCCCGACTGGTGGTCCCCGTCGGCCGCCCCCGCGGCGAACCGATAGCCCTCCTCCATCCGCTCATCCCCGCCTACGCGGGGATGAGCGGGAAAAAACCGTAGGAAAGGTCGAGCCATGGCCGCCGCATCCGAATCGAAGCTCATCCGCGGCGCCACCGGCGACTGGGAGGTTGTCGTCGGCATGGAGATCCATGCCCAGGTGTCGTCCCGCTCGAAGCTGTTCTCCGGCGCCGCCACGGGCTTCGGGGCCGAGCCCAACAGCCAGGTCTCCTTCGTGGACGCCGCCATGCCCGGCATGCTCCCGGTCATCAACGGGTTCTGCGTCGCCCAGGCGGTGCGGACGGGGCTCGGCCTGAAGGCGCGGATCAACCGCCGCTCGGTCTTCGACCGCAAGAACTACTTCTACCCGGACCTGCCGCAGGGCTACCAGATCTCGCAGTACAAGCACCCCATCGTGGGCGAGGGCGAGGTGCTGGTCGACGTCACGCCCGAGCGGCAGATCCGCGTCGGGATCGAGCGGCTCCACCTCGAGCAGGACGCCGGCAAATCCACCCACGACCAGTCGCCCAACCAGAGCTTCGTCGACCTCAACCGGTCCGGCGTGGCCCTGATGGAGATCGTGTCGCGCCCCGACATCCGCTCGGCCGACGAGGCCCGGGCCTACGTCACCAAGCTGCGCACCATCCTGCGCTACCTCGGCACCTGCGACGGCGACATGGAGAAGGGGAGCCTGCGCGCCGACGTCAACGTGTCGGTGCGGCGCCCCGGCGAGGACCTCGGCACGCGCTGCGAGATCAAGAACGTCAACTCGATCCGCTTCATCGGCCAGGCCGTCGAGGCCGAAGCGCGCCGACAGATCGGCGTGATCGAGGACGGCGGCGCGATCGAGCAGGAGACGCGGCTCTTCGACCCCGGCCGCGGCGAGACGCGCGCCATGCGCTCCAAGGAGGAGGCGCACGACTACCGCTACTTCCCCGATCCGGACCTGCTGCCGCTGGAGCTCGACGAGGCCTACGTCGAGGCCCTGGCGGCCGACCTGCCGGAGCTGCCGGACGCCAAGAAGGCGCGGTTCGTGGCGGACTATGGACTGTCGGCCTATGACGCGGGCGTGCTCGTGGCGGAGCGCGACCTCGCCGACTATTACGAGCGCGCCGTGGCGGCGGAGCCGCGCGGCGCCGGCACCCGCGACGCCAAGCTCGTGGCCAACTGGATCACCGGCGACATCGCGGCCCATGCCAACGCGTCCGGCCTGCCGGTGCACGCCACCCACCTCACGCCCGAGCAGGTGGCGGGGCTCGTCGACCTCATCGCCGACGGCACGATCTCGGGCAAGATCGCCAAGGACGTGCTGACGCTGATGGTGGGCGACGAGCGCGGCGCCGGCCCGCGCGACATCGTCGAACGGCACGGGATGAGGCAGGTCACGGATGCGGGCGCCATCGAGGCGGCGGTCGACGCCATCATCGCGGCCAACCCCGACAAGGTCGCCCAGGCGCTGGCCAAGCCCACCATGCTGGGCTGGTTCGTCGGGCAGGCCATGAAGGCCACGGGCGGCAAGGCCAATCCGCAGGCCGTCAACGCCGTGCTGAAGGGCAAGCTCGGCCTCTGAACGGCGAGGGACCGGGACGCGGTCGCGTCCCGGTCCCTCGCGGACGATCGTGGAGGTGATCTGCGGCTCCCCACCGGGGAGCACCGCGTTTCTGGCTCACCTCTGGCCCAGGCAGCCCCGGGAAAAATCCTTCCACGTGCCGCCGGCCGCGGTCCCGGCCCGCTTCATGTTGGACCATTGATGCCCGCATTCCAGCATGCGGGCCCGCGCCGCCACGTTGCGGGATCCGGCGTCGATCTCCTGGGAGGCCGGCGACCTCTGCACCGCGCTCTCGGAGCGGCCCTCGGGGCGGGACGGGGGGGCGGACGGGCCGGCGGCCCGCGGCGATGGGGACGCAGCCTGGGGCTGGGCGGCCCGGACCGGCGCCGCGCAACACGCGACGGCCAGAAGCGCGGCGGAGATCCTCACCGACACGGATCGAGGCGAGGGGTTCGGCTCGGGACGGTCCGTCATTCGTCGGACGGCGTCGCCCCGGCCGCGGGCGCCGCCGCGCCAGCCTTGTGGACCGCGGAAGCCGAGCCGGCGTGGGCCGCATCGACGTGCGCGGGCGACTTGGTGACGCCGGTGTCGACGGTATTGGCCGTCTTCGGCTCCTCGCGCGACCACTTCTGGCCGCCGCAGAGGATGTAGGCCACGCAGCCCTTCAGCTCGACCTGGTTCTTGCCGACGAACTTCAGCGTCGCGTCGTAGATCTTGCCATTGGTCGGATTGTAGACCGTGCCCTTCCAGTTCTCGTCGTCGGGCTCCATGGAGATGAGCTGAATGCCGAGCAGCGGCCGCTTGCGCTTGGCCTCGTCCTGGTTCTCCTTGTCGAGCCTCAGATTGCCCTTGGCGTCGCTGGGTTCCTTCATCCAGAAGATGCTGCCGCAGATCTTGTCGCCGCAGTGGGTGATGTGGATCTGCGACTCGTTCTTCTCGGTCGCCCAGTAACCGGCAGGATCGTCCGCCGCGTGGGCTTGGCCGAATCCGAAGATCCCCATCCCGATAACCCCGAGAATGGGAAGAAGTCGTGCCCTGACCATCATCACCCTGTCACTCGTTAGCGGGAGCCGCGACATTGGCGGAGACGGAGGGATTCGAACCCTCGATAGGGCTTTACAACCCTATAACGGTTTAGCAAACCGCCGCCTTCAGCCTCTCGGCCACATCTCCGTCTGCCCGTCTCGGACCACCATCCGCGTCCGCCGCTAGAGCGGGGCAAGCTATGCCCCAGCCCGAACGACATTGCAAGATTGGCCTGCAAATCCGGCGAAAGCGGGGATGGTGGCGCGGCGCCCGTGCGGCATGTCTCTCCGCGGAGGGCGGTCGACCTCGTCCATTCACACGTCGCCGAGGTTGAGCGTCGACGGGGTGGTGCCCTTCTCCCCAGCGGGGAGAAGGTGCCCGCGAAGCGGGCGGATGAGGGGGATTCCACAGGGGGTGGATCCCCACTCATCCGGCGCTGCGCGCCACCCAGGTCCCATCCCGGCGAGCCGGGATGGGTGCCCGATTCTCCCCGCTGGGGAGAAGGGCACCAACGCCCAGCGTCGGTGATGTGTGCCAACGCTACCGCAAGCGGGAGAAGGGCACCAACACCCGGACGACGGGATGTGTGGATCCGACGGAGAAAGGGCCACGGCCGGTTTTGGAGCTCGATGCGCACGCTCGATGACCCCGTCTTTATAGTCTTGTCGGATGGGTCGGATCACCGGGGCCGCGAGAGTCCCTCCGGATCGCCTCGCGCCCGGACGGTGCCGTCCGATCACGTCGGGCCTGGAAACGGCTTGGCCGTCGGCGGGCCTCCGCCACCATCGTTGCGGTAATGTCACATGTCGATCTCAATGCCGGCATGCGGCGGTTTCGGGGCATTCTTGCGTTTGTCGAATCTCGGCCTCCGGTTATGTTGTCTCGGCGGAGGGGAGACGCCCCTCGCATCCGAAGGCCCGAGAGATCACGCCGGTCGCCGTCTCAGGACGCTGACCAACAACAAGGCGGGTGTCGCGGCTCAGGGTTCTGGGAGCAAGGGGCGCTAGACGTTCGATGCGGCTTTGGGGATTGTCCGATCTCGAAAGCGCGGCGGGTAACAAGCAACACCATTCCCGTTGGGTCATTCATACTGGAGGTTTGACGATGAAGCTCGGTAAGAGCCTTCTTCTCGGTTCGGCGGCCGCACTCGCTGCCACCGTTGGCGCCCAGGCTGCCGATCTTCCCGTCCGGAAGGCAGCGCCTGTCGACTACGTCCGGGTCTGCGACTGGACCGGCGTGGGTTACTTCTACATCCCCGGCACCGACACCTGCATTCAGCTCGGCGGTTATCTCCGGGCGGAGTACGCCTTCATCAACAACTCGCGGGCCTTCTTCCCGACGAACGCCGGCACGACCGGGGCGATTGGCGGTCAGACCTCGGCGGGCGCCGGAACGATCATCCCGGGTCGGCTGCGTGACTCGAGCGGCTTCAAGGCTGACGGCCGTCTCCAGGCCGACGTTCGCACCCAGACGGCCTATGGCACGCTGCGCACCTTCGTCCGCTTCGATCTCCTGAAGCTCGGCGGCAACTTCTCGGGCGGCGGTCCGGCCGGCGGTCAGAACAGCTACACGGGTCAGAACAACGGCGCGGCCAACCTCGACAAGGGCTACATCCAGTTCGCCGGCATCACGGCGGGCCGCGTTCAGTCCTTCTTCGACTTCTTCGCGGACAACTACAACTACGAAGGCATCGCCAACTCCGATCAATCGACCCAGGTCATCGCCTACACCTACACCGGTGGCGGCGGTTTCTCGGCGACCCTCTCCCTCGAAGATCCGACGGTCCGCCGCAACGGCATCGGTCAGGTCTTCGCCGGCGTTGGTACGGGTCAAGCTGTGACGGGTGCCGTGGGCTTCGGTGGCACGGAGATCCCGGACGTCGTCGGTGCCCTGAACGTCGAGCAGGCCTGGGGCAAGGCACAGCTCTCCGCCGCCTATCACGAGATCAACTCGGTCAACAACACCGGGCTCGCGAACGGCCTGTTCACGAACTCCCAGGCGGACGGGTTCGCGGTCCAGGGTGGCATCCAGTTGAAGCTGCCGATGCTGGCCGCCGGTGACGACCTCTGGCTCGAAGGCGCCTATCAGGAGGGTGCTTACCTCTACCAGGACTCCGGCAATTTCTTCAACGGCGGCTTCAACGCGCTCGCGGTCGGCGGCTTCCAGCACATCGACCACGACGCCATCGCCATCCACACCCCCGGCACGCCGGCCGGCAGCTACTCGCTCGAGAAGGGCTCGGGCTTCTCGGCCATGGCCGCGATCAACCACTACTTCTCGCCGAACTTCCACGATGTCCTCTTCGGGTCGTACGAGGAGATCAGCTACGGTCGCGCCAAGAACGTCGACTGGGCCTACGGCGGTCTGGGCGATGCGAGCCAGTACCGGATCGGCAACCAGTTCCTCTTCGATCCCGTGAAGAACCTGGAGATCGGCCTGGAATTCGACTACGCGCATATCGATCAGACCCTCGCTCGCAATCCCGGTCAGGCCCCCAGCGCGTTGCCCCAGGGGATCTCGGTGAACCCCGACGCTTTCGAGGCGCGGCTTCGCGTCGAGCGCGACTTCTAAGCGTCTCTCTCTTCCGACATGAGGAAGCCCGGCGGGTCACCGCCGGGCTTCTTCGCTTGAGAGGAGGGTGAACGAGGGACCGATTCGCGGCACACATCTCGGCGCCCGCGGGGGATGCCCTTCTCCCGCAAGGTCTAGCGTTGGCACACATTATTGACGCTGGGCGTTAGCGCCCTTCTCCCGCTCGCGGGAGAAGGTGCCCGGCAGGGCGGATGAGGGGGGAATTCCACAGGTGGTGGATGGATCTCCCCTCATCCGGCGCTGCGCGCCACCTTCTCCCCGCTGGGGAGAAGGGCGCCAGCCCCCAGCGTGAGTGATGTGTGCCAACGCTAGGCCCGATATGAGGGGCATCCTCTCCGCCGCTCGTCCCCGCGAAGGCGGGAACCCAGCGCAATATGTCCGGCCAAAGGCCGGTCTCTCACCTGCCACCGCGCGGCGCGGGGCGCGCGATCGAGAGTGTCGGCCTTCGGCCGGCTCCTGGCGCTGGTTCCCCGCACGCGCGCATAGGCCCTAAGATTGAAGTGAAGACCCTGTTTTCCCCACCCTCTTCATCCTGAGCGAGGGTCCGAAGCACCCGTGTCGTCCTTCGACTGGCTCAGGATGAGGGCACGCAGGCGCCCTCCGCGCGGGAGCGGGCCGCGGCTGCGTCCTTCGACACGGGCGCTCCGCGCCCTGCTCAGGATGAGGGAAGGTGAGGTCCTTTTCCGCTTAAACTAGCGCCTATGCGCATGCGCGGGGACGAGCGGTGAAGGGAGCGGTCCAATGGAGACCGCCTCAGACAGTGACGATGCCGACAAGGCCAGGAGGCGACGGGCGAGCCTCAGTTCCGTTCCCACATCATGATGCTGCCGAGGTCGCCCATGGCGTGCCATTCGGGCCGTCCGACGTCGCCCGTCGACTCGATGGCCATCAGGTTGGCGATGGCGGTGCGGGCGCGGTTGACGCGGCTCTTCAGCGTTCCGAGCGCGCAGCCGCAGATCTGGGCCGCTTCCTCATAGGCGAAGCCGGAGCCGCCCACGAGGATCAGCGCCTCGCGCTGCTCGGCCGGCAGTTTGGCCAGGGCGCTGCGGAGGTCCTGGAGGTCCATGTGGCCGTTCTGCTCGGGCACGGAGACGAGGCGCGCCGCCATCGTCCCCTCCGCATCCTCGACCTCGCGCCGGCGCTTGCGATATTCGGAATAGAAGACGTTGCGCAGGATCGTGAACAGCCAGGCCGACATGCTGGTGCCGTGGGTGAAGGATGCCTGGTTGATCCAGGCCTTCATCAGCGTCTCCTGCACGAGGTCGTCGGCGCGGTCGCCGTTGCCGCACAGGGAGAAGGCGAAGGCACGCAGGCTCGGGATGGTGCCGAGCATCTCGTCCTTGAGCCGCTTGGCCGCCGCTTCGCCGGACAACACCACGGCTTCGCCGGGCTGGGCCTCTCCGGTGGGCGTGCTCATGACGATCTTCCCCGATGACGCTGACACACGAGCGCCGACCCCGAACGCTGCGCGGGGCTGGAGCAAGGCGGGACCCGTCACGGTCGGATCGGGGTCGCCTGCCTCGCGCGGAGGCCAGTGCGATGGACCTCCGCTGGCGCGGATATTGGATGGTTCGGAGGCGAAATCAACCCGTCACGGCGGGGCGGCGCCGAGCTTGCCGCTCAAAATCGGAGCACTCGTCGGGAGCCCGGTCGGCGAGCCTCCGGCGGGCTCGACCGTGACCGCGTAGGTCGCGTCCGTGATGACAGCTGGTTCGATCCCGCTCAGCGAGGCGCGCGTCTCGGACAGGGGCGGGACGAGGCCCAGGGATCGGGGGGTGCCGGCCCCGGGATCGACGATCCACAGTTCGTAGGCGTGGCCGGCCGGGGAGGGGGTGCCTACCGGGCGCACCGTCAGGCGCCGCGCCGCGAGGTCGACGTCGACCACCATGGCGGGCGAGCCCGCGTCGCGCTGCAGCACCGCGACGAGGCGAGGCCGTTCGGCCGGGGGCTGCACCGCGCGCAGGCCCACCCAGGCCAGCAGCGACGCCGCCAGGAGCGCGAAGCCGGCGGTGGCGACCTGCCAGCGCCGCAGCCTGCGCAGCGGCACGGTGGCGGCGCCCCTCGCGGTGGCGCCCGCCACCGCCCGGCCCTCCGCCCCACCGTCGAGGCCCAGGCGGCCGGGAGAACCGAAGAGCCGCGACACGATGCCATCGTAGACGGCGGGGGGCGGCGCGATGTCGGGGATCGCGTCGTCGAGGGGGGCCAGCCGGTCCTGCCACTCCTCGACGGCGCGGGCGAGCCCCCCTTCCGCCCTCAGGCGCGACGCGACGCCGGCGCGCTCCGCCGCATCCAACGTCCCGAGGACGTATTCGGCGGCCAGCAGGTCGATGTCCTCGGGGTCGCTCATTGGCCCAGGCAGAGCCTCAGTTGGAGAAGGCTGCGGTGCAGCCACGTCTTGATGGTCGCCACGGGACGGCCGTAGCGCTGCGACAGCGCCTCTCGGCTGCATCCGCGGTAATAGGCGAGCAGCACGGCTTCGCGCTTCTGCCCATCCAGCCGATCCAGGCAGTCCAGGAGGGCCCGCAGCCGGTCGTTTCCCTCCATCGTGTCGAGCGGGCTCGCGGCATCGGACGCGACGTCGAACCCCTCGGGCATCTCGCTCGTCGGCACCGTCCGGCCGCGCCGCAGTTCGTCGAGGGCCCGATTCCGCGCCACGGCGGCCATCCAGGCGATGGGCGATCCCCTGGCGGAATCGAAGTCGCCGGCCCTCTCCCAGATCCGGGCGTAGATGTCCTGGAGGACCTCGTCGGCGAGGCTGCGGCGGACCAAGATGCCGACGACGATCCCGTAGAGCTTGGCGCTCGTGGCGCGGTACAGCGCCTCGAAGGCGTCCCGATCGCGCGCCGCGACCCGATCCAGGAGATCGACGAGGTCGCGGCTCATTTCCAGCATCGGAGGCCCACCTCGGCCCGCGCGACCCCGGCGGGGCGACGCGGCCATCACGATCGGGGCCATGCCGAGGGCACCCACGGGAGCGACCTCACCCCGCGCCCCGATCCTCGTCCCGTGACGGGAGGCGCTCAGCGAAGCGGTCATCTCCGCGAAACCCTAACGGCCGCTCCCCGTCGTGCCAAGGGGCCTGGCCGCTCCGTCCCCGGCCGTCGCACCGCTCCGGCACGGATCCCCCCGCCCGCCCTGCTCAAGGGATCACGCCCGCCGCAGGGCGAGGGTGAGGCAGGACAGCGCCAGTGTCAGCCAGCCGGCGATCAGGCACAGGCCGCCGGTCGGCGCCGCCAGGGGCAGGGGGCGCCAGTCGGCCAGGGCCGCCAGCGCCAGTTCACCGCCGAACAGGATGGCCCCGACCGTGAGGAGGCCCATGGCGATCCCGAGCGGAGCCGAGGGTCGCCCGAGAGCGATGGCCCCCGCCGCGACGACCGCGACGGCATGGATCATCAGGAACTCGGACGCCGTCCGGGCCAGGTCGCCGCCGCCCTCATGGGCGCCGGCCGCCGCCACCACCACGCCCGCCGCCCCCATGAGGCCGGCCACCGCCATGAGAGCGAAGGGCCAGCGGCGACGGGGGGCCGGCATCGTACCGGACAGGGCCGCGTCACCCGGGGAGGGACGATCGAGCACGGGGATCGGATCAGCTCGCCGGCAGGAGCACCTTGTCGATGACGTGGACGACGCCGTTCGACTGCATGACGTTGGCGGTGGTCACGTCGGCGACGTCGCCCTTGGCGTCCGTCACGCTCAGGCCCTTGCCGTGCTTCATGACCGTCAGGGTCTCGCCCTGCACCGTCTTCAGCTCGGCCTTGCCGCCGCCGTCCTTGACCTGGGTCAGGAGGTCCGCCGCCGTCAGCGTGCCGGACACCACGTGGTAGGTGAGGATGGCCTTGAGCTTGTCGACGTTCTCGGGCTTCAGCAGGGTCTCGACGGTGCCCTTGGGGAGCTTCGCGAAGGCGCTGTTGACGGGCGCGAAGACCGTGAACGGGCCGGGGCTCGCCAGCGTGTCGACGAGGCCCGCCGCCTTCACGGCCGCCACCAGCGTGGTGAGGTTCTTGGCGTGGCTGGCGTTCTCGGCGATCGGCTTGTCGGCGTACATGGGCGCGCCGCCGACCTTGGGGTTCATGGCGGCCGTGACCGGCATGGCGGCGAGCGACAGGGCGACGGCGAGGCCGGCGAGGGCGTTGCGCTTCCCGTAGAGCTTGGACATCGTATTCTCCAGAATTTCGGTCACCTTCGAAGGCGACAATCCAGTTACGCCTGGGCGGCGGCCGGGTTTCAGATCGTCGGATCTTTTTGAATCCGCGGCGAGGCTCGTCCCGTTCACCCTGTCGCGAAACGGTGCTCGCGCTCCCGGCGCGGCCGCGCCATCTTGAACGGCAGTGCCGTGGCTCCGGCACGCGAGAGCCGGCCCCCATGGCGCGCACCCCATCCCCCATCACGGTCGTCCTCGTGCTCGACCACGCCTCGGTCACGGGCGGGCAGGCGCGGGTGGCCTTCGACAGCGCCATCGGGCTCAAGCGGCGCGGCCACGCGCCGATCGTCTTCGCGGCGGCCGGTCCGGTGGCGCCCGAGCTCGAAGCCGCGGGCGTCCGCACCCTGTGCCTCGGCCAGAGGGACCTCGTGGGCCACGCGTCCCTCGCGGCGGCGGCGGTCCAGGGCGTCTGGAACGCGGGTGCGGCGGCGGCGCTGCGCGGCCTCCTCGCCACGCTGCCGCGGGACAGGACGGTGGTGCACGTCCACGGCTGGGCCAAGGCGCTGTCGCCCTCCATCGCCGGCCCCATCGTGGCGTCCGGCTTGCCGGCGGTCTACACGCTGCACGAATATTCGCTGATGTGCCCCAACGGCGGCTTCTTCAACTACCGAACCGAGCAGCCGTGCGGGCTGAAGCCGCTGTCGGCCGCCTGCTGGGCGACGGATTGCGATTCGCGCGGCTACAGCCGCAAGCTGTGGCGCGCCGCCCGCCACGTGGTGATGGAGCGCGTGGCCGGGCTGCCGCGCGCCTTCCCCGACATCGTGGCGATCTCGCGCTTCCAGGTCGAGGCCATCGGCCATCACCTGCCGGAGGGCGCCCGCCTGCACCTCGTGTCGAACCCCATCGGCGTCGCGCCGCTGGGCCACAAGCCCCCGGGGCCGCGCGGTCCCCTCACCTTCGTGGGGCGGATCTCGCCCGAGAAGGGTCCGCTGCTCTTCGCCGAGGCGGCGCGCCGGGCCGGCGTGGAGGCGCTGTTCGTCGGCGACGGCCCGCTGCTGGGCGAGCTTCGGCGGCGCTATCCCGAGGTGCGGACGGTGGGATGGCAGGGGCCGGAGGAGGTGCAGCGCTCCCTGCGGGAGGCCGGCGCCCTGGTGTTCCCGTCGATCTGGTACGAGGGCCAGCCGCTGACGGTGCTGGAGGCCAAGGCGCTCGGCACGCCCGTGATCGTGTCGGACGGCTGCGCGGGCCGCGAGTGCATCGAGGACGGCGTCTCGGGCCTCTGGTTCCGCCGCAACGACGCCGACAACCTCGCGGAGGCCATCCGGCGCTTCGCGGCGCTCGACGCGGAGGCGATGTCGCGGGCCGCTTACGACAGCTACTGGGCCGCGCCCGCCACGGTCGACCGGCACGTCGACGCCATCACGTCCCTCTACCGCGGCCTGCTGCCGGCGGCGGCGCGGGGCGGGGAACGCCTCAGCGCCTGATCCGTCCCGCCGTCACGCTTCTCGCGCGCCCCGGATGGGCGGCGGGGGTCCCCGTTCGAGCCAGCGCACGCGCGCGGTCTCGATCCCCCACACGGCGCCGAGCATCAGGAAGACGTGGCGCCAGTGATCGATGTCGATCTGGAAGCCCTGGAGCAGGAACACCAGCAGCGAAGGCCAGAACACCTGCGCGGCCCGCCGGTAGGGCGAGGGCTTCAAGGCCACCCGGAAGCCCACGTAGGTGGTGAGGCCGACCAGAAGCGCGAAGGCGAAGCCGCCGAGCCAGCCGTAGGACGCGAAGGCGTTGATGTAGGAATTGTGCGGCTCCAGCCCGAAGATCAGCCGGAAGCGCAGCGGCCCGAAGCCGTTGACGTGGTCGAGCAGCATCGGGATCGAGCGGAGCTGGTTGCCGAAGCGCCCCGTGGCGCCGCCGTCGTAGTCCTGCTCCAGGGCGGCGCGCTGGAGGAAGAAGTCGCGCGTGTCCGGCAGTGCCAGCAGCACCACCAGCACCAGCACCGCGACGCCGACACCCGCGACGCTCATCAGCAGGATGCGGCGGCGTAGCCGGGGCTCGCCGCTGGTGAGAAAGGCGAGGGACGTGCTGAGCAGGGTCGCGATCACGAAGGCGCCCCACGAGCCGCGCGAGAAGGACAGGAAGATGCCCGCGACGACGACCAGCAGGGCCAGCCCCGTCGCCACGACGTGGCGGGTCCGGCCCAGCACGAGCGTCTGGACGTAGTAGACCGCGCCCATGATGAGGTAGGAGCCGAGCACGTTCGGGTCCTTGAAGGTGCCGGATGCCCGGCCGTAGCGCGACAGGAGCTCCCCCAGGCCCCCGACCCCGAAATAGCCCACGATGCCGGCCGTCGCGGCGAAGACCGTGCTGGCGGCGTAGAACTGGAGGCAGAGTTCGGTGCGCCGCAGCGTGTCCTCGGCGAAGAACAGCGCGAAGACCAGAGTCGTGACCGCGAGATACAGGGATTGCAGCATGAACAGCGTCGGGTCGGGCTCGACGATGTAGGGGATGAGCCCGATGAAGCCGCCGAGGTTGTAGAGGAAGATGAGGGCGAAGAGCGGCACGACGCTGCGGTGGATCTTGAAGCCGCCGAGGAACCAGATGGGGATCGCCAGGAGCGAGGCGAAGTCGTAGGGCGACGGCTCGACGATCGCCACCGAGCCGCAGAAGACGAAAAGCGCGAAGCTCCCGTTGACGAGCGCGCCGTAGTCGGCGCGCCGTCGGGACGGCGCGACAGCCGAGGCCAGGGTCAGGGTCAGGGCCTCAATAGGCATTTTCGGCCTTGATCAGGGCGAAGGGCGTGATCATCAGGATGTAGAGGTCGAAGAACAGCGACCAGTTCTCGATGTAGGCGAGGTCGTGCTCGACGCGGCGCTGGATCTTCAGCGGCGTGTCGGTCTCGCCGCGCCAGCCGTTGATCTGCGCCCAGCCGGTGATGCCGGGGCGGACGCGGTGGCGGGCGAAGTAGCCGTCGACGACGACGTCGTACTGGCGGTCGGCCGCCTTGGCGTGGACCGCGTGGGGGCGGGGGCCGACGAGGGACAGGTTGCCCTTGAACACCACGTTGAAGAGCTGCGGCAGCTCGTCCATCGAGGTCTTGCGGATGAAGCGCCCGACGCGGGTGACGCGGGGGTCGCCGCGGGTGACGAGGCGCTCGGCCGTGGTGTCGAGCTGGTCGGTGTACATCGAGCGGAACTTGTAGATCTCCACCGTCTCGTTGTTGAAGCCGTAGCGCTTCTGCCTGAAGAACACGGGCCCCTTCGAGTCGAGCTTGACCGCGACCGCGATGGCGAGGAACAGCGGCGACAGGACCACCAGCGCAAGGGTGCCGACCACGCGGTCGAAGATGGTCTTCACCACGACGTCCCAGTCGGCGATGGGCTTGTCGAAGACGTCGAGCACCGGGACCGAGCCGATGTAGGAATAGGAGCGCGGCCGGAACTTCAGCTTGTTGGTGTGGGCCGCGAGCCGGATGTCGATCGGCAGGACCCACAGCTTGCGCAGCATGGTGAGCAGGCGCTGCTCGGCCGTGATCGGCAGGGTGAAGATGATGAGGTCGATGCGGGTGTGGCGCGCCAGGGCCACGAGGTCGTCGACGTTGCCGAGCTTGGGATAGCCGGCGACGACGTCGGGCGAGCGCTCGTCGGTGCGGTCGTCGAAGACGCCGCAGATGCGCAGGTCCGTGTCCTTCTGGCGCGACAGCTCGTCGAGCAGCGCCGCCCCGGCCTCGCCTCCGCCCACCACGACGGTGCGCCGGTCGAGCCGGCCGGTGCGGGTCATATGGGCGGTGATCAGCGACAGGATGCCGCGCTCGACCAGCAGCGCGCCGAGGCCGAGCGCGTACCAGACCACCACCCACACGCGCGAGAACGTCGCGTCGAGCTTCATGAAGAAGATCGCGGCCAGCGCGGCCAGCACCACGGCGCTCCAGCCGCAGGTGATGCGGAAGCCCTGGTAGATCGGCGCCCGGAACGCCGCCACGTTGTTGATCCGCAGCGCCTGGAACACCAGGATCGCGAAACCCGCCATCGACGCGACGGCGACGTCGTAGGCGAAGCTGTAGCCGACCTGGGGCACCACGTAGGCGAGGTGGACCAGGACGCCGGTGGCGCAGAGCAGCACGAACTCGCTCGCCCGCACGAGGCCCACGAGGACGAGCGGCGAATAGTGCGGCCGGGCGTCGAGCGCCCCCATGGTCTCGGCCAGGGAGGCCAGGGCCGGGCCCGGATCTCCCGGCGCCGGCGCCTCCGCCGACCCCGCGGCGTCGCGCATCTGCCGGAGGTCGTCCGGCGTGAAGGCGACAGCGTTCGTCTTGGACGTTTTCACAGGGAGGACCTGCTCGTTCAGGGGGAAAGGGCGATCTCGGCCGCAGGCCCCGCGGCGGGCCGCGCGCGGGCCTCGATCGCGTCGCGGTAGGCCGCCACCACGGTGTCCACCATGGTGGCGATGGAGAAGCCGTCGCGGACGGAACGGGCGAGGTCCTCCGCGTCTCGCGCGCGGGACTCGGGGGAGGCGCCCAGCGCCGCCCTCATGGCTCCCGCGAGGCGGCCCACGTCGTCCGAGGGGATCAGCCGGTCGCGGTAGGGCCCGAAGATCTCGGGGATACCGCCGACGTCGGTCGAGATCAGCGGGATGCGGGCCGCGGCGGCCTCCAGCACGATGTAGGGCAGGGACTCGGCGCGAGACGGCACCACCAGGGTCCGCCCGAGTGCGAAGGCCCGCCGCGCCGGCATGGGGCCCGTGAAGGTGACCCGACCCACCAGCCCGAGTTCCCCGACGAGCCGCTCCAGGAGCTCGCGGTCGGGGCCGGAGCCCACCAGCACGGCGCGGGGCGTGGTCCCGAGCGCGAGGCCGGTGTCGCGCAGGGCCCGCAGCAGGACGTCGATCCCCTTGGCGGCGCGCAACTCGCCGACGTAGACGAAGTCCGCGGCCCCGGGCGAGGCCAGCACCGGCTCGAACTCGTCGTCGGTGATCCCGTTGTGGACCACGCGGGCCGGGCAGGCCGAGGCGCCGACCAGCGCCCGGTAACGCTGCCCGATGAAGGCGCTCTCGAAGAGCAGGATGTCGGTGCGGCGGGCCAGGATCGCCTCGACGCCCATGTAGACGCGGTGGACGGCGCTGCCGGGCCGGTGGTTGAGGCTGCCGCCGTGCGGCGTGTAGGCCCGGACGGCCGGGCCCGTCCCGGGCAGGAAGCCCGGCCAGCGGGCGAAGAGCCCGCCCTTGGAGCCGTGGCCGTGCACCACGTCCGGCGCCGTGCGCGACAGGCGGCGCAGCACGTGGGCCATGACGCCGAGGTCGGACGGGTGGGGGGCGCGGTGCATGGCCACGCGCGACAGGCCGAGTTCGAGGATCGGCTCCACGGCGGCGAGCGTGCGGTCGGCGGACTCGCCGCCCGTCGTCGAATCGACGATGAGGCCGACCGCGTGGCCGCGCCGGGCCTGCTCGCGGCTGAGGTCGAGCACGTGGCGGTAGAGGCCGCCGAGCGGGGCCCGGAGCACGTGAATGACCCGCAGGGGACGGTGATCCAGGCCGGTCTGCTGCGCCATTTTGGGCCTCGCTCGCCTCCGGTGACCGGAGCCCGCCCGAGGGGCGAGCGGGGTCTGACGCGTGCGGTCACCTTGGCGAGGCAAAGCTAAAAGAAGCGTTCCTCCACATTGATGGTGTCGCCGGGCCGCACGGGATAGGCGAGGGGGACGCGGGCCGTGACCTGGACGCCGTTGACCATGCGGGTGATGTTGGCCGAGCCCCGATCGGCGCGGGGGCCGAAGCCGCCCGCCACCGCGATGGCCTTCTGCACCGTCATGCCGTTGATGAAGGGATACTGGCCCGCCGCGGTGATCTCGCCGAGGACGAAGAACGGCCGGTAGGCCTCGACCTCGATGGCGACGTGGGGATCGCGCAGGAAGCCGCCGCGCAGCCTCGTCTCGATGGCGCGCTGTGCGTCCGGCGTGGTCATGCCGCCGACCGGGACGTCGCCGATCAGCGGCATCGAGACCATGCCGGAGCCGTTGATGGCGTAGGAGTTCGACAGGGCATCCTGCCCGAACACGATGATCCTGATGCGGTCGCCGCTGGCCAGCGTGTAGGGGGCGGTGAGCTGCGCCTTGAAGACGTCGGTGCGGTAGATGGGGTTGGCGCAGCCCGCGAGCGCGGCGGCGCCGGCGAGGCAGAAGGCGAGGGCGAGTCGGCGCATGGAATGGCCCGGGCGTGAGGCCCCGACGGATCGTCGCGGCGGGGAGGACTGACGCCATCAGTAGGTCGTTAGGGTTAACGAAAGCCGAAGTCGGGGACGCGGCCCGCCGGAGCGCGAGCCTCCCCTGCGTCGGCGAGGCTTGCCGCGGGCGGGCGGGGAGCGCTACTGCGGGGCCGGCGCATCCCCATATCGACGCGATCCAGGGTCTGAGCAGGTCTCGAAAGAGCGCCATACGCTCTTTCGACGAAGACCTGCGACGAAACAAGAAGCTCAGCGGGCGAAGCGTTGGCCTTCCAACGCAAGCCTGCTGAGGTCCGGCGGCCCGCCCCCCCGCGCACAGAACCCGAAGCTCCGTGTCACAGCCATGCCCTCGTTCCGCACCTCCCGCCTCGTGTCCCATCCGGCCGAGAAGATGTTCGCCCTCGTGGCGGACGTCGAGAAATATCCGGGTTTCCTGCCGCTCTGCCAGAGCCTGAAGATCCGGCGCCGATCGACGCTGCCGGACGGGCGCGAGGTGCTGGTGGCCGACATGACGGTCGGGTTCAAGGCGATCCGCGAGAGCTTCACGAGCCGCGTGACGCTGGACCGGCAGGCTCATGTGATCGTTGCGGAATATATCGACGGGCCGTTCCGGGCGCTCGAGAACCGCTGGACCTTCCGCGACCGCCCGCCCGGCGACGGCTCGGTCGGCTGCTCGGTGGAGTTCTTCATCGACTACGAGTTCAAGAGCCGCATGCTCGGCCTGCTGATGGGCTCGATGTTCGAGAACGCCTTCGGGCGCTTCGCCGAGGCCTTCGAGGAGCGGGCCGACCAGGTCTACGGCTGAGTCTACGGCTGACCTCGTCAGCCGTCCCCCGCGGCCGTCCCCAGCAGGTCGATGGCCTGGGCCACCGAGGCGAGCCTCACGGCGCCGCGCCCGATGTCGCCGAAGCGGCGCTCGACGGCCGTGACGGCCCCACCGCGCCGCGCGCAGGCGAAGTGGACGAGGCCGGCGGGCTTCGCGGCCGTGCCGCCGCCCGGCCCCGCCACGCCGGTGATCGACACCGCCACGTCGGCCCGCGAATGCGCCAGCGCCCCGCTCGCCATGGCGCGGGCCACCGCCTCGGAGACCGCGCCCTCGGCGGCGATCAGGGCGGGCGGCACGCCGAGCATGTCGGCCTTGGCGTCGTTGGAATAGGTCACGAAGCCCCGGTCGAGGGCGGCCGACGAGCCCGGGACCTCGGTCAGCAGGGCCGCCACGAGGCCTCCGGTGCAGGATTCGGCCGTCGCCAGGACGAGGCCGCGCGCGCGGCAGGCCGCGACGAGTGCGACGGCCCGCTGGAGCAGGGGGGCGGGGAACATCGGCGGGACTCAGACAGCCGCGAAGGGCAGGCGCACCGTGGCGAGCCCCCAGGCCAGGATGCCCTCCTCGCGGCCCGTGAAGCCCATGCGCTCGGAGGTGCCGGCCGTGACGCCCACCCGGTCGGGCGCGATGCCGGCGATCTCGGCGATCCTCGCCCGCATGGCGTCGCGGTGGGGGCCGATCCGCGGGGCCTCGCAGACCACCGTGGCGTTGACGTTGGCGATGACGCCGCCCCGCGCCCGCACGCGCCCGGCGGCATGGCGCAGGAAGATGTCCGACGACGCGCCCTTCCAGCGGGCCTCGGACGGGGGGAAGTGAGAGCCGATGTCCCCGTCCGCGATGGTGGAGAGCAGGGCATCGGTCAGGGCATGCAGGACCACGTCGGCGTCCGAATGGCCGGACAGCCGGCGCGTATGCGGGATGCGGACGCCGCCGAGCCAGACGTGGTCGCCCTCGGCGAAGGCGTGGACGTCGAAGCCCTGGCCGGTCCGGACGTCCACGAGGGCCGAGTGCAGACGAGCCTCCGCGGCATGGAGGTCGGACGCCGTGGTGATCTTGACGTTGGCGGGATCGCCCTCGAACACGGTGACGGGATGGCCGGCGAAGGCCGCCACCGCGGCGTCGTCGGTGAGGTCGTGCCGGCCCTCAGCGGCAGCCTTACGGTGGGCGTCGAGGATCAGGTCGAGCCGGAAGGCCTGAGGCGTCTGCACCGTGCGCAGCCCCGACCGGTCGGGGGTTCCGGTGACGCGGCCGTCGCCGTCGACGGATTTGACGGTGTCGAACATGGGACAGCCGGGCACGGCGGCGCCGAACCGCACCGCGGCCGCGATGGCGCGGCTGACGATCTCCGAGGACGCGAAGGGGCGGGCGCCGTCGTGGATCAGCACGAGGTCGCGGTCCCCGGCCCCGCGCTCGACCAGCGCTTCGAGCCCCGCGCGCACGCTGTCCTGCCGCGTGGCGCCGCCGAGCACGGGTGCGGCGAGCCGGTCGGCTCCCGCCGAGTCGACCCCCGCCAGGTCGGCCGCCGCGGCGAAGAGGTGGCGGTCGTCGGCGTGGATCACCGGCACCACGGAGGCGATGTCGTCCCGGTCCAGGAAGGCCGCCAGGGTGCGGGCCACGACCGGGTGGCCCGCCAGGGGACGGTACTGCTTGGGCAGGCCGGTGCCGGCGCGGGAGCCGCGCCCGGCCGCCACGACCAGCACGTGGGTTCGTTCAAACATCGACCTGTCGAGGCTCCATCTCGGCCCCTCTTTCCCGTCTTTCGTCCGCGAGGTCAAACCGCGGCCCGTCCCGCGCCCGCGGACGGCGGCGCACCCTTGCCGTCCGCCGGCGATTGATTAAGATACGTGCAGGTTGCCCGGTGCCGCCGAAAGCGGCACGGGCTCGCGCCCGAGCCCCGGTCGTCCGACGCGCGGCCCCGGCCGACTCCCCGACGGGTCTTCACAGGACGACGCGCCTTTTGACAGTTCCACCGCCGGCGGGCGTCATCGACGAGGGGCAGGGTAGGGCGGCGATCCGCCTGGGCGGCTTGACGCTGTCGGGCCACGCCATCCTGGCTCCGATGGCGGGCGTCACCGACCTCGGCATGCGCCGCGCCGCCCAGGGTTTCGGGGCTTCGCTCACCGTCTCCGAGATGGTGGTGGGCCACCAACTGGCGCGGGGGGAGGCCGCGAGCCTCGCGCGCGCCGCCGGCACCGGGCTCGATCCCCACGTCGTGCAGATCGCCGGCTGCCGCGCCGAGGCCCTCTCCGAAGGGGCTCGCGCCGCGCAGGACGGCGGCGCGGTGGCGATCGACATCAACATGGGCTGCCCGGCCAAGAAGGTGACGGGCGGGCTCGCCGGCTCGGCCCTGATGCGCGACCTCGACGGCGCCGTCCGGCTGATCGCCGCCACGCTGGCGGCGGTCTCCGTGCCCGTCACGGTCAAGATGCGGCTCGGCTGGGACGACGCCTGCCTCAACGCCCCCGAACTCGCCCGGCGCGCCGAGGCCGAGGGCGTCGCCATGGTCACGGTCCACGGCCGGACCCGTGCGCAGTTCTACAGGGGCAGGGCCGATTGGGCGGCCGTGGCGGCGGTGAAGCGCGCCGTGCGGATCCCCGTCGTGGTCAACGGCGACTGCGCCTCGGCCGCCGACGCCGTCGCCATGCTGGCGGCCTCGGGCGCCGACGCCGTGATGATCGGCCGGGCCGCGGTCGGGCGCCCCTGGCTGGTCGGCGGCATCGCCGATGCGCTGCGCACCGGCGCCGCGGTCCGCCTGCCGGGCCTCGCCGCGCGGCGCGACGCGGCGCTCGCCCATTTCGATGCCCTGCTCTCGGCCTTCGGCGCCGCGGCCGGCAACCGCCACGCCCGCAAGCATCTCGTGGCCTATGCCGACCATCTCGGCCGCGAGATGGAGGCCGAGGGGGGTTGGAGCGCGGCCCTGCGCGAGGGCGCGGAGCTCCGCGCCGCCCTGGCGACCAGCGACGACCACCGCGCGACGCGGCGCATGCTGGACCGGCTCTTCGACCTGCCGCGCGACGTGGGGATCGCGGCGTGACGGCCTTCGGGGAAGGCCCGCGCGCCGCGGCGGCGGCCCGCGACGGCTCCTTCGTCCAGGCCGGCGAGGTCATGAACCTCCTGCCCCACGCCGTGCTGACCGTGGAGGCCGACGGCACCATCGCGGACGCCAACGCGGCGGCCGAGTCCTTTTTCGACATGAGCCGGTCGGTGCTGCGCCGCCATCGCCTCGGCGAGATCGTGCCCTTCGCGTCGCCGCTGCTGGCCCTGCTGGAGCAGGCCGCCCAGCGCGGCTCGGCCCTCAACGAATATCAGGTCGACCTCGGCAACCCGAAGCTCGGGCCGGACCGCGTCGTCGACATCCACGTCAGCCCCATGACCGAACCGCGCGGCCGGGTGATGATCCTGCTTCAGGAACGATCGATTGCCGCTAAATTCGACAGGCAATTGACCCATCGCGGTGCAGCGCGCTCAGTTTCTGCGCTGGCCGCCATGCTGGCCCACGAGATCAAGAATCCGCTCTCGGGCATCCGCGGCGCGGCGCAGCTCCTCGAGACCGCGGTGGGCGACGAGGACCGCGCGCTGACGCGGCTGATCTGCGAGGAGACCGACCGCATCGTCAAGCTCGTCGACCGCATGGAGGCCTTCTCGGACCTCCGGCCGATCGAGCGCGAGAGCGTCAACATCCACGCGGTGCTCGACCACGTGAAGCGCGTGGCGCTGGCCGGTTTCGCCCGCCACATCCGCTTCGCCGAAACCTACGACCCGTCGCTGCCCCCCGTGTTCGGCAACCGCGACCAGCTCATCCAGGTGTTCCTGAACCTCGTCAAGAACGCCGCCGAAGCCCTCGGTCCCGACACGATCGACGGCACGATCGAGCTCACCACGGCCTTCCGGCCGGGGGTGCGGCTGCGCACGCCGGGCTCGCCTACGCCCGTCAGCCTGCCGCTCGAGTTCTGCGTGCGCGACAACGGCCCGGGCGTGCCGTCCGACATCGCCGCCCACCTGTTCGACCCCTTCGTGACGACGAAATCGTCGGGAACTGGCCTTGGACTTGCTTTGGTCGCGAAGGTGATCGGCGACCACGGCGGGACCGTGGAATGCGAGTCCTATCCGCGCCGCACGACCTTCCGCGTCCTCCTCCCCATGTTCGCCTCGCGCGACGGGCGCGGCGGCACGGGGCCCTGAAGGTCCGGCGCACAGCGTAGAGGGAAGTACCGGCGATGAATGGCCACATCCTCGTTGCCGACGACGACACCGCCATCCGCACCGTGGTGAGCCAGGCGCTGTCGCGGGCCGGCTACGACGTGAGGACCACCGGCACCGCGGCCTCGCTGTGGCGCTGGGTGCAGGCGGGCGACGGCGACCTCGTGATCACCGACGTCGTCATGCCGGACGAGAACGCCTTCGAGCTCCTGCCGCGCATCAAGAAGCTGCGCCCCGACCTGCCCATCATCGTCATGAGCGCGCAGAACACCTTCATGACGGCCATCAAGGCCTCGGAGCGCGGCGCCTACGACTATCTTCCCAAGCCCTTCGACCTGAAGGAGCTGGTGGCGATCGTCGGCCGCGCCATGGCCGAGCCCCGCCAGAAGGATGTCGTGCGCGACGAGGAGCTCGACTCCATGCCGCTGATCGGCCGCTCGGCCGCCATGCAGGAGATTTACCGCACCCTCGCCCGGCTGATGCAGACCGACCTCACCGTGATGATCTCGGGCGAGTCGGGCACCGGCAAGGAGCTGGTGGCCCGGGCGCTGCACGACTACGGCAAGCGGAAGTCCGGCCCCTTCGTGGCCATCAACATGGCGGCGATCCCGCGCGACCTCATCGAGAGCGAGCTGTTCGGGCACGAGAAGGGCGCCTTCACGGGGGCCAACACGCGCTCGGCCGGGCGGTTCGAGCAGGCCGAGGGCGGCACGCTGTTCCTCGACGAGATCGGCGACATGCCGATGGAGGCGCAGACCCG
>CAXTBR010000032.1:0-43902 GCA_964242785.1 uncultured Lichenihabitans sp. | reverse complement strand
ACGACACGAGGCTCATGACGAGCTCCTCGCGGATCGGGTCGATCGGCGGGTTCGTCACCTGGGCGAAGTTCTGCTTGAAGTAGGTGTAGAGCAGCTTCGCCTTGTCGCTCAGCGCCGAGATGGGCGTGTCGGTGCCCATGGAGCCGACGGCCTCCTGGCCGGTGGCCGCCATGGGGGCGAGCAGCGTCGTCAGGTCCTCCTGCGTGTAGCCGTAGGCCTGCTGCTTGTCGAGCAGCGACACGTCCGTGCGGGCCGCGCGGGCCTCGACGGGCTGCAGCTTCTCCAGCACGATCTGGGTCTGGTCGAGCCACGACCGGTAGGGATGCGAGGCCGCGAGGTCGGCCTTCATCTCGTCGTCCGAGACGATGCGGCCCTGTTCGAGGTCGACCAGCAGCATCTTGCCGGGCTGGAGGCGCCACTTCCTGACGATGCTCTCCTCGGGGATGGGCAGCACGCCCATCTCGGAGGCCAGCACGACGAGGTCGTCGTCGGTCACGAGGTAGCGCGCCGGCCGCAGCCCGTTGCGGTCGAGCGTGGCGCCGATCTGGCGGCCGTCCGTGAAGGCGACCGCGGCCGGGCCGTCCCAGGGCTCCATCAGGGCGGCGTGGTACTCGTAGAAGGAGCGGCGGCTCTCGTCCATGAGCGGGTTGCCGGCCCAGGCCTCGGGGATCAGCATCATCATGGCGTGGGCCAGCGAGTAGCCGCCCTGCACCAGGAATTCGAGCGCGTTGTCGAAGCAGGCCGTGTCGGACTGGCCCTCGTAGGAGATGGGCCAGAGCTTGGGGATGTCGGCCCCGTAGAGCTTCGACGTCACCGAGGCCTGCCGCGCCGCCATCCAGTTGACGTTGCCGCGCAGCGTGTTGATCTCGCCGTTGTGCGCCACCATCCGGTAGGGGTGGGACAGCGACCAGGACGGGAAGGTGTTGGTGGAGAAGCGCTGATGCACGAGGGCCAGCGCCGAGGTGAAGCGCTCGTCGGTGAGGTCCCTGTAATATTGCCCGATGCGGGTGACCAGCAGCAGGCCCTTGTAGACGATCGTGCGCGACGAGGTCGACACGGCGTAGAAGCCCGAGGTGCGGGCATCGCCGAGCCGGTGCACGGCACCGGACACGACCTTGCGCAGGATGTAGAGGCGGCGCTCGAAGGCGTCGCCCTCCGGCGTCGCCTCGCCGCGCCCGACGAAGACCTGGCGGCTCACGGGCTCGCCCGCCACGACGCTCTCGCCGAGCAGGGAGGGGTCGGTCGGCACGTCGCGCCAGCCGAGCAGCACGAGGCCCTCGTCGGCGACCGCCTCGGCGACGAGGGCCTCGACGATGCGGCGCCCCTCCGGGTCGCGCGGCAGGAACAGGAAACCGACGCCGTACTGGCCGGCGGGTGGCAGCGCGAAGCCGAGCCGCTCCGCCTCGGCGGCGAAGAAGGCGTGCGGGACCTGCACCAGCATGCCGCAGCCGTCGCCGGCGTGCTGGTCGGCGCCGACCGCGCCGCGGTGGTCGAGGTTGGCCAGGATCTGCAGGCCCATGGCCACGATCTTGTGCGAGCGCCGGTTCTTCATGTCGGCCACGAAGCCCACGCCGCAGGCATCGTGCTCGCGGCGCGGGTCGTAGAGGCCCTGGGCGGGCGGCAGGCCGGGATCGATGACGGTCGGGATGGGTTTCACGTCGGTCGAACGCGCGGCGATCTCGGCCGCGCGGGCTTCGCGCGCGGGCGATGCGGTGCCGATGGTGTTCCCTTCGTCCATGCTCATGGAACGACGCTCCCTCAAGATCCCGAGACGATGGGGCGAACCCACCTCCTGCCATCGGGGCGCGCAGGACTGTGCCCGCTTCCCGATCCGGCCCCGGCCGATCCCGCGGGGATCTGCCTTGAAACCGCCCATCCCACCGGTCATACGGGGGATATTGCCCTGATTTTGGTCAGCAAAGCTGTCCTATCTCGAACGGGTCTAGGTTGCAGGAAACGCGTCGCCGCACAACGGCTTTTTTGCCTCATGCAAGGAGCGTGCGGCACTCTGCCGGCGGCCCTCGCGCCTCGGTGCCGTGGCACCGCGCGGCGGGTGTGAGCCGGGCTCCGTTCCCGCTAGGCTGATCACCGATCCCGGGGTGATGATATCGGGTCCCGGATGTCGCGCCAGTCTGGATCCGAGAGGCCCTCGGCCTTTTCTTGGGTTTCAGGGCAGAGCGCTGAAAGATCGAATGATTCGTCGTCAGGGCTCCGCCCCTTAGGCACTCAGATTGCAGTGAAAACCCTGTTTTCCCCACCCTCCCTCATCCTGAGCGAGGGTCCGAAGGACCCGTGTCGAAGGACGCACCAGCGGGACGCTCCCGCGCGGAGGGCGCCTGCGTCCTTCGACACGGCCCTTCGGGCCTGCTCAGGATGAGGGAGGATGGGGTATTTCTCCGCCTCAATGAGTGCCTATGGGGCTCCGCCCTGAAACCCGCCGAAGGGCTCGCCCTTCGGAATCCCCGGCGAAGGGTGACATCACCCCCGGGTGCGATGAGAGCCTCGGACATCTCCGATCCTCCATGGCCAGCCCGGGAGTCCTGATTGCAGATCGTCTTCGCCCCGCTGGCCCACGCCGCTTCGGCGCTCGTCGCCCGCGTCGTCCGGACCATGACGGCGACGGGACGCCGCATCGTCGTCCATGACGACGCCGAGGTGCCCGAGGCGGAGTTCGACGCGCTGCGGGCCGGGCCGTCGGAGTTCGGCGACCGCCTGCGCTTCGCGCGCCGCGTCGCGCTCGGCTGGGGCGAGTGATCGGTCGTGGAGGCGACGCTGAACGGCATCGCGTCCATCGCCGAACCGTGCCGGCGTCGCGCGCCCCTCGCGGGCGCGGTCCCGCCGCGACGGTGCGACCCTCGCGCAAGGATGGCCGCCTAGGTTGATCGGGCAGGGACGGGCACACGCCCCTCTCCCCCGAAGCCGAGGCTCCCCCACGATGTCGTTCGACGAAGCCGATTCGCTCCCCGATCCGGCCCCCCATTTCGGCGCCATCCTGGACATCCCCCTGTCCGTGCAGGTGGTGCTCGGCGGCACCAGCATGCCGGTGTCGAGCCTGATGAAGCTCGGCCGCGGCGCCGTGATCCCGCTCGACCACCGCGTCGGCCAGCCGGTCGACATCGTGGTCAACGGCCGGGTGATCGCGCGGGGCGACATGACCGTGATGGCCGAGGACGACGCCCGGCTCGGCGTGTCGCTGACCGAGATCGTCGGCCAGGCCGCCCCGGCCAAGAGCTGACGGCGGGACGCTCGCCATGTCGACAGCCATCGCGGCCCTTCACGACCACCGCACGCTGAACGGCCCCGAGAAGGTGGCGGCCCTGCTGCTCGCCATGGGCAAGCCCCTGGCGAGCCGCCTGCTCAAGCACTTCGACCCCGCCGAGCTCAAGGTCATCACGCGCTCGGCGGCGGCGCTCGGCGCGGTGTCGATCGCGGCGCTGGAGACGCTCGTCGAGGAGCTGGCCCAGCAGTTCTCGCGCGGCGTCGACCTGCGCGGCACGGCCGCCGAGGTCGAGCACCTGCTCGGCGGCGTCCTGCCGCCCGAGCAGGTGGCGGAGATCATGTCGGACGTGCTCGGCTCGTCCAATTCCTCGACCTGGGTCCGGCTGTCCGGCCTGCCCGAGAAGGACCTCGCCGGCTACATCGGCAAGGAGCACCCGCAGACCGCGGCCCTGATCCTCGCCCGCCTGACCCCGGAGGCGGCCGCCAAGACGCTGTCGCTGCTGCCGCGCGAACTGCGCAACGGCCTCACCCGCCGCATGCTGGGCCTGCGCCCCGTCAGCGAGGCGACCATCAAGATCCTCGAGAACAAGCTGCGCGACGACCTGCTCAACGGCACCCCCCGCGAGGCCGGGTCGGGCACGCAGGGGCGCGTGGCCGACATCCTCAACCGCATGGAGCCCGAACAGGCCGAGGACGTGCTGACCTCGGTGGCCGCCACGAAGCCCGTGGACGTCGCGGTGGTGCGCTCGAAGATGTTCAGCTTCAACGACATCGTGACCCTGCCGGCCAAGTCGAAGAGCGTGCTGTTTGACCGGGTCCCGAGCGACCAGATCACCATGGCGCTGCGCGGCACCGACGCGGCCTTCCGCGACGGCGTGCTGTCGGCGCTGGGCGCCCGCGCCCGCCGCCTCGTCGAGAACGAGCTCAACTCCGACGGCGGCTCCGCCAAGGAGATCGCGGCCGCCCGCCGCGCCATCTCGACCACCGTGCTCCAGCTCGTCGCCCTCGGCGAGATCGAGCTCGCCGCCGGGGCGGCCTGACGTGGCGGCCCCTCACCGGAGCGCGCATCGGCCATGAGCGAGACCGAGGACGACGACAAGACCTTCGAGCCGACCGAGAAGAAGCTCCAGGATGCGATCGAGGGCGGCGACCTGCCGGTGTCGCGCGAGGCGGCGTTGCTGGGCGCGATGGCCGCCACGCTGATCGTGTGCTCGCTGATGCTGCGCGACGGCGCGGCGCGGCTCGCCGACACGCTGGCGCACCTCTTCGAGGACCCCGCCCGCTGGCGCCTCGGCACCGGGTCCGATGCCGAGGAGCTCATCGGCGTGCTGATGGGGGCGGCGGCGAATTTCGTGATGCCGATCTTCGTCGCCTTCCTGGTGGCGGGCCTGGCGGTGTCGTTCGCCCAGAATCCCCCCTCCGTGGTGCTGAACCGCATCGCGCCGAAACTGTCCAAGGTGTCGCCGATGGGGGGGCTGAAGCGCCTCGTCGGCAAGACCGGCGCGGTGGAGTTCCTGAAGAGCCTGTTCAAGCTCGTGGCCCTGAGCCTCGTGGTGATGCTGGTGCTCCGGTCCGAGCGCGAAGCCGTGGCCGACATGCTGTTCGCCTCGCCCTCGACGATCCCGGACCGCATCCTGGAGATGGTGGTCAAGCTCCTGTCCGGGGTGACGCCGGCCTTCCTCGTGGTGGCGGCGGCTGACACCATCTGGACGCGGACGCGCTGGCGCAAGCGCATGATGATGACCCGGCAGGAGGTCAAGGACGAGCACAAGGCGAACGAGGGCGATCCCCACATGAAGGCCAAGCGCCGCTCGGTGGCGCTCGACCGCCGCCGCCGCCGCATGATGGCCGACGTGCCCCGGGCCACGCTGGTGATCGCCAACCCGACCCACTACGCCATCGCGCTGCGCTACAAGCGCGAGGAGGGCAGCGCCCCGGTGGTGATCGCCAAGGGTCTGGACCTGCTGGCGCTGAAGATCCGCGAGATCGCCGCCGAGCACTCCATATCGGTGGTTGAAAACAAGCCCCTCGCAAGGTCCATGTACGACAATGTCGAGGTGGGGGAACTCATCCCTCCCGAATTCTACAAGGCCGTGGCCGAAGTGATCCACTACGTGCAGTCGCGCGACACGCGCTCGTCCTCCCCATCCAAGGTGGTGATGCCTTGACCTATGTGGCCGATACCGACGACGGCGCCTATGCCGCCGTGCTGGCCGACAGCCTCCGCGACGTCACGGCGGACCTGCACACGATCGACCCCGTCGACCTCGTGAGCTTCATCCGCTTCGGCTCGTTCGGGGCCATCGAGGACCTGATCCAGTCGTCGACCGAGATGTTCTTCCGGCACGGCACGCTCACCTCCGCCTGGACGGCCTGCGTCGACCTGGCCTGGGACAGCCTGCCCCTGGTGACGCTGGGGCTGGAGTTCCGCCACCCCGTGGTGTCGGTGTTCTTCGACCTGCTGCTCGGCGCCCGGGGCGGCGACGTGGCGGTGCGGGGTCTGCTGTTCGAGGAGCCGGTGGCGGACCGCGCCGGCGCCCTCCGCCTGCTCGCCCGCGCCCTCTCCGAGGCGCGGCTGCCGCGCCGGGTGCCGCCGTGCCGGGAGGGCTCGCGCGTGCCCACGGCCGGCCAAAGGCTGCCGCGGTCGTGACCCGCACTGTGGGACCGGCCGGACCGCGCCCGGCCACGATGCGCCCGGCTGTGGCGGCCCGCAGGGTCGCGGCGCCGGGACTCGGGCGCGACGACTTCACCTATACGGTTGTGGCGGCCTGCGTCGCGACGGAACCCGCGGCTCCGGGCGCGGGGGAGCAGGGCGAGGAGCGCCGCGGGACCCTGCGGCGGCGCACGCGGCTGCGCTCCGGCAAGGTGGTGGGCCCCGACGGCCTGTTCGTGGTCGAGTGCCTCATCGCCAACCGCTCGGCGCAGGGCGGGCTCCTGCGGCTGCCGAGCGTCCTGGCCCTGCCGCCCCGCATCCTGCTCTACGAGGACCAGACCGGCGAACTCGCCGCCGCCACGGTGGTGTGGCGCCGCGGCCGCGACCTCGGCATCCGCTTCTCGCCCGCGGACCGGGGCGAGCGCCACCGCGCCATCGCGGACAGCATGAGGCGGAAGTTCTACGCCGTGCGGGGGTGAGGGGCGGTGCGCCGGGCCGTCATGAGGTTTGGGTCTGACCATGTCCCCCGCCGCTCATTCCCGCGCATGCGGGACTCCAGCGCCAGAGGGCGGCCGAAGGCCGACGGTCTCGACCGCGAGCCGTGCGCCGCGCCGTTGCAGGAGGGGGGCCGGCCTTCGGCCGGACATCTTGCGCTGGATCCCCGCCTCCGCGGGGATGAGCGGTGGAAGGTGCCCGGCCGCGGCGCAGCCGCGATGAGAGCGGATGAGGGGGATTCCCAAAGGGGTGGGTTCCCCCCTCATCCGGCGCTGCGCGCCACCTTCTCCCCTCAAGGGGAGAAGGGCGAAAGCCCTGGACGCCGCGCCGCAGCGGCCCCCTTGGTGTGAATCCTGCAACAGTCGGTGGCCCGCGCGCGGGCGACGCTCCGGCGGGGGCCGGGACGGCTTTGCAAATTCGGCCCGGGATGGGAGACCTGTCGCGGGACGCGGCGCGCCGGGCGGGCCGGCGGGGATCTTTAGGTTTTCCGGGGGATCGGACATGACGACGGACCATCTCGGCGCGGCGGCTCTCGACGCCCTCGTGCCGGACGACGACCTGCGCACGGGCAGCGGCGTCGACACGCTGCGCGCCGCCGTGCTGACGAAGCTCGCCTACGCGGTCGGCAAGACCCAGCCCGACGCGAGCCCGCGCGACTGGTTCCTGGCGACCGCGCTCGCGGTGCGCGACCGGGTCGTGCAGGGCTGGCAGACGTCCTACAACACCACCAACGCCGGGGGGACGAAGCGCGTCTACTACATGTCGCTGGAGTTCCTGATCGGCCGGCTGCTGTTCGATTCGCTGACGAACCTCGGCCTGATGGACAGCATGCGCGAGGCCCTGGCGGGCCTGGGCGTCGACCTCGACGAGCTGCGCGAGGTGGAGCCCGACGCGGCGCTCGGCAACGGCGGCCTCGGGCGCCTCGCGGCCTGCTTCATGGAGAGCATGGCGACGCTGGCGGTGCCGGCCTACGGCTACGGCATCCGCTACGAGAACGGCCTGTTCCGGCAGGTCGTCAAGGACGGCTGGCAGCAGGAATACCCCGAGAACTGGCTGTCCTTCGGCAACCCTTGGGAGTTCGCCCGGCCCGAGATCGCCTACGACATCGGCTTCGGCGGCCACGTCGAGACGCTGCAGACGGAGGGCGGCGCCCCGCGCTACGAGTGGTTCCCGTCCGAGACCGTGGAGGCCGTGGCCTACGACACGCCGGTGGTGGGCTGGCGCGTCCACCACGTCAACACCCTGCGCCTGTGGTCGGCGCGGGCCGGCGACCCGCTGCGGCTCGACGCCTTCAACGAGGGCGACCACGTGGGCGCCATGGCGGACCGGGTGCGGGCCGAGGCCATCTCCAAGGTGCTCTACCCGTCGGACGCCACCCCGGCCGGCCAGGAGCTGCGGCTGCGGCAGGAATATTTCTTCGCCGCCGCCTCCCTCCAGGACCTCGTGCGCCGGCACCTCAAGAAGTACCCCGACCTGCGCAACCTGCCCGACCAGGCCGCCATCCAGCTCAACGACACCCACCCGGCCATCGCCGTGGTGGAGCTGATGCGCCTGCTCGTCGACCTTCACGACGTGCCCTGGGCCGAGGCCTGGGACATCACGCAGCGCACCTTCAGCTACACCAACCACACGCTCCTGCCCGAGGCGCTGGAGACCTGGCCGGTGCCGCTGATCGAGCGGATGCTGCCGCGCCACATGCAGATCATCTACCTCGTCAACGCCATCCAGCTCGACAGGCTGCGGGCCGAGGGCCAGGGCGACGCCGACGTGCTGCGCTCCGTGTCCATCATCTCGGAGGGCTGGGGCCAGCAGCGCGTCAAGATGGGCACGCTGGCCTTCATCGGCTCGCACCGCGTCAACGGCGTGTCGGCGCTCCACACCGACCTCATGCGCCAGACCGTGTTCCGCGACCTGCACGCCATCCACCCCGACCGCATCAACAACAAGACCAACGGCATCACCTTCCGCCGCTGGCTCATGGAGGCGAATCCCGCGCTGACCGCCATCCTGGTGGACGTGCTGGGGCCGCAGGTGCTCGACGACCCGTCGCGGCTGGAGGCGCTCGCCGACCACGCCGACGACCCCGCCCTGCGGGCGCGGCTCAGGGCCGCCAAGCGCGACAACAAGCTGGCGCTGGCCAGGATCACGGCGGCCCGCACCGGCACGCAGATCGACCCGGACGCGCTGTTCGACATCCAGATCAAGCGCATCCACGAGTACAAGCGCCAGCACCTGAACCTGCTGGAGACCATCGCCCTCTACAACGCCATCCGGGCCGAGCCCTGGCGCGACTGGGCGCCGCGCGTGAAGATCTTCGCCGGCAAGGCGGCCGCGAGCTACCACACGGCCAAGCTCATCATCAAGCTCGCCAACGACGTGGCGCGCGTCGTCAACGACGATCCCACGGTGCGGGGCCTGCTCAAGGTCGTGTTCCTGCCGAACTACAACGTCAGCCTCGCCGAGCGCATCATCCCGGCCGCCGACCTGTCCGAGCAGATCTCCACGGCCGGCATGGAGGCCTCGGGCACCGGCAACATGAAGCTGGCGCTGAACGGCGCCCTCACCATCGGCACTCTCGACGGCGCCAACGTCGAGATCAAGGAGCGGGTGGGCGACGACAACATCTTCATCTTCGGCCTGACGGCCGACCAGGTGGCGGAACGCCACCGCTCCGGCCTGGCGGGGCGCGACACGGTCGCGGCCTCGCCGCGGCTGGCCGAGGTGCTGGACGCCGTGTCGTCCGGCGTGTTCTCGCCCGACGACACCGGACGCTACCGCGATTTCGTCAACACCCTCGTCGACCACGATCATTTTCTCGTCACCGCGGATTTCGACGCCTACTATGCGGCGCAGAGGCGGGTCGACGCGTTGTGGCGTGACGAGGCGGCGTGGTGGCGCTGCAGCGTCATGAACACGGCCCGCGTCGGATGGTTCTCGTCCGACCGGACCATCGGCGAATACGCCCGGGATATCTGGAACGTCCCGGTGCGGGCGGCGGAATGAGGGAGGGGTCATGGCGGAGGGCGGCTGGCAGGCGCGCGACGGGGATGTCGCGGCCATCGTGGCCGCGCGCCACGGAGACCCCTTCGCCGTCCTCGGCCAGCATCTGACGCCCGCCGGCCCCGTGGTCCGGGCCTTCGTGCCCTACGCGGGGACGGTCCACGCCGTGGGGCCGGACGGGACGGAGGTGGAGCTCGAATCCCGCCCCGGCGCCGACGGGTTCTTCGAGGGGCCGGTGCCGGACGGGCAGGCCCGCTACCGCCTGCGCGCCGGCAACCCCGGCGGCACCTGGGACCTCGACAACCCCTACAGCTTCGGCCCGGTGCTCGGCGCGATCGACGACCACCTCTTCGTCGAGGGCACGCATCGGGAGCTCTACCGCCAGCTCGGCGCCCACCACCGCGCGCACGAGGGCGTCGAGGGCGTCCATTTCGCGGTCTGGGCGCCCAACGCCCGGCGCGTCTCGGTCGTGGGCGACTTCAACGACTGGGACGGCCGCCGCCTCGCCATGCGCAAGCGCATCGAGAGCGGCATCTGGGAGATCTTCGCCCCCGGCGTCGCGCCCGGCACGCGCTACAAATACGAGATCCTCGGCCGCGACGGCGCGCTGCTGCCGCTGAAGGCCGACCCCGTCGGCTTCCAGGGCGAGCTCCGGCCCTCCACCGCCTCCGAGGTGGTGGACCCCGCGCCCTACGCCTGGACGGACGCGGAATTCCTCGCCGAGCGGGGCCGGGGCGACAAGCGCCGCAAGCCCATGGCTGTCTACGAGGTCCACCTCGGCTCCTGGCGCCGCGGCGAGGGCGGCGGCTTCCTCAGCTACGCCGAGCTCGCCGACCAGCTCGTGCCCTACGCGGTCGAGATGGGTTTCACCCACCTCGAACTCATGCCGGTGTCCGAGCACCCGCTCGACGCCTCCTGGGGCTACCAGCCCGTCGGCCTCTTCGCCCCCACGCGGCGCTTCGGCGACGCCGCGGGCTTCGCGCATTTCGTGGACCGCGCGCATGCGGCGGGGCTCGGCATCATCATCGACTGGGTGCCGGCCCACTTCCCCGTGGACGTGCACGGCCTGGCCAAGTTCGACGGCACCTCGCTCTACGACTACGCGGACCCGCGCCGCGGCTTCCACCCGGACTGGAACACCGCCATCTACGACTTCGCCCGGCGCGAGGTGGCGGGCATGCTGGCCGCCAACGCGGTCTACTGGCTCGACCAGTTCCACGTCGACGGGCTGCGCGTCGACGCCGTGGCGTCGATGCTCTACCTCGACTACTCGCGCAAGTCCGGCGAGTGGATCCCCAACTGGGACGGCGGCAACGACAACCGCGAGGCCGTGGCCTTCCTGAAGCGCGTCAACGAGCTCGTCTACGCCACCCATCCCGGCGCCATGACGATCGCGGAGGAGTCCACCTCCTGGCCCGGCGTGTCGCGGCCCGTCTACTCCGGGGGCCTGGGCTTCGGCTTCAAGTGGAACATGGGCTGGATGCACGACACGCTGGAGTTCATGTCGCAGGATCCGGTCCACCGGCGCTGGCATTACGACCGGATGACCTTCGGACTGCTCTACGCCTTCTCGGAGAACTTCGTCCTGCCGCTCAGCCACGACGAGGTGGTGCACAGCAAGAAGTCCATCGTGGCCAAGATGCCGGGCGACGAGTGGCAGCGCTTCGCCAACGTCCGCGCCTATTACGGCTTCATGTGGGGCCACCCGGGCAAGAAGCTGCTCTTCATGGGCAGCGAGTTCGGCCAGACGGCGGAGTGGGACTTCGACCGCAGCCTCGACTGGCACCTGCTGCAATACGACATCCACCGCGGCGTGCAGGACCTCGTCCGCGACCTCAACGGCCTCTACCGGGCGACGCCGGCCCTGCATGCGCGCGACTGCGAGCCCGAGGGCTTCCGCTGGGTGGTGGCGGACGACCATCAGAACTCGGTCCTGGCCTGGCTGCGCTTCGGCGAGCCCGGCGACGCGCCGGTGCTGGTCGTGTCGAACTTCACCCCCGTGCCGCGCGACGGCTACCGCCTGGGCCTGCCCTTCGCGGGCCACTGGCACGAGGTCATGAACACCGACGCCGGGCGCTACGGGGGATCGAACCTCGGCAACCTCGGCGGCGTTACGGCCAGGCCGGAGGCGTCGCACGGCCTTCCGGCCTCGGCCGAGGTGGTGCTGCCGCCCCTGGCGACGGTCTACTTTCAATATGCGGGCGCCCAAGCGTCCTGAGGCGCAACGGCGCCGCGCAGGCTGAACGATCAGGGGTTCCCCTCGGGGTCGACCGCTTCGCTTTTCCCCGTCGGTCTCCCGCGGCGGCCGGCGGCGCGAAGCCGACGCCCCCGCGGGGAACCCCGATCTCACCGGGGGGAAGAAGATGGATTTCAGAACGCCGAACCAGGCGCCGATCTCGCGCAACGCCATGGCCTACGTGCTGGCCGGTGGGCGCGGCTCGCGCCTCCTGGAGCTGACGGACCGGCGCGCCAAGCCCGCCGTCTATTTCGGCGGCAAGACGCGCATCATCGACTTCGCCCTGTCCAACGCGCTCAACTCCGGCATCCGCCGCATCGCGGTCGCCACCCAGTACAAGGCCCACAGCCTCATCCGCCACCTCGGGCGCGGCTGGAACTTCCTGCGCCCCGAGCGCAACGAGAGCTTCGACGTGCTCCCGGCCAGCCAGCGCGTCGACGAGAACATGTGGTATCTGGGCACCGCCGATGCCGTCTACCAGAACATCGACATCATCGAGTCCTACGACCCGAAGTACATGGTCATCCTGGCGGGCGACCACGTCTACAAGATGGACTACGAGAAGATGCTCCAACAGCACGTCGACTCGGGCGCCGACGTCACGGTCGGCTGCCTCGAAGTGCCCCGCCTGGAGGCCATGGCCTTCGGCGTGATGCACGTCGACGAATCGAACCGGATCCTGTCCTTCCTGGAGAAGCCCAAGGACCCGCCCGCCATGCCGGGCAAGCCCGACGTGGCGCTGGCCTCCATGGGCATCTACGTCTTCGAGACCAAGTTCCTGCTGGAGGCCCTGAAGCGCGACGCCGCCAAGCCCGGCTCGCACCGCGATTTCGGCAAGGACATCATCCCCGAGATCGTCGAGGCCGGCCGGGCCGTGGCGCACCACTTCTCTCAGTCCTGCGTGCGCTCCGACTACGAGAAGGAGGCCTACTGGCGCGACGTCGGCACGGTGGACGCCTATTGGGAGGCCAACATCGACCTCACGGCCGTGGTGCCGAGCCTCGACCTCTTCGACCAGAACTGGCCGATCTGGACCTACAACGAGCTGACCGCGCCGGCCAAGTTCGTCCACGATGCCGACAACCGCCGGGGCATGGCGGTGTCGTCGCTCGTGTCGGGCGGCTGCCTCGTGTCGGGCGCCGGCATCCACAACTCGCTGCTGTTCACCGGCGTGCGGGTGAACTCCTACACGCACGTCGACCGCACCGTGATCCTGCCCTACGTCAACGTCGGGCGCGGATCCCGCCTGCGCAACTGCATCGTCGACAGCGGCGTGCAGATCCCCGACGGCCTCGTGATCGGCGACGACCCCGAACTCGACGCCCGGCGCTTCCGGCGCACGGAGCGCGGCATCTGCCTCGTCACCCAGCCGATGATCGACAAGCTGAACACCTGAGCACCCCCATGTCGATGTCGATCACCGAGACGCGCGCCGACCCCGACGACGGCGTGGCCGAACTGACGGCCGCCGAGCCGATCGACGTGCTGTCGGTCGCGTCCGAGGTCTACCCGCTGGTGGTGACCGGCGGCCTCGCCGAGGTGGCGGGCGCGCTGCCGGGGGCGCTCAGGCCCGAGGGCGTCGCGGTCCGCACCCTGATGCCGGGCTACCCCGAGGTGCTCGACGCCATCGAGGGTGCCGAGACGGTCGCCACGATCCCGGACCTGTTCGGCGGCCCGGCGCGGATCCTCGCCGGCCGGGCCGCCGGGCTCGACCTCCTCGCCATCGACGCGCCGCACCTCTACGCGCGGGCGGGCGACCCCTATGTCGCGCCCGACGGCACCGACTGGCCCGACAACGGCACGCGCTTCGGCGCGCTGGGGCTCGTGGCGGCGCGCATCGGCACCGGGCTCGTCCCGGGCTACCGGCCGGACGTCGTCCACGGCCACGACTGGCAGGCCGGCCTCGCCCCCGCCTACCTCGACGCCGTGGCCGGTGCCCGGCCCCGCACCGTGCAGACGATCCACAACCTCGCCTTCCCGGGCCAGTTCCCGCCCTGGATGGTGGACGTCCTGGGCCTGCCGCCGGACTGCTTCAGCCCCGACGGCGTCGAGTACCACGGCACGCTGTCCTTCCTCAAAGCCGGGCTCTTCTACGCCGACCGCATCACCACCGTGTCGCCGGGCTACGCGGCCGAGATCATGACGCGCGAGCACGGCATGGGCTTCGACGGGCTGCTGCGCGCCCGCGCCGGCATCGTGACGGGCGTGCGCAACGGCATCGACGATGCCGTGTGGAACCCCGCCGAGGACCCCCACATCGCGGCCCCCTACTCGGTCGGCGACATGGCGGGCCGGGCCGTCAACAGGGCGGCCCTGCAGGAGCGCCTGGGCCTCGCGCCCTCGCCCGACGCGCTGCTGTTCGGCGTGGTGAGCCGCCTGACGGGCCAGAAGGGCCTCGACCTCGTGCTGGAGGCCCTGCCGGCCCTGCTGGGCGTCGGCGGGCAACTGGCGCTGGTCGGCTCCGGCGACGGCTGGTTCGAGGACGGCTTCCGCGCCGCCGCGGCGCGCCACCCCGGGCGGGTGGCGGCCGTCATCGGCCACGACGAGGCGCTCGCCCACATGATCCAGGCCGGCGCCGACGCCCTGCTGGTGCCGTCGCGCTTCGAGCCCTGCGGCTCGGCCCAGCTCTGCGCCCTGCGCTACGGCGCGGTCCCCGTCGTGTCGCGCGTCGGCGGCCTCGCCGACACGGTGGTGGACGCCAACGAGATGGCGCTCGCCTCCGGCAGCGCCACCGGCGTGGTCTTCGCGCCCGTCACCCTGCCGGCCCTGGAATCGGCCCTGCGCCGCACCGCCGAGATCTTCCGCGACCCCGAGGACTGGGCCGGCATGGTCGTGGCCGGCATGGGCACCGACGTGTCCTGGCGCCGCCCCGCCCGCCGGATGGCGGCGCTCTACCGCGACCTCATCCAGTCACCCTCGTCCCCCGCCGGAACGCTCCCATGACGACCGTCTCGACCACGCCCTTCGACGACCAGAAGCCCGGCACCTCGGGCCTGCGCAAGAAGGTGGCGCACTTCCGGCAGCCCCGCTACGTCGAGAACTTCGTCCAGTCGATCTTCGACAGCCTGGAGGGCTTCGCCGGCCGCGACCTCGTGATCGGCGGCGACGGCCGTTTCTTCAACCGCGAGACGATCCAGACCGCCATGAAGATGGCGTCGGCCAACGGCTTCGGCCGCGCGATCGTCGGACGCGGCGGCATCCTGTCGACGCCCGCGGCCTCGAACCTCATCCGGGTGCGGGGTGCCTTCGGCGGCATCATCCTGTCGGCGAGCCACAACCCCGGCGGCCCGGACGGGGATTTCGGCATCAAGTACAACGCCTCCAACGGCGGACCCGCGCCCGAGAAGACCACCGACGCCATCTTCGCGAGGACGAAGGGCATCACCGCGTTCAGGACGCTCGACGCGCCCGACGTCGACCTCGACCGGCTCGGCGAGGTGACGCTCGGCGACATGGTGGTCGAGGTCGTCGACCCCGTGGCCGAGTACCGGGCGCTGATGGAGCGCCTGTTCGACTTCCCGCGCATCCGGGCCATGTTCGCGGGCGGCTTCCGCATGACCTTCGACGCCATGTCGGCCGTGACGGGCCCCTACGCGACCGCGATCCTGGAGGGCGCGCTCGGTGCCGCCCCCGGCACGGTGATCAACGCCACGCCGCTGCCCGACTTCGGCGGCCACCACCCGGACCCGAACCTCGTCCACGCCAAGGCGATCTACGACCTCGCCATGGGGCCGGACGCCCCCGACCTCTGCGCGGCCTCGGACGGCGACGGCGACCGCAACCTCATCATCGGCCGGGGCATCTTCGTGACGCCGTCCGACAGCCTCGCGGCGCTGAGCGCCAACGCGCATCTCGCGCCGGGCTACAGGGGCGGGCTGAAGGGCATCGCCCGCTCCATGCCGACCAGCGCGGCCGCCGACCGCGTGGCGGCCGCCAAGGGCCTCAAGGCCTACGAGACCCCGACGGGCTGGAAGTTCTTCGGCAACCTGCTCGACGCCGGCTTGGCGACCATCTGCGGCGAGGAGAGCGCCGGCACGGGCTCGGACCACGTCCGCGAGAAGGACGGGCTCTGGGCCGTCCTGCTGTGGCTCGACATCCTGTCGGCGCGGAAGGAGAGCGTCCTCGCCATCATGCAGGACCATTGGCGCACCTACGGCCGCAACTATTACGCCCGCCATGACTACGAGGAGGTGGCGAGCGAGGGCGCCAACGCCCTGATGAAGGGCCTGCGCGACCGCCTGGGGAGCCTCGCCGGCCAGTCCTTCGGGGACCTCAGGGTCGAGACGGCCGACGACTTCGCCTACCACGATCCGGTGGACGGCTCGGACTCGGCCCACCAGGGCATCCGCGTGCTCTTCGCCGACGGCTCGCGCATCGTCTACCGCCTGTCGGGGACCGGCACCGCGGGCGCGACGCTGCGGGTCTACATCGAGCGTTTCGAGGGCGAGAGGCTGGACATGCAGACGGGCGAGGCCCTGCGGGACCTCATCGCCCTGTCGCGCTCCCTCGCCGACATCGCGGGCCACACGGGGCGCACGGAGCCGTCGGTGATCACGTGAGCGACGGGCGTGTGGCGGCCCCTCGACGATCTCGCAGCCGCTCGGCTATGCTCCCCACTGTCCCTGAGCATGGCGTCCATGATCAAGAGTTCATCGATCGACGTCGGCGGGAACCGGAACACGATCAGGGTCTCGCTCCGGCCGGGTCCGTTCTCGTCACGCAAGCTACCGTATTCACAGATCACTGAGGCTGGGCGTTTGCGCCCTTCTCCCCTCGGGGAGAAGGTGCCCGTCGCGGCGAAGCCGCGATGAGGGCGGATGAGGGGGATTCCACAGGGGGTGGATCCCCCCTCATCCGGCGCTGCGCGCCACTTTCTCCCGCGAGCGGGAGAAAGGCGCAAACGCCCCGGTCGCCGAGATCGAAGCGGTCCGCGGCGCCCAACCGTCCCCGGAGGCGGAAACCCTCGATCATGAGCTCGATGCCGGCGCATGAGAGGATGGCCCCTTCGGCCTGCCTCGCGGTCGACGAGCCCCTGTACTTTGACCGTATGGATCCCTTCATGCTATTCGAGGTCGATGATCCTCGACGATCGTCGTCGGATGGTCACGGTGAACGCGATGCAGTTCGATCGCAGTAAGCTCTCATCAGCAGTTCTTCACGTCATCCATCATTGTGAGCCGAGCCAGCTTGGTGCAGTCAAGTTGCACAAAGTTTTGTACTACTCCGATATGCTGAGATATGCGCAGATCGGCAATGCGATCACGGGCTCGACTTATAAGAAGAGGCCGTTCGGTCCCACCTGCGAACAGCTTCAGCCTGTCTTGGCTGAACTGGCCGACACGGATCGGATCATCATCAAAGTGGTGGACTACTTCGGATACCTGAAAAAGGAGTTCTTTCCTCTCGAGGGCGAGCAGGACAACTACCTGGCTGAGGATGAAATCACTCTGCTCGATGAAGTGATCAGGTTCGTATGCCAGGACGATCCAGCGGCGAGCATCGGTGACTTGGATCACTGCAAACCCTGGGAAAGCGCCGATTTCGGGGAGGAGATCCGGTACAGCAGCGTCTATCACATGTTCCCCGCCGAGGTGTCTCCCGAGGCTCACGACTGGGCGTCAAAGCAGGTGAACGACGTTGCGCGTACGAAATCCAGCACAGACCCCGTGGGTTATGTCGATTTCGCCTCTTTTCGAAGCAAACTTCTCGAAGCAGGCCGCGCCTGACGCCGACATCATCCTGGATGTCCTCGACAGTCTGGAGCCGGTCCTCTGTTCCGACCCATACGCCTGCGGTGCACCGCACGCCTCGTTCGCGGCGACGGGATTGTGGATCTGGCAGAGCCCGCCGTTGAGGCGCCTGCCGACGCTCTACATCCTCTACGAGATCGATGCACAGCGCGGAAAGATCATCCTCTGGAACTTCCACAAGTAGCTGACGGACGCCTGCGGAAGCTCGGCGCATCGCTCGGATCCACGGCGTCCGTAGGGATCTGCATCGCTTCGCCAGGGATGGCCGCCTCGCCGACCGAGCTCCTTCGAACATTCCCCTCCGCCCGCACGCACCTTTCGGGGCATCGCGGCCGTCTGCTAAGGGTCACACTCCCGTGATGGACGCAGGCAGGGCGATGCAGGACGACGGACCGGTCAACACGCTCTCACGCTCCGGCATCCGACCCGGCCCCGGCCGCCCCGAGCCGCTCGGCGTCACGCCCGACGCGGACGGGGTCAACGTCGCGGTCTTCTCGGCCCACGCCGAGGAGATCGTCCTGTGCCTCTACGACGCGGCGGGCGAGGCCGAGCAGTCGCGCGTCTCGCTGCCCGAGCGCACCGGCGACGTGTTCCACGGCCACGTCCCGGGCGTGAAGCCCGGCACGCGCTACGGGCTGCGCGCCCGCGGCCCCTGGGCGCCCCGCGACGGGCATCGCTTCAACGACGCGAAGCTGCTGCTCGACCCCTATGCCACGGCGGTCGACCGGCCCTTCGCGCTCGATCCGTCGATGTTCGACGCGCCGCCCGGCGCGCACGAGCCGGACCGGCGCGACAGCGGCGCCGCCATGCCCAAGGCCATCGTGGGCACGCCCGATCCCGCGCCGGCCTGGGCGGGCGCGCCTGCCTGGGAGCGGACCAGCATCGCCGAGGTCCACGTCCGCGGCTTCTCCATGTTGCACCCCGGCGTGCCGCAGCCCCTGCGCGGCACCTTCGCGGGACTGGCCTCGCCGGCCGGCCTCGCGCATTTCGCGGCGCTCGGCATCACCACGGTCGAGCTCATGCCGGCCATGGCCTGGGCGGATGAGCGCCACCTCGGGCCGCTCGGCCTCACCAACTACTGGGGCTACAACCCCGTCGCCTTCCTGGCGCCCGACCCGCGGCTGGCGCCGGGCGGCTGGGCCGAGGTGCGCGAGGCCGTGACGGCGCTGCACGGCGCCGGCATCGAGGTGCTGCTCGACGTCGTCTACAACCACACGGGCGAGGGCGACGAGCACGGACCCACCCTGTCGTTCCGCGGCCTCGACAATGCCTCCTACTACCGGCTCGATCCCGAGGACGGCAGCCGCTACGTCGACGACGCCGGCTGCGGCAACATCCTCGCGGCCGACAGCCTGCCCGTCGTGCGGCTGGTGATGGACAGCCTGCGCGCCTGGGCGCGCCACGGCGGCATCGACGGCTTCCGCTTCGACCTGACGCCCGTGCTGGGCCGCCGCCGCCGCGGCTTCGATCCCCAGGCCCCCATCCTCGCGGCCATCGCCCAGGACCCCGTGCTGCGCGGCCTGAAGCTCGTGGCCGAGCCCTGGGACATCGGCCCCGACGGCTACCAGCTCGGCAATTTCGGCGGCGCCTGGGCCGAGTGGAACGACCGCTACCGCGACGGCGTGCGCCGCTTCTGGACCGGCCGGGCGAGTCCCGCCGAGCTCGCGGGGCGCGTGTCGGGCTCGGCCGACCTCCTCGGGGCCAAGCGCCACCCCTCGCGCTCGATCAACTTCGTCACCGCCCACGACGGCTTCACCCTGGCCGACCTCGTCGGCTACGACGGCAAGCACAACGAGGCCAACGGCGAGGGCAACCGCGACGGCCGCGACGCCAACTGGTCCTGGAACCACGGCGCCGAGGGCCCGACCGACGATCCCGCCATCCTGGCGGCCCGGGCGCGCGACCAGCGCAACCTCCTGGCCACGCTGATCCTGTCGCGCGGTACCCCCATGCTGGGCCAGGGCGCCGAACTCGGACAGACGCAGCGCGGCAACAACAACGCCTACTCGCAGGACAACGCCATCGCCTGGGTCGACTGGTCGGCGCCCGACCACCCGCTCCTCGGCTTCACGCGCCGCCTGCTCGACCTGCGCGCCGCCCACCCGGCCCTGACGCGCGACCGCTTCCTCACCGGCGGCCCGGTCGAGGGCGGTGACCTGCCCGACGTCGTCTGGCGCACGGTGGACGGCCGCGCGCCCGAGGCGGGCGACTGGGACCACCCGCGGACCGCGACGCTGGTCGGCGTGCTGGCGGCGCCGGGCCGCGAGCCGGGCGCCCCGGCCGACCGCGTCGCCGTGGCGTTCCACGCCGGCGCCGAGGCCCTCGCCCTGGCGCTGCCCGAGCCCCGGCCCGGCTGGCGCTGGGTCCGCGCGCTCGACACGGCCGTCGAGGGCGCGCCCGGCGGCGGCGAGGAGGGCGGCGAAGCGGCCGTCGAGCCCCGCTCGGTCGTGCTCTTCGCCGAGCGGGAGGGTCTGCAGCCCCGCGCGCCGCGTCCGGCCAGCTCCGACGAGGTGGTGGGCACGCTGGCGGCGGCGGCCGGCATCGCGCCCGAATGGTTCGAGGTGACGGGGGAGCGCCACCGCGTGTCGCCCGATTCGCAGCGCGCCCTGCTGGCCGCCATGGGGCTGCCGGCCGGCACCGACGGCGAGGCGCGCGACAGCCTCGCCCGGCTCTCCGACCGGCGCCTGCGCGTCCTGCCGCCCTCCACCGTGGCGCATGCGGGCGTGACGGTGGCGCTCGACGTCGTGGCGGACGGCCTGAGCGGCCGGCACGACGTCGTAGTGCTGCGGGAGGACGGCTCGGAGGAGCGGCTGAGCCTCGACCTCGACGCGGCCGAGCGCGCCGCCGTCGACGCCCCCGACGGGCGCAGCGCGCTGCGCAGCCGCCTCGCCCTGCCGCCCCAGCCGGCGGGCCGGCACCGCGTCGTGTTCGACGGCGACCTCGGGGCCGCGAGCCTGCTGACGGTGGCGCCGCGCCGCTGCTTCATCCCCTCGGATTACCGCGAGGGCCGGCGCGGCTTCGGCGTGTCGGCCCACCTCTACACTCTGCGGCGCGAGCGCGACGGCGGCGTCGGCGACTTCACCACGCTGGGGGTCTTCGCCGAGGCCACGGCGCGGCACGGCGGCGACTTCGTCGGCCTGAACCCGATGCACGCCCAGTTCGCCGCCGACCGGACCCGCACGAGCCCCTACAACCCCTCCGACCGGCGCTTCCTCGACCCCGTCTACATCGACGTCACGGCGCCGGACGTGGCGGGCGAGACGCCCGAGGCCGGGCGCATCCTCGACGCCGAGGCCGGCGCCCTCGCCGCGCTGCGCGCCACGGCGGCCGTCGACTATCCCGGGGCCTGGGCCGTGAAGGCGCGGGTGCTGGAGGCCGCCTTCGCGAGCTTCGACGCGCGGCGGGCCGCGGGCGGCGCCGACGTCGCGGGCTTCGAGCGCTTCGTCGCGGATGGCGGCGAGGCGCTGCGGCGCTTCGCGATCTTCGAGGCCATCGCCGAGACCGTGCCGCGCCTGCCCTGGCAGCTCTGGGACCCGGGCCTGCGCGACCCCGCCGGCCCCGGCATCGCGCCCTTCGCCGAGGCCCATGCCGCGCGGGTGCGCTTCCACCTCTATCTCCAGTGGGTGGCGTCGGCGCAGTTCGAGGCCGCGGCGGTCCGCGGGGCGGCGGCGGGCCTGTCGCTCGGCTTCTACCGCGACATCGCGGTCGGCACGGCGCCGGACGGGGCGGAGTCCTGGGCCGAGGCCGGCAACTTCGCCCGCGGCGTGTCGGTCGGCGCGCCGCCCGACCCCTTCTCGGCCACCGGCCAGGTGTGGAGCCTGCCGCCGCCGAACCCGGTGGCGGACGCCTCGACCATGTTCGCGACCCTGCTGTCCGCCAACATGAAGCAGGCCGGCGCCCTGCGCATCGACCACGCCATGGGGCTGCAGCGGCTGTTCTGGGTGCCGGACGGGGCCAGCGGCGAGCACGGCGCCTACGTGGGCTACGACCTCGATCGCAACCTCGCCGACGTGGCGCTGGAGAGCCATCGGTCGCGCTGCCTCGTCATCGGCGAGGACCTCGGCACGGTGCCGGACGGGTTCCGCGACCGGCTCGACGCCGCCGACGTGCTGAGCTACCGCGTCATGTTCTTCGAGCGCGACGGGCTCGACTTCACGCCGCGCCACGCCTATCCCGCCAAGGCCGTGGCCTGCGTGGCGACCCACGACCTGCCGACGCTGGCCGGCTGGTGGGAGGGCGCCGACTACGCCGAGCGCCGGGGCATCGGCCACATGAGCGACGACGCCGCGGACCGGGCTGCGGCGGACCGCCGGGTCGAGCGGGAGCGCTTCGCCGCGGCGGTCGGCATCACGGGGGGCGAAGGAGTCGAGGCAGGCGTGTCGCGGGACGCGATCGACGCCGCGCACCGCTTCGTGGCCGAGACGCCCTGCATCCTCGCGGTCGCGCAGGTCGAGGACCTCGTCGGCGAGACCGTCGCGGTCAACCTGCCCGGCACCAGCCACGAGCGGCCGAACTGGCAGCGCAAGCTCGCGCCCGACGTGACGGAGATCTTCGACCGTGCAGGCGGCAGATTGCCGGTTCGCCCCCGCGGTGACGGGCTGGAGATGTGAAGGGCCCGTCGCTCGGGCGAGCCCTTCTCCCCAGCGGGCTAGCGCTGGCGCACATCCCTCACTTGCGGCGCAGGCGGATGATGACGTCGACCCGGTCGATCTCCATGCCGGGCGGCGCGTCCGGCAGGGCGCTCACCTCGAGATGGGAGCCGGGGATGTCGAGGAGCGCGTTGGTCTCCTCGACGAGGAAGTGGTGGTGGTTCGACAAGTTGGTGTCGAAATAGGTCTTGGATCCGTCCACCGCGATCTCGCGCAGCAGGCCCGCCTCCGTGAACTGGTGGAGGGTGTTGTAAACCGTCGCCAGCGAAATGGCGACGCGCGCGCCCGTCGCTTCCTCGTAGAGCTTCTCGGCCGTGATATGACGATCGCCCTTGGCGAAGAGCAGCCAGCCGAGGGCGACCCGCTGCCGGGTCGGGCGCAGGCCGGCCTGGCGCAGCTTGGTGCGGAGGTCGTGGACGGGGCAGCCGTGCAGGTGCCCGCCGGCCGCGACCGCGGGAGCGACGGGGGACGGCATGGGGCGGTTCGAGGCGATGAAGGGTTGGGGCATCGTGGATCAATAGACTGGAAACGAGCCCCAGCATAGGGAGGACCGGCCCCGACCGCAACTCGGGGCCCCTCGCGAGGGTGGATGGTGGGGGCCGCGGCCTCGGATCCGGCGGTTGCCGCCGTGCGCCGGGAACACTGTCAAGCGAATTCATCCGAACTTCGACGGCCGACGGGAACCCGCCGGCCGGTCGGGCATTGACCCGGCGATCGACGATGCCAGCACGCAACGGAATCGGACAAGGGTCAGCACCATGGTCGCCAACGTCCTCACGGCCGACGACAGCAGCAACGGCTTCTCCGCGACGATCGGCGGCAGCGAGGCCCGCCGCCAACTGCGGATGTCCGTCGGCGTAGTCGTGATGCTCTCCATCGGCATCGTCTCGGCGGCCGCGACCATCGGCTCCCATCCCCTCGCGGCCAAGCGCGACGTCGTGTCGACCGCGCCGGTCACCGTGCTGCACGCCGAGTCCAACGTGGTCGGCGCCCGGCCGATCTGACCGCATCCCGCTTCGCTCTCTCGTGAGACGTCGATCGAAAGGCTGGGGTTCTCTCCGGCCTTTTCCGCGTCTGGGTTCCGGCTTCGGTGTGATCCCCCGCAGTTTAGACCGGCAGTCTGATCCGGCGACGACGCCCCGGGCCGGCGGGGCGTGCCGCCCTCAGGTGAAGAGCGCCGTCGCCGGCCTCACGCCCTCCCAGCCCGGGAAGATGTCGCGTGCCAGCACGGCCGGCGACGGGCCCCACTGCTCGGCCGGCACGCCCTTCAGCACCGCGCGCAGGTCGGTGGTCGGCATGAGGTCCCGGCCCTCGTAGAGCTTCGACGCCGCGAGGCCGGCCGGTCGGCCGCCGCCACCCCGCCCCGGACGGCGCCGCCGGCCAGGAACGCCACGGTGCCGGTCTCGTGGTCGCTCCCCAGCCCGCCATGGAAAGCGTCCTCGGGATCCAGACTGGGATCGAACCGGGCACGGCGGTGTTAGCGGTTCGATGAACGAATGGCGGCATAAAGGGGTGACGCGCCGGCACCGCCGGCTCACCGGAGACCTCCACCATGGCGCAACGGCGCGGCGGCTTCCCGCTCAACGCCCCCCGGCTCCTCACCTTCGCGGCCTCGCTCCTGCTCGTCCTCGCGGCGGGGCTGTCGCTGCGGTTCCACCTGCCGGTCGGGCACGGCTTCGTGACCGCGCACCGCTTCTGGATGGCGGTCGCGGGCTACGCGCTGCTCGCCCTGGGAGTGCTGGTGCCGATCCTGTGAAGAGGCTCGTCCTCACTGTCCGGGGAAAGGCCGAGGGTGGGCGGTGCCCATAGGCACTCAGATTACAGCGGAAACCCTGTTTCCCCCCACCCTCCCTGATCCTGGGTCCGAAGGACGACACGGGCGCTCCGCGCCCTGCTCAGGATGAGGGAGGACAGGGTGTTTCTCGCCTCGATGACTGCCTATGCGGCGGTGCCCCGTTCCTGAACTCTCGTGGGAACGGCGGCGAGCCGGGCAGCGCTCTGCTCCGCCCTCCCCGGAGATGGCAGCTAGCGTTGGCACACATCACTGACCCTGGGCGTTGGCCCCCCTCTCCCCTCCGGGGAGAAGGTGCCCGGCAGGGCGGATGAGGGGGCCTCCAAAGGTGGTGGATCCCCCCTCATCCGGCGCTGCGCGCCACCCGGGTCCCATCCCGGCGAGCCGGGATGGGTGCCCGATTCTCCCCGCTGGGGAGAAGGGTATCCCCGCGGGCGCCGAGATGTGTGCCAACGCTGGGAGAGGGCGGAGGAGACGGCAGCCGGTGGCCCGAAGCCGCGCGTCTCAGGCCAGGATGACGACCTTGCTGAGGTGCCGAGGCGCCGCGGTGTCGAGGCCCCGGCGCTCCGCCACGCGCTCGCCGAGGATCTGGAGGGCCGGCAAGGCGACGAGGGCACGCGCGAGCGGGTCATCGCCGACCTCGACATCGACCTGGCCGGGACCGCCGAACCCGATCACCAAGGCGCCCTTGGCGCGAAGCTCGGCCGCCACCCGGGCCTCCTCGTCGCGCGTGTCGGAGCTGTAGAGGAGCACCGCCAACGTGGCCGCGTCGACCAGGCTGACGGGGCCGTGGCGGTATTCCATCGTGTGGAAAGCCTGCGAAGAACTGAGGCTCATCTCCTGGAGCTTCAGCGCACCCTCCTGGGCGAGGCCATAGAGCGGACCGGCCCCGAGATAGACAAAATGCGAGCGGCCCTCCAGCGCCTCGGGCAGAGCGGCGTCGATCTGCCCGAGGGCCGCCTCGGCCGCCGTCGCGGCCCGCTCGGCGTCGACCGGGACGCCGGCGAGGCGCAGCCCCACGATCAGCATCAGGCTGGCCGAGGAGGTCATCACGATGCCCTCGTCGGGATGCGTGCGGGCCAGGATGGCGGTCTCGGCGGCCCGGACGATGCTGCTATCCGGTTCGCAGGTCACCGCGATGGTCTTCAGCCCCGCGGCGCGGCTGACCTCGACGGCCTGCACGGTCTCGCTCGACTCGCCGCTGCGCGACAGCGCGACCACGGTCGTGGCCCTCTCGTCGACCCGATAGGCGCGCCGCCGCCGCGCCCATTCGGCACCCGGCACCGCGACGGCCTGCCGGCCCGAGAGGTTGAAGGCCGCCGCCACGGTCTGGGCCAAGTAATAGGACGTGCCGCAGCCCACGATGGCGTAATCCGCACCCTCCGCCGGGACGGCCGGCGGAACGGGGGCCTCGGCCCAAAGGGGAAACTGCTCGCGGATCACGCGCTCGGTGGTGTTCATGCCTTCGCCTCGGCTTCTCGGGAACGTCACTTGCCGGAGCCGGCCATCAGGCCGTGCACCAGGTATCGGTTGAGGAACAGGACGACGAGCACGGGAGGCACGATGGCCAGGATGCCCGCCGCATTCATGAGCCCGTAGTCGACGGAATTCTTGCTCACGAATTCGGGGATCAGCACCGTCAGGGGTTTGGTCGCCAGGGTCGGCGAGAAGACCAGGGGGACCAGGAACTGGCCCCAGGCGCTGAGAAACGTCAGGATCGCGCTGGCGATCAGGCCGGGGGCCGCGAGCGGCATCACGATGAAGACCAGCGTGTAGAGGCGGCCGGCTCCGTCGAGCCAGGCGGCCTCCTCGACGCTGAGCGGCATGGCCTGGTAGATGCTGCGCATCAGCCACAGCGCCAGCGGCAGGAAGGCCGACACGTAGATCAGCGTGACGCCGAGATAGGTGTCGACGAGCCGGACCGAGATCATCAGCCGGTAGAGGGGGATCATCACGGTGTAGGCCGGGATCGCCAGGGTGGCCACGACCAGCACGAAGATGGCGTCGCGGCCCGGGAAGCGCAGCCGCACGAAGGCGTAGCCGCCGAGGCTCGCCAGCACCACCGTCAGCAGGGTGGCGAGGAGCGACGTCACGGCGGAGTTGATGAGCGCCCGGCTGAACTGAGGCCAGACGGATTGCGTGGCGGTCCCCTGGTAGCTCGACGCGGCCCCCAGCAGGTTCGCGTAGTGCTGGACCGTGATCGTGGGCGGGAATGCGTGCGGGGGCTGCGCCGCGAGATCGACCGGCCGCATGAAGCTCGTGACGAGCGACCAGTAGATCGGCCCGAGCGACCACAGCAGCAATAGTGCGGCGCCGAGGCCGATCCCGAGCCGGCCGGCGAGGGAACGGCCCCTCATTCGACCCTCGTCTCGCGATAGACCCGCAGCACGTAGACCAGCGACACCAGGAGCGAGGCCAGCATCAACAGGACGGACAGCGCCATGCCGTAGGAGAAATGCAGGTTCTGGAACGCCGACATGTAGACCTCGGCCACGACCGTGCGGGTGTCGAGGCTCGATCCCGACAGGATCCAGGCCTCGTCGAACAGGTTGAAGGCGAACACCGTCGATTGGCTGAGCGCGATGGCGAGGCCGCCCGAGATCAGCGGCAGCGTGACGAAGCGGAAGCGCTGCCACGCTCCGGCGCCGTCGAGCCGGGCGGCATCGTGAAGCTCGGGCGGCACGCCCTGCAGGGCCGCCAGCAGGATGACGGCGGTGAGGGGCATCATGCGCCAGACGTGCACGAGCGCGATCAGCACGAGGGCGGTGGCGCGGTCGTTGAACCAGACGTGGTTCGACGAGATCAGGCCGGCCCCCTTCAGCAGGCCGTTGAGGACGCCGTAGCTGGGGTTGTAGATCCAGAGCCACACGACGGCGTTGACGACGGGCGGCAGGGCCCAGGGCAGCACCACGGCGGCGAGCAGCCAGCGGCGGCCCGTCCTCACGGTGTCGAGGAGCAGCGCCGCCCCGAGGCCGGCCAGGGTCTCGGCCACGACCGCGATCACGACGTAGGCGAAGGTGTTGAGCCAGGAGGTCCGCACCGCGGGGTCGGCCATGAGGTCGGCGTAGTTCTTCAGGCCGACGAAGGGCGTGCCGGCCTTCATCGGTTCGACGCGGAGCAGGCTGTCCCACAGCGTCAGCAGCACGGGGCCGATGACCAGGGCGCCCATCACCAGGACGATGGGCGCCGCGAGGGCGAGCCCGAGCCGCGCCTCCTCGGCCCGCCGACGGCGGGCCGGGACGACCGGGCGGATCCCCTCCGACGCCGCGGCGGCGCTGGTCACGGGCGGGCTTCCCCGCTCCGCCGTCGACTCACTTCATCGCGTCCGCGGCTCCGGCGGCGATCTGCTTCACGGCGTCGTCGACCGTGATCTGTCCCTTGGCGAGCTGGTTGATCGAGGTCGCGGCGACGCTCGAAAACTGCGGATACCAGCCCGGCGTGCCCTGGCTGAAGAGGGGCTCGACGAGGGCCGCCTGCTGGATCAGCACCTTGCCGCCCGCCAGCTTGCCCGCGGCGTCGAGGGCGTCGAGCACGCTGGTCCGGGTCGGCAGGTTGCCGAGCGCCGTGTAGCATTCGGTCTGGTTGTCGGGCTGGAGCAGCCAGTTGACGAAGGCGCCCGCCGCTTCCTTGTGGGTCGAGGCGGCGGGGATGCCGACGGCGCCCGGCAGGCCGAAGGTGCGGCTCGGGCCGCCGGCGCTCGGCATCAGGGCCGCGACCGCGTCGCCCGCCACCTTGGACTTCTCCTTGTCGTTGTAGAGCGCGAGGTTGCCGGCCCAGCCGGCGACGTCGTAGGTGATCTGCCCGTTCTTGAAGAGCTCCTGGATGTCGACGTCCTTCAGGCCCGTCGAGGCCGGATCGACGAGGCCCGCCTTCATGGCCTCGGCCTCCCAGGCCAGCGCCTTGTAGCCGGCCGAGCCCTTGTCGGTGAAGAGCGGCTTGAAGTCCTTGTCGAACAGCTCGCCGCCGAAGGCCTTGGTGAGCAGGTACCAGGCCGTCGCCGTCCCTTCCGTCGCCGAAAGGGGCAGGCCGATCGGATAGGCGACGACGCCCTTGGCCTTCAGCGTCCTGGCGTCGGCCGTCAGCTCGTCGAGGGTCTTCGGCGCGGCGTCGATGCCGGCCTTCTTCGCCTCGGCCGCGTTGACGATGAGGACCCGGTAGTCGTTGTTGTACGGCATGGCGATCAGCTTGCCGTCGTAGGTGAAGATCTTCTCGGTCGGGGCATCCTTGCGCAGCGCCGCATTCACCACGCCGTCGAGGGACTCGTACCACCCCGCCGCCCCGAACTGCCCGACCCAGGACCAGTCGACCTCCGTGACGTCGGCGGGAGCCGTCCCGGCCAGTTCGGAGGTGACGATCTTGGTGCGGATGTCGTCCCAGCCCAGCGTCTGCATGTCGAGCGCGATGCCGGTGTCGGCGGTGAAGCGGTCCGTCATGTCCTTCGGCAGCGTGCCCCAGGGCGGCAGCAGCACCGTGATGCTCTGCCCCGCATAGGGCTTGGTCTGCGCGGCCACGGGACCCGCCAGGACCGGGGAGGCCGCCAGAGCTCCGGCGACGATCAGACTCGACCAAGACTTCGTCATTCTGTCCACTCCTGAGGTGAGAGTCATCGATGGCCGCCGCAGCGGATCGCCCCTGCGATCGATCGCGCGAGCCGCGCGCGCCAGCGTCCGTCCGTCGCCCAGCCCGCCCGGCGGGCCGCCACCAGCAGCGCGCCTCCGACCGGCGGCAGCTGCGGAGCTCGCGGCTCTCCGAGCCGCTCGATCATGTGACGCCGGAGGTGCAGGCTGGAGAAGAGGCCGCCGGCGTAGCTCCACACCAGGGGCCCGGGCGAGCCCACCAGGCGCCAGACCGCCTCGACCTGCTCGGCGAGATGTTCGGCCGCGCGCCCCATCAGGCGATGCGCCGTCGGGTCGCCCGCGGCCGCGAGCGCATCGACCGTGACGGCCAGCGCCGCGATGGCGGCGCGACGGTGTTCGAGCCCGGAGACCCAGCCGATGAGATCGCCGCCGTCGATGCCGATGCTCTCCAGCATGGCGTCCGCGAAGGCGGTCGACCGGCTCCGGCCATCGAGAACCCGCGTCGTCTCGGTGAGGGCCTTGCGCCCCAGCCAGTAGCCGCTCCCCTCGTCGCCGATGAGATCGCCCCAGCCGCCGCTCCGCCGGTGCAGGCCCCGGCCGTCGCCGGCCCAGACCATGGATCCGGTGCCGGCCAGGGCCAGGGCGCCCGCCTCCCCGGCCAGCGCCCCCTCGAAGGCGACGTGGACGTCGTTGAGCGTGTCGACCGGGACGGTGAAGAGCCGTCGGGCGCAGGCGGTCTGGTCGGCGGACGTCGCGGCCGACTCGGCATGGCATGACAGGCCGAGCACGGCCCGATCCAGGCCGCCGTCTCCCGTGCCGATGTCCTCGACCAGCCGGGCGAGGTCCTCCCGCCAGCGGGCATTCCCATAGGGGTCGAGCCCCGGCCCGCGCCGCAGCGCCACGACCGCGCCATCGCGATCCGCGAGCGCCACGACGGTCTTGCTGCCGCCGCCGTCGAGCCCGAGGACGAGATCCCGGCTCACGGCGCACCGGCCGGCACGACGGCGTCCAGGCGCCCCGGCGTCGCGATCGACAGCGCGACGCCGGCGTCCGCCAGACGGCGGCGATGGGCCCCGTCGAGCTGTCTGTCCGAGATGACGGCCGTGGCCGCGGTCAGCGGGGTCACGAGGTAGGTCGTGCGGCGCCCGAACTTGGTGGAATCCGCCAGGACCGTGGTGCCGGCCGACCGGGACATCATGCGGGCGTTCAGGCTCGCCTCGGCGGAATCGAGGCTGTAGACGGCGCAGTCGTCCCCGATGGCGGTCGCACCCAGGAAGAGCCTGTCGAACCAGAGCCCGTCCAGCATGGCTTCGGCCGCCGGGCCGACGAGCGACGCGTTCTCGCTTCGGAGGTGGCCGCCCAGCAGGGTGACCCGCAGTTTCGACACTCCCATCAGGGTCTGGGCGACGAGAAGGCCGTTCGTGAAGACGGCGAGCGGGATCGGGCTGACGCGGAGGCGGTGAGCGAGCTGAAGCACCGTCGTGCCGGCATCGAGGAACACGACCGTGTGTGGACGCAGCGTGTCGTAGGCCACCCCGGCGATGGCGCGCTTCTCCACCAGCCTGTGGCGCTCACGCGTCTTGAACTCCACTTCGACGTGGGCGTCCGACGCGATCCGGGCGCCGCCATGCGTCCGGCTGACGATGCCCTGCTGCTCGAGGAGCACGAGGTCTCGCCGGATCGTGGCGACCGATGCACCCGTGGCCGTCGCGAGCGCGTCGATCGTCGACGTGCCGCGCGTGTAGAGGTGATGGCGGATGGCCTCGTGTCGGTCGGGCTTCATGCGAACGCCTGTTGACGTCTATCGAAGGTTGACGCGTGCCGGATCAAAGTCAATCACTTTTCTGAGCGATCATGATGATCGCACGCGCAGGCGAGGCCAGCCCCGCGAACCGAGCGCTGAAAGGGACGAACGATCCGAAGGCCGGCGACGTCTCCCTCGCCCCGATCGACGTCGAACCTCGGGATGGCTCGCGCGGCCACATCTGCTATCCGTGACGTCCGATCGAGAGAGCCATGCCGGGACGACGCGAGGATGGCCGAGATCGCCGCGACCTCATCCGATGATCGATCCTGCCGATCGGAACCCCTGGTCCAGATCGACAGTCCCCGTTCCCGTGACCCACCGAGCCCATGAACTTCACCAGCGACAACATCACGGGCGCCAGCCCGAAGATCCTCCAGGCCATCGTCGACGGCAATGCCGGCGCCGCGGCGCCCTACGGCATGGATCCCTGGAGCGCCGATGCCGAGGCCCGGCTCTCCGCCCTCTTCGAGCGCGACGTCAGGGCTTTCCTGGTCGCCACCGGCACGGGCAGCAACGCCCTGGCGCTGGCCGCGCTGAGCCCGCCCGGCACCGCCGTCTTCTGCCACGAGGAGGCGCACGTCATCGAGGACGAATGCGGGGCGCCCGAGTTCTTCACCGGGGGCGGCAAGCTCGTCCCGATCCCCGGAGCGGAGGGCAGGATCACGCCGGAGGGGCTCCGCACCGCGCTCGCGCGCTTCCCGCGCGGCGTCGTCCGGCAGGTGCAGCCGGCGGCCCTGTCCCTGTCCGAGGTGACGGAGGCCGGCACGCTCTACCGGCCCGACGAGGTGCGGGCGCTGTGCGCCATCGCCCACGAGGCCGGCCTGTCGGTCCACATGGACGGAGCGCGCTTCGCCAACGCGGTCGCGGCGCTCGGCGTCGCGCCGGCCGACGTCACCTGGCGCGCCGGCGTCGACGTGCTGTCCTTCGGCGCCACGAAGAACGGCGCCATCGCCTGCGAGGCGATCGTGTTCTTCGATCCCGAGAAGGCCGGCGACTTCCTGTTCCGCCGCAAGCGGGGCGGCCACACCGTGTCGAAGGGGCGCTTCCTCGGCACGCAGATGGCGGCCTTCCTCGACGAGGGCCACTGGCTCGACCTCGCCCGCCGCGCCAACGCGGCCGCGCAGCGCCTGTCGCGCGGGCTCGGGGCGCTGCCCGGCGTCCGCATCCCCTGGCCGACGCAGGCCAACGAGGTGTTCCCGATCGTGCCGGCCGCGGTCGACGAAGCGCTGCGGGCCGCGGGCGCCCGCTACTATCCCTGGACGACGCGCTCGGTGCCGGGGGACGAGGCCCCGCGCGAGGGCGAGCGCATGCTGCGGCTCATCTGCGCCTTCGACACGCCCGACGCGGCGGTCGACGAGTTCGTGGCCGCGGCGGCCCGTGCATGCGAGGTTCAGGCGCGGCTCGTCACATGAGGCTGGAGCGCCGGCCGCAGGGCCGCCGCAATGGTCGTGCAGGCATCGGACCTACGCCGCCGGCCGAGGGGAGAGTCGAAGCGATGGCACATCATCGGGTGAAGCTCACGGCCGCCGCGCTGGCCCTGGCCCTCGGGCTCGCCGCCCTGCCGGGCGCGGCCGAGGCACAGTTCTTCGGCAACTGGGGCGGTTGGGACGACGGCGGCACCTGGGACGGCATGACGCCCCAGCAGGTCAGGCGCGCCATCGCGCAGCGGGGCTTCCGCGTCCTGGCCCCCCTGCGCCGCAACGGCAACGTGTTCGTGGCCGACGTGGTCGACGGGCGCGGACGCCACGAGCGGCTGATCGTGGCGGCCGCCGACGCTCAGATCCTGCAGCGCTTCCTCGTCGACGACGGCCGGTCCGCCGGCGCCTTCGCCCGCGGCGGCGAGCCGGACCGCGACGGCCTCGTGCCGCCCGCCGACATCCCGAGCGCGGGTCGGCACTTCGTCCGGCCGGCCGAGCCCGATGCGGCGCCGCAGCGCTTCGGCGACCTCGGGACGGATGACGACAGCGCTGCGGCGCCGCCGCGCCGGGCCGCGCCGGCGATCAGGACCGTGAAGCCGCGCCCCCGCACGGTCGACCGCTCGCCCGACGTCGAGGCGCCGAGCCGCGCGCCGGGCGCCATCGAATCCGCCCCGCTGGCGCCCGTGGCACCGCGCCCCGCGCCGGCCGTCGCGGCTCCGGCGACCGCCAAGGCTCCCCCGCCGGCCGCTCCACCCGTCGCGGTGGCGAGCCGGCCCGAGCCGGCCGCGCAGGCGCCCGCCCCGCGACCCGCGCCGCCGGCCGCCGAGGCCCGCCGCACCGCCGATCCGCTCGCCATACCGGGCGACTCGGAGGCGGGGGCGCGCCCGGTGCGCTCCGTGTCGGGCGCCGTCACGGGCGCGCCCGCCGCATCGGCCCCCGCGGCGCCCGTCGTCGCCCCAGGGGCTCCCGGCCGGGCTGCCGACGTGCCGGTGGCGCCGCTCGACTGATCCACGCCTTCGGCGCGGCTGCGACCTCGCGCCGTGATCGCGATGCGGCGCTGACGATTATAGGGTGGCGCGGGGAGAACCGTTTCCCGCCCGGGATCTCCCCCATGTCGGCCCTGCGCTTCATCCTCGGCGATCAGCTCACGCGGTCCATCCCGGCCCTCGGGGGGATCGACCCCGCCGCCGACACGGTGCTGATGGTCGAGGCCGCGGAGGAGACCACCTACGTCCCGCACCACAGGCAGAAGATCACCTTCATCCTCTCGGCGATGCGGCACTTCGCGGCCGAGCTGCGGGCGGAAGGCCTCACGGTCGACTACGTGCGCCTCGACGACCCCGACAACACCGGCTCCTTCGCGGGCGAGTTGGAGCGCGCCGCCCGGCGCCACCTCCCCGACGAGGTCGTGGTCACCGAGCCCGGCGAGTTCCGCGTGATCGAGGCTCTGGAGGGCTGCCGCGCGCGCTTCGACCTGCCAGTGCGCCTGCTGCCCGACGATCGCTTCTTCTGCTCGACCGTGGACTTCGCCCGCTGGGCCGAAGGGCGGGAGGGCTACCGCATGGAGACCTTCTACCGCTTCCTGCGGGAGCGCACGGGCCTGCTCATGCGGGACGGCGCCCCCGAGGGAGGGCGCTGGAACTTCGACGCCGACAACCGCAGACCCTGGCCGCCGGGGCAGCGGCCCCCCGAGCGCCTGCGCTTCGCGCCGGACGAGGTCACGCGCGAGGTGATGGCCCTGGTGGAGCGCCGCTTCCCGGGGCACTTCGGCGCCCTCGACGGCTTCAGCTGGGGCGTGACGCGCGCCGACGCCCTGGCGGCCCTCGACGATTTCGCGGAGCGCTGCCTGCCGTCCTTCGGCGACCACCAGGACGCGATGCGGGCGGGGGAGCCGTTCCTGTATCACGCGACGGTCTCGCCCTATCTCAACGCGGGGCTGCTCACGGCGCGCGAGGTGGTGGGCCGGGCGCTCGCCGCCTATGCGGCCGGCCGCGTGCCGCTCAACGCCGCCGAGGGCTTCGTGCGGCAGATCCTCGGCTGGCGGGAGTTCGTCCGCGGCGTCTATTGGATGCACATGCCCGACTACGCGGAGACGAACGCGCTCGGCGCCTCGCGCCCGTTGCCGCGCTTCTACTGGACGGGCGACACGGCGATGAACTGCCTCCACCACGCGATCGAGGACACGCGGCAGCAGGCCTACGCCCACCACATCAACCGGCTGATGATCACGGGCAACTTCGCGCTGCTGGCCGGCATCCGGCCCGCCGAGATCGAGGAATGGTACCTCAGCGTCTACGCCGATGCCTATGAGTGGGTGGAACTGCCCAACGTCCACGGCATCGCGACCTTCGCGGACGGCGGCCTCGTGGGCTCGAAGCCCTATGCGGGGGGCGGGGCCTACATCGACCGCATGTCGAACTACTGCGAGGCCTGCAGCTTCAGCCCGAAGCTCAGGACGGGCCCGGGCGCCTGCCCGTTCAACTACCTCTACTGGGCCTTCCTGATCCGCAACGCCGGCGCGCTCGGCGACAATCCCCGCCTGGCGATGCCCTACCGCACGCTGGCCGGGTGGGACGAGGGCCGGAAGGCCGCGACCCTGGCCGAGGCCGACGCCTTCCTGGACGGGCTGGCGGCCGGCGACGCCTGACGCCTCCCCGTCGCAACGAAGGGTGATGCAAAACGCAGAGAAGGCGCGTCCGTCGCCGGCCGCGCCTCACGGATGACGGCGATGAGGTCCCGACCTCGACCGAGCGGCGCCGGGGCGATCCCCGACGAGGCCGTTCGGCCCGAAGCGTCAGCCGACCGCGGCGACCGCCGCGGTGGCCGAGAGGGCCTTCACGCGGGCCGACAGGCGCGACACCTTGCGGGAGGCCGCGTTGGCGTGGATGACGCCCTTCTGGGCCGAGCGCATCACGATCGACTCCGTCGTGGCCAGCACGGCGCGGGCCGCGGCGGCGTCGCCGGTGGCGATCGCCTCTTCGACCTTGCGAAGCTGCGTGCGCATCGCGCTCCGGCGCATGCGGTTGACGGCCGTGCGGCGTGCGAGCTTGCGGACGGCCTTCTTGGCCGAGGAGGTATTCGCCATTCTGGGGTTCCCGAGACTGCGGCCCCGAAGAGACGGACGGCCACGGCATGAGGTCGGCGCCGGGGCGCCGTGAGGGGCCGTCTATAGAAGCTCCGGGCGACCGGCGTCAACGCTCCCCGTGCGCGTCACGGGAAAAAGGTTGCCGGGCCCCGCGCGCCCGGCTACAAGGCGCGCCTCTGGATCGTCCGGCCTGCAAGGGCTGCCGTGGCGGTCCTTTCGCTCGTCCTCGAACCAGGTGGGCCGTCCGGCATCGAGCCGGTGACGCCCCGTGAGAGCCAAATGCCCAAGTTGAAGACCAAGTCGGGCGCCAAGAAGCGCTTCAAAGTCACAGGCACCGGCAAGGTGCTCTACGCCCAGGCCGGCAAACGGCACGGGATGATCAAGAGGACCAACAAGCAGATCCGCAACCTGCGCGGCACGGCGGTGCTGTTCAAGACGGATGGCGACAACATCAAGCGGTTCTTCCTGCCGCACGCCTGAGCCTCGCCCCGCGCGATCCGCTTTTCCCTCGTCCCTCGACTCCGACGGAGATCATCCATGGCCCGCGTCAAACGCGGCGTGACGTCCCACGCCAAGCACAAGAAGACACTCGATGCCGCCAAGGGCTTCTATGGCCGGCGCAAGAACACGATCCGCACCGCCAAGGCGGCCGTCGATCGCTCGATGCAATACGCCTACCGCGACCGCAAGAACAAGAAGCGCACCATCCGGGCGCTCTGGATCCAGCGCCTCAACGCCGCGGTGCGCGAGCTCGGCCTGACCTACAGCCGCTTCATCGACGGCCTCAACAAGGCCGGAATCGAGCTCGACCGCAAGGTGCTGTCCGAGCTCTGCATCGCCGAGCCCGAAGCCTTCAAGGCCATCGTCGAGAAGGCCAGGAGCGCGTTACCCGCCTCGGCCTGACCTGCCGCGACGACTCGTTAGGTGCCGCCCCGGTCCCGGATCAGGGGCGGCCCGCCCTGATCCAGGACATCGTTTATCCATGGTCGACGAGGCCGAACTCGAACGGAACATCCTGGCGGAGGTCGGGGCGGCCGACACCGAGGCGGCGCTCGACGCCGTCCGCGTGGCGACGCTCGGCAAGAAGGGGTCCGTCTCGGCCCTGATGGCCACGCTGGGGCGCATGGCGCCCGACGAGCGCAAGGCCAAGGGCGCGTCCCTGAACCTCCTCAAGGACCGTGTCTCCTCGGCGCTGACGGAGCGCCGCGACGCCCTCGCGGCGCGGGCGATGGCGGCCCGGCTCGCCGCCGAGACGCTGGACGTGTCGCTGCCCGTGCGTGAGCCCCCGATCCTCGCCGGGCGCCTCCACCCCATCAGCCAGGTGACGGACGAGATCACGGCGATCTTCGCCGACATGGGCTTCGCCATCGCCGAAGGCCCGGACGTCGAGACCGACTTCTACAACTTCACCGCCCTGAACTTCCCCGTCGGCCACCCGGCCCGGGAGATGCACGACACGTTCTTCTTCCACCCCAAGCCCGACGGCGAGCGCCGGCTGCTCCGCACCCACACCTCTCCGGTGCAGGTCCGCACCATGCTGGCCCAGCGGCCGCCGATCCGGATCGTCTGCCCCGGCCGCACCTATCGCTGCGACTCGGACCAGACCCACACGCCCATGTTCCATCAGGTGGAGGGGCTGGTCATCGACAAGCGCGCCAACCTCGCGAACCTGAAGTGGGTGCTGGAGGAGTTCTGCCGCGCCTTCTTCGAGGTGGACCGCGTGACGATGCGCTTCCGCCCCTCCTTCTTCCCCTTCACCGAGCCCTCGATGGAGGTGGACATCCAGTGCGCCCGGCGCGGCGACGAGATCCGCTTCGGGGAGGGCGAGGACTGGCTGGAGATCCTCGGCTGCGGCATGGTCCACCCCAACGTGCTGCGCCACTGCGGCATCGACCCCGACGAGCACCAGGGCTTCGCCTGGGGCATGGGCATCGACCGCATCGCCATGCTGAAATACGGCATGCCGGACCTGCGGCCCTTCTTCGACGCCGACGTGCGCTGGCTGAACCACTACGGCTTCCGGCCGCTCGACATCCCGACCCTGGCGGGCGGGCTCACGGGATAGGGAGGGCCGGGGCCATGACGGCGGTGACGAAGCTGACGGACGCGGAGGTGAAGGCCATCGCCGACGAGGTGCTGGGGCGCGAGATGGCGAGCTTCCCCTTCGAGGGCGCCGAGGTTCGCTCCGGCGAGGATTACGACGACACGCCCTCGCTGTTCATCACGGCGAACGTCGGCGCGGGCGTGCCGGCCCCGTTGGAGGGCGGCAGCATCGGGCAGCTCCGTGTCGCCCTCCAGAAGGCTCTGCTGGAGCGGGGCGAGGAGCGTTTTCCTTACTTTCGTCTCAGCCGAGCGGACGCGGAAACCCTCGACGACGACGTGACGTTGGAGGGGGCTTGAACCCCGACCATCTTCTCGAACTCGCGGAGAAGATGGCCAGGATCGAGATCGGAAACCCGCGGCAGGCCTCGCTGAGGCGCGCCATCAGCACCGCCTACTACGCCCTGTTTCACGCCCTGTCCCAGCTCTGCGTGGATCAGACAGTCGGCTCGACGTTCAGGTCGACGCGATACTGGCAGGTCGTGACGCCGATCTACCGCGCCATGGATCATGGCTCGGCCAAGAAGTTCTGCGAGCGATTGGCGAAAGCGAAAGACACTCCCGATCTGCTCAGGCTGGTGAGCGGCAACTTCGTCGAGCTGCAGACGGCCCGCGTCGCGGCCGATTACGACCCCGTCCGACGATACAGGCGCGAGGACGCCGTGGACGTCGTGAGGCAGGCGAGGGAGGCCGTGGAGGCCCTCCGCGCGTTGCCCCGCGAGGATCTGCTCCTCCTCGCCGTCCAGCTCATCACCAAGCCGCGCTGACCCACTCCCCCATTCTATCGGCACCGCACCCATGAAGTTCACCCTGTCCTGGCTCAAGGACCACCTCGACACCGAGGCCACGCTCCCGGAGATCGCCGACGCCCTGACCCGCATCGGCCTCGAAGTCGAGGGGATCGACGATCCGGCGGCGAAGCTCGCCGGCTTCACGGTGGCCCGCGTCGTCGAGGCCGCGCAGCACCCCAACGCCGACCGGCTGCGGGTCTGCACGGTCGATACCGGCGCGGGCGACCCCATCCAGGTCGTGTGCGGCGCGCCCAACGCGCGGGCGGGCCTCGTCACGGTCTTCTCGGCCCCCGGCACCTACATACCCGGCAAGGACATCACCATCGCGTCGGGCGTGATCCGCGGGGTCGAATCCGCCGGCATGCTGTGCTCGGCCGCCGAACTCGGCCTCTCGGGCGAGCACGACGGCATCATGGAGCTCCCCGCCGACGCCCCGGTCGGGACCGCCTACGGCGTCTATGCCGGCCTCGACGACCCGGTGATCGACGTGGCGCTGACGCCGAACCGCCCCGACGCGGCCGGCGTGCGCGGCATCGCCCGCGACCTCGCGGCCGCCGACATCGGCCGCCTCAAGCCCGAGCCGCCGCCGTCCGTCGAGGGCCGCTTCCCGCAGCCCGTGGACCTGCGCCTCGACCTCGCGCCCGGCGATGCCGGCCTGTGCCCGGCCTTCGCGCTGCGGCTCGTGCGCGGCGTGCGGAACGGCCCCTCGCCGGCGTGGATGCGGCGGCGCCTCGCCGCGATCGGCCTACGCCCCATCGATGCGCTGGTCGACATCACCAACTACCTGACCTTCGACCGCGGTCGTCCGCTGCACGTCTTCGACGCCGCCAAGGTCCAGGGCGCCCTCACCGTGCGCCGCGCCCGCGACGGCGAGACGCTCGCGGCGCTGAACGGCCGCAGCTACGCCCTCGACCCCTCCGTCCTCGTCATCGCGGACGACAGGGGCCCGGAATCCATCGCCGGCATCATGGGGGGCGAGGCGTCGGGCTGCGACGAGGGCACGGTGGACGTGCTGATCGAGAGCGCCCTGTGGGACCCGACGAACGTCGCGGCCACCGGCCGCAGGCTCGGCCTGTCGAGCGACGCCCGCTACCGCTTCGAGCGCGGCGTCGACCCGGCCTTCTGCCGGCCGGGGCTCGACCTCGCGACTCGGCTCGTGCTGGATCTGTGCGGCGGCGAGCCCTCCGAGGTGACGCTCGCCGGCGAGATGCCCAGGCCCGACCACCGCATCGACTTCCCGCTGAGCGAGGTGCACCGCCTGACGGGGCTCGACCTGCCGGCCTCCGACATGCAGCGGATCCTGGAGAAGCTCGGCTTCGACCTCGTGGGCCACCCCGACAATGCCGACCGTATCGTGGCCCGCGTGCCCTCCTGGCGCCCCGATGTGCACGGCAAGGCCGATCTCGCCGAGGAGATCGTCCGCATCGCCGGTCTCGACCGCGTGGTGTCCCAACCCCTGCCGCGGGACCCCGGCGTCGGCCGCCCGGTGCTCACCCTGCTCCAGCGGCGCACGCGCCTCGCCAAGCGGGTGCTGGCCGGGGAGGGGCTGCTCGAGGCCGTGACCTGGAGCTTTGTGTCGGACGAGCAGGCGGCGATCTTCGGCGGCGGGGCGCCCGAACTCCAGCTCGCCAACCCCATCGCCTCGGATCTGTCGACCATGCGGCCGAGCCTGCTGCCCGGGCTGCTCGCGGCAGCGGGGCGCAACGCCGCCCGCGGCGCCGCCGACGTCGCGCTGTTCGAGGTCGGCCAGGTGTTCCTCGGCGACGGCGAGGGCGACCAGCGCATCGCCGCGGCGGGTCTGCGCCGCGGCACCGCCAAGCCGGCCGGGGCGGGGCGCCACTGGTCCGGCGCGGCCGGGCCCGTCGGCGTCCACGACAGCAAGGCCGACGCCCTGGCGCTGATCGCGGCGCTCGGGATCACGCCGGCCGCCGTGCAGGTGACGGCCGGCGGCCCCGACTGGCTCCACCCCGGGCGCTCGCTCACCTTCCGGATGGGCAAGGCCGTGCTGGGCTCCTGCGGCGAAATCCACCCGGAGGTGCTGCGCCGGCTCGACGGGACGGGCCCCGTGAGCTGCTTCGAGATCGTCCTCGACGCCCTGCCGGCCCCGAAGGCGCGGCCCACCAAGGCCCGGCCGAAGCTCGTGCTGCCGGACCTCCAGCCGGTGGAGCGCGACTTCGCCTTCCTGGTCGACCGGAGCACCGCCGCGGCCGATCTCGCGGCCGCCGCCCAGGGGGCCGACCGCGCCCTGGTGGCGGGCGTCTCGGTGTTCGACGTCTACGAGGGCCGCGGCGTGCCGGAGGGGCAGAAGTCGGTGGCGCTCGCCGTCACGCTCCAGCCCCGGGACCGCACCTTGGCCGAGGCCGACCTCGACGCCGTCAGCCGCCGCATCGTCGAAGCCGTGGCGAAGAGAACCGGCGGCACGCTCCGGGGCTGAGGGTCCCCACGGAGATGAGCGCTTCGTTCTCGACGCTTGACCGAGAGCCGAACGCCCCCTCAATCGAAGCGCTCATCTCCGCGGGAGCCCTGAGCGGCCCGGGGCAGGGGGCTTCTCCGGGATGCCCGTTTGTCCTATCCTGATGGGAGCGGGATCGGTCGTCCGTGGAGGGAGATCATGGTGGAGAGAGAGCAGGGCCCGGTGCATCGGGCCGACGAGGCCGTGCCGCGGGACGAGGCGGCGGCGTTCACGGATGCTGTGGCCTCGTCGACCGCAGCGTCGGCCAAAGCGAGCGCGGCGGAGGCCGAGCACGAGCGCATGATGGCTGTCGCGCGCGAGGTGATGCGCGATCATCGCAATGTTCTGGCCGCCCTCGCCAAATAGCTGCCCGCGGTGCCCAGTTGGATCCGAAAGGCGGATGCGCTCGCCATCCACGCCGAGCAGATCGCCGAACATGGAGGCCCCTCCGGCACTCGGGATGACGGGTTGCTGGAGAGTGCCCTGGCGCGACCCGAGAACCTCCAGGCCTATGGCGAGCCCGACCTCGCGGACTTGGCCGCAGCTTATGCCTTCGGGCTCGCGCGCAATCACCCCTTCGTGGACGGCAACAAGCGCACGTCCTTCGCGGTCTGCGCGACTTTTCTCGCGGCGAACGGCGCCGAACTCCCGGTCGACGACGACGTCAACATCGACACCTGGCTCGCCCTGGCCTCCGGCACGCTCGGCGAGGAGCGACTCGCCGCCTGGATCCGCGCCCGCATCCGCCCGCCCGGCTGATCCGGAGGGCGGCCCGACCTGGCCTTTCGGTCGGCCGCGGCCTAACTTACGCCGCGAGCGGCGGTGGCCGTGCAGGAAGGTGACAGCATGAACGCCCACGACCGAGTCCCGCCCAAGGCGGCATCCTTCCCGTGGGACGACCCGCTCCTCCTCGACGACCAGTTGACCGACGAGGAGCGCATGATCCGCGACACGGCGCGGGACTATGCCCAGGAGAAGCTTCAGCCGCGCGTGCTCGCCGCCTACCGCGACGAGGCCGTCGAGCCCGAGATCTTCGCCGAGATGGGGGCGCTCGGCCTGCTCGGCGTGACCCTGCCCGAGGACTACGGCTGCGCCGCCGCGTCCTACGTGTCCTACGGTCTCGTGGCGCGCGAGGTCGAGCGCGTCGATTCCGGCTACCGCTCGATGATGAGCGTGCAGTCCTCCCTCGTGATGTTCCCGATCCACGCCTACGGCAGCGAGGCGCAGCGCAGGGCCTACCTGCCGAAGCTCGCCTCGGGCGCCTGGATCGGCTGTTTCGGCCTGACCGAACCCGACGCCGGCTCCGACCCCGCCGGCATGCGGACCCGCGCCCGGCGCAGCGGCGGCGGCTACGTCCTGTCCGGCGCCAAGACCTGGATCTCCAACTCCCCCATCGCGGATGTCTTCGTGGTCTGGGCCAAGTCCGACGCCCACGACGGCGCCATCCGGGGCTTCGTGCTGGAGCGGGGCATGAAGGGCCTGTCGGCCCCGCGCATCGGCGACAAGCTGTCGCTGCGCGCCTCCGTGACGGGCCAGATCGTCATGGAGGACGTCGAGGTCGGCGAGGAGGCGCTCCTGCCCGGCGTGTCGGGCCTCAAGGGGCCCTTCGGCTGCCTCAACCGCGCCCGCTACGGCATCTCCTGGGGGGTGATGGGCGCGGCGGAAGACTGCTGGCACCGCGCGCGCCGCTACACGCTGGAGCGCCACCAGTTCGGGCGGCCGCTCGCCGCGACACAGCTCATCCAGAAGAAGCTCGCCGACATGCAGACCGAGATCGCGCTCGGCCTCCAGGCCTCGCTGCGGGTCGGCCGTCTGTTCGACGAGGGACGGGTGGCGCCCGAGATGATCTCGCTCGTCAAGCGCAACAATTGCGGCAAGGCGCTCGACATCGCCCGGATGGCGCGCGACATGCACGGCGGCAACGGCATCACGGCCGAATACGGCGTCATGCGCCACAGCCAGAACCTCGAGACGGTCAACACCTACGAGGGCACCCACGACATCCACGCCCTGATCCTGGGCCGCGCCATCACCGGGATCCAGGCCTTCGCCTGATCCTCGAAAGAGGGCGCCGCCGACGCGGCGCCCCTTCGACCCTCAGTAGGCGTGGCGGTAGACGACGCGTCGGCCGTGATACTTGGACGCGTAGTGGCCTGCCGCGCAGCCCGCGGCCGCGCCGGCGAGGCCGTGGTGGGCGTAATGGCCGGCGATGCCGCCGATCAGCGCCCCGGTGAGACATCCCGCCTGGGCGGCGCCGACCGAACCCATCAATGACAGCGCCGCGACGGCGATGGCGATCTTGCGCATGAACTCGCTCCTGTTGGTCTCGCGATCCCTTGTGCGAACGCCCGGACACGCCGTTCCGTTCACAGCGCGATGCGGGGAATTGCCGGGCCCGGGCCGTCCCGCGCGACTTGTCCGACAAACCGCCTGCGCTTAGATGAGTCAGAGAGTGGAGGACGCCATGAGTGGAACGATGAACGGGTCGGGGAACCTCCGCAGGCTGCGCTCGCAGCTCTGGTTCGACAACCCCGAGAACCCCGGCATGACGGCGCTCTACATCGAGCGCTACCTCAACTTCGGCCTGACGCCCGGCGAGCTGCGCTCGGGCAAGCCGATCATCGGCATCGCCCAGACGGGCAACGACCTCAGCCCCTGCAACCGCCACCACCTCGAACTCGCCAAGCGCGTGCGCGACGGCATCATCGCCATGGGCGGCGTGCCCATGGAGTTCCCCGTCCACCCCATCCAGGAGACGGGCAAGCGGCCGACCGCCGCGCTCGACCGCAACCTCGCCTATCTCGGCCTCGTCGAGACGCTCTACGGCTACCCGCTCGACGGCGTGGTGCTGACCACGGGCTGCGACAAGACCACCCCTGCCTGCATTATGGCGGCCGCCACCGTGAACATCCCGGCCATCGTGCTCTGCGGCGGGCCGATGCTCAACGGCTGGCACAACGGCGAGCGCACGGGCTCGGGCACCATCGTGTGGAAGAGCCGCGACGAGATGGCGGCCGGCAACCTCGACTACGAAGGCTTCATGGAGATCGTCACCTCCTCGGCGCCCTCGGTCGGCCACTGCAACACCATGGGCACGGCCTCCACCATGAACGCCCTGGCCGAGGCGCTCGGCATGACGCTGCCGGGCTGCGCCGCCATCCCCGCGCCCTACCGCGAGCGCGGCCAGATCGCCTACGAGACCGGCCGGCGCGCCGTCGAGATGGTGTGGGAGGACCTGAAGCCCTCCGACATCATCACCCGCGAGGCGATCGAGAACGCCATCGTGGTCAACAGCGCCATCGGCGGCTCCACCAACGCCACGATCCACATCAACGCCATCGCGCGCCACGCCGGCGTGCCGCTCGACATCGGCGACTGGGAGACGGTGGGCCACAAGGTGCCGCTGCTGGTCAACATGCAGCCCGCGGGCAAGTACCTCGGCGAGGAGTTCCACCGCGCCGGCGGCGTGCCGGCCGTGGTGCACGAGCTGATGAAGCACAAGCTCGTCCACGAGGACGCGCTCACCGTCAACGGCAAGCTGTTCGGGCCCAACAACAGCCGCATCGCCTCGCGCGACCACGACGTCATCACGCCGATCGAGACGCCGCTGCGGGAGGACGCCGGCTTTATCGTGCTGCGCGGCAACCTGTTCGACAACGCCGTGATGAAGACCAGCGTGATCTCCCCGGAGTTCCAGGAGCGCTACCTGTCGAACCCGCAGGACCCCGGTGCCTTCGAGGGGCGGGCCATCGTCTTCGAGGGGCCGGAGGACTACCACCACCGCATCGACGACCCCGCGCTGGAGATCGACGAGCACTGCCTCCTGTTCATCCGCGGCACGGGGCCGATCGGCTATCCGGGCGGCGCCGAGGTGGTGA
>CAXTBR010000031.1:0-44019 GCA_964242785.1 uncultured Lichenihabitans sp. | reverse complement strand
TGACGTCGGCGGCCGGCACGCCGGCCTGCCGCAGTTGCGCGGCCGCCTCGTCGGCATGGGTGCGCGTGTCGAACAGGGCCGTGATGGTCTGCTTGCTCATGGTCTGTGCCTTCGTTCGAGGGGCCGGATCGCGAGGGGGGCGGATCGACGGGTGTCGCTCCCCAGCGGTACGCCTCCTCAACGCGGCCGATCCGAATGCGCCTCCGCGGTCCGGCGTGACCATCGGTCGCGTCGGACCGCGGGACGGGGATCGTTGGGGAGATGGGCTGTGACGGCCGGGTCGGCGATGCCGGCCCGGATGCCGGCGCACGACGGCTGGTTTTTTCCGGCGTTGCCGCTACCTGGACGTTGGGGCGCATCGATTCCGACGCGGAAACGTGAGATCGATCGTGGCCTGAGCCATGCACGGCCGGCAGGCCGCGGGGCGTGCTCCGCGCCCCCGAGACCGCCGGTCGACCACGCTCCCGTGGCCGACGGGCTTCCAGCCTACCGATCGGACCTCGCCGTGACTCTCGACCTCCACCCCGCCCGCCCCGACGCGCCGCCCCCAGCCGGCGCCAAGCGCTGGGCCAAGATCCTGGGTGGCTACCGCGAACCGAGCCCCCGCCGCAGCCTCGTCGAGCTCGCCGTCACGGCCCTGCCGCTCGTGGCGCTCTGGGCCGCCATGTGGCTGTGCCTCCAGGTGAGCTACTGGCTGTGCCTCGCCGTGGCGGTGCCGGCCGGCCTGTTCCTGGTGCGGCTGTTCCTGATCCAGCACGACTGCGGCCACGACGCCTGCTTCCGCCACCGCGCCACCAACGACTGGGTGGGCCGCGTCATCGGCGTGTTCACGCTGACGCCCTACGACTATTGGCGCCGCACCCACGCCATCCACCACGCCTCGGTCGGCAACCTCGACCAGAGGGGCATCGGCGACGTGACCACGATGACGGTGGCGGAATACCGGGCCTCGTCGCGGGCCCGCAGGCTGCTCTACCGGCTCTACCGCCACCCGGCCGTGATGTTCGGCCTCGGGCCCGCCTACCTCTTCGTGGTCCAGTACCGCCTGCCGGTCGGCCTCATGCGGGCGGGCTGGCGGCCCTGGGTCAGCACCATGGGGACCAACGCCGGGACCGCGCTGGTGGCGGCGGGTCTGATCTGGCTGATCGGGCTCGGGCCGTTCCTGATGATCCACCTGCCGGTCGTGCTGATCTCGTCGTCGGTGGGCGTGTGGCTGTTCTACGTCCAGCACCAGTTCGAGGACACCAACTGGGCGGGCGCGCCGGAGTGGAGCCACGCGGAGGCGGCGCTGCACGGCAGCTCGCACTACGACCTGCCCGTGGTGCTGCGCTGGCTCACGGCCAACATCGGGCTCCACCACGTCCATCACCTGTCGAGCCGCATCCCCTTCTACCGCCTGCCGCAGGTGCTGAAGGACCACCCCGAGCTGCACGACGTGGGGCGCATCACCCTGCTGGGCAGCCTGCGCTGCGTCCCGCTGGTGCTCTGGGACGAGGGCAGCCGCAGGCTCGTGTCGTTCAAGACGGCACGGGCGGCCGCGCGATAGGCGTTCTGACAGTGTAGCGGCAGAGATCTTCAAATCTGCCGTGATCTTGAATCGATCTTCGACAGAACACGTCGAGGCGACATCCGCCAAACGGTTTCCAAAGGGCTCGCCCTTTGGCGGGTTTCAGGGCGGAGCCCTAAACTGGACTTTCAAGCCGATCAGGGCTCCGCCCTGGAACCCGAGAAAAAGCCGAGGGCCTTTTGCGACCGCCCTCAAGGCCGGGGCGCCGTGATCCAGCCGAGCAGGTTGGTCCACAGGGTGGCGTAGCCGGGCCAGTCGACGAAGCTCTGCGGCAGCCAGTGCGGGCCGATGTCGGAGGTCCAGACCGCCGTGCGGCCCTCGCCGTGGCGGCCCGTGACCAGCAGCGGGTGGCCGCCCTGGTCGTCGGGCAGGGTCGCCAGCACCTCGACGTCCGGGCCGCCCTTCGGCACCACCTCGTTGGCGCCGAGCAGCACCGGCCAGTCGGTGCCGAGCCCGGCGAGGATCGGGTGGTCGGCCGGGCCCGTCACGGCGGGCCTGAAGCCCTCCGGGATCTCCAGCCGGTCGTCGTGGGGCAGGCAGGTGACGGGCAGCGCCTCCTCGACCGCCGTGCGGCCCCAGCGCGCCTTGCCGTCGATGCCCTGGAAGCTGAGGTAGCCGCCGATCATCACCAGCCCGCCGCCCCGCGCCGCGTAGTCGCGCAGCAGCTTCAGCCGGTTCGGGTGAGTCCTGCCGTGCAGCCACACGTCCGGGTGCAGCAGCAGCGAGTTCGCCCCGATGTCGGACAGCAGCACGGCGTCGTAGGCCGACAGGCCCTCGATCGTCGAGGGCAGGCCCTGCACGGCCTCGTGGGCCGGCATGTAGGTGAGGTCGAAGGGGCTGTCCTTCAGCGCCGCCACCAGCGGCTCGGCCCCGAGGTGGAAGGTGACGGAGCCGAACTGGTCGAACCCCTTGTAGTGGGTCGCCGAACTCATCCAGCTCTCGCCGACGAGCAGCACGCGCTTTCTGGTCATGGCCGTCCCTTCAGGTGCCGGATTCAGAGGGCCGCGGCGGACGCGAAGGCGCGCACGCGGTCGGGGTCGACGGGGTTCCACCACACGCCGCCGTGCTTGAGCGACGACGCCACGATCACGCCGTCGACGGCGCCGAGGATCGCCGCGACATTGCCGGGGGTGACGCCGCTCCCCACCAGGGTCGGCAGGTGCGAGGCCTGCTTGATGGCCCGGATGTAGCCGAGGTCGGCCGCGTGGCCGGTCCGCTGGCCCGTGGCGATGACGGCATCGGCGTCGAAGAAGACGAGGTCGCGCACCAGTTCCTCGATCCCCCGGTCGCCCGTGATGGCGTGGGCGCCGTGCTTGACGTGGGCGTCGGCGAAGACCCGGATGCCGTTCTGGCGCAGCCGCGCGCGGTAGCGCATCGCGGCCGCGGCCTCGCCGTCGAGCAGGCCCTCGTTGGCCACGTAGGCGTTGGCCCATTGATTGACCCGGATGAAGCCGGCGCCGGCCGCCGACGCCACGGCGAGGGCCGGGATGGGCGCGTTGGCCAGCACGTTGATCCCAACCGGCCGGCCGAATTCCGCGCGGATGCGGTCGGCCGCCACCGCCATGTGGGCCGGCACCTCGGGGCCGATGTCGTCGGGCTTCGAGAAGGGGACGTCGCCGTGGTTCTCGACGATGACGCCGTCGAGCCCGCCGTCGAGATAGGCGCGGGCGTCCGCGAGGGCGCGCGCGTAGATCGCCGCCACGCTCCCGCCGTCGTGGCGCGGCGCGCCGGGCAGCGGCAGCAGGTGGACCACGCCGATCAGCGCCCTGGGGCGGCCGAACAGGGCCGACACCGCGTCGCCGGCGACGGCCGAGGCGGGCTTCGGAGCGTCGCCGGCCACGGCCGAGAGGGGTTTCGGGGCGTCGCTCATGGGCGTCTCCGGATCGGCTCGGGCAGGGGCAGGGCGCCGATCTCGGCCGCCGTGGGGCAGGAGGCGAGCGCGCCGGGGCGCGTGACGGAGAGCGAGGCCGCCGCGGTCGCCCGCGCCAGGGCCTCGGCGCGCGCCACGCCCCGCGCCAGCCCGCCCGCCAGCACGCCGCAGAACACGTCGCCGGCGCCCGAGGTGTCGCGCGGCGCGACGGGCGGGGCGGGGATCGCGATCTCGGCCTCGGCATCGCGGTAGAGGGTGCCCGCCGCCCCGAGCGTCACGACCACGGCCCCGGCGCCCGCCGCCAGCAGGGCCGCGGCGCCCCGCGCGGGATCGCCCTCGCCGGCGAGGGCCGCGAGTTCGCCGGCGTTGGCGACGAGGAGGTCGACGTCGCGCCAGTCCGGCCGGGCATCGTCCCAGAGCGGGCTCGGGTTCAGCACCGTCAGGGCGCCGCAGCGCCGGCCCTCGCGCAGGCAGAGGAGGGTCGTGGCGGGGCGGAGGTTGCCCTGGAGGAGCAGGACGTCGCCGGGCGCGGTCCCCGCGAGGGCGCCCCCGGCCAGGGGGTCGAAGCCTCGCGCGGCCGCGCAGGCGCTGACGATGGCGTTCTCGCCGTCCGGCCGCACCAGGATCACCGAGCCGTCGGTCGCGGCCTCCCCCTCGACGAGGTGGAGGTCGAGCCCCGGCTCGCCCGCGAGCTCCGCCGCGAGGCCCGCCGCCTCGCCCGGCCCGACCGCGGCGTGGAGGCTGACGCCGGCGCCGGCGCGGGCCGCCGCCACGGCCTGGTTGAGGCCCTTGCCGCCGAGCCCCGCCCGGCGCGCGGTCGCCACCAGCGTTTCGCCGGGCCGGGGGAAGCGCGCGACGCCGAGCGTCGTGTCGCGGCACAGGTTGCCGAGGACGTGGACGCGGGCAGGCTTCACCGTCCCCCTCGCGCGGCCGCGAACACGCGCATCGGGTTCGCCTTCAGCAGGAGGTCGATCGCCGCCCCGTCGAGGCCGTGGCGCTTCAGGCGGGGCACGAAATGCTTGAGGATGTAGCCGTAGCCGAAGCCCCCGTAGCGCGTCAGCATGATCTTCAGGAACACGTCCTGGCTCATCAGCACGCGGTCCCCGTGGCCCCGGTCGATGAGGGCCCGGATGGCGCGGGCGTTGTCCTCGTCGGAGGGCGACTGGGCGTCCTGGTCGGCGTAGTAATAGTCCATGCCGATCATGTCGTATTCCAGGAAGGCGCCGCGCCGCGCCAGCGCCGCCTGGTAGTCGAGGTCGCCGTGGCTCGGGTTCATGTGGCACAGGACCGTGTGGTCGAGGTCCGCGCCCTCCTCCTCCACCACGTCCAGCACCCTGTGGGCGAGCCGTTCCCAGCCCGGCAGGTGGATCGACAGCGGCACGCCGGTCATGCGCGACGCCCGCGCCGCGGCCCGCAGCGACTTCTCCTCGGCGGGGGTGAAGGACTTCGAGATGCCCACCTCGCCGATGATCCCCGCCATGACGTCGGGCTGGGTCGCGCCCCCGCCCACGTCCTCGACGATGAACTGCGCGGCCGCGTCGAGGTCCATGCGGGTGAACCAGTCGGGGTGCGAGGGTTCGAGGTAGAAGCCCGAGCCCATGACGATGTTGAGCTTCGTGCGGCGCGCGATGCGCTGCAGCGCCTCGGGGTCGCGGCCGATGCCGAGGTTGGTCGGGTCCACCACCGTGTCGCCGCCGAGCTCGGAGAAGCGGCCGAGTTCGCCGGCCGCGAGGTCGACGTCGAGCAGGAAGCAGTTGTCGCGGCTGAGGAAGGGGTTCATCCGCAGCTCGCCGATGTTCTCGACGCTCACGGGCGCCTCGGCGATCGCCATCTCGGAGGCCTTGCAGGGGCAGCGCCACAGCTTCGAGGCGTCGAGCAGGATGTGCTCGTGCATCAGCGTCACGCCCATCCGCTCGACCGGGACGGGTCCCAGCACCGTCATGACGGTGCCGCTGGTGACGCCGATGGGATGCCGGGAGGCGCTGGTCACGGTTCGGTCCCTCAGCGCCTGCGGCCCACGCCGCGGAAGATGCGGAAGTTCATCCAGATCGCCACCAGGATGATGGTCCCGGTGACGATGGGCGTGAGGAAGGGCGACAGGTGCGACAGGATCAGGCCGTTGCCGATCACCGCCACCGTGAGGGCGCCCAGCACCGTGCCGAGCATCGTGCCGCGGCCGCCGAACAGGCTGGTGCCGCCGAGCACGACGGCCGCGATCACGTCGAGCTCGAAGCCCTGGCCGGCGTTCGACGACCCGCTGCCGAGCCGGGCCGCCAGCACGATGCCGGCCAGCGCGGCCGTGGCGCCCGACAGCACGTAGACGGTCAGCGTCACCCGGCGCGTGTCGACGCCGGCGCGCCGCACGGCCTCGGCGTTGGCCCCGATGCCCGTCACGTAGCGGCCGAAGGGCGTCTGGCCGAACAGGACGAAGCCCCCCGCCAGCACCGCGCCGGCGATCAGCGCCGGCAGCGGCATCCCCAGGATCCAGGCGCGGCCGATGCCCGTGAACGCGATGGTCGAGGGGATCGGGATGGAATAGCCGCCGGTCATCAGCAGGGCCAGGCCGCGGATCACGCTCAGGCCCGCCAGCGTGACGATGAAGGCCGGGATCCCCTCGTAGGCGATGAAGAAGCCCTGCACGGCGCCGACGAGCGCGCCGCAGAGCAGCATGAGGGCGACCACCGCCACCCAGGGCACGCCCCAGCGGATCAGGATGGCGCAGAGCGCGCTCGTCAGCGCCAGCACGGAGCCGACCGACAGGTCGATGCCCGCCGTGGTGATCACCAGCGTCATGGCGGTGGCGACGATCAGCAGCGGCGCCGACTGGCGCAGGATGTTGAGGACGTTGTCGGCGCTGAGGAAGTCGTCCGCGGTGGCGGAGAACAGCACCACCACGACGGCGAAGAAGAGCGCGATCGAGCCGACGCTGCCGTTGGCGAGGAAGCGCTCCTTCAGGCCGCGGCGGCGAAGCTGGGCCGAGGGGGGTGCGGCGGATCCGGTGGAGGCCGTCACGCCGCGGGGCCTCCCGCGGACGCGTGGCCCGCCCCGCGGGCCGACCGGGCGCTGAATCTGCGGCCGACGATGAGGTCCACCACGCCCTCGATGTCGACGTCCGCGATGGCGCGCTCGGCGACCGAGCGGCCCTCGTACATCACCTGGAGGCGGTCGCAGACCAGGAACAGGTCCTGCAGCCGGTGGGTGATGAGGATGACGCTGACGCCCCGGGCGCTGACCGTGCGGATCAGCTCCAGCACGGCCTCCACCTCGGCCACCGCGAGCGCCGCCGTGGGCTCGTCCATGATGAGGACCTTGGGCGCGAAGGAGGCCGCCCGGCCGATGGCGATCGACTGGCGCTGGCCGCCCGACAGGTTCTCGACGTGGACCGTGATGTCCGGCACCGAGATGCCGAGGCCGCGCAGCATGGCGACGGCCTCCGCCCGCATCCGGGCGTGATCGAGGAAGGGCAGCCCGAGGATGCGCCGGCGCGGCTCCCGCCCGAGGAACAGGTTGCCGGCCACGTCCACCGTGTCGCAGAGCGACAGGTCCTGGTAGACCATCTCGACGTGCTCGGCGCGCGCGTCCGCCGGGGACGCGAAGGACACCGGCACGCCGTCGATCTCGATCGTGCCGGCGTCGGGCACGACCGCGCCGGACAGGACCTTGCTCAGCGTCGACTTGCCGGCGCCGTTGTCGCCGACGAGGCCCAGCACCTCGCCGGGGGCGAGGTCGAGCGACACGTCGTCGAGCGTCTGGATCGTGCCGTAGCGCTTGGAGATGCCGCGCATCCGCACGCGCGGGGGGACGGCGCCCTGCATCGTCACCCCCGCGCGGGCGGCACGCGCGCCGTCACTTGAACATCGCGCGGTAAGGCTCGACGTTGGCCTTGGTGACGACCGTGACGGGCACGTGGATCACGGCCTCGACGGTCCCGCCCGTCTTGAGCTTGGCCAGGCTCTCGATCGCCACCTTGCCCTCGGTATAGGGGTCCTGCTGCACCACGGCCGTGACCCAGCCCTCGTCGATGCCCTTGATGGCCTGGGCCGTGAGGTCCCAGCCGAAGACCTTGACCTTGTCCTTCCGGCCGGCCGTGTCCACGGCCGACACGGCGCCGATCAGCGCCGGCTCGCCGGTGGCGTAGATGGCCGTCATGCTCGGGTTGGCGGTCATCAGGTTCTCGGAGGCCGTGAGCGCCACGTCCTGCACGTTCTGGCCGTCCACCGTGTCGGCGAAGGTGACGCCCGGCCCGGCGGCGGTCTTCTTGAAGCCGTCGAGGCGCTGGTTCTGGATGAAGGAGTTGAGCGCGCCGACGATGCCGACCTTCATCTTGCCGCCCGCGTTCGTCTTGACGTAGTCGGCGAAGAAGGCGCCGATGTCCTCGCCGGCCTTGGTGTTGTCGACGCCCACGAAGGCGGCGTTGTCGCCCTCCGGGATCTGCGCGTCGACCGCGATCACCGGGATGCCGGCCTTCTTGGCGGCCGTGATGGCGGGCTTCACGCCGTTGACGTCGATCGCCACCAGCACGATGCCGTCGACCTTCTGGGTGATGTAGTTGTCGATGGCGTCGTTCTGGGCGCTGGGCACGTTGTTGGCGTTGTAGATCACCAGCTTGTCGCCGGCCGCGTCCGCCGCCGCCTTGGCGCCGTCGTTGATCTGGTTGAAGAACAGCGCCTGCTGGTTGATCGTCACGAGCGCGAAGGTCGCGGCCTGGGCCGTGGGGGCGCCGAGGCCGAGGAGCAGGGCCGAGAGCGCCGCGCCGTGGAGCTTGCTGGTCGAGAATCGCATGTCGTGTCATCCCCTGCGCGGGTCGTCGGGCCGCGACCGGCCGAGGGCCGGGCGGCGTCGGCGAGGGCAGCATTCAAGGAACTTGATTCTGTGTCAATCGCCCTGATCGACGGCCCCACGGCTGGGAATCCGGGTCAACGCTCATTGGAGGCCGAGGATGTCGCGCAGGAAGGCTGGGTCCCATCCGGCTGACCTTCTTTTGGTCTTGACGCTTCCCCTCTGGGGATCGATGCGGACGAGGTTGAGGGCGAAGCGTCGGACGACCGCCATGGTCTTGGCTCCGTTGCCGGTCCTGGTGCGTGACAGGTCGTCCTTGAATTCGACGTCGAGGAGCTAAGCAGGTTCTCGCGAACCTGCTCACACTTGAAAGATTGAGCCACGGTTGATTTCGCTTCGAAAAAGCGAAATCAACCGTGGCTTCAGCCACGCAAGGCTGCTTAGTGCACGCTCTCGACGCCCCAGTGGCCCCGGGCGGCGTTGGCCAATCGCTCGATGTCGGGCTTGGCCGAGCCGATGGAGTGGCGCGTCTCGAAGGTGCATCGGTCCGCATGTTCGGTGCGACAGTCCACTTTGACGACGGAGTTGATCCCCGCGAAGCGGGGCTGGCCCGGGTAGGATCGATCGGAGAGGATCCAGTCCACGCGGCCCGAGGCCGTGACGACCCGCGTCTCGATGCGGCCATGGCCCTCACACCCAGCGTCGCATTGGCCAGCGACAGCACGCGCTTGCCGTGGAGATCACCTTCGAGCAGGTCGTCCAGAAACTCGAAAACGCCCTCGCTCCACTCCGTCTCACGATCCATCGCCCTGCCGCAATCCATCCCAAATCGAAGCAGAACCCATAAACCCCCCAACGCTCTCGCAAAACGGGTGGTCAAAATGAGGGGATTCCTGAGGCGGGCCTCTCGCTACTACGCCAGGGCCCTGGCAAAGTGCCGCCACATCCCGTCGTGAATGCCCTATCGCGCCAGGATCTGCCGCAGGACGCGAAGCAGATCCGCCTTCGGTCCCGCGGACAGGACTGCGGATCTCCAGCAGACATGATGATCCGGCCGGACCAGGAGACAACCGTTATCGCGGACTTCCTTGACGCGGGCCCAGTCGCCGCTGTGATCGGCGAAGGTCCGGCGTGGCCCGATCACATGTTTGACGATCTCGATCCCGAGCTCCAATTCCACGTCTTCGACGGCAGCGATCCAGGCCTCCCCGCCGAGCCCTGTCAGGAGCGTGAAGCGGCCGTGACCGCAGAGGTCGAGGGTCGAGACCTCGGCACCGTTGTCCCAGCGATATAGCCAGACATGGGGGATGCGAGCCCCGGGCCAAGTGGTCGGCTGGTAGTGGAGGTCCGCATCCAGCTCGAAAGCGGGCTCGATCTGACCGTCCGTGACGATCGCCTCGGACCGGTAGCGTTGGTTCATTTCGATGCCATGGGCGTCGAATTCGTACTTCTTGAAGGCGATAGCCTTGCGGATGGCGTCGCGCTGACGCTCGGCCGCCTCGGTCCCTTCGGTCCGGGTCGCAAGATTCTTTTGCATTTGCGTCGGGTCGACGCGCTCGGACATGCCGAGGGCCTCGAAGATCGGTCCGAATTCGGCAATGGACTGGTTTGCGCGAGTGACGATCTGCCGGGCGACGGGCGCCCGCTCCTCGCCGTAGCTTTCAAGAAGCCTCTCGCCGGCCTGGCCCTTCAGCACCATGGCGAGCTTCCAGGCGAGATTGAAACTGTCCTGGATCGACGTGTTCGATCCGAGCCCGTTGGACGGGGGATGGCGATGGATGGCATCGCCCACGCAGAAGACGTGTCCGTTTGACAGTTTCGTGGCGTACCGGTTGTTGACCGTCCAGGTACTCGCCGACAGCAGTTCGATCTCGAGGTCCGGATCTCCGACCAGTTGACGGGCGACGGCCGTGGCGAACTCGGGCGTCACGTCCGGCTCCGGGCCGTTGATGTCGTAACCCCAGACGATGAGCCATTCGGTCCACGGCCGGACCATGCGGACCAGGCCCATGCCGATGCCGCCGACATCCGCGCCCGGCTGCATCACCCAATAGAGCACGGAGGGTCGATGGGCGACGTATCTCGACAGGTCGGCGCGGAACAGGATGTTCATCGATCCGCCGACGCCCATCCGACCCTCGAACAGCAGCCCCGCATCGTCCGCCACCAGAGACTTTCCGCCATCGGCACCGATCAGGTATTTCGACCGGATCACGAGCTTCTTGCCGGTCAGCCGGTCGCGGCAGGTGGTCGTGACGCCGTCGTCGTCCTGCGCGTGGCTGAGATACTCGGTCGACATCCGGGCCTGCGTGCCGCGCGAGCAGGCGGTCTTGAACAGCAGCGGCTCCATGAATGTCTGCGGCAGGTCGTTCATCGTGGTCGGGGACGACATCAGGTGCTCCGCCTTGGACAGCGGATGATTGCCCCAGGCCTTCATGCGGCCGATCTCCTCGCCGGCGAGGCTCTCGCAGAAGATGTTCTCTCCCATGAGGTCCTGGTGGCTGGCGAAAAGGTAGGCTTCCTGCTCCACCTCGCGGCCCAGATCGCGCAGCACCTCCATGGTGCGCTGGTTGGTGATGTGGGCACGCGGGGTATTCGCGAGCCATCGGTAGCGGTTGATGGCCAGGTTTTCGACGCCATAGGTCGAGAGGAGCGCGGCGATGGCCGAGCCGGAGGGCCCGGTGCCGATGATCAGCACCTGTGTCGTGATATCCGTCATCGCTGGTCGATCCTCCCTGATGGTTGGCGTTCAGAGCGCCGGGGGCTCTCCGGCCCACGCGGCCTGCAACGGTCTTCTCAGTGCCTCCCGTTCGACGGGGCACGGGTTCCGGTAGGCGTTCTCACTCGCGATGTCGGCGGCGCGATCAAGGTCCGCCTCCCTGAGGCCGAGGTCACGGAGGGCCCGCGGCGCCTTCATGGCTACGGCAAAATCGTGGAGCGACCGTCCTGCCGTCGCGCCGCCAAGGATGTCCGCGATGGGGCGAGCAACTGCGGCACGGCCCTCTCGTTGAAGCCGACCGCGTGCGGCAGGATGATGGCGTGCGTTTCCGCATGTGGCAGGTCGGACGATCCGCCGAGTGTGTGGCAGAGCTTGTGGTGCAACGCCATGCCGACTTGGCCAAGCACGGTGCCGCAGAGCCAGGCGCCATGGAGCGTCTCGCCCCGGCCCCCTCAGCTCGTCCGGCTCTGCAACGACCCGCGGCAGGGCCTCCCGAAACGCGCGAAGGCCTTCGATCGCCGACAGCGTGGAGATCGGCGAGCGGTTGCGGGCGTGGAGCCCTTCGGCCGCATGCGCCATGGCATTCAGGGCGCTGGTGACCGTCATGGTCATCGGCAACGTCCGGACGAGCTCGGCGTCGTAGAGGATGACCTCGGGCTGAACCTTTGGCGTGGTCATCGTGGTCTTCCGGCCACCCTCGGTCTGCCCGAGGATCGGCGTCGCCTCCGAGCCGGCATAGGTTGTCGGGACGACGATCTGAAGGAGATCGGTGCGCAGCGCGATCGCCTTGCCGAGCCCCGTGGTGGAACCGCCCCCAATCGCGACGGTACAGTCGGCCTGCAGCCGGCGCGCGGCCTTCGTTGCTTCCTCGGACACCGAAACCGGGGTGTGCATGACGGCCCCGGTCAATACGCCCGCGGCCCGCGCGCCGAGGAGGTCGGCGAACTCCTGCGCGGTATCGGCCTGCTGCGGCGTCGTCAGGATCAGAGCACGACGAAGGCCGAAGGCGTCCATCTCCTCGCCCAGTGCACGGCGGACGCCAGCTCCGAAACGCACGCGGGAGGCCCCGCTGATCGAGACGAATTCCTCCTGAAACATGGACATCGCTCGCGCACCCTCTCTCACATCGCCAAAGCATAACAACTATGTGTCGAGATATCGATCAGAACACGATTGCCTAACATAACCCGCTCTCATGGTAGAGCGTCTCGTCCACGCAGATCTTCACGTTGGGCATCAGTTGATCGCGTCGACCAGCATCGAGAGCCCGAGCACGTCGGAGAGCAGGATGAACTCCTGCCGCTCCGTCGAGCAGATCTGGCCCGTTTTCGTGAGGAACGCGACGGCCATGTCCCACTCGGCCTGCGTGATATGGATGTCCTTGGCAGAGGCGTGGAGATGCTTGACCAGGCACGTCATGACTTCGGCCAAGCGCGGTTCGGTGCCGGCCCCCATCCGCGCGTTGAGCGTTTCGACGGAGGCGTCATCGGTGAAATACTGCGTCACTTGTCAGTCTCCGGCAGGAGAGCGGCTCAGGCGACTTTGCGACTGGAAGGAACAAAAACGGAGGTCGGGGACTCCGTCGGTGCCAGATGGCGAAGCGGCAGCAGATCGACGCCGGTGCGGTCCGTGAACAGCCCCCAAAGGCCTCGGCGGGCGAAGAGCATGATGCCGATGCCGATGAGACCGAGGACGATCAGGTAGACCGTGCCGTAATCCGCCAGCAGACGCTGGAGGGCATAGAACACGACCACGCCGGCGATCGGCCCGGGGAGCGTCCCGATCCCGCCGATCACCGTGATGAAGATCACGAACGCCGTCCAATCGATCACCGAGAAGGCGGCGTCCGGCGTGACCCGGGTGATCTGGATGAACGCCAGCGCGCCGCAGACTCCCGTGCCGAAGGCCGTCAGGAGGAAGACCCAGGCCTTCAGCTTGGTCGGGTCGACCCCGACCGAGCGGGCGGCGTTCTCGTTGTCGCGGATGGCCTGCAGGCCCAGCCCCATGCGGGAGCGCAGGAACAGGTAGCTCGCGACGAGCAGGACGACCGCCAGAGTCAGCATCAGCCAATAGGTGATCGCATCGGCCGCTGCGGCGCCTGAAACGCCGAGCGATGCTTTCACGGCATCGACGCCGAACATGTCCCTGGTGGTTCCCTTGGGCAGGGAGGTTCCCGTGCCGCCGCCCAGCGCCTTCCACTGGCCCATCCCGAGCTTCGCGATGTCAGCCACAACCCAGGTCCCGATGGCGAAGTAGGCGCCGTTGAGCCGAAACACGAAGAAGGCCATGGGCACGGCGAAGAGAGCGGCGGCAAGACCGCCGATCACCACCCCGAGTAGTGGGTCGAGCTTGAGGAGGATGATCGCGGCGAACATCGCGTAGGCGCCAATGCCGACGAAGGCCTGCTGGCCGACCGACACCAGCCCGGCGAAACCGGCGAGCATGTTCCAGTTCATCGCGAGCACGAGCAGGGTCAGAATACCGAACAGGTCCTGAACGACGGCACGGGGCCCGATCGCGGGAAGGGCATAGAGCACCCCGAGCGCGAGGAGGACGCCGACGAGACCTGCGGAGCGGGTAGCTGTCATGGGAGGCCTCAGAGTCTGTCAATGTATCGAACTTGCGCCTGAATGCCCTCTGAAAAAATTGAGGAATTTCTGCCCGTTTTGGGCCGGATGGGCATTCATTCACAAATTCTCAATCGATGGCACGGGGGAACAACCCGCGGGGCCGCAGGAGCAGGACCAGGACAAAGGCGACGTGTCCCGACAGGATCTGCCATTCGGGGTTGAGTGCCGCGCCGAACGCCTGCGCCACGCCGATCACGAGCCCTCCGGCGAGCGTTCCCCAGAGGCTTCCGAGTCCTCCGATGATCACGGCCTCGAAGGCATAGAGCAGGCGGGCCGGGCCGATGGACGGATCGAAGTTCGAACGGATCCCGAGATACAGGGCCGCGATGGTGGCCACGACAAGGGCGATCCCGGTGGCGATCGCGAAGATCCTCTCGGGCCGAATGCCCATCAGCTGCGCCGTCACGGTGTCGTCCGACGTGGCCCGAAAAGCGCGACCCAATGCGGTTCGATAGAAGAGCTGGTCGAGGGCGAAGATCACCGCCACCGCAGACGCGAGGGTCAGCACCGGCATGACGCCGAGCGTGACCGGGCCGAGATGCACCGCCTGCGACTCGATCGCGCCGGCCGAGAGTTTTCGGCTGTCAGCCGTGAAGCCTTGCAGCAGGGCGTTCTGAATGACCACCGAGAGACCGAAGGTGACGAGCAGCGGCGGAAGGATGTCGGTGCCCAGCACGCGATTGAGGAGATAGGTCTGCAGCAGCCAGCCAAGCGCGAACATGAGCGGCGCAGCGAGGAGGACCGCCACGAGCGGATGCAGCCCGAGGGCGGTCGCGACGGCAAAGATCAGGTAGGCGGCGAGGACGATCAGGTCGCCATGAGCGAGATTGACCAGCCGCATGATGCCGAAAACGAGACTGAGGCCCGCCGCGAACAGGCCATAGAGCCCGCCCAGAAGGATGCCCTGCGTCAGCGTATCGATCCAGATCATGCGTGGGCCACTCCGAAATAGGCGTCGTGGATCGCGTGGCGCGACAGCTCGCTCGGGCGCCCCGACAGCGTGACCCGGCCCGCCATCATGCAGTGGACGCGATCGGCGACTTTGAGAGCTTGGCCGATATCCTGCTCGACGACGATGATCGATGCGCCGGTGTCCTTGATGCGGGGAACGGCGGCGTAGATCTCCTTGATGACGATGGGAGCGAGCCCAAGGCTGAGCTCGTCGCAGAGAAGCACCTTCGGGTTCGACATCAGCGCCCGGCCGATCGCGACCATCTGCTGCTGGCCACCCGACAAGGCGGTGCCGGGGCCGTGCCGGCGCTCGCGCAGGATCGGGAAGACGTCGTAGATACGCTCCAGCGTCCAGTAGCCGTTGCCCTTGCGGGCATGCGCGCCGATCAGCAGGTTCTCCTCGACGGTCAGCGAGGGGAAGAGGCGACGTCCCTCCGGCACCATCGCGATGCCACGAACCAGGATTTCGGGGGCGTCGAGCTCGTGGATCTCGTCCCCGAGGAGCCGCACCTGTCCGCTGGTCACCTTCACCACCCCGGTGATCGCCCGCATGAGGGTGGACTTGCCCGCGCCATTGGCGCCGATGATCGCGATCGTCTCTCCCGCATCCAACCGGAGATCGATGCCGAACAGGGCCTGGAAGTCCCCGTAATGAGCCGTCAGACCCGAGACTTCGAGAAGGGCGGTCATGCCTCGATCCCCAGATAGATCTCCCGCACCTCCGGGGAGGCCATCACGGCGTCCGGCTCGCCGAGCATCAGCATGCGGCCGAAATTGAGGACCATCAGGCGCTGCACGACAGAGGTCAGGGCATGGAGGACATGCTCGATCCAGATGATCGCGGTGCCTTCGGCGTGGATGGACTTGATGGTTGCGACAAGCTCCACGCATTCGGCGTCGGTGAGCCCGCCGGCAATCTCGTCGAGCAGGATCACCCGCGGCCGGGTCGCCATGGCGCGGGCGAGTTCCAGCCGCTTGCGTTGAAGCAGAGGCAGGCCGCCGGAGGGCCGATCGGCCATCGCTGCCAAGCCGGTCCGGGCCAGGATATCGAGGCAGAGGCGGGGCGCGGCCGGCCCCGAGACCCCGCCGCCGAACCGGGCCGCGACGAGCAGGTTCTCGTAGACCGAAAGATGGCTGAAGGGCTGCGGGATCTGAAACGAGCGACCGATACCGGAGGCGCAGCGCTGCATCGGACTCTCGGTGGTCACGTCACGAGCGTCGATACGGATCCGCCCTTCGTCGGGTCGAACATTCCCGGTGATCAGGTTGAAGAGCGTCGACTTTCCGGCTCCGTTCGGCCCGATGATTCCGAGCGCTTCGCCGGGCGCGACATCGAAACTCACCGCGTCGGTCACCTTGAGGGCGCCGTAGGCTTTCGACACGCGGCTGAGCGAAAGGATCGGCATGCCCGCCTCGCTTGGATCGGTGCCCCGGCGTCGCTCGCCGGGGCCGATGACGCTCACGACAGGGTTTCGAGCTTGCCGCTCGTCGGGATCTCCGGCGCAAGCCCGTTCTCGACGATGACGAGGTCGAAGCTGCCGTCGTCCTTGCGACGCCACTGGCCGCCGACGAGCGGGGTCTTGGACACGTTCTTGCGCGCGAATTCCGGCACGTTGTCCCGACCCCACTGGATCCTGCCGACCACGGTGTCGAGTTGGGTCTTCGCGATGGCGTCGGCCAGCGCCTTGCCATCCTTCGGATCGTCCGCGCGCTTGACCGCGTCCGCGGCCACTTCGAAGAGCGCATGGACGAAGCCGATGGGCATGGTCCATCGGCGCTTGGCGGCGGCTTCGAAGCCCTTGGCCATGACGGCCGCGCTTTCGCCGGTGATGGACGATTTGAACGGATGGTTCGGCGACCACCAGACCTCGTTGGTGAGGTTGTGCCCCAGCGGGCCCAGAGCCGCGACGCTTTCGGGGAAGAGCAGCGCCTTGGCCACCGAGACGAGCTTCGGATTGAAGCCCTGCTGCTTGGCCTGGGTCCAGAAGGTGGTGAAGTCCGGCGGGATCGGGATGCCGGTCATGATGTCGCAGCCGGCCTGCTTGAAGGCATTGATCTGGGCCGAGAAGTCGTCGGTGAGGTTCTGGTAGCGGCCGGGGTCGGTGAGCTGATAGCCGGCCTTCTTCAGGATCGGCGGCATGCCGACGTCCGAGGCCCAGGCGTTGCCGTCGCCGTCGTTCGGCCAGAGCGCACCGACCTTCTTGTTGCTCGGGACCGCGTTCCACATGTTCATGAAAACGGCGACGTTGTCCTCGAGACCCCAGAAGAAGTGGTAGGCATAGTCGAAAGGCTGCCAGCTCTTCGGATCGCCCGGATTGCCCTGCTGGCCAATGAACCAGGGCTGCCAGGGCGCGACGCTGGAGATCACAGGGATCTCCTCCTGCTCGCCGATGGAGCAGACCGGGTTGGTCGTCTCGGGCGTGGAGGCGACAAGGAGGAGGTTGACCTTGTCGCGGCTGATCAGCTCCTTGGCGACTTCCGCTGCACGGTTCGGGTTGGACTGGCTGTCCTTGACCAGGACCTGCACGTCGAGTCCCATCCCGGGCGCCGCAGCGAGGAATTGATCGACCATATAGGAGTCGGCCGCCGAAAAGGCCGACAAGGGACCGGTCTGCGGGCTGACATAGCCGATCTTGAGGGCCTTGGAGCTCGCATAGGCGGGCCGGGCCAGAACCGAAGCGGTCGCGACAGCGACGCCTGATTTGAGAAGTGTCCGACGGTCCAACATGATCTCTCCTCCCTCAATGCCCTTGTCGGGTCCTCGACCCGGGCCGGAGGCCCGTGTCGCACAGCGTTTGCCGCTGCGTGATTCCTGATTTCTCGATCGGGATTCTACTATGCTTTTTCGATGTTCCGATCGGATGAATCCGAACTGACATAGCGCTTGATCATATCGTGGCGCAGCGCGTGCAGGAGCGTCGGCGGACCATCCGACGTCGCCCTTCCGTCGTTGCGGACGAGGCGCTCACTCGGCCGCGAGGGCCGGAGATGCCGGGGGGTGCAGATTGTCGACGATCGTCGCGAAGCGTGTCTGCAGCGTCTCCCGACGGTTCGCGGTGACGGCCACGTAGAAATCGGGGCGGATCAGCACGTAGCAGGCATCGATCCGATCGAGCCAGCGCCGGAAGGTGCCCTCGACGTCGATCACGGGGCTGCCGCTGCCGGGCGGGCCGATGCGGACCGCGATCCCGTCGAGCATCGCGAACTCCCGCCGCTGCGCTTCCGAGAGTGCGTCGGCCGGTTCGACCTCGTAGCCGATGAGCACCCAACCTTGGCCGACCACCTGGTCGAAGCGGCCCCGGTGACCATCGGCCTCGACGACCCCCTGCACCGAGAGCTCGCCGGCGTGGGCGCTCTCCGGACACCACACCCCCGGCCCAAGCTGGCATATGTCGGTTGGGACCGGCATGCCCGCGCGGACGTTCAGATCGGCGATCATCCGAGCGTCTCGGTCGGCCGCCACAGCCTCATCGGCGATGCAGATGATCTGGCCGAGCTGCTGGCTGAAATCGATATAGTGCTTGGCGTGCTCGATCCGCTCGCTGGTGTAACTGTCGAGAACACCCAGACCGAACTTGCCCTCGAGGATGCCATTCAGGCGCCAGGCCATGGCGACCGCGTCGCGGACGCCGGCGCACATGCCCTCTCCCGCAAAAGGCGGCATCAGATGGGCTGCGTCGCCCCCGATGAGGCAGCGTCCCTTGGCCCACTGCCGGGCCCAGCGGGCCTGGAAGCGATAGACCGTGCTGCGCTCTATTTCGGCATTCTCCGGCTTGAGACCCCACGGTTCAAGAAGACGCCAGGCATTCTCGTCCTTCTGGAGGTCCTGGGCCGATTCACCGGGGAGAACCATGAACTCCCACCGCCGCCGGGCCGGTCCTCCCGGGACCGGGCCGGGACCGCCGGGAACGATCGTCGTCGGCCGCTTCGGATCGCAGAGCTGCCACTGCGCCGGCTCGCCGCCGCGCGAGGCGACGTAGTCGAACTGCGGGATCATGTCGAGAATGAGCCAGTCGAAGAAGTAGCCCTTGTCCTCGTTCTCGATGCCGAGCGACTCGCGGACGAAGCTGTTCGCACCGTCCGTTCCCGCAAGAAACGTCGCGCGGATCGTCCGCCGCTCCCCGTCGGGCCCGACTTCCTCGGGATTGCGCTGGATGGAGAGGGTGACCCCGGCGGCGTCCTGCTCCAGGGCGAGGCCCTGCCATCCACGCAGGATGGTGATGTTGGGCAATCCAGCAGCGATGGACAGAAGGCGGCGCTCCATCAAAGGCTGGTTGAACCAGTAGCGCACGCGCCAACCGGATGCCGACTGGCTCTGCCAGTCGACGATCTGCACGATCTCGCGGTCGGAGTTCTTCCAGTAATAGAGCTCGTCGTGGAAGCTGATCGCCGGATCGTTCTCGGAATCGATCCCCAGTGTGGCGAAGACGCGGGCGATCTCGTGGTCGTAGGTCACGGCACGCGGCAGGTCATAATGATTTGTCCAGCGGTCAATCAGTGTGACGGTCTTGCCGCGCCGGCCGAGCAGGATCGCAAGCAGGGTCCCGACCGGGCCCGCCCCGACGATGGCGACGTCGGCCTCGAAGGCACCGTCGATCGAGCGATTCATCTTTGCCTCCCGGGGTGGCGCTGTCGCGCACACGCGCAAGATCCCTTGATGCCTTCTGGACGGCTGAGGATCCTTCTTTCCTGAGCATCAACCAGAAATGAATGGTCGTCAATCCCGGCATTCGGCCCTATGGTGGGGTCGGACGTCTGGCGCCAGCTGAGCCTCGATCATGGCCACGTGGCATCGCTTCAGGCTCGTGACCGGATTCGATCGATGGGTGAGGTGATGTCCTGGCATGAGCACCATTCGGGTTAGACCCTGCGAGGAACCGTCCGAGGTGGACGGGCAGATCCGAGACGAGGGACGTGTCGCGCGCCGGCAGCGCCGAAACCGCGATGCTCTCATCGCAGCGGCGCGCGACATCATGACCGAGAAGGGGGTCGCGGCGGCGACAATGCTTGAGATCGCCGAGCGCGCCGACGTGGGGGCCGGGACGGTCTACAACTACTTCCGATCGAAGGACGACCTCGCCATCGCCGTGCTCGAGGCGCTCATGCACGATCTCGCCGTTCGGATCGAAGCGGTCACGAACACCTTCTCGGACCCTGCCCAGGTCTACGCCTTCGGCATCCGCACGGTGCTGGACACCGCGATCGGGGATATCCGCTGGGCCCAGATGCTGCACAAGTCCGAAGTCATCGCCGACGCGATGTTCCGCGTGATGGGTCCCTTCGCGATCCGCGACCTGCGGCAAGCGTCCGAAGCGGGTCGCTTCGAAGTCTCGAATGCGGAGCTGGTTTGGCGGCTGACCGCGCACGCCCTCATCGGCGCAAGCCTCGCCATCACGACGGGCCAGCTATCGGCGAGCGCCGCCGGTCAGATCATCGTGCGTCTCCTCTGCATGGCTGGGATCGGCGCGAATGCCGCCGTCGAGCTCGCCGCCCGGCCCCGGCCGGCCCTGCATTCCGAGTGGCGGGAGAGCGCTGCCGGAAAGCGGGCGCCCCGGCAGCGCTAAGCAGGTTTCGAAAGAGCGCCACACGCTCTTTCGACAAAAACCTGCGACAAAACACAACTCTAAGCAGGCGAAGCGTTGGCCTTCCAATGCGAGCCTGCTGAGACGGAAGCGATCGCTCGTCGTGCAAAAGGGGATGAGCTGACAGTCGCTCTAAAGGCTCCCACCGACGCATTTGGTGGATGGCGATCGTCTGGCACCGGTGATCGCCAGCTCCAGCGCGGCAGTTCCTGGGCGCTGGAGCTCCTCCCTTGCAGTTCGCACTCGTGTGTCTGATCTGGCGAGGTGAGCGATCCGAAAGGTCCTGATCGCCTCCTGGCGCCTCAGATGATCAGGTTGTCGCTGGCGGGCACGACATCGTTCAGGATGAAGTTGCCGATGTGGATGTATTTCCACCGGTTCGGATCGTGCAGCGTGTGCGTGCGGGCATTGCGCCAATGGCGGTCGAGCCCATGCCGGCTGTCGGCAGCGCTGGCACCCCCTGCATCGAACAGAGCCGTCGCGATCTCGAGCGCGGCCTCGCCGCCGAATGCCTTGGCGGCGGCAACCGAGAGCCGGGCTGCAGTCACGGCGTCCCGCGTTGCGTCCCGTTCGGCGACATCGAGCAGCTCTGCCGCCTGCGCCAGGAGGGCCTCCGCTGCATCGAGCCGGACGCGAAGCTCGCCGAACCGCGCTACCACGGCGGGCTCATCCGTCAGGCGGTCGAGGGCACTCTCCCAGTGAGGCCGCCCATGCCGGCGCGCGAAGGCGACGCCATCGGCGAGAGCGCCGCCCGCGAGGCCGACATCGACCGCGGCGTGGATCAATTGGCCGAGAGGCCCCGTCGTGCTCGGCCGGTCGAGGTCCCAGAAGCCTCGGAGGACATGGTCTTCGGGCACATGGATGTCGTCGAGCACGGTCGTGCCGCTGATCGTCGACCGCTGGCCGAAGGCGGTCCAGTCCTGCTCCACCGTGATGCCTTGCGCATCGCGTGGGAGGTAGAGCAGCGTCGCCTTGCGATCCTCGACGTCCGGGATGCCGACCGCGGCCGCGAAGACCGGGACCCATTGGGCCGTCAGCGCACCCGTCGAGTAGAATTTGCGGCCGTTCAGGCGGAAGCCGCCGCGCGGATCGGGGGTCAGCGTCGTCGCGAAATCCAGCGGATGCTTCGTGCCGCGCTCGGACAGCGCGTTGCCGAACCGGGCGCCGCGAAGGACGGCCGTGACGTCCTCGCCCGAACTGACGGAGCGCCCACCTCGGCGCAGCTTCACGGCGGAGGACAAGTTGCGCATTCCGGCCGAGACCGATCGTGCCGCACAGACCGGCGAGATCGGTGCCATCCTGCGTCGGGAAGGGCGCTATTCCTCCCTGCTGACCGACTGGCGCCGTCAGCGCGGCGGTCAGGTCGTGATGCGCATGCTCCCCAATGTTCGGCAGAAGACCATCGGGCCCATCGTCGATGCCGTCGTCGGAGCGGTATCGCTGATCGACACGGATGAATACGACATCGACGCGCGACGGCCGAAGTGGGGCTTCGCTCACGAGACAGTCTGCCATGCCGCGGGCGAGTCCGCGCGTGATGACGACGGGGACGGCTTTTGCGAGGTCCACGTCGACACGATGGAGGGATGCTGGTCCCCGCTGAGATCCTGGCTCCGCCCGCACGGAGGGATCTCTCAGGAGAGGCTGCCCAGCTCTCCCGGCTTCTTCGAGTTCGTCCACAACGCGCGAACAACGGGCAAGACCCTGCTCGGCGCTCTCATCGGAGCCTTGCTGGCATCAGAAACACAGCCATCGGTTATACAGATATATTTCTCGAATAAAATTCATTTTTACTGGATTTTCTGCCAGAAATTTCGTTCAATATAATCGCTGTCTTGGTCGCGTCGGACGTACGTTTCCGTGACTGCTCATCGGCTGCTTGGTTATAGAAGGCGTGAGAGATCGCAAATCATCAACGGGTCACGACGGAAGCCCCGTGACCTGATCACGCCCCCCACCATCATCCGATGATCCCGCACCCATCTCCGGCCGACCGAGATTGTCCCCCGCCGAGGCCACGAACCGCCTCGTCTTCTGATCGGAGGACGGCGCGATGGTCCCCACGGCAACCCGCCGGCGCGATCAGCGAGCGGCTGAACGACGTCCGCAGGGAGCGCGGAAAACCCCGGCACGGATCGGCACAGGGACGTGCAGCCGTCCCTGCGAAAGCTGTTCGCGGGCCTGCACGGCCTCATCGACCTCGCCGAGCGAGACGCACCGGCCCGAGACCCCCGACGGCACGGGGTGAGGCGTGATCGGCGGGGCCGTCGCGCCCGGGGCAGGGTGGAGCCCTCCGCCGTTCCGACCTTTGCCGCGGAGGGAGAGGAGGCCCGCGCGCGTCGCCGCGGTGCCCCCGGGTCGCGCGGGGCCGCCCGGCCGTTTCTGCGGCGGGGCGCGGATCCGACGGCGGCCCGCGCCGATTGACGGTGGCGACCGGAGTCTCCCAGCCTTGCGCCTTCTCACCAGCACCGCCCTGCCCGCGGAGATCGACCCCTTCGGCCTCGTCTTCGTCATGCAGGGCCGCGACGGCCCGGTGCGCTGCCACGTGTTCCGCGCCGCGGTCGACGAGCTGGAGGAGAGCTTCACCCGCACCGACGCCGAGGCGCTGCGCCGCTTCGACCGCCATCGCGGCCGCCTCGAACAGGTGGCGGACCGCATGTATGGCGCGGGCCACCGCACCCCGTGGATCAACGTCGAGGACCTGCTTCTCGGCGTCTCGCCTGACGCCTTCGACGACGATTGAAGGCTCCCGCCGTCAGCCGACCCTGGTGAGCCCCACCAGGTGGAGGACGGCGGCCTGGACCAGCATGACGGCGATCCAATGCCCGCCGTCGCGGCCGGCGGCCGCGAAGGACAGGCCGCGGAACAGGTGCGTCACCAGCAGGACCGGCACGATGAAGCCGATCCAGATCACCACGGCGCTGCCGAGCGCCATGATCCACGGGTCGGCCTGCGGGGGCGCGAGGATCAGGGCGCCCGCCAGGATGGAGGCCAGCCAGGACTCGGCCAGCACGGCCGTGACCAGCAGCGCCACCGGGCGGCCGTGCCGCTCCAATGCGCCCACGCGCCGCGCCGCGAGGGCGCGGTAGAGGGCGCTGACGACGAGGCCCGCGGCCGTGGCGAGCAGGATGGCGAATGCGTTGACGGCGATGTAGCTCACGCCCGGCCCCCTGGATCGACGCGTCCTCCCGGGCGGAGGCGTCGGACTCCGGGTGGAAATGCCCGAACCACCGTCGCGCGTTCCCCGCTCCTGTGCTGAAATGCGGCCGGCGAGCTGGAGAACAGCCATGTCCGAGCGTCGAGGGTCGAGGAAACATCCCGTGAGGGGCCGCGCCGCGTCGCGGTTCGACGAGATCACGCTCGCGGCCTTCACGGTCGCCGTGCTGGTCGCGGTCGCGGCGCTGGTCCAGGTCGGCCCGATGGCCGCCGGGGCGCGGATCGGCTGCAGGCTGAACGACATCGTCAACACCCTGCTGGTCTATCCGAGGTCCTGCCGGTGAGCCCGGGGACGTCGACACCGGAGCGGCCCGGCGCGCAACCCTTCCATGCCGGAGCGTCGCCGGGGCCCTTCGGCCGCGTTCGTGCCGCATTTGCCGGGCGTCTGTGCCCCGCAGCCGATGGCGCCGTCACCCCGTCTCAGGACCCTCCATGATCCTCTCCCCCGCGATCCAGGCTCTCCGCGTGAAGCTCACCGCCGCCGCCCTCGGCGCCATCGTCCTCACCGCGGGTCACGCCGTCGCGAAGAACCACGACCTGCAGTCCATCCGGCTCGCCGCGGCCCCGCTCGCCGCCCACGACCGGGCGCCCGGCCCCTCGCTGCGCGGGGCGAACTGAACCCACCCCCGCGCGGAGGACGCCTGCGTCCTTCGACACGGCCCCGTCCAGGGCCGGTCCCGGCGTCGCCGGCCCGCACCCGGAGCGCGCCGTCGACGCTCTCGACCATGGCGATGGTCCCCGGACGGAGGGCCGCCGATGCGGGCCGACAGGTCGGGCCGCATCGCCCGAAGCCGTCGAACCTCCCTCGTGCGCCGCACGATGTCCGGAGAAGGCCGATCGATCCCGCCACCCCCCGTTAACCGCGGTGTAACTGCGATCCCCTAGCGTCCTGGACCGTGCCCTTTCGATCACGGATGGCCGGCCGGCGGTGCCACCGCCGGGATCGGCCGTCGCTGGTCCGGAGCGGGGATTGAGTTTCATGGTCGTGCGTGGCGTCGAAAAGTTCTGCGTGGGGCGTCTCGTTCCGGCCGCGGCCGTGGCCCTGGCGCTGGTGACGGGAGGCGCCGAGGCGCGGGGAGGGCACGCCTTCCACCGCCACGCCGCCAGCCGGCACGTCGCCCACGCGGCCCGCGCGGCGCTGGGCAGCACGGCGCCCAACTTCTCCGCCATCGTGGTGGACGCCAATTCCGGCCGCACCCTCTACGGCGTCAACGAGGACGCGCCACGGCACCCCGCCTCCATCACCAAGGTGATGACGCTCTACCTCCTGTTCGAACAGTTGGAGAGGGGCCGCATCGCGCTCGACTCGCCGCTCCAGGTGTCGGCCCACGCGGCCGGGCAGTCGCCCACCAAGCTCGGCGTGCCGGCGGGCTCGGCGGTGTCGGTCGACACCGCCATCAAGGCCATCGTCACCCGCTCGGCCAACGACATGGCCGTGACGGTGGCGGAGAACCTCGCCGGGGACGAGCTGACCTTCGCCCGCCTGATGACCGACAAGGCCCACGCGCTCGGCATGCGCCACACCTTCTACCACAACGCCTCGGGCCTGCCCGACATGCGGCAGATCACGACGGCGCGGGACCTGACGATCCTGGGCCGCGCCATCCACGACCGCTTCCCCCGCTACTACCGCTTCTTCTCGACGCCGAGCTTCGTCTACCGCGGCGAGGTCATCACCAGCCACAACCACCTCATGGCCCGCATGTCGGGCATGGACGGCATCAAGACCGGCTACACCAACGCGTCGGGCTTCAACCTGCTGAGCTCGGTGCAGCGCGGCGGGCGGCACGTCGTGGCGGTGGTGATGGGCGGCAAGTCGGCGGCGAGCCGCGACAACGTGATGGAGGGGCTGCTCGAATCCCACTTCGAGGAGGCCGCGGCCGGCCCCGCCACCCACGTGGCCCAGGGAAGCCCGGTGGAGGAGGCGGCCGAGACGCCGCGGCCGCCGGTGCCCGAGCCCGTGGCCCGCGAGGTGCCGCACGACCGCGCCGAGCCCGTGGCCGACAGCGATCCCGAGAACGACGACGAGCCGGACCTCGCGGAGCGCGCCCCGCCGCGCGGCCCGAGCCTGATCGCGCCCGAGATGGCCGTGCCGGTGCCCGAGCGCGCGCCCGACCGGGTCCGCGTCGCCCGCGCCGAACTGTTCAGCGTGTCCCCGCCGGCGCGGCCACCCGAGGAGCGCGCCCGCCCGGCCTTCGTGGCCGGCACCCAGCGGGCGTCGGAGGGCAGCCCGGCGGGGGCCAAGGGCGCGGTCGACGGCTCCACCAGCCGGCGCGCGGCCGTGGCCTCCGCGGCCGCCTCGGCGGTCGCCACCGCCACGCCGTCGAGCCTGCGTTGGGTCACGGGCGCGCCGCCGGCCCGGCTCGGGCCCAGCGCCGACGAGGCCAAGCTCGGGAGCGCCAGCCGGGCGGGCCCGATCAGCTTCGGGGCGCCCGCCGAGGACCGCGTCGGCAGCACGCCGAATCCCCGCGGCCAGGACCCCCGTGGCCAGGACCCCCGCGGCAAGAACGGCGTGGTGATCCAGATCGGCGCCACCGACAATGCGGGGGCTGCGGCCGAACTCCTCACCCGGGCGCGCAGCGAGGGCCGCTCGGCCCTGGCCTCGGCCAAGCCCTTCACCGAGAAGGTCCAGAGGGGCGATTCCACCCTGTACCGCGCGCGCTTCGCCGGGCTCGACCCGGCCGAGGCCGAGACGGCCTGCCGGACGCTGAAGCGCTCCGGCTTCGCCTGCTTCGCCACCCGGGACTGAGGGTCCCGGCACCCGGCGCCCGGACCGTCATCCCGACCCCGTCACAGGGCTCCCACAGTTCAGCGGAACATCACTGATGTCGTCGCATCAGCACATCTTTGGCTTCATTGACCCGGGCCGCCAGATCGGTGGATCCGCCGTGGTCGGGATGGGCCTTCTTCATCACGCTCCGGTGGGCGCGCGCGACCTCCTCCCGGCTCGCGCCCTTCGGGAGGCCGAGAAGCTGGCAGGCCTCTTCCTCCGACATCGCGCCCGATCGCGCGCCGCGGCGCGCGCCAGGGCCCGCGCCCCCCGCGTGGTCCCGGTCCTGTGCTGCTCCACGCCAGCCGGGAAACCGGCGGTCGAAATAAGCCTCTAGGAGCCGGGCGCCCTCGCCGTCGGCCGACAGGCAGAAGTCGTGCAGGGAGACGAGGCTGTCGCGGTCGAGATGCGCCAGTTCGGCCCCCTCGAAGGGGCCCGCCAGCACGATGCCGCTCATCGCGCCCGACACATGGTCGAGCTCCATCTCGATCGTGGCCGAGCGCACCCGCGACATGAGGCCCCTGCGCGGGCCGCCGGCCGGGCGGGCGCCCTTCGGCCGCGCCGCGCCCCGGATCGACGCGCGGCGGCCGGTCGCCAGCCAGAAGCCGAAGCCGCCGAAGCCGAGCGCCAGGCCGACCTGCCCCCGCACCAGCATCAGCAGGGCCACGGCCATCAGCACCGTGCCGGCGCCCTGGCGCATGCGGCGCGCCACGGCCGCGGGCGTCGCGCGCAGGAACTCGCGGACCAGCACGGAGCCGATCCAGAACAGCACCACGCCGGCGACCAGGGGGATGAGCGGCATCGTGGGGGCTCAGCGGATCTGCGACAGGAGCAGCTTGGCGGCGGCCGGGTCCCCGGCCTTCGCCTGGGCCTCCAGCGCCAGCGCGCCGCCCGCGGCATAGGCGGCGGCCGCCGACAGCAGGCTGCCCAGCACGCCGGGCGCCGCCGCGTCGAAGGCCGCGTAGGCGCCGCCCGTCAGGCGCGCGATCTCCCGGAAGCAGCGCTCGGCCGCCCGGTCGCGCCCCTCGTGGAACATGAAGGCCTTCAGGCCCAGCATCGCCAGCTCGCCGGCCTTGGCGCAGAGCGGGTCGACGCGCTCCTCGACGCAATCGCCGACGTAGATCAGCGCGCCGGTGCGCGCCCGGCGGGCCTCGTCGCGCGCGTGGGTCAGCACGCGGCCGATCTGCGTGTTGCCGCCCTCGACCCGGATGCGGCTCATCAGCCGGTCGAGGCCGGCGCCGCCGGACACGAAGGAGGACGCCTTGCACTCGTGCAGCCCGCGGAAGTAGACGAGCTGCACGTCGAGCCCGCCGAGCTTCGCGGCCGCGTCGAACATCCGGCCCTGGAGCGCCACGGCGGCGTCCCAGGTGGGCTGGCGGCTCATGGTGGCGTCGAGCGCGAAGATGAGGCGGCCGCGCCCGCCCGGCGCCATGGCCGCGGGGGTGCGGCTCGACCGGTCGAGGAAGGCGTCGACGGCCGATGAGCCCGACGGGGCGGAACGGTTGATCGCGCGGCGATCGTCGGTCGGCGGCACGGCGGAACCTCGGGCGGCACGGGGCGGGACATCTCCAACATCGTGCGGCGCCCGCCCGACCGCAAGCCGCCGCCCCGCGGCACATCGAGCCGCCGGGGGCGGCGTCAGATCAGGCCCAGGTCCCGCAGCTCGCGCCGCAGCGCCTCCGGCATGGCGACGAGCTCCGGATGGCCGCGGCCGAGGTCGGTGGGCGCCGCGGCGGCGTCGAGGTAGCGCCAGCCCTGGAACGGCCGGCAGGGCCGCGTCTCGACCTCGACCAGCTCCGGCTCCAGCACGAGGTGGCAGCGGCCGATCCCGTCGGCATCCGTGAAGGGCCGCACGCCGAGCAGCCGCTGGCGCGCCGCGACCTGCCCCCGGATGACCCAGAAGAGGGACCCGCCGTCGAGCAGCTCGGCCGCGCGCTTGGGCACCATGCGGGTCGTGTGGCGCTGTTCGGCGGGCTGGCCGGCCCGGCGCTGCTCGGCCAGGCGCGACGCGATCCAGCCGTCGAGGTCGGCGATCGAGTCGGCGCCGACGCAGAGTTTCAGGAGGTGGAGCGGCATGGGGCGGTTCTCCCCCGAAAGGCCGGGCCGGGCAAGCGGGCGGCCCGTCGGCCGCGATGCCACACCGCCGGTTTTTTCCACCCGCCGCCGGCGCGGGCGGGTCCGGGCGGCCTCGACTCGGCACGGGAAAAGCGAGGGCGATCAGGGCCTTGGCCCGGCACGAGGGCCGGCGGACCGCAACCTTGACCCTGGCCTTCGCATCGTGAAAATGAGGGCGTGCTCAAGCTGCTCGGGACGGCCGTCATCGCGCCACGCGGCCGAGCCCTGGGAGAGTCGGACAATGTCGAACAACAGCCGCCGGTCCATGCTGGTCGGGGTCGCCCTGCTGGCGGCCTTCGCCGCGACCCCGATCCGCGCCGCCCTGGCCCAGGAGGTCGACGCCGAGGAGATCTACGGGCCCGTCAAGGACGAGCCCTATCCCGTCAAGGGCATCGATGTGAACCGCGTCAACCCGCGGTTCCTGCGCACCCTGGTCGAGTATCAGACGGACCAGCCCCCCGGCACGATCGTGATCGACCCGGCGAAGCACTTCCTCTACCTCGTCATCGACGGCGGGCAGGCGATCCGCTACGGCGTCGGCGTCGGCCGCGAGGGCTTCCTGTGGTCGGGCGAGGCCCAGGTCGGCGCCAAGCGCGAATGGCCGGACTGGTATCCGCCCAAGGAGATGTTCGCGCGTCAGCCCGAGATCGTCAGCGCCATGGCCAAGCTCCAGAGCGGGCTCGGCATGCACGGCGGCCCCGGCAACCCGCTCGGCGCCCGCGCCATGTACCTCTACCGCGACGGCCGCGACACGCTGTTCCGCATCCACGGCACGGTCGAGCCCTACACGATCGGCAGCAGCGTGTCGTCGGGCTGCATCCGCATGATGAACCAGGACGTGCTCGACCTGTATTCGCGCGTGGACGTCGGCACGAAGGTGGTGGTGCTGGGCAACGCGCAGCCGACCAACCAGCAGGTCGCCGAGGAGCGTCAGGCCTCGACCACGCGGCCCCGCACCCGCCGCCTCGCCCGCCCGACGCCGGAGGATGCCGCCGACGCCGGCGTGCCGCGCGACCCGCGCCCGGCCTACGGCACGGGTGCGGACGCCGACGAGAACTACTGAGCGCTCCAGGCCCGGTAGACCCGACCCATCGGCCGCGCCCCCCACCGGGCGCGGCCTTTTTCATAGGAGGGGCCCCACGAGCGGCGCGCTCCCGCCCTCTCCGGCCCCCGTGGGTCGCGTGACGTCGCGGCCCCACCGAGACAGGTCCTCAACCCGTGCAGCCGATGGACCTCACCTCGCGCCTCCTCTACCGCGACGCCCTGATGCTGGTGCTGGACAAGCCCGTCGGCCTCGCCGTCCACCCCGGCCCCAAGGGCGGCGACAGCCTGGAGGCGCATTTCGATGCGTTGCGCTTCGGCCTGCCGCGCGCCCCGGCCCTGGCGCACCGGCTGGACCGCGACACGTCGGGCTGCCTCGTGCTGGGCCGCCACCGCAAGGCGCTGCAGAAGCTCGGCAGCCTGTTCAAGGCGGGCCGTATCGACAAGACCTACTGGGCCGTGGTCGAGGGGACGCCCGAGGCCGAGGCCGGCGTGATCGACTTGGCGCTCGGGCGGCGCGACGCCACGCGCGGCTGGTGGATGCAGGTGGACCCCGCCGGCCAGGAGGCCGTGACGGAGTGGCGCGTGCTCGGGCGCAAGGGCGCGGGGAGCAAGGGCGCGCGGAGCTGGCTGGAGCTGAAGCCCCGCACCGGCCGCACGCACCAGATCCGCGTCCACTGCGCGGCGCAGGGTTGGCCGCTCGTCGGCGACGGCATCTACGGGGCCCGCGACGACGCCGAGACCCTGCATCTCCTGGCGCGGCGGGTCGCCGTGCCGCTCTACGCGGCGCGCCCCGCGGTCGCGGTCGAGGCGCCGGTCCCGTCCCATATGGCCGCGGCCCTGTCGGACCTCGGCTTCGTCGCCCCGGCGCCCTCACCCCCCGACGGCGAGCCGGCGTGACGGCGCCGTCACGAGCCGCTGTCCGGGCCGAAGAAGCAATAGACGGTGCTCTGCGAGCCGTCGTCGTAGTCGCGGTAGAACACCCACCAGCTCCCGTCCGGCGAGGGCAGCAGTTTGTCCTGCCCGATGACGCGGGAATAGCCGTCGAGCCTGTATCCGCCCGGCGTGACGTGGACCTGTTCGGCCGTCAGGTGGTGGGCGTCGGACGGGCCGCAGCACTGCGACTTAACCCAGCCCGGCACGGGGTCGCCGTCGGCCCAGCGGTCGTGGGCGCGGGCAACCTGGAAGGGGCAGACGGCGAGCGACAGGCCGGCCCATGCCGTGGCGACGCGTTTCATGGCGGTTCGAACTCCGCTCTCCATGATCATCCCGCTCCGATCGCGCCCCATCCTGCGCCCGGAGTCCGCGGCCCTCGAGCCGCGTCCCGGCGCGGGAGGACCCTCGCAAGATGCGAGCCAGGGTGGGTCCGAAATCAGCTCTATGAGCTCAAATCGGGCCGGTGTCCGCCCCGTCCGAGCGAGGATATGGGGCCGAAAGGGACCTCACTGCGTCGGAATGTCCGGACCGCTGCCGGATCCTCGGATCCCCGAAGCGACGCGGCGCTGCGGGCCGGGCGCCGTCACCCGGGCGCGGGAGGCGGCGCGTGCCTCAAGCCGCGCCATCCCATGCGGCTCCCGTCGGATCCCGAGGCGACGTCGTCCGTCGCACGGGATCCCGAAGGGCTCGCCCTTTGACAAGTTCCAGGGCGGAGCCCTGGCGAAGAAGCTTCGGCCCTTTCAGGTCTCTGCCCTGACCGCCAGGGGCCGGGGCGTTCTGAATCCAGGCTGACGCGGCGCGCGGGACCGGACGTCACCACCCCGGAGCCCGCCATGGGCCGAGGCCGGCACCGGCCGCCGTCGGCGTCAGATGCGCTTCAGCGACAGCGTCTTGCCCTTTTGAGGGTCGTTCATCCAGGAGCCGTCCTCCTGGGTCTCGAGCTCCGTCGTGTGGCCCTTGCGGGCCGTGAGCACCATCCGGCCGCCCACCATCGCCCAGCCGATGGGGTCGAAGATCACGATGCCCTGGTCGCGGCAGGCCGGGGCGAGCCGGGCCTTGAGGGTGCTGCCGGGCCCGCCGGCCTTGTCGTCCAGCGTCACCATGCAGCCCGTGTCGTGGGTCTTGTCGCGCAGCACGGCGTAGCGTCCCGCCACCTCGGCGGGTTTCGCGGCGCCGGCGGCAGGCTTGGCGGCGCCGGCGGCGGGCTTGCGGGCGGGGGCCGGCTGGGCGCTCGCCCCGGCGGTCTCCGCGGCGGCCGGCGCCGCGGCGCCCGCCATCCTGTCGAGCGCCGCGCGCCCGCGGCGGTCGGTGGAGGTCAGCACGAGGCGCTCGCCCTGCGGGCTCGTGGTGCGGAAGCCCTCGCCGTCGGCCTCGAACACCAGCAGGGGTTCGCCGTTGGCGTCGTCGAGGTGGAGCGCGTCGCCGGCCTCCGACCACAGCGCCACGCGGTTCAGCGCCGGGAAGGCCCGGCGGCAGCCCGGCGGCATGGCGACCGGCGCGCCCTTGCCGCCCGCCCCCTCGCGCAGCGTCAGGCGGCACTGCCTCTCGCCGCCGTCGAGCGACAGCGTCCAGGTGGAGACGGCCGGCGCGGCCGGCGCGGGCGACGGCGCGACGAGCTGGGCCGACAGCAGCAGCGCCGCCCAGCAGGCTTGCGTCGGAAGGCCGACGCTTCGCCTGCTGGGCTTCTCGTCGGGTCGCAGGTTCTTGCCGAAAGGGCGGGTGACGCTCTTTCGAAACCTGCTCAGGGCCGCGCTCCGGCGCAGCCCTCCCGCGGGCGGGACGGACGACCCCCAGGGCTCGTCTCCGCGGGCGTCCCTGGCGGGGGGGAGGGCGTTCATGGTCATCGGGCCTCGGAGCGCGATCATCGTGGGCCGGCGGCGGGCCTGTAGCGGCCGCGCCACGGCGTCTCGGCCACGGGCGTCAGCGGCGGCCGGCCGGCCATCCAGGACAGGATGTTGTCGACCACGAGTTGGCCCATGGCGTCGCGCGTGTGCCGCGAGGCCGAGCCCACGTGGGGCAGGAGCACGACATGGTCGAGGTCGAGCAGCGCCTGGGGCACCTTCGGCTCGTCGACGAAGACGTCGAGGCCGGCGCCCAGGATCGTCTTCGACCGGAGCGCCTCGATCAGCGCCTCCTCGTCCACCACGCTGCCGCGCGCCACGTTGATGAGGATGCCGTTCGGGCCCAGGGCGCGCAGGGCCTCCGCGCCCACGAGGTTGCGGGTCTCGGGCCCGCCCGGCGTGATCACCACCAGGATGTCGCAGGCCTCCGCCAGGCCCACCAGCGTCGGGTGATACGGGTAGGGCACGCCCGGCTGCGGGTTGCGGCCGTGATACGCGATAGCGAGGCCGAAGGCTTCGGCGCGCCTGGCCACGGCCTTGCCGATGCGCCCGAGGCCGACGATGCCCACCGTGCGGCCCCGCAGCGTGGGGCTGAGCGGGAAGGCGCCCGCGATCCACCGGCCGGCGCGCAGGTGCCGCTCGGCGGCCGGCAATTGGCGCACGGCGGCGAGCACGAGGCCCAGCGCCGTGTCGGCCACCTCCTCGTCGAGCACGCCCGGCGTGTTGGTGACGACGAGGCCGTGCTCCCCCGCCCAGGCGGCGTCGATGGAATCGTAGCCGACGCCGAAGTTCGACACGATCTGCAGCTTCGGGAACCGCCCCATGAAGCCGCCGTCGACCCGGATGTGGCCGCCGATCGCCAGCGCGCCCACCTCCGGGGCCACGCGCGCCAGCGCGGCGTCCCGGTCGTCGGCCTCCCACAGCTTCACGAGGTCGGTCTCGCGCGCGAGCGCCTCGACGACGGGGGGCGCCATGGAATTCGGCATGAGGACGAGGGGACGGTTCAAGCCGATGCTCCGGGATGATGGCGCGGCGGAGCGGCCCGGCGGCCGCCCCCGGGCATCATGCTGCAAGCGCGCCGCACCGGCAACGGGCGGGCCGCGGGGCCCATCGACGAAGCGTCAAGACCTGTGGCGAGGCCGACAAGGATGCGCCCCACCTCCGCCCCGATGAAAGCGCCTGCTGTGTCCCCAGTATCGGAGGAGTTCGCCGCGATGGTCGCATGGTCAGTGAAGGGCAGGGGCGCCGAGGTCACGGTCGTCAGCCCCGACGGGGACGTCTATCCCTTCGTCATCACCTCGGTGGACAAGCTGGAACTCAAGCTCTGCGCCACGCCGACCTGGCGGGGCGGCCGGGCGCCGCGGGACGCCGACCTGAAGATCTACGCGGCCCACGGCGCGGCCTCGCGCTGGACGAGCGACACGTTCGGCACCTCGCCCTGACGCCGGGGCCGGCCGACGGTGGACCGTCGAGGAGCATTGATTTCCGACGGGGAGGAGCGACATCAGTCCCGGCTCCAGCCGCGCGGCTGCTTCACCGGAGGACGACATGGCTGTTTTGGTGCGACCCGGCCCGGCCCGGGCCCTCGTGGCGGGTGCCGCCCTGGCCCTGTGCCTCGCGGCCGGCGGCGGAGCCGCCCAGGAGGGGCAGGCGGACGGCGCGGCGCTGCGGGCGCTCGTCGCCGGGCCGCAGCGCAGCCCCGCCAACCGGGCCCGCGACCCCTACCGGCACCCGCTCGACGACCTCGCCTTCCTCGGCGTCGCACCCACCAGCACCGTCGTCGAGATCCTGCCGGGCGGCGCCGGATACTGGACCGAGATCCTGGGCCCCTACCTCCGCGACCGCGGCCGCTACATCGCGGCGAACCCGCCGAAGGCCGACACCTCCGACGAGGCCGTGAAGGGCAACGCGGCCTTCGCGGCCAAGACGGCCGCCGATCCGGCGGACTACGGCAGGGTCGAGACCGCCGACTTCGCGCCCGGCCGCGACATCGTCCCGCCCGGCACGGCCGACGTCGTCCTGACGTTCCGCAACGTCCACAACTGGATGGCCGACGGGTCCGCGCCAGCGGTCTTCGCGGGTTTCTTCCGGGCCCTGAAGCCCGGGGGGACGCTGGGCGTCGAGGAGCACCGGGGGCGGACGGACCAGCCGCAGGACCCGCTGGCGCGGAGCGGCTACGTGCGCCAGGACGCCGTGGTGGCCCTCGCGGCGGCGGCCGGCTTCAGGCTGGCGGGGTCCTCCGAGGCCAACGCCAACCCGCGCGACACCAAGGACTATCCCGACGGGGTCTGGACCCTGCCGCCGACCTATCGGCTGAAGGACCGTGACCGCGAGCGATATGCCGCCATCGGCGAGAGCGACCGCATGCTGCTCCGCTTCGTGAAGCCCGCGCCCTGACGCGGGAGCGATCCCGGATCGAGCGCTCGCCCCTCCGCGCTCCCCTGGGCAAAACCACGCCCCCCTGCTAAGGACCTATCTAGGTCGGAGGCGGTTGAGGGCCGGCGAGGAATTTTGCGGGTCGGGCAGGAGGGGCCGCAGGCGCGATGCTCCCGCATCGGGCCAAGGTCCCGACGCACCCGGCGCGGAAAAGGACCGCCGGACCGACCCGATCTCCGACCGAGATAGGTCCTAAGGGCCTATCCCGGCAGGCAGCGGCCGTCCTGCCCGGCGCGGAGGATCCCGCGGCCGGACCTCACCTTTTGACGACCGAGATAGGCCCCAAGCCCCGCCCATGACCGCGCAGAAGTTCGACCAGATCCGCAATTTCTCCATCGTGGCCCACATCGACCACGGCAAGTCGACGCTGGCCGACCGTCTGATCCAGACCACCGGGACCCTGGCGGCGCGCGACATGGTCGAGCAGGTGCTCGATTCCATGGACATCGAGCGCGAGCGCGGCATCACTATCAAGGCCCAGACGGTGCGGCTCGACTACCTGGCCCAGGACGGCCTCTCCTACATCCTCAACCTGATGGACACGCCCGGCCACGTCGACTTCGCCTACGAGGTGTCGCGCTCGCTCGCCGCCTGCGAGGGGTCGCTGCTCGTCGTCGACGCCAGCCAGGGCGTCGAGGCCCAGACGCTCGCCAACGTCTACCAGGCGCTCGACGCCGGCCACGAGATCGTGCCGGTGCTGAACAAGATCGACCTGCCGGCCGCCGAGCCGGACCGCATCCGCCAGCAGATCGAGGACGTGATCGGGCTCGACGCGTCGGAGGCCGTCGAGATCTCGGCCAAGACCGGCATCAACATCGAGGGCGTGCTCGAAGCCATCGTCAAGCGCCTGCCCCCGCCCGTGGGCGACGCCGACGCGCCCCTGAAGGCCCTGCTGGTCGACAGCTGGTACGACGCCTACCTCGGGGTCGTCGTGCTGGTGCGGGTCATCGACGGGAGCCTGAAGAAGGGCGCCCGCATCCAGACCATGGCGACGGGCGCCCATTACGAGGTCGACCGCATCGGCGTGTTCAAGCCCAAGATGAGCGCCGTCGACCGGCTCGGCCCCGGCGAGGTCGGCTTCATCACGGCGCAGATCAAGGACGTGGCCGACACCCGCGTCGGCGACACGATCACGGACGAGCGCAAGCCCACCGCCCAGGCCCTGCCGGGCTTCAAGCCAGCCCAGCCGGTCGTCTTCTGCGGGCTGTTCCCGGTCGACGCGGCGGATTTCGACGACCTGCGCGCCGCCATGGGCCGGCTGCGGCTCAACGACGCCAGCTTCTCCTTCGAGATGGAGAGTTCCGCGGCGCTCGGCTTCGGCTTCCGCTGCGGCTTCCTGGGGCTGCTGCACCTGGAGATCATCCAGGAGCGGCTGGAGCGCGAGTTCAACCTCGACCTCATCGCCACCGCGCCCTCCGTGGTCTACGAGATCGCGCTGCGCGACGGCACCGCCCTCGACCTCCACAACCCGGCCGACATGCCGGACGTGATGAGGATCGAGGAGATCCGCGAGCCCTGGATCAAGGCCACGATCCTCACCCCCGACGAGTATCTCGGCGGCATCCTCAAGCTGTGCCAGGACCGGCGCGGCGTGCAGCTCGACCTCAACTACGTCGGCAAGCGCGCCATGCTGACCTATGAGCTGCCGCTGAACGAGGTGGTGTTCGACTTCTACGACCGGCTGAAGTCCATCTCCAAGGGCTACGCCTCGTTCGACTACCAGGTCACGGACTACAAGCCCGGCGAACTCGTGAAGATGCAGGTGCTGGTCAACGCCGAGCCGGTGGACGCGCTGTCCATGCTGGTCCACCGCGACCGCGCCGAGATGCGCGGCCGCGCCATGGTGGACAAGCTGAAGGACCTGATCCCCCAGCACATGTTCCAGATCCCGGTCCAGGCCGCGATCGGCGGCAAGATCATCGCCCGCGAGACGATCCGGGCGCTGCGCAAGGACGTCACGGCGAAGTGCTACGGCGGCGACGTCACCCGCAAGCGCAAGCTGCTGGAGAAGCAGAAGGCCGGCAAGAAGAAGATGCGGCAGTTCGGCAAGGTCGAGATCCCGCAGGAAGCCTTCATCGCCGCGCTGAAGATGGACGGTTGAGGGCTCGGCCCGATCGGCGGGCGGGTGCGGCGCGACGGGGTGACACGATGAAAGCGGCGGCTGCCTGTCTCGCTCTTGGCCTCGGCGTCGCGCCCTGGTCGCCCGCGGGAGCCGCGCCCGCGGCGGCGCCGGAACCGCTCGGCTGCGCGGCCTTCATGAAGGACTATCCGGCCGCGGCCTCGGGCTACCGCGTGTCCTTCGAGCGCCCCATCACCATCAACCGCGGCTTCGGCGACCTCCTCAGCGGCGTCGACGTCCACATCCTCCAGAGCGGCGCCGAGGTCGACGGCACGCTGAAGTGCCGCGGCGACGCCTTCGTGCGCTTCGAGGCCCGCGTGACCCTGCCGGCCAAGGACAAGGCCCTGGCGGATTTCGTCAGCCTCGGCCAGGCGGCCCTGATGACGGCCTTCCGCTGGGAGCGCGCCAAGGCCCAGACGGTCGAGAGGGCGATGAGCCAGGACGCCGCCGAATATCTCCGCGCCTCGCTCCAGCGCGGCGACACCTACGTGTCCGGCAAGGTCGAGTACCACCAGGCCGACCGCCTCGACCTCGGCCTGATCTGGACCGAGACGGACCACACCCTCGTCATCTCGAGCCAGACCGAGGACTGACGGGCTCTTCGGGCGATCCCTGCCCCTTCACCGTTCATCCCCGTGCATACGGGAATCCAGCGCGAGGAGGCGGCCGAAGGCCGACACCATGCTCCCGCGTGCCGCTCATCGCACGGTGGCAGGACAGGGGCGGCCTTCGGCCGAACATCGTCGCGCTGGATCCCCGCCTGCGCGGGGATGAGCGGATGGGGAGCGTTCCGACCCGATCACTCGGAAGCCGTATGACAGGGGCTTCGGTCGAGCGGCGAAGGGCAGCGATCATCCTGCAACCGGGTCAGTTCACCAGCGCCCCGCCGCCGCAGCGCACGGCCCGCACCCAGGTGTCGGCGTCGCCGACCGTCACGCCGAGCGTCGCCAGGGTGCCGGCCAGCTCGCGGTCGATCGGCTGGAGGTCGGCCACGAGCAGCGCCGCGATCGAGGGGCCGGTGCCCAGCGGCAGCGGCACCGATACGCCCAGCACGTTGGCGCTGAGCTGCAGCGAGCCGATGAGCTGCGACAGCAGCGACGACGCGTAATCCGTCGTGCCGGTGGTCTTCATCGTGCCGGCCGCGATGTCGGCCGAGGCGAAGGGCACGGAGGTCTGGCCCGTGTTGGAGACCGTGGCGTGGGCCCGGCCCGACACCGTCACGAGCAGGTTGGTCAGGACGGCGGGACTCGGGCTCAGCGGCGTCGTCGGGTCGGCCAGCGCCGCGTCCGGCACCGTGCCGATCCAGCCGTCGACCGCGCCGGGCGTCACGCCGAGCGTCACGGCGGGATCGACGGCGGCGCCGGCCGAGCAGCCGATGGCCGCGACCCGCGCCGTCGCCGGTCCCACGTCGACGGTGAGCGGCAGGCTGAGGCCCGCGATCGCCCCGAGCCCGGCCAGCCTGAGCGTCAGCATCACGCGCGCCTCCGCCGTGTGCAGGGTCGTGCCGACCGGGCCGACGGCCGCGTAGGTCGACCCCGCGGCCGGCTGCGCCAGGGCGAGCCTGACGGTCGCGCCGAGGATCGTGGCGGAACCCGGCGCGAGATTCCCCGACACCACGGCGGTGCCGGCCCCGAGCCGCGCCGCCGCCGACGCCAGGGGCAGCGCCGGCATCGGCGCCGCCACCGGCGCGGCCGAGCCGAGCGGCAGGGCCCCGTAGGCCCCGAAGCCCACGAGGCTGCCGAAGGCGATCTTCGGCCCCGAGGGGCCGGCCGCCATCGCCATGGTGCGGAGCGCCGCGACCGCCGTGGCCGAGGCGCCGCCCGCCGCACCCGCGTCGGCGGCGGCGTTCAGCACGTCGGCGAGCCGGACCGCGGTGGCGGCGAGCGACGCGTAGGTGCCGGTGGCGCCGATCCGCCCCGCGAGCGCGTTGGCGAGGCCGAACAGGTCGACGCCGGCGCCGGCGAGGGCGGCGTAATCGGCGGCCGAGAGGCTCAGCGTGGCGCCCATCAGCCCGCCCAGGACGCCGTTGGCGAGGCCGTTGTCGACGCTCCCCACCGCCGAGCCCAGCGCGAAAGCCGCCGTGTTGGTGTTCACCGCCACGGAGCGCGTGCCGATCGCCGTGAGGCCGGCCGACACGAAGCGGCCGAAGAAGGCCGTGGCGGCGTTCTTCAGCGTGACGCGCGCCGCATTGGCGGTGGCGGCGCTGCCGGGCGTGAAGCGCTGGCCGGCCGCGACCGTGGGGTCGGCCGCGTAGGTCCCGACCTCGACCGAGACGAGGTTCGCGGCCGGCACGCCGTTGGCCAGGAGGTTGGCCGCCGCGGCCGCCGCGGCGTGGTCGAGGTTGGCGGCCGCCGCGACGGCCGCGAGGTCCGTCACGGTCTGCTGCTGGCGCTTCATCAGGTAGAAGCGGCTCACGTCGACCGTGAGGGCCGCCATGCCGAACATCAGCGTGCTGACCAGCACGGTCGTCACCGCGATCGAGCCCGAGGTGTCGGCCCGAAGGGCGCGGGGCCGGAGGAGCGCCACGGCTCAGAACCCCCCGCGCTGCACGACGGCCTGGCGCGTGACCACGGGGTTCGGCAGCGGCAGCCAGGTCAGCAGGCCGTAGGCGACGAGCTTGGACATGTCGTATCTCACCGACACCCGGAAGCTCGTCGCCGTGGGGTCGTCGAAGGAGAGCGATATCTTCGTCGGGTCGATGAACGCGTAGGAGGCGACGTTGGCCGTGACCGAACTCTGCGCCAGTTGCGCGCGCTCGGCGTCTGTCATGCCCCCCACCGCGGCGCGGGCGGCCTCCGCCACGATCTGCTGGAGCCCGTTGTCGACGCTGATCACGGCCCCGAAGGCCACGATGCCGAACATCAGCGTCAGGAAGAGCGGCGCCACGAAGGCGAATTCGACGGCCGCGGTGCCCCGGCGATCCTGGATCGTTCGCGTCAGACGAGGCGGCATGGAGACTTCCTTCGATGAAGTCCACTATGGCCGGTCCGCGTTAATTCATCTCTACTTGATGCCGCGCCTTTGTACTTGAACGCGGCGCGAGCTCGACCGCGTTGTCCGCCACCGCACCGCGCCCGCAAGCCCCTGAAACGGCGGCCCGAACCGGGTCCGCGCCGCGGCGTGGCGCCGATGCGGGGGCCGTCGGCCTAGCGCCCCGTTCAAGGGCTCCCGAAGGGCTCCGGGATCGCCGCCGCCCCTCCTCACGGCTGGGTGCCCCTCAGGGGCTCCTCGCCCGCCCCGCCCTCGTCGCCGGCCGGTGCCGCGACGGTCCCGGCGGTCCGCGCCGCGGGCGCCGGCGGCGGTCCCCCGGCGGGCGCCGTTCCGGTCCCGGGCGACGCCGCCGTCCCGGTCTTCGGCCACAGGTGGGCCAGCGTGCGCTCCGTCTCGGAGGTCCAGCCGGCCGGCGCCTCGCGGGTCGCCGTGGCGCCGCCGCCCGGCACCACGTCGACGACGCGGAAGCCTTCAGCCTTCAGCGCCGCGAGGAAGCGGGGCAGCATGTCGGCGGTCTGCCTCTTGATGTCGTGCAGCAGCACGATGCCGCGGCCCGCCGCCCGGAGCCGCCCCATCAGCCGGTCGAGTTCCACGTCCGGCGTCATGGGCACCCAGTCCGACGCCCAGAGGTCGGTCCCGAAATTGGCGATGCCGTGGGCCTTGAGGTAGGCCCGCGTGCCCGGCGTGTCGCCGAAGCCGGGGAAGCGGAAGAAGGGCACGCGCGGCTCGCCCGTCCAGGGGCCGTAGCCGGCGGCCCTGTCGTCGGCCTGCATGCCCCGGGTGATGTCGAGCACGGCGGCCGCCTCGGGGAGGCCGCGCAGCGTCGCGGCGGGGTGGTCCCAGGTGTGGTGGCCGACGCTGTGGCCCTCCGCCACCTCGCGCCGGACGAGACCGGGGTGGGCCTGGGCGTTGCGGCCGACGAGGAAGAAGGTCGCCAGCACGCATTGGTCGCCCAGCGCCTCGAGCACCTGCGGCGTCGTGGCGGGCGAGGGGCCGTCGTCGAAGGTCAGAACCACCTCGTGGTCGGCGAGGTCCAGCGTGCGCGGGTAGGTCTTGGTGCCGATCTCGGGGGCGCCGCCGACCGTCACGGTCCGGGCGGTCCCGAGTGCGTCGGGATTGCGACAGCTTCGGGCCGGCGGCGTGGCGGCCGACGCGGCCGTGGCGGCCGCGCCGAGGAGGACGAGGCCGGCGGCCAGCGTTCGGGAAAGGGAAACCATGTCTTGGGTTTGGCGGCCCCCCGTGGCATTCCTATGACGCGCGGGGGGGCCCTTGCGGCCCCATTAACGAGCCATTACGGGGTCGATTCTAAGTCTGATCCGTCAACGATGCGAGTTGCGGTCCCGTCCATGAAGTTCAGCTCAGCCCTCGGCATCCTCCCGGTGCGCCGGCACGGCCGGAAGGCCCCCCTCCCGGACCGGGCGGCCGGGTTCGCCCTGCCCCGTGGACTGGTCCGGCTGGTCCGCCGGCTCGTGTCGCGCGCCTGGATCGGGCCGCTGGCTGCCCTGTCCCTGGCGGGCTGCGCGGGGACGCCGCTCCCGCTCCCCCCCACGGCGAGCTTCGGCGGGCCGCTGCCCGACGCCCTGGCGATCCACGGCATCGACGTGTCGAAGTACCAGGGCGACATCGACTGGAGCGCCGTCCGGGACTCTGGCGTGCAGTTCGCCTGGATCAAATCGACCGAGGGCGGCGACCGCGTCGATTCCAGGTTCCGCCAGAACTGGGACGAGGCGCGCCAGGCCGGCGTGCCGCACGGCGCCTACCACTTCGTCTACTGGTGCCGGTCCCCGCAGGAGCAGATGGCCTGGTTCGAGGCCAACGTGCCGAACGAGCCCGGCATGCTGCCGCCCGTGCTCGACGTCGAACTCACCCCCACCTCTCCCACCTGCAAGCGCACCCTCTACCGCGAGCAGACGGTGCGCGAGATGCGCGTCATGCTGGAGGAGATGGAGCGCCACTACGGCCGCAAGCCGGTGATCTACTCCACGGTGGACTTCTACGCCGGCATCCTGGCGGGGGGCGCGCTCGACGATTTCCCCATCTGGGTGCGCAGCACCAAGTACCATCCCAGCGTGCGCTACGCCGGCCGCAAGTGGCACTTCTGGCAGTACCAGTCGGACGCCCACGTCGCGGGCATCCGCGGCAAGGTCGACCGCAACGCCTTCTTCGGTTCGCCCGAGCAGTTCGCCGACTTCCTGGGCGGCGTCGACCTGCCGCTGTAGGCACGATGGGTCGCCGGGGGCACGGGCGGGGCGACGTCGCGTCGCCTCGGCATCACAGGCCCTTCGGGTTGCCGGGCAGGATGTCGAAGGCGTAGCGGTGGCCGGCGTCGTCCAGGAAGGCGCCGGCGGTGCCGTCCACGGCGAGGGCGCGGCATTCCTCGTCCTCGTCGTCCACCCTCGTGCAGACCTTACCGTCGCGCAGGCTCCACCGCCCGCCCGCCAACCCGTCCCCGTCGGCGAGGCGCAGGGCGCCGTCGGGGGCGAAGAACTCGACGTAGGGTCCGTCGGGCGTGCTGCCCGACACGGTGTTGCCGACGATCCGGCCCCAGGCCGCGTCCCCCGTCAGGGGCACGGGCGGGGCGTCCCCGGCGCGGGCCGCCGACAGCGCCGCGAGGGCCGAGATCGCCGCAGCCGCGACGCGCCTCGCGACGCGCCGCGGCGGCATGGTCCGGGCCTGCTCGTTCGGGTAGGATCGCCCCATGCCGACCGTCCTCCGCTTCGATGGGCTGCGCGTGGTGATATACCCCAACGATCATCGCCCGGCGCATGTCCACGTCAAAGGTGCCGAGGGCGAGGCCGTCTTCATCCTGAACTGTCCCGCTGGTCCGCCGCGCCTGCGGGAAAGCTTCGGCCTCTCGCGTCCCGAACTCGGACGGATCGAGACGGACGTCGCGAAAGGCGTGGCGCTGCTCTGCGCCGAATGGGAGGCCTTGCATGGCCATCATCGATGAGGAGTTCGCATCGGCCGAAACCCGCATGGCGGCCCTGCGCGAGGCCGGCCACGCCACGTCGGCGCGCTACGATCGCAGGACGGGGCGCATCGTCGTGATGCTCCACACCGGGGTCCAACTGGCGGTCCCGTCCCGGCTTCTCGAAGGGCTCGCCGGAGCGGCGCCGAGCCGGCTCGCCGAGATCGAGGTGAGCCCCTCCGGCCTCGGCCTCCACTGGCCGAAGCTCGACGCCGACGTCTACCTGCCGGCCCTGCTGGGCGGCGTGTTCGGCTCCCGGCGCTGGATGGCCGAACTCGGGCAGGCCGCGCGGCCCGATGCGGATCCCGCGGGCGTCGCCGCGCGACGCTCCGCCGGCGCGTGACAGTTCCGGCGGGAGGGCCGCGTTTCCTTGTTCTTCATTTTGTCTAAGCTGCTCTGGATCGCCGCCGCGCCCACCGACGTCCGGCCCGGCCCTCGCCGGCGCCCCTTGAGCGGCTCGACAGGGCGGCGCGGGACCGGATCGGCCTCCTAATCAGCCCTTCGCGGATCGATCCGCGAAAGGCCGCTCATCCTCATAAGAAGCGGCAGGATGTCGTGGGCGAACCCACGACATCCTGCTGAGCCTACCGCCCGTCGGGCAGGATCGCCGCCGTGCTGCCGGGCTCCTGACCCTCGCCGGTCTCTTCCTCCGGCAGCGTCAGCGACACGGCCGCGAGCGCGTCCGAGGCGAACTGCCGGACCAGGATGGCGAAGACCACGAGCAGCGTCGTGGCGATGAGGACGATCGGGCCGACGAACCAGCCGAGATACGCCAGGGCGAAGAAGAAGGCGCGCTGGCCGCGGTTGAAGTGCCGCCCCGCCACGATGTTCATCTCGGCGGCCCTGAGCGCCGTCAGGCGGCGCTGGTCCGGCCGGCCCGACTTGGCCGAGGGCGTCGCGCCGATCAGGATCGAGACGTAGTTGAACAGCCGGTAGGACCACGCGAACTTGAAGAAGGCGTAGCCGAAGATCATCACCAGCCCGACCACCTTGAGGTCCCACACGGTGCGGCTCGCCGGCGCGCCCAGCGGGAAGTCCGACAGGATGCGCAGCGCGTCGTCGGCGCCGCGCAGCAGCGCCAGCGAGCCGCCGAGCGCCAGCAGCGAGGTCGAGGCGAAGAAGGACGTGCCGGTCTGCAGCGTGGAGCACAGCGAGGCGTCGACGATGCGGGCGTCGCGGGCCTGCATCTCCAGCATCCAGCGCAGGCGATACTCGTTCATGCGGTTGTTCAGCGCCCGCCGCCCCAGGGGCGAGCGCTCCACGAGCACGTGATACGAGACCCAGCCGAGCACGAAGACCGCGAGCGCCGCGAGGTCGAGGGGTGACATGAGGGCTCCCACGGACATGACCCGGTCCGGCGTGTGGCGTCGGCCGGCTCAGGACCCATCCCGGTCGGACTATCGTAGCCTCACATCCCGGCGGCCGGGAAGTTCTGCCCTTCTCCCCAGCGGGGAGAAGGTGGCGCGCAGCGCCGGATGAGGGGGGATC
>CAXTBR010000030.1:0-44268 GCA_964242785.1 uncultured Lichenihabitans sp. | reverse complement strand
CGCGGGATGCCGGCCGCCAGGGTGGCCTCGATCTGACGGAGCGCGATCTCCGGCTTGATGGCGAAGGCCACGTCAACCGGCACGCCGGCTTTGGTCCGCCGGATCGGATCCGCCGCCCAGCCCTCGGGACGATAGAGCCGATACACAACAGTCAGAACGCAACCTGGTCACTGCCCTTGAGGGAGAGGATCGCACGGGCCTCGTCGGGCGAGGCGATCTCCACCCCCATCCCCTCGATCATCTGACGCACGAGCCGCACTTGGTCGGCGCTCGACGTCGCCAGCCTGCCCTTGCCGGCCCAGAGCGAATCCTCGAGCCCGACACGGACGTTGCCCCCCATGGCGGCCGACAGGGCCGCGATGCGCAACTGGCTCGCGCCAGCGCCCAGCACCGACCAGCGGTAATCGGCGCCGAACAGCCGGTCGGCCGTGCGCTTCATGTGCATGACATCTTCCGGATGCGTGCCGATCCCGCCAAGGATGCCGAACACCGACTGCACGAAGAACGGCGGCTTGACGAGGCCGCGTTCGGCGAAATGCGACAGGTTGTAGAGATGCGCGATATCGTAGCATTCGAACTCGAACCGCGTGCCGTTTTCGTAGCAGGTTTTCAGGATGAACTCGATGTCCTTGAAGGAATTGCGGAAGACGAGATCGCTCGTGGCTTCGAGATGCTGCCGCTCCCAGTCGAACTGAAAGTCTTTGTACTTGTCGAGCAGATGGAACAGGCCGAAATTCATCGAGCCCATGTTGAGCGAGGCGACTTCGGGCTTGAAGGTGGCGGCGGGCAGCACCCGCTCCTCGACCTTCATATAGGGGCTGCCGCCCGTCGTGATGTTGATCGCCGCATCGGTGGCCTGTTTTATGCGCGGCAGGAACCTCGCGAAGGCGTCCGGCGTCTGGTCGGGCTTGCCGGTCTCGGGATCGCGGGCGTGCAGATGCAGGATCGCGGCGCCGGCCTCGGCCGCCCCGACCGCGTCGGCGATGATCTGGTCGGGCGTGACCGGCAGGTGCGGCGACATCGAGGGCGTGTGGATCGCCCCGGTCACGGCGCAGGTGATGATGACTTTGCCGCTCGGGGCGACGGGCGCTGCTTTCATGATGAGCCTCGGGGTCATGGATGCGGGGACGATCGGCCGTCAGTCGCCGATGTCGTGGGAGGCGCGGCGCTTGTGGGCCAGGAGCGCCATCAGGCGCCGGTCGCGCCAAGCCTGGCGGGCCGGCAGGTCCTCGGCCGCGACCTTGGCCCGGCGATCCTGCTCGACGCCGGCCAGCACCGGGCCGGCCCAATCGACACGGCGCTGCATCGAGGGGAACAGGCGTTCGTAGATCTGCTGGTAGCGCAGCACGTAGTCTCGCACGCCGCCCGGCGCGTTGAGGTCGATGGTTTCGAACGGCCCCATGAAGGACCAGCGCAGCGCCAGCCCTTCGCGAATGCCGATGTCGATGTCCTCGACCGACGCGAAGCCGTCGGCGACGAGCCGGAAGGATTCCTCCAGCAACGCGCCCTGCAGGCGGTTCATCACGAACCCGTCGATCTCGCGCTTCATGACGATCGGCGCATGGCCGGCGCCGCGCAGGAAATCGGCGGCTCGCGACACCGTCTCGGCGGACGTCCAGGGTGCCGGCACCACTTCGGCGGCCGGGATCAGGTAGGGAGGGTTGATGGGGTGCACGACGAGGCAGCGCTCCCGGCCTTCCACGTGCTCCGTGAAGCTCGAGGGCAGCAGGGCCGAGGTCGAACTCGCGATGATGGCGGAGCGGGGCGTCAGAGGATCGAGCTTGGAGAACAGGTCGCGCTTGACGTCGAGCACCTCCGGCGCGTTCTCCTGGACGTAGTCGACGCCGTCGAGTGCCTCGTCGAGCCGCGCGGTGCCGACGATGCGCCCGAGCAGCACGCCGGGCGCGACGCCGTTCAGCAGTTCGTTCCTCTCGAGATCGGGCAGCAGCGCCTCGATGTAGTCCCGGGCCGCCGCGGGCGCTCCCTCGACCGGATCCCACAGCGCGACGTGATGGCCGGCGCGGGCGAAGCTGATGGCCCAGGCGCGCCCGATGAATCCTGATCCTATGATGGCGACGCAGGACATGGCGTTTCCTAGATGGTCTCGACGTTGCCGCACACGCTCAGGGACTGACCCGAGATGTTGCGGCCGGCGGGGGTGAGCAGGAACAGGACGGCTGCGGCGACGTCGTCGGCCTTCACCATCCGGCGCAGCGAGATGTTGTTGAGATAGGTGTCGCGCATCTCCTCGAAGGTGACGCCGGTCTGGGCGGCGCGGGCCCGGATGACGCCGTCGATGCGGGGGCCTTCGACGACGCCGGGCAGGATGGCGTTCACCGAGATGTCGTCCGGCCCGAGTTCCTTGGCGAGGCTCTCGGTCAGGCCGATCACGCCCCATTTGGCCGCCGCATAGGGCGTGCGGAAGGCGTAGCCGAGACGGCCCGCCACCGACGAGATGTTGATGATGGCGCCGCCCCCTGCCGCCTGGATCAGCGGAACGGCGAGGCGGGCGCAGAGGAAATGGCCGGTGAGGCCGACATCGAGCGTGCGCCGCCAGTCCGCCGGCGCGATGTCGGCGACCTTGCCGGTCGGCCCGGCGATCCCGGCATTGTTGACGAGGACGTCGAGGCCGCCGAGATGATGCGACGCCGCGGCGAACAGGGCCTCGACCTCGGCGTCGCTGGAGACATCGGCCTTCGTCGCGCCGGCCCCTGGATGAGCGGCGCGAAAAGCCGCGAGCGCGGCACCGTCGACGTCGCAGATATGGACGCGCCCGCCCCCGGCCAGCAGAGCGTCCGCGATGGCACGCCCGATGCCGCCGGCGCCGGCCGTGACGAGGATCCTCAAGCCCGAGGGTGACGGCTGCGCGATGGACATCTCAGCTTCTCCGGTCGCGGAGGGCCATCACGGCGCCGAGGACGACCAATCCGAACAGGATGGCGCGGGCCGCATAGGGGACGGTCGTGCCGGCCAGCAGGGTCTGCAACGAGGTCAGCAGCAGAACGCCGCCGAGCATGCCGAGATAGGAGCCGCGGCCGCCCGTGATCAGCGTGCCGCCGACCACCACGACGGCGATCGAGGGCAGGAGGTACTCGTCGCCCATGCCGAGGCTGCCCTGGCCGGAGAACCCGGTCAGCAGGATGCCTACGAGGGCGGAGCAGAGGCCCGACAGCATGTAGACGCGCAACAGCGTTGGTCCCACCGCGATCCCCGAGAGGGCCGCGGCGCGCGGGCTATTGCCGATGGCATAGACGCGGCGTCCGAAGGCCGTGCGGCCGAGCAGCAGCACGGCACCGGCCACGAACAGCACCATGAAGGGCACGGCCGGCGTGATGCCCCGGACGTGGCTGGTCATGAAGGCGCGCAGCATCGGCGAGGAGAACCCGTCCGGCGTGCCGCCCGAATAGACCAGCGCCAGCCCCTGCAGGATGCCGTTGGTGGCGAGGGTCATGACGATCGGGGAGAGGCCTAGCGTGACGATCCCGATGCCGTTGACGAGGCCGATCACGAGGCCCAGCACCAGCACGGCCGGCAGGGCGTAGAGCAATGCCGCGTCCGAGCCCTTGACCAGGCCGGCGAGCAGGATACCGCAGAGGCCGATCGTCCAAGGCACCGAGAGGTCGAGGCCGCCGGTGAGGATGACCGATCCTTGCCCCAGCGCCAGGATCGCCAGGAAGGTCGAGAGCACGATGAGCGAATTGTAGTAGTTGAGGCTGAAGAGCGCCTTGCCGAGCACGAACTCGGTCGCCAGCACCATCAGCGCGAAGCAGATATAAGCCGGCAGGGCGTAGCGCAGAATGTCCTTGTTGCGCGCTAGAAGCCCGGCCGTCGTGCCGGCGGCCGGCGGCTTGCCGGTTCGCTCCGGCAATGCGAGGCGTGCGGCCTGTGTCTGGCGCTGGCGCGGCAGCGTCCCGGCGGAGCGGGCGACGAGCCGCTTGCCGACGAGACGGATCGCGCGCGAGAGGGATGAGTTCTGCCGTAGCGACGATCCCAGCACGGCCAGGATGAGGATCAGGCTCTCGGCGACGGTCGAATAATAGGCCGAGACGTTCAACACCAGCAGGATGTTGACGATCATCATCAGGATGTAGGCGCCCAGCACCGAGCCGACGCAGCCGCCCCGTCCGCCGCCGAGCGTCGTGCCGCCGACCACCACGGCCGCGAACATCTGCAGCAGCATCGGGTTGCCGACGAGCGGATCGCCCGACCCGGTCTGGGCGCTGATGAAGACGCCTGCGAGCCCGTAGCAGCCCCCGGCGATGACATAGACCAGGAACCGCGTGAGGCTGGAGCGCACTCCGGCCGACCGGGCGGCATCGAAATCGCTGCCGATCGCATAGATGGCGGTGCCGAGCCGGGTCCGCTTGAGCCAGAACCAGAGGACCAGGAGACCGACCACCACCACGGCCGGCATCGGGACCGCGTTGGCCACGAGATCGCCGGTGAACAGGCTCGACAGGCCGGGCGACACGATGCCGCCCGGCTTCTCCATGACCAGAAGAGTGACGCCCTGCAGGATGAACATGGCCGAGAGCGTCACCACGATCGGCTGCAGCCGAAGCACCGCGATGAAGAAGCCGTTGAAGGCGCCGCAGGCCATGCCGATCCCGACGCCGAGGCCGATCAGCACGAGCGGGGAGCCGGATCCGTCCGGCGAATGGCTCGCCAGCACGACGTTGACGAGCGACACCACGGCCGCCGCCGACAGGTCGAACCCGCCGGACAGCACGACGACGGTCTGACCGACCGCGGTGATGGCGAGCGTGGCGCCCGTCGTCGTCATCTGGGCGATGTCGTAATAGCCGAGCGGGGTCGCGCTGACGCCCGCCACGATCCCGAACAGCACGCCGAAGACGATGGCCGCGATGATCAATCCGCGGTGGCGGCCGATGCGCCAGTTCCGCCAGGCCGTCGGCTGCAGGACGGGCCGCGCGGGTGCGGCGTTCTGATAGGCGGGGCTGCTCATCAGGCGACCCTTGCGGTGTCGTCGGCGGCCCCGAGGGCAGCCGCCAGGATGTTCTCCTCGGTCAGCGCCGCGCCGTCGAATTCGGCCGCCACACGGCCGGCGTAGAACACCATGACGCGATCGGCGAGGTGCACGAGTTCCGGGATCTCCGTCGAATAGAACAGCACGGCGCCGCCCGCCTCGGCATAGGCGCGCAGCAGCAGGTAGAGTTCGTTCTTGGTGCCGACGTCGATGCCGCGCGTCGGATCGTAGACCAGGAGGATGCGGCTCTCGGCCAGCAGCCATTTGGCGATGGCGATTTTCTGCTGATTGCCGCCCGAGAAGGCGTCGACGCGGGTCCACAGCGCCCGCCGGTCGACATCGACGAGGCGGAAGACCTGCTCGACGGCGGTCTTCTCCGCGGCCTCGTCGATGAGGCCGAACCGGACGAAGCGCTCGATCACCGGCAGAGACGCGTTGTGGGTGCCGCTGAGCTTGAGGAACAGGGCTTCGGTCTTGCGGTCCTCGGGGACCAGGCTGATGCCGATCCGGGCGTCCACCGCATCGCGCGGGGTCGCGATCGACACCGTTCTGCCATCGACCGCGAAGTGCCCGGCCGTGACGTCGGCCATGCCGAAGGCCGCCAGGAAGAGATCGAGCTGCCCCATGCCCTGCAGCCCGGCGACGCCCAGGATCTCGCCCTGGTGCAGCGTGAACGAGGCGCCGCGAAGTTTCCCGGCGGTGCCGATACGTTCGGCGCGCAGCACTTCGGCGCCGAACGCGTGCCGCTCGGCGGCGCGCGGCGGGAACGAGTGGATCAGGGAGCGCCCGGCGATCATCGAGATGATGTCGGCGTCGGCGTAGTCGCGCGTGTCGCCCGTCGCGACATGGCGGCCGCCGCGCAGGATCGTGACGCGCGAGCAGAAGGCGCGCACCTCGCTCAGGCGGTGCGAGATGAACACCACCGTCACCCCGTCCGCCTGCTGCTGGGCGATGATATGGCCCAGCCAGTCGACGTCCGAGCCCGACAGGGTGGAGGTCGGCTCGTCGAGCAGCAGGATGCGCGGCTGGCGGAAGATGGCCCGCGCGATCTCGATCTTCTGGCGCACCGCGAGGTCGAGAGTGCCGGCTTCGTCGTGGAGATCAATGCCCTGCAGGCCGAGGCGTTCGAAATGGGCCTGCACGCGGGCTTCCGCGTCCCGCCGCCGGACGATGCCGAGGATGTTGGTCGGCGCGAAGGGCATCAGCATATTGTCAAGGACGGTGAGGTCCCGGACCAGCGTCATTTCCTGGAAGGCGGTCTGGATGCCCTTCGCGTAGGCGATGCGCGGCGACGTCAAGGCCACCGTCTCACCGAACACCTCGATCGTGCCGGTGTTCGGCGCCACGAGGCCGGACAGCAGCTTGACCATCGTCGACTTGCCCGCCCCGTTCTCACCCAGCAGCGCGTGCACGCTGCCGGCTTCGATCGACACGGAAATGTCATCGAGCGCCACGGTAGCCCCATAGACCTTGCGGATATGATCGATGGCGACCGCCGGCACACCGGCCGCAGGATTGGATGGCATTGCGACGATCCTGGTTCACTGCACCGATGGGGACCGCCGCGAGGTGCGGACACCGGGTGGCGCCTGCCCGACCGAGGGTCGGTCAGGCCTCGCGTCGTTCAAGGTTCCGGCTGGCCCACCAGCGCGGCGTTGAGCGCGACTTCCGGGGTCGCCTCCGAATAGATCGAGGCGAACCAGCCCGGGTTCGGGATGATGGCGGGCTGGAAGACGTTGCAGCCGTCCTTCATCTCGACCCAACTGCCCTCCTGGCAGAGCTTGATGTTGTCGTTGGTGACGATGTTCTGCGGCACGTCGGTCAATTGCGGAATGCTCTTGCCTTGGAGCTTGGCGACGGCGAGCTTCAGGGCCAGGGCGCCGGTGAAGTTCTGCGAGCCGGACGACCAGCGCGGGGCACCCATGGGCCGGTAGGTGCCGTTGGCGCCCTCGACCTTGGTGTCGGCAGGCAGCATCTGGATGCGGCCGCCGTTCGAAGCCTCGCCCGCGCAGGGCCGCAGCTTGGCGTCCGGAATGCCGGCCTCGCTCTGCATGGAATTGGCCGTGTAGCAGCCGGCCTGCATCCAGAGCGCGTCGATCTGGTCCCAGGACCGGGTCGCCAGGACCTTCGACAACTCGGTGCGGGCCACGGCCTGGCTCCACATGCCGACCACTTCGCCCACGACCTTGATGTCCGGATATTTGCCGAAGATCTCCTTGGCACCCTCGATGCGGAGCGTGTCGACCGTGGTGCCGGGCACGCCGTTCACCATCACGACGTTGCCCTTGCCGTGCAGCTTGTCGGCGATCCACTGGGCCGAGGCTTGGCCCCATTTCTTCTGGTCGATGTGGACGTTGTAGGCGCAAGGCTCGGAGATGATCGAATCGTAGGCGATCACCACCACGCCCTTGCTGCAGGCGTTCTTCACGGCCGTGTTCAGCGCGGTGGGGGAGATCGGATAGACCACGATGGCCTGCGCGCCGGCCTGCACCATCGAGTTGATCTGCTGGATCTGCTTTTGCGCGTTCGGGCCGGCGACCTGGACCTGCAGGTCGATCTTGTCCGCGAGGCTCGGGTGGACCGCGATGGCCTTGACCATGTTGGAAGCCTCGGCCTGCCAATCGTTGCCGATGTAGCTCATGCTCAAGAAGATCTTGAACTTCTTGTCGGCGGCTTCGGCATTGGGCACCATGGCACAGGCTGCGAGCCCGGCACCCGTCAGAAGATGAGTCAGTGTTCGGCGCAATCTCATCGGCATGTGTCCTCCCGTTTGCTTTTTTATCCGCGCGCACGGTCCGGATGGACCGAGGCACGCCGTATCGTCGACGCGCGGCCGGCCTCGGGCGCCGGCAGCGGTTCTGGATTTCTTCGGTGGAGCGGATCCGCCCATCCCGCCTGCAGCCATTGGCCGACCACGGCGCGAAGGACCGGGCCACGACGCAATCGATCGTCGCACCCGGGGGGCATTTCCGGACCGGTCGTTCGCTTGAGGCGAGTTCGAACCGTGTCGGCTTCCGCAGAAGCTCTCCCGGGCGGCATCATTGTCCACCGAGGATTGGGGGTCAACAGGATTGTCGAATATGTGATCACATAGAGCAGCGATCTTGCCTTGGCGGAGGCCCGATGACATCGTCGGTCCCTTCATCGCCCATCACGAACGATGCCGCCCGCCTCTCGACGTGATCGTCGACGAAGGCCGCCCGGGGTTTTTCAGCGTTGGCGACGGCGTTGTGCTAAGGGCCTATCTCGGTCGGAGGCGGTTGAGGGCCGGCGCGGAAAAGGACCGCCGGACCGACCCGATCTCCTATCGAGATACGCCCTCAGCAGCACCAGGGGCCAAAGGACAGCATAACCTCATGGGCGATAAGGTTTTTCCGGTCGACGTCAGCACCCTTCAGGAGCGCGTTTACCGGGAGTTGCGCGATGCACTCCACCAGGGTCGGTTCGTGCCGGGCGAGGTCATCACCATCCGGGCGCTCGCCCGTGACGTCGGTACCAGTCCGATGCCGGTGCGCGAGGCGATCCAGCGCCTGGTCGCCGAAAAAGCCCTCGTCCAACTGCCGAACCGCAACATCCGGGTCTTGCCCTTCAACGCGCAGAACTTCGCGGAGCTGACCCGCATCCGCATGGTGATCGAGGGCTCGGCGGCCTGCCGGGCCGCGATGCTCTCCCCCCTTGGCCTCGCCGACAGGTTGCGGGCCGCCAACCTGGCCATGCGGGCCGCGATCGCGGCCGGCCGCGCCGACGATGTGCTCGACGCCAACAAGACATTCCATTTCGAGCTCTACAAAGGGGCTGACTCGCCCCAGTTGCTGGAGATCATCACGACGCTCTGGCTGCGGTCCGGCCCCTTCATCGCCCTGACGCTGCGCAAGGTCAGCGGATCGCACGTCATCTTCGAGGCCGGGACGCGGACGCACGAGAGGATCATCGACGCCGTCGCCAGACGCGATCCCAAACAGGCGCGGTTCACCCTGGCGCTCGACATCCGGGCCACGGCGAAATGGTTCCAGAGCCACTATGGCGTCGACGATGCGGCCGACCGAGCCGCGGCGGCGCCCTGACGGATCACCCGCCGACCGTCTTCGGCCCGCGGTAGGATTCGAAGTTGCCGCAGACGCTGATCGACTGTCCGGAGATGTGCGGCGCGAGGTCGGAGGCGAGGAACGCCGCCATGTCGGCGATCTCCACCATCTGGACCGGCGCGTGCATCGAGATATTGTGGAGAAAGAGGGGCATGTAGTCATCGAGCGTCATGCCGCGCGCCGCCGCTTGTTCGCCGATGACCCGCCGCCCCCGCGGGCCGTCGACGAGGCCCGGCAGGATGGCGTTGACCCGCACGCCGATCTCGCCGAGTTCCACGGCCAGCACGTCGGTGAAGCCCCGCACCGCGTATTTCGAGGTCGAATAGGGCACGCGCAGCGGCATGCCGAGCCGGCCGGCGACCGAAGAGATGTTGACGATCGACCCGCCGCCCTGCCGGCGGAACAGCGGCACGGCGCGGCGCACCATGTAGAACTGCGCCGTGACGTTCACGCCGAGCGTATGGGCCCATTCCTCGTCCGTGACGTCTTCGACCGGCTTGGTCGGCCCCGATACCCCGGCATTGTTGACCAAGATGTCCAGCCGGTCGTGTCGCCCCAGGAAGGCGTCGAAGAGCCTTCCGACCTGCGCCGAGTCGGCCACATCGGCTTCGACCGCGAGGACTTGGGGGAGCGCCTCGCGCAGGCCGGCCAACGCCCGCTCGTCGATGTCGCAGACGCAGACGGCGGCGCCGGCCTCCACGAACCGTTCGGCGATCGCCCGGCCGATCCCGGCCGCGCCGGCCGTGACGATGGCGGTCTTGTGACGCAGATCGACTTGCATGCCACCCTCCGGGGAAGTTCCTGCCGCGGACCCGCGTTCGCGGCTCAGGCCGGACAGAAGGCCACGGGGCGGATCGGCGATCCCGAGCCTTCGTGGATGTTCAGCGGCATGGCCATGAAGAGCGAGCGCGCCGACACCTGTTCGAGGTTGATCAGCATTTCGAGGATCAGGATGTCGTGCGGCAGCCAGCTCTTCATGTGGCCTGGATTGCCGAGCGGCTTGCCGTCCACGATCGCCGTTTCGGCCGCGACCGTGTCGGTGCCGACCGCCCGCACGCCGCGGTGCCGGAAGAACTCCGTCGTCCCCTCCGACATGCCGGGCGCGTTGAGCACGTACCATTGCGCCTGGCCGTCGGTGCGCCAGTGGCGCTTCATCCAGCCGTAGTTGACGAGCGCGGTCTCGCCCTTGCCCACCTTGAACCCGGTCTTGCGCTCGCACTCCTCGATCATGGCGGGCGTCACGAGATCGCCCGGCTTGAGGTCGAGGCCCGAGAGATCGTAGAGCACGGCGGAACTGAACAGGTGATCGGCCGGGAACGTGTCGATGGTGCGGTCCATCCGGTGCGGCAGCATATGGGCGGGCGCATCCACATGGGCGCCTGTGTGCTCCGCCATCATGATGGCTTGGCAATAATAGCCGTCGTGCTCGTGCGTGACGGCCTTGTCGATGGTCAGGTGCGGGTGGGTCGGCCACCGCGGGATGCCGCGTTCGAGGCGCGGCGCGAGATCCACCATCCGCATCCCGGCCAGGGTGCTCAGGACCATGTCGACAGCGTTGCCGTTCGGATTCGTCATTGCGTCCTCCCTCATGGCGCCACATCGAGGCGGCGCCTTCATGGATCGCGGCTTGGCGCCTGCCTGGGCGAAGGGATGCTCCGATCCTTTCCCCCGAAAATCCATGACGCTCGGACGCTTGTCAATCAGCAATACGTGATGTTTGATCACAAGTGACTTGACAGGATCGTCCGGGCTGGCAGACTTGGTCCATTGCGCGATCACGCGGCGGCTCTGGCCTGCCGATGAAGATTAGATAAGCAACCGGGAGAGCCGCCATGGTCGAGACGCGTGTCCTCGTCGACTGCAAGAACCATCTGGGCGAAGGCCCTCTCTGGGACGTCGAAGAGCAGCGGCTCTATTGGGTCGACAGTTCAGCGGCGGAGGTCTGGAGCTGCAAGGAGGACGGCAGCGACGTCAAGATCTACTACGTCCCCTCGCATATCGGATCGATGGCGCTGCGTGCGAAGGGCGGTGCCGTGCTGGCCCTGGCCAACGGCTTCAACCTCTACGATTTCAGGACACAGAAACTGACCCACATCGGCGACCCTGAGGCCGACGAGCCGGAGAACCGCTTCAACGACGGCAAGGTCGACCGCGCCGGGCGGTTCGTGGCAGGCTACATGTCCTACGATCACCAGCACGAGGATGCGAGCGTCGGCAAGCGGCCCGTGCGCAACTCGGCCCTCTACCGGCTCGACCCTGACCTCTCCATCCATAGGCTCGACAGCGGAATCAAATGTTCCAACGGGCCGTGCTGGAGCCCCGACGACAAGACGCTCTACTTCGCCGATTCCTACGACAACGTGATGTTCGCCTACGACTACGATCTTGGCACGGGCACGGTGTCGAACAAGCGGCAGTTCGCGTCGACCAAGGACTATCCCGGCACGTTCGACGGCGCGACGGTCGATGCCGAAGGCTATATCTGGAACGCGCACGTGTTCGGCGGGCGTATCTTCCGCTATGCGCCGGACGGCAGCCTCGACCGAACGGTGGAATTCCCCGTGCGCAACCTCACCAGCGTCATGTTCGGCGGCCGGAACCTCGACATCATGTACGTGACCAGCATGGGCCGCCCGATGAAGGGGGTCCCCCAGAAGGAAGGCTCCGCCGGCGCCCTGTTCGCGGTGCACGGCCTCGGCGTCAAGGGCCTGCCGGAGCCGCGATTCGCCGGCTGACGGGCTCGAACGGAATGAAGAGGATCGGACCATGGCGCGCCGGATCATCGACCTGTCGGTCCCGCTGACCGACGACATCCCGGCCGATCCGCCCGGTCCAGACCTTGTCGGTCGACTGCATCGACCACGACAGATCGCTTCCTGACCTGCTGGGCTTCTTCGCCGGCCTGAAGCCGGAGGACATGCTGGACGGCAAGGGCTGACGGTCGAGAAGGTAACGATCTAGACCCATGACGGCCTCGTCTCGACGAACCCTGCCACTGCCGTCACACCATGAACCGTGGCGAGCCTGCCATGGCGATCGACGAGGTGTAACTCTCAGAGTCCGTTCTGAAACGTCTTCATTGATTGCAGATTTTTCTGATCACGAGCTTGAGGAAGGCGAGAGCCTTGTGGGTCCGGTTCTCGAAATCCTTCGCAAGACGGCGGCATCGGTTCAACCGGGCGATCGTTCGTTCAACTATCCAGCGCTGCGGCAGCAGGACGAAGTCCCTCACGGTATCGGACCGCTTGACGATCTCGACGTCAACTTCCATCAGCAGCTTGGCCACGCCTGTCTTGAACTCAGGTCCCTGATAGTCACCATCGGCGAAGAGCTTTCGCACAGATGGATGAAGACCGAAGGAGGTCGACAACAAGAGAAGGCCGCCATCCCGATCCTGGATATCGGCAGGATGAACGATGGCCTGCATCAACAAGCCTTGCGTATCGACGAGCACATGTCTCTTCTTACCCTTGATTCTTTTGCCGGCGTCATAGCCCTGCGGGTCGATCGAGGCCCCCTTTTTCGGCACTCTTCACGCCCTCATCCTGAGCTTGTCGAAGGATGGAGTCGATGACGAATCCACAGAGGCCTCCAAAGTTTCATAACCGACACTCCGCAGCACCGCGACGCGCGCGGGCGCGAACCCATCCTCATACCCCAGGTCCATCATCGCCTCGCAGCGCGGATCAAAACCGCAGGGAATCACCTCTCGCGTCCCCAGGCCAGTCAACCCAGGAAACCGCGTTAACCTGAGTTCACGGCCGTGGCCTGTCGAGATGCCTCCGGCGGCGGGTGCGGGTCGACCGACCCGGACGGCATGGCACGAATGTCGACCATGCTCATAGCATTTCAGCGACGCGCGACGCCGTCGGACGCGCGTGACCGCCGGTGCCGGGACAGGGGTCAGCCGCCCCCATCGGCCGGAGGCGTCGAGCGGCATCTCCGCGGGAGCCCCGACGGCCGTCGAACATGTCGCGCGGACCGTGCTCGCGCTGACTCGCATCAGCGGGCAGCAGCTTCAGGTCGGTCAGCACAAGGATCCACTCGTCATCGGACGCGTCAAGGGGTGAGGATTACGCGCTTAAGTCGTCGCTGTTGAAGGGTACAACCCAAGCGCCAGTCCATCACGGCCCCTTTTTCGTTCGGATGCACATCAATTCTTTATGGAAATCGGCGCTTGATGCTCGCTCCTCGATCGGCGGGAAGGGAACCGTGGCGCCTATGCAGCCTAGAGCGGGAATGGTCGAGCTTTACGGGAGCGCACCGGCGCTCGATGGCATCATGGTCGGGGGCTGGATCGATTTCTCCTGGGACGATCCCATCGATCCGCCCACGGTGATCATGCAGACCGAGGATGGCCGGGTCGCGGGAGAGGGACTGATCTGTCTCTTTCCGCGCGACGACCTCAAGAAGCAGGGGCTCGGCTTTCTTCTGCTGATCGGGATCACGGACCTCCCCGAGGCCGCGCTCGTCGGTGTGATCCTGCGGACGGCCGCGCAGGACTTCCACCTCTCACCGGTCGAGAGCATCGAACTCTATGCGGAGGAGAGGCTCTTCCGTCATGCCCGGCACTTCCTGCGCGAGGCACAGGCCAGCGAGCGGCGGAGTCGCTTCCGCAAGCTGCTGGACCGCAGCCACTTCTCGGGGGCCGACACGCTCCCCGCCTACGCGTGGCCCGTCCATCTCGAGGCCGACAAATTCTACTTCTGTCCGCCCCGGGGCCTCATGGTGCGCGGCTGGTTCCTCGATCCCTTCCGTCGCGTGTCACGGATCCGCCTGTGCTGCGCCGGCACGAAGCAGACCCTCGATCCAGCCAAGTGGATCAAGGTCAGGAGGCGTGACGTCGCCGAGGCCTTCCTGCCCCAGTACGGCTCCGTGGACGACATGTGCGGCTTCGTGGCCTATGCGCCCTCCATCTACGGCATCGGCCAGCAGCTCTTCTTCGAGGTCGAGATGGTGGACGGAGCCGTGGCGTTCCGGCCCGCGACGCCGTCCCTGATGACGGGGATCGCGGCCATCAAGGAGATCCTCGGCAGCTTCGAGCTTCGGCGCAGCGCGCTGGCGCTCGGCTACGATCACGTGATCGGGCCGGCCGTCGAGTCCATGAACGCCTTCCGGCTCCTCAAGAAGCCCGACGTCGCCGCACTCGCCTTCGGCACGGGCCCGGCGGCGCCGCGATGCTCCATCGTCATCCCGCTCTACGGCAGGGTCGACTTCCTCGAATACCAGCTCGCCTTCTTCGCCGATGCGCTGAGCCCCGATCACGAGATCATCTACGTCCTGGACGACCCGGACCGTGCGGTCGAGACACAGGCGCTGGCCGCCTCCTCCTATGCGCGCTTCGAGCGGCCCTTCACCCTGGCCACCTTGAGCCACAACGTCGGCTTTGCGCCGGCCAACAACATCGGGCTCGCGCTCTCGAAGGGCGCCTCCGTCTGCTTCCTCAACAGCGACGTGTTCCCGCAGGAGCCGCATTGGCTGGAACTGATGCTGGAGACGCAGGCGGCCGAGCCCGACATCGGCATCGTCGGCGCCCGTCTCGTCTACGAGGACGGCACGCTCCAGCACGACGGCTGCACGTTCGAGCGGCTGCCCGACTTCGCCGGCTGGCCCTTTCCCATGCACCCCGGCAAGGGCCGCAGTGCCGACGCGGTCGAGGACGTCGCGACCGTGCTCATGGTCACGGGGGCCTGCATGGTCCTGCCTCGGCCCCTGGCGGACGAGCTCGGCGGTTTCGACGAGGGTTACGTCATCGGCGACTTCGAGGATGCCGACCTGTGCCTGCGGGTTCGCGAGCGGGGGCTGCGCTGCGTGGTGGACAACCGCGCCAGGCTCTACCACCTCGAACGCCAGTCCCAGGGGCTCGGGGCGACCTCCTGGCGGACGAACCTCACCCTGTACAACGCATGGCGCTTCCAGAACCGATGGCCCCTCGATGAGATCTGACGCGGTGATCGACGATCGGGGATCGCCCGTCCGGGAGCCGGGCGCGCGGCCGCTCAGGGTGCTGGTCGCGACCCATTCGCATCCGCGCCTGACGCGCGGCGGCGCCGAGATCTCGGCCGATGCCCTCGTCGAGGGTCTCGGCGCCCACTGCGGGGCCGCCGCTTGGCTCCTCGGCTGCTCCCGCAGGGCGCAGACGGATCGCCTGGCCGTCCCCCTCACGCAGCCGTTCGGGCCGGACGATTTCGTCTACCAGGCCCAGGACTCGTTCGACCATTTCACCTTCGCGAACCGCGACCCCAGGTTCCCCGAGATGCTGCGCGACCTGCTGCGCGAGCTCCGGCCGGACATCGTCCACTTCCACCATTATGCCCACTTCGGGGTGGAGGCCTTCGCTATCGTCAAGCGGACGTTGCCCGAGGCCAGAGTCGTCCTCACGCTGCACGAGTTCCTGGCGATCTGCCATCACCACGGGCAGATGATCAAGACCGGAACCTCGCAACTCTGCGAAAGGGACGGCCCGATCGACTGCAGCTCCTGCTTTCCGAGCCGCACTCCGCGGGATTTCTTCTTGCGGAAGGCCTATATCGCGAAGTTCTTCGGCTTCGTCGACCTCTTCATCTCACCGAGCCGCTTCCTGGCCGACCGCTACGTGCGGTGGGGGATCGATGGAAGGCGCATGATCGTGCTGGACAACGTCCTGATCCCGCCCACGCCCGCCGGCGTCCGCGAGGGCGCCACGGGCTCGCCGGCCCTCCAGCGTCGGCGCGGCGACCGGCGCCGGAGGACCGTCCGCATCGGCGTCTTCGGGCAGATGTCGCCCTTGAAGGGCATCGTCGTGGTCCTCGATGCCGCGCGCCTGCTCGCCGAGGCGGGCGTCGACGACATCGCCATCGACATCCACGGCGACTACTCGAACCAGCCGCCGGAGTTCCAGGCCGTGGTCGAGGCCGGCCTCAAGGGCGCGGGCGGCAACGTGCGCTATCACGGCGCCTACGACAACGCCCAGGTCCACCGCCTGATGCGCTCGGTCGATGCCGTGCTGGTCGCCTCCACCTGGTGGGAGAATGCGCCCGTGGTCATCGAGGAAGCGCTGGCGAACGGCAGGCCGGTGCTGTGCTCCAACATCGGCGGGATGGCCGAGAAGGTCAGGCCGGGCGTCGACGGCCTCTGGTTCGAGGTCGGGGACAGCCGGAGCCTGATGGACCTGCTGCGCGACATCGCGGCGGAGCCCGACATCCTGGCGGAATTGGCCGCCACGATGCGGGTGCCCCTGTCGGCCGAGGCCGCTGCGGGCCGACACAGGGCGGTCTACGACGCCCTCCTGTACCGCCCCCCCCACGCGGGCCGAACCTCGGTCGGGGACCGTTGACATGTACGAGGGTTCCATCGATCGCCTGACGACCACCCACGCGAGCGGCTGGATCTACGGCCGCGAGGCCGGGCGCGCGGCTCACGTCGTGGCGGTCCTGCACGGGCGCATCATCGGCGAGGCGCGGGCGGCGCTGTACCGCCCCGACATCGAGAAGGCCGGCCTCGGAGACGGGTTCTGCGGCTTCGACCTGCCCTTCTCCGAACCCGTCCGCGACGGTGAACTGCACTTCGTCACCGTGCAGCCGCGCGGGTCGAACCTGTCGATCCCGAGGACGTCGGACGACACCTACCGGGACCTCGTGGGCGCGCTGACGCGGCGTTACCCCGGCGCGGGGCGGAGCCGGACGGTGCTCGGCGGGCTGTGGACCGACCGCACCGACGCGCTGCAGATCCTGGCCGGGCGTCTCGGCACGGGCGCCTGCCCGGCCGGGGCCATGCCGGATCTGCGCCGCCTCATCGCCGACGGCTTCGTCGCGCTGCGACTCCCCGAGGGTGCCGGCCTGCAGCGAAGCGCCCTGGACGCCCTCCTGGACCGGGGCGAGCGGGACGGGGACGCCTCGCGTGACGCGGCCGCGCAGGTCGCGCGGGTCGTCGTGACCGAGGGGCTGGCGGCGCTGCTCAAGGCCGCCTTCGACGACGTGCCCGTCGCCTACGCGTTCCAGCTCGTGCCGGAGGGCGAGGGACGCTTCGCCCAGGCGGCGGCCTTCGAGGCCTTCACCTCGCCGGCCGAGAGCGTCGCGGTCTACGTGCCGATGGCGGGGACACCGGGGCGCCTCGACCACGTGCTCGACAGCCACGAATTCCCCGAGTTCGGGCGGGATGGCACGTCGCGCTGGACCGGCGAGGGTACGCCCGCCCTGCCGATGATCGCGGCCGCGCAGGAGCGGCCCGTCGAGAGCCACGATCTCGGCCCTGACCGCATGACCGTCGTCGGGCCGGGGCTCATCCACCGTGTCCTGCCGTCCGAACCAGGCGCGGTGCTCCGGATCGTCTTCGCCCCGAAGCGCAATACCCCGGTTCGCTTCCTCACCAGCGAAGAGGCATGGCGAGAGATCGATCTGGGTCGGCGCGTCCGGGCCAGGATCGGTTGAAGAGCGATCGCACAGCCTCTGTTGCCCCGACACCACCCAGCGTTCACCGGATGACGAAGCTGAGCGGCGGCCGGATGAAGTGAGGCAAAGATGATCTTTTCGGCAGTCCGTTGATCTGGAATGCAGACGAAGCTCATGGATTGAGGATGACTTTGACTGGAGTCAAAGGTAACTCCCAAGCACCCCTGTGGTGCTCCCCTGTTGCCGAGTGGGAGGGGGTGCGCGGGCGGGTTTCATCCTGACAAGTGCTGGATCAAGGCGTGCGGCTGGGCGGTGAGGGCTTGGAGCATACCGAGGCCCTGCTTGCGGGCTGTGGAGAGCACGGAGCGCAGGGTGGCGAAGGTTTCGGCACCGGTCCAGGTGCGGAAGCCGCCGGAGATCTTCATCTTCACTTTCATCATGCGGATGTCCTGCTCGGCCTGATTGTTGGTGAAAGGCACGGCGAAGTCTGACACGAAGCGCAGGACCTCGGTCTTATGGACGCGCAGGCGTTCGAGAAGATTGTGTCCGACACGCTTGGCTGCCGGACCGCGCGCACCGCGGCGCCGCGCCAGCGGAAGTTGCGCCTCGTGGAAGACCAGCCCGCGCAGCACGATCGCGTCGTAGACCGAAACGATGCGCCGCGCGCAGCCGGCGGCGAGCGCTGTCTGGCCCCGCGCGACGGCGCGCTCCACCCGTCTGGCGGCCCGCACCAGCAGCCGCGACATCTTGCGGGCCCAGGGCTCTTTTTCGATGTCGATCAGCGCCTTCAACTCGCGCAGGTGATGCGCGTTGCACAGCGCATGCGCGACGTCCGGCAGCGTGAAGTAGGGCTTGAAATGGTCGTGCACGATCACGCTGCCGCGCAGCGTGCCCGGCATCGCGCCGCGCGTCTTGCTCACCCGATACTGCGTCAGCGCCGCCGTAGAGGCGGTGTGCAGCCATCGCGTCCGGCCGCCGATGCGCAACCCCGTCTCGTCCAGGTGCCGCACCGCCGCCCCGGCGACCCACGCCGCGATCTGCGCCACGACGGGTGCCAAGTCCTTGGCTTTCCGTTCGCACCACGCGACAATGCTGGCTGGGCACAGCGACGCCGCGCCGAACAGGTCGTGCATGATCTCGCCGACGCGGTCCTCGGGGATCAGGTGCTGCGCGTTGAGACAGACCGCCGCCGCCCGGATGCGCGGGCCGTATTGCACATGCGCCGTCACCTCGTCCGGGAACGCCGCGCGGGTCACACCATGGCAGCACGCGCAGGTGTAGACTCGCGCCCGGTGCTCGGTCACCTCCAGCCGGGGCTCCGGCATCTCGAACACCTGCCGCGTCTCGACCCGCGTCGCCATGGCGTCCGTCAGGCCGGTCTGGCCATGCCCGCACCGCGTCGCCTCGTGGCGTTCGATCTTGTCCGGTTTCACGACGGGACGCAGCGTGTTGCCCCGATGCCCGGCTTGGCCGCCGCTCGTCTTGCCCGACACGCCACGAAGACTGCCGGCGATGCGGGGTTTCTTGATCGGCCCGTCGCTCGACGGAGGCTTGCTGCTGTTGAAACTCTTTAGGTCCAACCGACGCCGCAGGTCAGACACCTCCTGCTTGAGCGCAGCATTCTCCGCAAGGACTACAGCCATGTGGGTTCGCAGCCCGGCAATCTCTGCCCGAAGCTCTTCGATCAGCGCGCCGACATCAGAAGACAGAACCATCCCATTGGGGACTCATGCCAGCCCTTCTCCGCGCAACCAGAATCAGGAAGGGCAAGGGACAATCTCAGCCCAAGTGGCAAATCCGACTCACCCTCCCCCTTGGGAGTTACAATTTCTCATTCGTTTGGATGGAGACTTCCCCAGCTTTTCGTTGACATTGCGGGTCGCCTTAGGTCGCCAGATCGCCAGCCAACTGACTGCCGACTGCAACCCACGCGGGCTATCGATGATTCCGGGGGCAATCATGGATTTCGAGAGACGCACAATTCTCAGCGGTCTGGCACTGGGCGCGGGAACACTCGCGACGCTGCAGGCGCGTGGGGCGGACGGAGACGGACATGCGGCCGGACGTGACGCTGAGTCATCCTCGAAGTTCGTGCGCACGATCCCACGCAAGTCAGGAGATGCACAGGCCTTCACCGCATCGCTCGACTCCGGGCCAATCAAGGCGACCTCGGGCGGCTGGGCTCGTGACCTGACGATGAATCAGCTTCCCATCGCGACGGGCATCGCTGGAGCTCATCTGTTCCTCAATGCAGGCGGCGTACGGGAGATGCATTGGCACTCCTCCGCCGAGTGGGCCTACGTGATCGCAGGCCGATGCCAAGCTACGATCGTGGACCCTGCCGGTGTGATGGAGATCGTCAATTTCGGGCCTGGTGACACATGGTCCTTTCCGGCGGGCCACGCGCACGCCATCCAAACCCTCGGTGCATCGCCCTGCCACGCCATCCTGACCTTCGACGACGGACGCTACGGCGAACATGGAACGTTTGGTCTGAGCGACTTCATGAGCCGCCTCGACGGTCCCATGCTGCAGACCACGCTTGGTGTTTCGGACACCGTGGCCCAGCGGCTGCCCGAAGGTGAGACCTACATCATGCAGGGACCAGTGGTGCCGATTGAGAGCGACCAAGCCACAGCGCAGCAGCGCCTCGAACCCAAGCAATCGCACCGCTTCGCCTTGTCTGAGAGCAACCCGCTGATCGACACCGAGGCGGGATCCCTTCGTGTTGCGTCCGCCGCTGCCTTCCCGGTATCCAGCACGATGACAGGCTTCCTACAGACCCTGCAACCTGGGGCGATCCATGCGCCGCACTGGCATCCTGGCGGGAATGAATGGCAGTTCCTTTTGGAAGGCCGCACGAAGGTGACGATCTTCGAGGCCGAAAAGCGGATGGCGTCGGCTGAGTTGGCGCCAGGCGACTGCGCCTACCTTCCTCGTGCCATGGGGCACACCGTACAGAACATCGGGACCGGCCCGTGCCACTTCGTCGGTGTCCACGACGCGGCGAGCTATGCCGAGTGCTCGCTTTCTCAGTGGCTCTCGACCGTCCCCACCCACCTCATCGCTGCCAATCTGGGCCTGACCGGATCCGAGGTCGCGTCAATCTCGCGACGACCAGTGGTCTTTGCCCGCGGGTAACGACTTTCGAGAACCTCTTGAGCCGAGGCAATCCTGATTGCCCGGTCACCGCTCATCACTTCCTAATCTTTCGGTCAACCATGACCACCGCACTCCCCTTAAACCGCATCACATGGCTGGGGCGCGTCCTTCCAGGCGTCACGCTCTGCCTTGCCGTCGCGCTCCTCGCCGATCGCCTCGCGCCCGTCGAGATCGCCATGACAGGTCGGCTGCTCATCGATCCGGTTGTTCTCGCTATTCTTCTCGGAACCAGTGTCCGCTTAGTCTGGCGGCCCGGCACGGCTTGGGAACAAGGCATCACGTGTAGTGCCAAGTTCCTCCTCGAATGCTCAGTCGTTTTGCTGGGCGTCTCAATCGATGTGACGACCCTATCGCGGCTCGGACTGGCCACGATCATCAGCGTCGGCATGCTCGTGGTGGCCGCTGTCGCTGGAAGCTATGCCTTCGGACGAGCCTGTGGCTTGCCTGTCCGGTTGTCGGTTTTAGTCGCCTGCGGAAACTCGATTTGCGGGAACGCGGCGATTGGCGCGGTCGCGCCTCTGATTGGAGCCGGCGCACGCGACATCGCCACGGCCGTATCGTTTACGGCCGTATTTGGGTTGCTGGTCGTTCTGGCTCTGCCCGCTCTCATTCCCGTTTTGCACCTGACGCTGACTCAATACGGCGAGTTGGCGGGACTGACTGTCTATTCCGTTCCACAGGTGCTGGCTGCAACCCTGCCGGTCGGTACCCTAAGCAGCCAGATCGGTACCATCGTCAAGCTGTTGCGCGTTCTGATGCTCGGCCCGGTCGTGCTTGGCATAGCCGGCATCGTGGCGGGGCGAAAGCGTCGGCTGCTTCGACGAGCACCACCTCAGCAAGAGGGACAAGGAGCGCCCCGGATATCAACGCCGATCACGACGCTCGTCCCCTGGTTCCTGGTGGGCTTCGTCGGATTGGCATCGTGCCGCTCGTCAGACGTCCTTCCAGGCGTGTTAATCGGACCGATCGCATCAGCGGCTCACCTGCTGACGGTCGTGTCGATGGCCGGGCTCGGCCTCACCGTCGACCTGCGCACCCTGGCGCAGTGCGGCAACAGGATTGCGCTGACAGTGGCGGGATCCCTCGCAGGCATCTTCCTCATAAGCCTGATGATCGTACGTAGCCTCCCATTGCCATGAGGGCTTTCCACCCAGGAGTTTGGAATGAGCACCGTGAGCGAGAGGGGCGAAGCCCGAAAGTGGACAACATTGATCGTACTATCTGGCGTAGTCGTTACGCTCTCCATTTTCTCCTGTTCGCCTTCGCGAGGAAAAGAGCCGCGCGGCACCTGTGAAGAGGAAGGCGAGACCTTGGTGATCTACAACTGTCAAACTGGACTGGTCCTCTGGTCGAGACGGCAATCCGGGCAGATACCGCCGATGGTGCCGCCCGACGGAGAGCTATGCCGACTTGTGTTCGGCCCCACCCAGCCACTACAAGCTGCAGGGAAATGTCTCTGAGGCGATGGTTGCTTTCCGGTGTGATCAGAATCTAAACGGGCCGACTCCCGGTCTTCTGCAGGCAAGCGGCTTGCTGGACCGGTCGCAGCGCACGGACGCCTACTTCGCGACGATACCTCGGATGCGTCGCACCAGCGCGACCAACTCCGCTTGGCGATGTGTTCCAGTCTTTTGAAAGATGTGTTGCAGGTGGCTCTTCACGGTCGGGAGTGAGACGGCGAGGCGTTCAGCGATGTCCGGGAGGGTCACGCCTTCGGCGATGAGACAGACTACTCGCTCTTCGCCAGGGGTAAGATCGAAGATAGCTTGGAAATTGGCCTCGCCGCAGTCGGGTCCATCTGGATCCACTGCCATGATGAAGACGGCGCGATCGGTGCCGCAAGCGCCTTGCAAGAGATCGGAGCCGAAGGGAAGGACGCGCACGAGAACAGGGCGGCGACGATCCCCTCTGCAAATGCGGAGAACGCCGGTATCGACTGATAGACCCCTTGCAACGGCCCTGACGACGGTGGTCTGCAGGCGCGCCGCATCGGCGGGGTTCGCGGCGGTGAGCCGTCCCTTAACGGTCGTCAACCCACCGCTGGATCGTAGAAGGCGTTCACCCTCCCTGTTGACGAAGCGGATGGTGAGATCGGCGGAAACGAGGAATATGCCTTGTTCGAGGCGGTTCAGGACATCGAGTGCCGCGCCGCGTTGGAATTCCACCTCCGTCAGGTGCCGATGGACGCGCAGCGCATGTCGGATGTGGGGCAGGATGGCATGCGCCAAATTCCGATCGTTTTCCGAGTAGGCCTCCCACCGCGCCGGGCGTGTGAAAGTCAGGAAACCCGAGATCTCGCCACTGCGATCAGTAAAGGCTTGCATGCAGTGCCGCATGTCAAACAAATTAGCAAACTCATATGCAAAAACTGATTTATCGAAGGATTTCTGGTCGATGGCGAACCAATCTGGATAGGCTATACCGGTAGGGGACGCGCGGACATAGGCGATTACGGGATCGATAACTTGACCTCTATGTGCATAGGCGTCTTCTGCTTCCTTCGGAAGGCCTACACTGCGGACGATGGGAAATGTGAGGGTCTTACTTTCCAGCGCTAGTACGGTGGAGGGACTGTGGAGGAGCCTCCCTATGAGCGTCAGCGCCTTTTCCCAGGCATCGTCAGTAAAACTCGCTTCCTGGATGGCCGACACCGCATACGCCATGAGATCTAGATCACCCATAAGCCTACCTCTCCTACACCGACGCGGTCCGATAAATTCGGCAAACACTAGGATCGAGATCAATGACATTGATCATGGAGAAAACTCCCTCAACTGACTATCAGGTTGAGCAGATTATAATTATATAATTTGAGCACTGGAGGCCCACTGTCCAAATGCGCAGCAGAGAATGCTTGGTCCAGCGACGGCGTGCCGTCAAGGCCTAGTGACAAGGCTAACGGCCACTATGGAGCTGGCGCCAGTCAGCGCCCTACTCCCGGGATGGGTCGACTCCGGTCGACAAGCAGCCGGGGTCAGCCCCCATCGCTCGCTTCCGATAATGCGTCTTCTCGGAAGCGGATTGGCTGGCGGGTCAAGTGCCAAAGATCTGAGAAGGCAGAAGTCTAGCATCTCGCTTCGAAAGCGCGTCATGCCGACAGCGCGATAGTTCCACCATGGGATCAATTAGGTCGAAATCGCCGACCCAAGTACGTCAGCTCCGCTTGGTAGACGATGTGATCAGCATCGTCTCTAACCTCACACGCGATTTTGTGATGATCCTTATCCGGCATCTCTTCACGAGCGATGTCTGTCAAAATCGTCTGCGTCTGAGCAACGGCCTCGTTAATGCCGTCAAAAATATCGCCGAAATCGTTGCGATGAAACCCCTTTAGGTTTATTTTATCAAAGTAAAATTGCGGCATGGGAGATTATCGTCCTCTTTCCGAGAGGGCTGACATCCCGCCTTCTTCAATTCGCCTATTCCCGGCAGATCAGGTACGTTATGCAGAAAGGACTGTATATCAAGGATATAGGATAGTCAGAATTTCGAATTCTCGTGGAACACTTTCATCCTGTATGCAATTGATCTCGCCAATGGGCTTGATGAGATGTAACTGCTCAACCTGGTAGGGGGTTTGTGCACCCGCATAGGGTGTTGCAGATAGCCGCATAGGCGTCGATGCCGTTTCGGGCTGCGGTGCCGACGACGGACCTGACGCTGGCGAAGAGATCTGCTCCCCAGTCGGATCGGAAGCCGCCCGTGACTTTTCGGTCGGTGGCGATGGGCCGAAGCTCGCGCTCGGAGCCGTTGTTGTCGGGCGGAACGTCGGGGTGGATCAGGACGGTGAAGAGGTCGTTGCGGACCTTGCCGTAGCGTTTTCGGAGGCGCTGGCCGTGTCGGTTGATGGGGCTGAGCGCCATGACGGCGTCGAGGTCCCGGTCGAGGCGCCTGCGGTACTGCTGGCGCGTGCTGGCCGCCAGGGTCTTGCGCCGGCGTGCCAGGAGCACGGCGCGCAGCAGCAGCGCCCCCATGCGGGGTGCGAAGACGGTGTCGCCGCCGTCGATGGCGAACTGGCAGTCGCGGAGTTGGTGGGCGAGGCAGACCTGCCAGAGATCGGCATTGCCCTGCTGGGCACCGAACAGGTCCGACACCCAGATGGCCGGGCGGTGGCCGCCCATCGCCTCGGCCACCACGCCGGCGCCCCGGCTCTGGCGCACGACGTGGATCACCACCTGCTCGTTCTGGAACACCCAGTTCCAACAGGTCCGCCCATCGATCCGCACGCTGGTCTCGTCCGAGCACACGATCCGCGACCGGCGCAGCCGGGCCAGGAGGGCCGCCGTGGCATCATCGAAGGCGGGCTTGGCGCGGCGGAACAGGGCATCGAGCGCCCCTTCGCTGATGGCGAGGCCGAACAGGTGCGCGAACAGGCGGCGCAGGCGCCGATAGCTGATGGCGTGGGTGAAGCGCAGGTCGAGCGCCATCGCCACCACGCTCGGGCCACCCTTCGACAGGCTCAGGAGGCGAGCCCTCCTCCAGGCCGTCCGGGACCGGCGCCAGGGTCGTGCCGCCGCAGCACGAGCACTGCCCGGCGTAGCGCTCCACCCGCGTCACCACGGGGCTGACGCGCGGCAGCTCGATCTTGTCGTGTCGGCCGTGGAGGTGATGATCGGCCTCGCCGTGCCACAGTGCCGACATCCGGCCGCCTTGGCGCTCACGATCCGATCGGGCTCCGCCATCAGGCTGCGGCCCCCGCCCTTGCGGCCCAGGCTGCCTTTGCGCGGGTCGGCAGGCTTGGACGTGTCGGACCGGTTCGGCTTCTGCTCCTTGGACGGTGGCACACTGGAGTTGTCCGGCGTCCTCGCAGGCTCGTTCAGCCGCTGCTCCAGGGCCGTGAGCCGCGCCGTCAGCGACACGACCTGCTCCCACAGGGTGACGATCAGCGCGTCCTTCTGGGCGGACGTCAGCGTCGTCAGATCGGGCAGCGGTGGGACAACCATGCCAGGGTTGAGTCCTCCTCCCGCCAACCCGTCAAGCCCCGCCGTGACCGACCATTCAAAGCCCCATCAGCGCGACAGCCGCCGAGCGGGATGGGAATATACGCTTCTAGCGAGATCACATCGGATTGAACGTGGATCTGCACTGTTGTTGACTAAAGCTATGGACCCAGGCTCTTTCCGCTTCCAGGGTGATGCTACCCTGCGCACTGGATTCCAAAGGCCGAGGGCCTTTCGAAACCAGACCGACGCGAACTCGGGATCCTGCATCATCACCCCGGAATCCGTCATGAGACATCCAGCTTTCACAATGCTATGAGCTGGTTTCGGATGGGGTACACCCTGGATGCCTGTCGACAGCCGAGCCGCTCCAGCCCCTCGACCCGAGCCCGGCCGGTGCCGGGGAACAGCGCGTCGTTGAAGCGGCCGATGAACAGGGACACGCGCAGGGCGGGAAGTTCCGGAGGCGTCAGGTGATGCCGCCGCCGCCGCCCTGGGCGGCTGGCCGCCCGGCCGCGACCCGCGCGCGGTAGCCGCTCTCCCGGTAGGCCGCGATGGGGTCGATCGCGCCGCCGGTCTCCATCCGCGCCCGCGCGAGGATCGGGTCGACGTCGGCGCGGAAGCCCGCCTTGAGGATCTCGGAGGCCATCAGGGCATCGTTGACGTCCTGGTGTCCGGCCAGCGCCGCGCGATCGACCAGCAGCGCCTGGGCATAGGCGCGGCGGATCTCGTCGGCCGAGCGGATCAGGCTCTCGATCGGGTCGGTCACGTTGTGGGATTGGTCGATCATGTAGGCCGGCGCGAAGCCGGGCGCCTCCAGGTCGACGAGTTCGTTGAAGACGAGGAACAGGCGGAACGGGTCGATGACGCCGGCGTCGAGGTCGTCGTCGCCGTATTTCGAGTCGTTGAAGTGGAAGCCCCCGAGCTTGCCCGCATGGGCCAGCCGCGACACGATCATCTCGACGTTGACGTTGGGCGCGTGGTGGCCGAGGTCGACGAGGCAGGCCGCCTTGGGGCCGAGCGCCTGGGCGGCGATGAGGCTCGTGCCCCAGTCCTGCACGACGGTCGAGTAGAAGGCCGGCTCGTACATCTTGTGCTCGGAGAAGAGCCGCCAGCCCTCGGGCAGGGCGGCGTAGATCTCCCGCATCGCGTCGAGGTAGCGCTCGAAGGCCCGGCCCATGTGGCTCTGGCCGGGGAAGTTCGAGCCGTCGCCGATCCACACCGTCAGGGCCGTCGAGCCCAACGCCTCGCCGATGGCGATGCATTCGAGGTTGTGCGCCACCGCCTGGGCCCGCACGGCCGGGTCGGTGTGGCTGAGCGAGCCGAACTTGTAGCTGAGCCTGTGGTCGGGTTCGCCCGGGTGGTCCTGGAAGGTGTTGGAGTTCATCGCGTCGAAGCGCAGGCCCAGCGCCTCGGCCCGGGCGCGAAGCTCGGCCGTGGGGGCGCGGTCCCAGGGGATGTGCAGCGACACGGCCGGCGTGGCGCGGCCGAGCTGCTGGATCACCGCGCAATCGTCGAGTTTCTGGTGGATGCCGCGGGGCTCGCCGGGGCCGGGGAAGCGGGCGAAGCGCGTCCCGCCCGTGCCGACCCCCCAGGACGGGATCGCCACCGTGAAGGCCGACACTTTGGCCGTGACGGCGTCGAGGTCGACCCCGCGCCGGGCCAGGCGGGTGCCGAGCGAGTCGCAGTCCTCGGCGAGCGCTCGGGCGCGGGGGGCGTTGTGGGCGGCGATCAGGTCTGGGTCGATCGGCAAGCCGGACATCGGACATCCTGGAGTTTTGACGATGGGGTGATCGCTGCAGGATCCCACGGAGATCAGTGACGACGGCAACCCCCAGGGGAGAACGGGCGCGCGTCCCGGGAGCGCCGCGATGGCCGACCCTCAGCGCGTGAAGGACTGAGGGTTGCCGGCGTCGACGTTGATGATGTTGCCGGTGGACTTGGCCGACAGGTCGGAGGCGAGGAAATAGACGGCTTCGGCGATGTCCTCGGGCAGCACCGAGCGCTTCAGCATGGAGCGCTTGCGGTAATGATCCTCGAGCTCGTCGCCGCTCATGCTGTAGGCGGCGGCACGCTGCTCGCGCCACTCCCCCGTCCAGATCTTCGAGCCGCGCAACACGGCGTCCGGGTTGACGACGTTGACGCGGATCCCGGCGTCCGCGCCTTCCAAGGCGAGGCAGCGCGCTAGGTGGATCTCGGCCGCCTTGGCGGTGCAATAGGCCGACGCGTTGGGCGAGGCCGCGAGGCCGTTCTTCGACGCCACGAACACCAGGGCGCCGCCGAGCTTCTGCCGGCGCATCAGCCGGAACGCCTCGCGCGACACCAGGAAGTAGCCCTTGGCCAGGATGTCCATGTTGCGGTCCCACATGGCGACGCTGGTGGTCTCCACCGGCTCCGACGACGCGATGCCGGCGTTGGACACCAGGATGTCGAGCCCGCCGAACTCGGCCACGGCCTCGGTGAAGCCCGCCGCCACGGCGTCTTCGTCCGTCACGTCGAGCCTCACGCCGCGGACCTGGTCGCGCCCGTAGCCCTCGGAGAACTCGGCCTCGGCGCGGGCCAGCGCCTCGGCGTCGATGTCGGCCAGCACCACGCAGGCGCCCTCGCCCAGCAGCCTGGCCGCCACCGCGCGCCCGATGCCGCCGGCGCCGCCCGTCACCAGCGCGACGCGCCCCGCGAGGCTCTTGGGTTTCGGCATGCGCTGGAGCTTCGCCTCCTCCAGCAGCCAGTACTCGATGTCGAAGGCCTCCTGCTCGGGCAGCCCCACGTAGGTGTCGACCGAGGAGGCGCCCCGCATCACGTTGATGGCGTTGACGTAGAACTCGCCCGCGATGCGCGCCGTGGCCTTGTCGCGCGCGAAGGTGATCATGCCCACACCCGGCACGAGGTACACGACCGCGTTGCCGTCGCGGACCGCCGGGCTGTCCGGGTGCCGGCAGCGTTCGTAGTAGGCCGCGTAGCCTTCACGGTAGTGGGCGATGGCGGCGTCGAGCCCGTCCAGCACCGCCTCGACCGATCCGGTGGCGGGGTCGAAGTCGATCACCAGGGGGCGGATCTTGGTGCGCAGGAAATGGTCCGGGCAGCTCGTGCCGAGCGCCGCGAGCCCGCGCAGGTCGCGCGAGTTCACGAACTGCAGCACCGCCGCACCGTCGTCGAGATGGCCGACCTTGCGCTCCGCCGCGCCGATGCGGGCGCGGATCTCCGGCATCAGCTTCGACGCGAAGGCGCGGCGCGCCCCGGGCGTCAGGCTCTCGACCGCCGCGCCGCCGAAGGGGGACGTGCCCCGCGTCTCCTCGTCGAACCAGGCGATCGCCTTGTTGATGATGCGCAGCGTGGTCTCGTAGCAGGACTTCGCGTCGTGGCCCCAGGTGAAGAGCCCGTGGCTCTCCAGCACCACGCCCTTCGCCTCCGGGTTCTCCTTTGCGAAGCGCGACAGCATGAGCCCGAGTTCGAAGCCCGGCCGGCGCCACGGCAGCCAGCCGACCTCGTCGCCGTAGATGCGCCGCGTGAACTCCCGGCTCTGCCGCGTCGCCGCGATCGCGATGACGGCGTCCGGGTGCATGTGGTCGACGTGACGGTAGGGCAGGTAGGCGTGGAGCGGCGTGTCGATGGAGGCCGCGCGGGCGTTCAGCGCGAAGGTGCAGTGGGGCAGGTATCCCACCATCTCGTCCTCGTGCTCGGGACCGCGGTAGATCCCGCGCAGGCTGTCCAGCTTGTCCCGGTAGAGCGTCGCGAAGCCGTCGAGCTTCATGGTGCCGACGTCGCCGCCGGAGCCCTTGACCCAGAGGACCTCCACATCGCGGCCCGTCAGCGGGTCCCTCGCCGTCACCTTGGCGGAGGTGTTGCCGCCGCCATAATTGGTGATGCGCTTGTCGGCGCCGAGCAGGTTCGAGCGGTAAAGCAGGAGGCCGGGCTCGTCGAGGCCCGCCGCCGCGGCGTCGTCCCAGCGATCCTCCAGGAGCCCTTGGCGAGCGTCCGGCATGGTGTCCCCCGTGGTGGTCCGGCCGCACCGCGGCCGCCCGGGAGACGTCTGCGGCGCCTCCCGTCCTCTTCGCTCACGTCATCGCAGTATCGATCATGAACTGTCAATATCGCCACCGCAGCAATCGTTACTGCGGCGCAGTATGATCGCTCTTGCTCGAAACTGTTGACGCCCGCCCCGAAACTGCCTAGACGGGACTTCGGAGGGACCGATGCACGAGCGTGAACGCCACCGCATCATCTTGGACCTGCTCGTGAGCCGCGGCGTCGCGACCGTGCAGGATTTCGCGGCTGCGACCGGCGGGTCGGACGCGACGGTGCGGCGCGACCTCGCGGCCCTCGCCGCGCAGGGCCGGCTGAAGAAGCTGCGCGGCGGCGCCGAAGCCCTCCAGCCCCCCACGCTCGTCGCCCTGAACCCCCCGGGCGGAGGCGCGGGCCCGAACCTCCTCGAGAAGCGCGCCATCGGGCGTGCGGCGGTGGACCTCTGCGCCGAGGGCGACGCCATCATCATCAACGGCGGCACCACGACGTTCCAGATGGTGCATGCGCTGGCGAGCCTGAAGCTCCAGGTCCTCACCAACGCCTTCTCGGTGGCCGACCACCTCCTGCGCCACTCGGCCTGCACCGTGATGCTGCCGTCCGGCACGGTCTACCGCGAGCAGAACATCATTCTCAGCCCCTTCGAGGACGACGGCACCGTGCATTTCCGCGCGCGCCGCATGTTCATGGGCGCCATGGGTGTTTCCTCGCTCGGCATCATGGAGCAGGACGCGCTGATCATCTCGTCCGAGCAGCGGCTGATGCGGCAGGCGGACGAACTGGTCCTGCTGGTCGACGCCACGAAGTTCCGGGCACAGTCCTCCATGATCCTGGCGCCGCTCCACCGCGCCACCCGCATCATCACCGACAGCCGGATCACCGCGGACGACCGCCGGATGGTCGAGGCGGCCGGGATCGACCTGATCGTCGCCGACCCGCGTCGGCCTTCCGATCAAAGACCGTCGTCGTCGATCGCGTAACCGCGCAGCATCGCGCGGAGCGGACGACGAGAAGAAACGACATATGAGGGAGGACATCGTGACGCTTCTGAGAACCCTGGCCCTGTCGACCGCGCTGGCCGGCGCCCTCTTCACCACGGCGGTGGAGGCGGCCGAGATCAAGATCGCACTCGTGGCGAAGTCGCTCGGCAACGGCTTCTTCGAAGCCGCCGGCAGGGGTGCCGAGGAGGCGGCGAAGCAGATCGGCGACGTGAAGATCGTCTATACCGGCCCCACGACCACGACGGCCGAGGGGCAGATCGAGGTCATCAACGCCCTGATCTCGCAGAAGGTGGACGCCATCGCGGTGTCGGCCAACGACAAGGACGCGCTGGTGCCGGTGCTGAAGCGCGCGATGCAGCGCGGCATCAAGGTGATCTCCTGGGATTCGGCGGTGGCGGCCGAGGGCCGTATGATGCACCTCAACCCGTCGTCCAACCCGCTGATCGGCAACATGCTCGACAAGCTCGCGGCCGACGCCCTGCCCGGCGGCAAGGGCAAGATCGCCATCCTGTCGGCCACCGCCACCTCGACCAACCAGAACACCTGGATCGCCGAGATGAAGAAGGCGCTGCCGCAATACCCGGGCCTCGATCTCGTGGCCACCGTCTACGGCGACGACCTCAGCGACAAGAGCTACCGCGAGACGCAGGGCCTGCTGCAGACCCATCCCGACGTCAAGGTGATCGTGGCGCCGACCTCGGTCGGCATCGTGGCGGCCGCGCAGGCCGTGAAGGATGCCGGCAAGGTCGGTCAGGTCTTCGTCACCGGCCTCGGCCTGCCCTCCGAGATGGCGGGTGCGGTGCACTCCGGCGCCACCAGGAGCTTCGCCATCTGGAACCCGATCGACCTCGGCTATTCGGCCGCCTACCTCGCCTACGACCTCGTCAAGGGCGAGAAGGCCGCCCCCGACGCCGAGCTGCCGATGGGGCGCATGGGCAAGGTGAAGCTCGACGCCGGCCTGGAGGGCGCCATGGCGGACCCCTTCGTCTACGACAGCTCCAACGTCGACAAGTTCGCCAAGGTGTTCTGAGCCCTCGACGATGCCCTTCTCCCCTCCGGGGCTGCCGTAGTCACACATCACTGACGCTGGGCATTCACTGCCGTCCTTCTCCCGCTTGCGGGAGAAGGGCACCCCCCGCGGGCGCCGAGATGTGTGCCAACGTTAGCCCTCCGGGGAGAAGGGCACCCATCACCACGGGAGCGAAAGCCTTGTCCTCCGTCATGCAGGTCGCCCCGTCGACTGCGCCGCCGGGCGTCGCTTCGGCGATACCGTCGCCGCTGCTGGAACTGCGCGGCGTGTCCAAGCTCTTCCCCGGCGTCAGGGCGCTCGACGGCGTCGATCTCGCGCTGCGCCCCGGGCGCGTCACCGCGCTGGTGGGCGAGAACGGGGCCGGCAAGTCGACGCTGGTGAAGATCCTCACCGGCATCCACCGCCCCGACGCCGGCGAGATCCTGATCGGCGGGGCGCCCGTCGCCTTCGCGTCGCCCGAGGCCGCGCAGGCGGCCCGCATCACGGCCATCCACCAGGAGACCGTGCTGTTCGACGAGCTGACGGTGGCGGAGAACATCTACCTCGGCCACGCGCCGCGGAACCGCCTCGGCCTCGTCGACTGGGCCGCCATCCGGGCGCGCTCCGCCGCGATCCTGTATGGCCTCGACGCGCCGATCCGCCCCTCGACGCGGCTGAAGGACCTGTCGATCGCCCAGCGGCACCTGGTGGCCATCGCCCGCGCCCTGTCGATCGACAGCGAGATCGTCATCATGGACGAGCCGACCGCCGCCCTGTCCCACAAGGAGGTCGAGGACCTCTATCGCGTGATCGAGCGGCTGAAGGGGCAGGGCAAGGCCATCCTCTTCATCTCCCACAAGTTCGAGGAGCTGTACCGCATCGCCGACGACTACGCGGTGTTCCGCGACGGCCGCACGGTGGGATCCGGCCGCATGGCCGACATCGACCACGCCGGCCTCGTCAAGCTCATGGTCGGCCGCAGCGTCGACAAGGTCTTTCCGAAGGTCCCGGCCGAGATCGGCGCCCCGGTGCTGGAGGTCGCGGGCTATTGTCACCCGACCGAGTTCGACGGCATCGACTTCACGCTGCGCCGGGGCGAGATCCTCGGCCTCTACGGGCTCGTCGGCGCCGGGCGCTCGGAGCTGTGCCAGTCGCTGTTCGGCATCACGGCCCCCTCGGCCGGCACCGTGGCGGTCGACGGCCGGCCCATCCGCATCCGGTCGGCGGCGGACGCCATCCGCGCCGGCCTCGTCTACGTGCCCGACGAGCGCGGCCGCCACGGCGCCGTGCTGTCCATGCCGATCGTCGAGAACGCCACGATGGGCTGCCTCGGCGCCGTGTCGCGCCGCGGCTTCATCCGCTCAGCCGAGGAGTTCCGGCTCGCCCGCCACTATGCCGAGCGCTTCGATCTGCGCGCCGCCTCGCTGTCGCAACCCGTCGGCACGCTGTCGGGCGGCAACCAGCAGAAGGTCGTCATCGGCAAGTGGCTCGCCACGAAGCCCAAGGTCATCATCCTCGACGAGCCCACCAAGGGCATCGACATCGGCTCGAAGGCGGCCGTCCACGCCTTCATGAGCGAGCTCGCCGGCCAGGGGCTCGCCGTGCTGATGGTGTCGTCCGAACTGCCCGAGATCCTCGGCATGGCGGACCGGGTGATGGTGATGCGCGAGGGCCGCCTCGCCGGGCTCTACGCCCGGGAGGGCCTCACGCCCGAGATGCTGGTCGGGGCCGCGACCGGCAACGCCGGGAGCCTCCATTGAGCGCCGCGGCACCCCGGCGGGGCCCGGCCGGGGCCGTCGGCCTCCGGGCTTTCTTGGCCCGGCGCGAGATGCTGCTCGTCGCGGCGCTGGCGGTGCTGCTCGCCGCCATCGCGGCGCGGTTCCCCGCCTTCGTGACCCCGTCGAGCCTCGGCGGGGTGTTCAACGACACGTCCATCCTGATCATCATGGCGCTGGGGCAGGCCGCCGTCATCCTGACGCGCTCGGTCGACCTGTCGGTGGCCGCCAACGTGGCCCTGACCGGCATGGCGGTGGCGCTGATCGATGCCCACCATCCCGGCGTGCCGCTCGCCCTGCTGGTGCCCCTGGCGCTCGGCCTCGGGCTCCTGCTCGGCGCCGTCAACGGCGCGCTGGTGTGGCGGCTCGGCATCCCGCCCATCGTGGTGACGCTCGGCACGCTGACGATCTTCCGCGGCCTCGCCTTCGTGCTGTCGGGCGGCGCCTGGATCAACAGCTTCCAGTTCACCCCGGCGTTCCTGGCGGTGCCGCGGGCGGAGGTGCTCGGCGTGCCGGTGCTGAGCTGGGCCGCCGTCGCGGTCGTCGCGATCGCCTGGATCGTGTTCGGCCGCACGGGGGTCGGGCGGAGCTGGTACGCGGTCGGCGGCAACCCCACCGCCGCGGTCTACGCCGGCATCGACGCCGGGCGGTCGCGCTTCCTCGCCTTCTGCTTCTCGGGCGCGCTGTCGGGCCTCTGCGGCTACCTGTGGATCGCCCGCTACGCGGTGGCCTACGTCGATGTCGCGTCGGGCTTCGAGCTCGACGTCATCGCGGCCTGCGTCATCGGCGGCGTGTCGATCGCGGGGGGCATCGGCTCGGTCGGCGGCGCCGTGCTGGGCGCGCTGTTCCTCGGCACCATCAAGAACGCGCTGCCGGTGGTGAACGTGTCGCCCTTCGCCCAGATGGCTATCTCGGGCGCCATCATCATCGCGGCCGTGGCGCTGAACACCCGCGCCGAGCGCCGGCGCGGCCGCATCATCCTGCGGCCGACCCGCGTGCAGCCGGCGGAGTGAGGCCATGACGATCCAGGCCGCCGCCCCCGCACCCCGCGTCCTCCCGGACCGCCTCGTGTCTCCGCTTCGGCGTTTCGCCACGAGCTGGGAAGCGCTGCTGCTCGCCGTGGCGGTCGCGATCTTCGTCGCCAACTCGCTGGCGTCGCCGTATTTCCTCGATCTGTGGAACCTCTCGGACGCCACCTTCAACTTCACCGAGAAGTCGATCGTCGCCCTCGCCATGGCGTTCGTGGTGATGGCGGGGGAGATCGACCTGTCGGTCGGCGGCATCATCGCCCTCGCGTCGACCGCCATGGGCGAGGCGGCGGCGGCCGGCATCGGCACACCGGGGCTCGTCGCCGTGGGGCTCGTTGTCGGGGCGGTCTGCGGGCTCGTCAACGGGCTGCTGGTGGCGCGGCTCGGCCTGCCCTCCATCATGGCGACGATCGGCACGATGAGCCTGTTCCGCGGGCTCAGCTACCTCGCGCTCGGCGACGGCGTGCTGAAGGACTACCCGCCGGACTTCGGCTGGTTCGGTCAGGGTTACGCGTGGGGGGCCGTCTCCTTCGAGTTCGCCTGCTTCCTCGCCCTCGCGGTCGTGGCCGGGGTCGTGCTCCACGTGACCGTCTTCGGCCGCGCCGTGCGGGCCATCGGCAGCAATGCATCCGCGGCGCGCTTCTCGGGCCTGCGCGTCGAGCGCATCCGCCTGATCCTGTTCCTGCTGACGGGCCTCGCCTCCGGCCTCGCCGCCGTGATGCTGACGGGGCGCCTCGGCTCCACCCGCCCCTCGATCGCGCTCGGCTGGGAGCTCGACGTGGTGACGATCGTGGTGCTGGGCGGCGTGAGCATCCAGGGGGGCTCGGGCACCGTCCCGGGCATCGTCATCGCGGCCTTCGTCATGGGCCTCGTCACCTACGGGCTCGGCCTGCTCAACGTGCCGGGCATCGTCATGTCGATCGTCATCGGGCTGATGCTGATCGGCACCATCGCGCTGCCGATCCTGGTCGGCCGGGCCCTGCGGCGGCGGAGGCCGGCATGACCTTCGACCCCGCCACGCACGAGAAGCATGCCTTCGCGATGCGGCTCCGCCCCGGCCGCGAGGACGAGTACCGGCGGCGTCACGACGCGCTCTGGCCCGCGCTCGAAGCGCTGCTGCGCGAGGCCGGCGTGGCCGACTATTCGATCCACATCGAGCCGGAGACGAACCTGCTGTTCGCGGTGCTGTGGCGCCGCCGCGACCACGCCATGGACGCCCTGCCGGACCACCCGGTGATGCGCCGCTGGTGGGCCCACATGGCCGACATCATGGAGACGGAGCCGTCGGACGCGCCGACCGTCCTGCCGCTCCGCACCCTGTTCCACCTGCGATGAGCGCCCCCCGGCGGATCGCGGTCCTCGACGTCGGCAAGACCAACGTCAAGCTGGTGCTCGTCGACGCGGACGGGGACCGGGAGGCGTGGAGCCGCTCCATGCCGAACCGCGTGCGGCGGGACGGCCCCTATCCCCACGCCGACACCGCCGCCATCGAGGCCTTCCTCCTCGACGGCCTCGCCGACCTCGCCGCCGCGGGCGGATTCGACGCCGTGTCGATCACCACCCACGGGGCCACGGGCGCGCTGGTCGGCCCCGACGGCCTCGCCCTGCCGGTTCTCGACTACGAGCATGACGGCCCCGACGCCCTCGCCGAGGACTACGCCCGGGTCCGCCCCGCCTTCGCCGAGACCTTCTCGCCGCGGCTGCCGGGCGGCCTGAACCTCGGCGCCCAGCTCTTCTGGCAGGCGCGGGCCTTCCCCGGATCCTTCGCGCGCGCCTCCGCCTTCCTCACCTATCCGCAATATTGGGCGTGGCGCCTCACCGGCGTCGCCGCCACCGAGCCGACCTCGCTCGGCTGCCACACGGATCTCTGGGCACCGGAGCGCCGCTCCTTCTCCTCGCTCGTCGAGCGGATGGGATGGGGCGCCCTGATGGCGCCGGTCCGCTCCGCCTTCGACGTGCTGGGGCCGCTGCGTCCCGAGATCGCCGGCCGGGTCGGGCTCGGCCGCGCCGTGCCGGTCGCCTGCGGCATCCACGACTCCAACGCCTCGTTGCTGCCCCACGTCCAGGACCGCGACGGGCCCCAGTCGATCGTGTCGACCGGCACCTGGATCGTCGCCTTCGCGGTCGGCGGCGCACTCGACCGGCTCGACGCCGAGCGCGACATGCTCGCCAACGTCGACGCTTTCGGCCGGCCCGTGCCCTCCGCCCGCTTCATGGGCGGGCGCGAGTTCGACATCCTCACGGGCGGCCGCGCAGAGGAGCCCGACGCGGCCGCGGTGGGGTCCGTGCTCGCGCGCGGCGCGATGGCTCTGCCGAGCTTCGTGCGGGGGAGTGGGCCGTTTCCGGACGCCGCCGGCCGCTGGTCCGGGGATGTGCGAAGCCTGACGGCGCCCGAGCATACGGCGGCCGCGAGCCTCTACGCGGCCCTCATGACGGCGACCTGCCTCGACCGGCTCGGCGGGGCGGGGATCACCACGGTCGAAGGGCCCTTCGCCCGCAATGCGCTGTTCGTCGAAGCCCTGACGCGCCTCACGGGCCGTGCCGTCCTGGTGTCGCCCGGTGCGACCGGCACGAGCGCGGGCGCGGCCAGGCTCTGTGCCGGACGTGGGCGGAGCGTGACGGATTCGGCGGTGCTTTCGAGGGCCGGAGACCGGCTGGGCGCGGACTTCGCCGCCTACGCGGCGCGGTGGCGGGAGGCCGCGGGCGTGGGATCGCCTCGACGATAGGGCTTCCACGGAGACGAGTGCTTCGATCGAGAGGGCCTTGCCCCTCTCGGACCAGCGCCAGCGTTGGCACACATCACTGACGCTGGGCGTCTGCGCCCTTCTCCCGCGGGCGGGAGAAGGGCATCCCCCGCGAGCGCCGAGATGTGTGCCAACGCTAGCCCCTAGGGGAGGAGGGCGCAAATGCCCAGCCTCAGTGCTCGTCACCCGGACGCCATGTCACGGGCCCGGCTTCGGATCCCGGCTCTCGCGTCGATCGCGGGCGTCCAGGAGATGGCGGTTCAGGTCGCGTCTCAGGCGGGTCACGGCCTCGGGCGTCCAGTCGCGGAAGCCCCGACCCGCCTTGACCCCGAGCCGGCCGTCGGCGACGAGGCGTTCGAGGTAGGGCGACGGGCGGGGGCTCGCCTCGATCGCCGGCAGGATCGTCCTCTGGATCGCGAGCGTCAGGTCCGTGCCGATCAGGTCGGCGTTCTCGATCGGGCCCAGCACCGCCAGCCGAAGGCCGAAGCTGGCCTTCACCACGGCGTCGACGTCCTCGGCCTCGCAGATGCCGTGCTCGACGAGCGAGACCGCCTCCCGCCACAGCGCCGCCTGCAGGCGGTTGCCGATGAAGCCGGGGACATCCCGCTTGACGTGGACCACGGTCTTGCCGAGGGCGCGGTGGAGGTCGAGCGTCCAGGCGAGGACGTCGGGCCGCGTCCATTCCGTGCCGATGACCTCGACGAGCGGCACGAGGTGGGGCGGGTTCCACCAATGCGTGCCGAGGCAGCGCGACGGATCGCGAAGCCCGCCCATGATGGAGGTGATCGGGATCACGGAGGTGTTGGAGGCCAGCACGGCCGCGGGGTCCGCCGCGGCCTCGATGGCGGCGAACACGGCGCGCTTGGCCGCGAGGTCCTCGGTCGCGGCCTCCACGACGTAGTCGGCGCCCGCGACCGCAGCCTCCAGCGTCGCGCAGGGCTCGATGCGCTCCGCCGCGGCCGCGTCCTCGCCCATCTCGGCGAGGTTGGCCCGCACGCGCTCCCGCACGGTCGCGAGGGCCGCGGCCGCGGGATCGGTGATGCGGACCGCGCAGCCGAAGCCCGCGAAGACCTGGGCGATGCCGTGGCCCATCAGGCCCGCGCCGACGACCGCGACGCGCAGCGATCCGTCCATCACAGCACTCCCAACGTCGCCGTCACGCATCGAGGATCGCCACGGCCCGCGTCCAGCCCGCCGAGGCGCGCTCGATCTTCACCGGAAAGCAGCTCAGGGTGAAGCCCGTCGACGGCAGCCCTTCGAGGTTGTGCAGCTTCTCGATGTGGCAATAGCCGGTGTGGCGCCCCGCCTTGTGGCCCTCCCAGATCAGCGAGGCGTCGCCCGTCTCGGCGAACTTCTTCGCCGTGTGCACGAAGGGCGCGTCCCAGCTCCAGCCGTCCGTGCCGGTGACGCGCACGCCCCGGTCGAGCAGGTACATGGTGGCCTCGTAGCCCATGCCGCAGCCGCTCGCGACGTAGTCGTCCTGCCCGAACCGCAGGCCCGCGGCCGTGTTGACCACGACGATCTCCAGCGGGCTCAGCCTGTGCCCGATGCGGTCGAGCTCGGCCGCGACATCCGCGGCCGTCGCCACGTAGCCGTCCGGGAAGTGCCGGAAGTCGAGCTTCACGCCGGGGCGGAAGCACCAGTCGAGCGGCACCTCGTCGATCGTCATGGCCCGCTCGCCGCGGTTCATGGTCGGGTGGTAGTGCAGGGGCGCGTCGAGATGCGTGCCGTTGTGCGTCGAGATGGCGACGCGCTCGACCGCCCAGCCCTGGCCTTCGGGCAGGTCCTCGGCCTTCAGGCCGGGGAAGAACCGCAGGATGTCGGGCACCGATTGCTGGTGGTCCACGTAGGTGATGGACGGTTTCTGCACCGGCGGGTCGGCCGGGATGTCGTTCGCGAGCGGGACCGAAAGGTCGATGATCCTGTGTGCCATAGCGTCCTCCCCGTGCGGGCCGTCAGCCCTGGCGCTCGACCCTGTTGGCGAGCACGCCGATGCGCTCGATCTCGAGCTCGATCGCGTCGCCGTGCTGCAGGAAGCGCCCCTGTTCGAGGCCGCAGCCGTTGCCCACCGTGCCCGAGCCGATGAACTCGCCGGCGAACAGCGTCTCGTCGCGCGACATGTAGGCGATCATCTCCTCGAAGGAGAACAGCATCCCCTCGCTCCGCCCGCGCGACCAGACCTCGCCGTTGACCCGCGCCTCCATGGCGAGCGCGTAGGGGTCGCCGATCTCGTCGGGCGTCACGATCCACGGCCCGAGCACGTTGGCGCCGTCGAAGCTCTTGCCCTTGGCGGGCCCGAGGCGCCCGGCCATCTCCCGCATCTGCTGGTCGCGCGCCGAGAAGTCGTTGAAGATCGTGTAGCCGAAGATGTGGTCGCGCGCCGCCGCGGCCGTGATGCCCGCGCCCGTGCGGCCGAGGAAGACCCCGATCTCCAGCTCGTAGTCCATCACCTCGCTGTAGCGCGGCCAGCGCACGGTCGTGCCCGTGCCGCGCACGATCATGTGATTCGTGAAGTAGAAGATCGGCATCTGCCGATACACGTCCGCCAGGGGGGCGAGCGGCTCGGCGTCGATCCGGGCGATCTCGGCGGCGTCGCCCTTGGCGGCGAGCTTCATGGCGCCGCGGGGCGACTGGCGGATGTGGGTCTCGAAGCTCATGGCGTCGCGCATCTGCCGGGGCTGCGGCACGGGAGCGAGCAGCGTCACGGACGCGAGCGGCACGGACAGGTCGTCCTCGCCATGGCGGTCGTCGAAGAGGCGCCGCGCCGCGTCGAGACCCGCCGGTCCCGCGTCCATGAGGTCCAGCATGGACCCGAACGGCGCGCCCACGTGCCCCATCCGCCGCGCCGCCGCCGCGAGGTCGAACAACAGGCCCTCGCCGTGAACCATGCCGATCCGGACCTGGCCCTCGCCGATCCGGTAGCTCGCCAGCTTCGCCATCCCAGCCTCCCTTGCAAATCTATATATTCTGACGTTCTATGCACAGAACGCGGCACCGGCAAGGGGGGCCGCGGGCCAGGGGAGGTTGGGATGACGGGAACGCGGGGGCGCCGCATCGGCGCGGTGGCGGCACTGGGCCTGTTCCTCTCGGCGCCCGGCGCCGGCGCGGGGACGCCGCTCGACATCGGCTGCACGGCCACCACGGACTGCGCCTCGGCCGCGGTGGCGGTGGAGGACGGCATCTTCGCCCGGCACGGGCTCGACGCGCGGCTGACGCTGATCGGGCTCAACTCGAACATCCCCGCCGCGCTGATGTCCGGGTCCCTCCAGATCGGTGGCCCGACGCCGTCCGTGTTCCTCCAGGCCGTGGACGGCGGGCTCGACCTCGTCGCGGTCGCCGGCGCGTCGTCCACGGCGCCGCAGACCGCCGACAGCGCGGCCGCGGTCGTCAGGACGGGCGTGACGGTCGCCTCGCCGAAGGACTTCGTCGGCAAGAAGGTCGGCGTGCCGGGCATCGGCGCCTTCCTGGACGTGCTGTTCCGCCGCTGGCTGATCGAGAACGGGGTCGACCCCAAGGACGTGTCCTTCGTCGAGGTGACGTTCCCCACCATGAACGACGTGCTGAAGTCGGGCTCGGTCGACGCCGTGGTGACGGCCGAGCCCGTCCTGTCGCGCATCACCCGGGCGGGCACCGGCACCGTCGCGGCCCCGATCCTGGCCGACATCCCGCCCGGGGAGCCGCAGATCCTCTACGCCGCCACCCGGGACTGGGCCGGCGCGAACCCGCAGGCGATGGCGGCCTTCCGGGCGGCCATCGGCGAGGCCGCCGAGGTCGTCAACCGCGATCCCGACAAGGCCCGGGCCGCCATCTCGCGGTTCACCAAGATGCCCCCCGCGCTGCTCGGCGCCATGAAGGTGTCGGTGTCGGACCCCACCATGACGGCCGGGCAGCTCGGATGGTGGGTCGACGTGATGAAGCGGCAGCACATGCTCGAGGGCTCGACCGACGTGAAGACCCTCCTCGCGCCCTGATGTCGAGCGCCCCCGCCGTCCCGCCCCCGCCCCGCGCCGACGGGGAGGGCACCCTCGCCGAGCGCGCCGCCCTGCTGATCGAGCGGGACGTCCTGTCCGGTGCGCTGGAGCCCGGGGCGCGGCTCGCCGTGCTGGCGCTCTCGGAACAGTACGGCATCGGCACCACGCCGATGCGGGAGGGCCTGTCGCGCCTCGTCGCGCGCGGCCTGATCGTGGCCGTGGGTCAACGGGGGTTCCGGGTGGCCGAGGTCGAGCGGGCCGACCTCGACGACATCACGCGCGTCCGCATCCTCGTCGAGACGGAGGCCCTGCGCGCCGCCATGGCGCAGGGCGGCGACGTCTGGGAGGTCGGCATCGTCGCGGCCCTGCACCGGCTGAGGCTGTGCCTGGAGCGCTCCCCCGAGATGATGGCGGAGGGCTCGGCCGAGTTCGACGGCCTGCACAAGGCCTTCCATCGGGCCCTGATCGCCGGCTGCGGTTCGCCGCGCCTGCTGGCCCTGCACGACGACCTGTACCTCCAGGCCTACCGCTACCGCCGCGTGATGATGCGGCGCCTCACGACCCCGGCCTGGTTCCTCGACGAGCACCGCGCCCTCGCCGACACCGTCATCGCGCGCCGGGCCGAGGAGGCGGCCGCGGGCCTGGCGCGGCACCTCCGCCACACGGTGGAGACCGTCTACGGCGGCCAGGAGGGCGGGCCCTCGTGACGCGCGCCTGGCCGGACGCGGGGGCGCCGCTGATCGCCTTCGAGGGCGTCGCCTTCGAGGTGGTGGGCCGCACCATCATCTCCGGGCTCGACATGGCGGTGCGCCGGGGCGAGGTCGTGTCCGTCATCGGCCCGTCGGGATGCGGCAAGACGACCGCGCTGCGCCTCGCGGCCGGCCTCGCCAGGGCGACGGCGGGGCGCATCCTGATCGACGGCAAGCCGGTGACCGGCCCCCGGCGCGACATCGCGGTCGTGTTCCAGGACTACGCCAAGGCGCTCCTGCCGTGGCGCACGGCGGCCGGCAACGTGTCGCTCGCGCTCGAGGCCGCGGGCACGCCGAAGGCCGGGCGCGCCCGGCGCATCGCCGACCTCCTGGCGCGGGTCGGCCTCGCGGGCCAGGAGGACCGCTATCCCTCGCAGATGTCGGGCGGCATGCAGCAGCGGCTGCAGATCGCCCGCTGCCTCGCGCAGGACCCGAGCGTCCTGCTCATGGACGAACCCTTCGGCGCCCTCGACGCCATGACGCGGCAGACGCTCCAGGACGAGACGCTGGCGATCGTGGCCGACACGGGCGCGACCGTGTTCTTCGTGACGCACGACCTCGACGAGGCCGTCTACCTCAGCGACCGGGTGATCGGCCTCGTGCCGCGGCCGGGGCGGGTGGGCCTCGCCTGCGCGGTCGACCTGCCGCGCCCGCGCGACCAGCTCTCGACCCGCGAGGACCCGGAGTTCCTCCGCCTGCGCCGCGTGCTGTTCGACTTCATCCACGAGGCCGAGCGGTGATCGACGCCCTCAAGGGTCTGATCTTCCCGGCCGCGCTGGTGCTGCTGGCCGAGGTGGCCCTGCGGTCCTCGGGCCTGCACAGCGACGCCGTCGCGGCCCCGAGCGCCATCGCGGCGGCCCTCCTGGAGGCCCTGGGCGACGGCTCCATCGCGCTGGCGACGGGACAGACGCTGTTCGCCGCGGCCGTCGGGCTCGGCCTCGGCGCCGCCGTCGGGCTCGCGCTCGGCGTGGTGCTGGGCCTGTCCCGCGCGGCCGACCGCCTGATGGAGGTCACGGTCGAGGCCGTCCGGCCCGTGCCCTCGATCGCGCTGATCCCCATCGCGCTGCTCGCGCTCGGCTTCGGCCCCGGCATGGAGGTGAGCATCGTGGCCTTCTCCTGCACCTGGCCGGTGCTGATCCTCACGCGCGCCGCCGTCGCGGGCGTCGACCCCCAGCTCGTCGAGGTGGCGCGGGTCCTCGGCCTGTCGTTCCGCCAGCGGCTGACCAAGGTCGTGCTGCCGGCCGCCCTGCCCAGGCTCATCGTCGCGCTGCGGCTCGCCTTCGGCATCGCGCTCGTGGTGGCCGTGACGGTGGAGATCGCGGCCGACCCGCGCGGGCTCGGCAACGCCATCATGGTGGCCCAGCAGGCGCTGCAGCCGGCCCTGATGCTGGCCTACCTCGTCTGGATCGGGCTGCTCGGCGTCGCGCTCAACGCGCTCCTGACGATGACGCAGGATCGGCTGCTCGGCCGCGCCGCGCGCCTGGAGCCCGCGCCGTGACGCTGGCGCGGCGCGGGTTGTGGCTCGGCGGCAGCCTGCTGGTCGCGGCCGGCTTCGTGGCGCTCTGGCAGACCGTGGCCGACCATCGGCTGGTGTCGCCGGTGTTCCTGCCCGGGCCCGACCGGGCCTGGGCCGCGCTGCTGAGGGGATTCGACCGCGGAACGCTGACCCGCAACCTCCTGGGCACCGTCGGCCGCATGGTGCTGGGCTGGATCGTGGCGTCCGCGATCGGCGTCGCGCTCGGGACCGGGATCGGGAGTTCGCGGCGGCTCCGCGTCTATCTCGCCCCGACGCTGGAGTTCCTGCGCCCGCTGCCCGCCTCCGCCATCATCCCGGTCGCCATCGCGGTGCTCGGCCTGTCGGACCGCATGGTGCTCGCCGTGGTGGCCTTCGGGTCGCTCTGGCCGGTGCTGCTCGCCACCGTGCAGGGCTTCGGGACGGTGGAGCCGCGCCTCTACGAGGTCGCGCGCGCCCTCCAGCTCTCGCGGCTCGACACGATCCGCCGCATCGCCCTGCCGTCCGCCACCCCCGACATCCTGGGCGGCCTGCGGCTCGGCCTCACGGTCGCGCTGATCCTGTCGGTGGTCTGCGAGATGCTGGCCGCCCGAGAGGGGCTCGGCAACTGGATCCTGCTCGCGGCGCGGTCGTTCCGGGCGCCCGACCTCTACGCCGGGGTGATCCTGCTCGGTGCCCTCGGCTACGTCAGCTCGGTCCTGCTGGCGAGGGCGGAGGCGTGGCTCCTCGCCTGGCGCGCCCCCGCTCGATGACGGCCGCTTGAAACCGGACCGATGAGGAGCTTCGGGGCCGACATCGTCATGGGTTCCCGCATCGATCAGTGCTGCGCTCTGCCGGCCTTACCCCTCTGCAATGAGCGCCTAGCGTTGGCACACATCACTGACGCTGGGCGTTGGCGCCCTTCTCCCCTCGGGG
>CAXTBR010000029.1:13454-44701 GCA_964242785.1 uncultured Lichenihabitans sp. | reverse complement strand
CACGAAGGCCATGCGGACAGCGACGAGGAGATCCGCGAGTTCATGAGCGGCAACCTGTGCCGCTGCGCCGCCTATCCCAACATCGTCGCGGCCGTGCGCCAGGCGAAGACGCAGATGGAGGGCTGAGCCGATGCGCCCCTTCCTGTACGACCGCGCCACCTCGGCCGAGCTCGCGGCCCGTGCCCTCGCGATCCCCCAGGGCGCACCCACCGTGCGGGGCCGCGGGCCCGCCGAATATCTCGCCGGCGGCACCACCCTGCTCGACCTCATGAAGCTCGACGTGATGCAGCCCGCGCGCGTCCTCGACATCACGGCGCTCGAGGGGCGGCACGGGGCCATCGCGGTCACCGATGCGGGGTTGAGGCTCGGCGCGCTGGTGAGGATGTCGGCCGCGGCCGACCATCCCGGGATCGTCAGGCTCTACCCCGTCCTGGCCCAGAGCCTGGCACTCGCGGCCAGCGCGCAACTGCGCAACATGGCGACGCTCGGCGGCAACGTCCTGCAGCGGACCCGCTGCAACTACTTCCGCGACACGTCCTGGTCGGCCTGCAACAAGCGCGACCCCGGATCGGGATGCGCGGCGCTGGACGGGGTCAACCGGCAGCACGCGGTTCTGGGGGCCAGCGAGGCCTGCATCGCCACATATCCCGGCGACTTCGCCCAGGCGCTGATGGCGCTCGACGCCACGGTCGACATCGCCGGGGCGGCGGGGCCCCGCACGATCCCCTTCGCGGCGCTGCACCGGCCGCCCGGCGCCACCCCCCACGTCGAGACCAGTCTGGCGCCGGGCGACCTCATCACCGGCCTGTCGGTCCCGGCCGGGCCCTGGACGCGGCGATCGGTCTACCTCAAGGTCCGCGACCGGCAGTCCTACGCGTTCGCGCTCGCCTCGGCGGCCGTGGCGCTCGACATGGACGGCGGCGTGGTCCGGCAGGTGCGGATCGCGCTCGGCGGCGTCGCCTCCACACCCTGGCGGGCCCGGGAGGCCGAAGCCGCGCTGGCCGGCAAGCCCCTCGACGAGGCCATGGCCACGGAGGCGGCCCGCATCGCCTTTGCGGGCGCGAGGCCGCGCGAGCACAACGCCTACAAGGTCGCGCTGGGTCGGAAGACCGTGGTGCGCGCCCTGCTGCAAGCCGCGGCACTGGAGGGTTGATCATGGTGGACGCAGCCCCCTTCACCCCGGCGGCCCCCGCCCCCAAGGCCAACATGGGCCAGCCCGTGCCCCGCTACGACGCCCGCGCCAAGGTGACGGGCAGCGCCCTGTATGCGTCGGACGTGGCCCTGCCGGACGTCGCCTATGCGTTCCTGGTGAGCAGCGCCATCGCCAGGGGGCGCGTGAAGGCCTTCGACCTCCGGGAGGCGCTTGCCCTGCCGGGCGTGATCGACATCCTGACGCACGACAACATCGGCGACGCCATCCGTCCCGTGAAGTTCATCACCGAGGGCGGGCCGGCGTCGAACAGCGTGGTGCCGCTCGGCTCGCCCGAGATCGCCTACGGCGGCCAGACGATCGCGGTCGTGCTGGCCAACAGCTACGAGGTCGCGCGCGACGCCGCCCACCGCGTCGTGGTCGACTACGAGATCGATCGTCCCTCCGCGACCTTCGCGTCGCCCGGCGCGCTGAGCCAGGAGCTGGCGACGCAGAACAAGAAGCACGAGGACCCGAAGGTCGGCGACTTCGCCTCCGCCTATGCGGCGGCCCCCGTCACGGTCGACGTCGCCTATTCCACCCCGGCGCAGCACCACAACCCGATCGAGCTCTTCGCCACCCAGTGCTCCTGGAACGGCGCACAGCTCACCGTCCACGAGCCGAGCCAGAACGTCTACGGCATCAGAGGAGGGCTCGCGGCCCAGCTCGGCATCGAGCCGAGCCAGATCCGGGTGATCAGTCCCTTCGTCGGGGGCGCCTTCGGCTCGAAGGGCGGCCTGACGCAGCGGACCGCCATCGTGGCGGTCGCGGCCCGCAGGCTCGGCCGGCCCGTGAAGCTCGTGCCGACGCGCGAGCAGGGCTTCACGGTCGCCACCTACCGGGCCGAGACCAAGCACAGGGTGAGGCTCGGCGCGACGCGCGACGGCCGGCTCCAGGCGCTGGGCCACGACGGCTTCGAGGTGACGTCCCGGCCCGACCCCTACGCCGTGGCGGGCACCGACGCCTCGACGCGCATGTACGCCTGCCCCAACGTCGCCAGCACCGTCACCATCGTGCGGGCCGACCGGTCGACGCCGGGCTTCATGCGGGCGCCCGCCGAGACCCCCTACTTCTTCGCGCTCGAGAGCGCCATGGACGAGCTGGCCGTGGCGCTGGACATGGACCCGGTCGAGCTGCGCCGGGTCAACGACACGATGCGCGAGCCCATCAAGGGGCTGCCCTACACCAGCCGGACCCTCATGCCCTGCTTCGACCAGGCGGCGGAGGCCTTCGGCTGGGCGAAGCGGGACGCACGGCCCGGCTCCATGCGCGACGGCGACTGGCTGGTCGGCTGGGGCTGCGCCACCTCGGCCTATCCAACGTCCATGGCGGCGGCCTCCGCCCGCGTGAGCCTGTTCTCGGACGGCACTGCGCGGGTCGAGACCGCCGGCCACGAGATCGGCAACGGCCTCTACACGGTGGCGGCGCAGACGGCCGCCGAGCGGCTCGGGCTGCCGGTCGGGCGGGTGTCGGTGCTGCTCGGCGACACGGATCTCCCGCCCGCCCCCGTGGCGGGCGGCTCGATCTCGACGGCGAGCGTATGCTCGGCGGTGGCCCAGGCCTGCGACGCGGTCCGGGCGAGGCTCTCTGAGGGTGGGATCCCGCCGGCCGACCTCGTGGCCGCGCTGAAGGAGCGCGGGATGGGGTCTGTGCAGGAATATGCCGAATGGGTGCCGCACGGCGCCCCGAAGGGCGCCCTGCAGATGCTCTACAAGGGGGCCGCCCAGCCGACGGGCGGCGCCAAGCTCCAGGACCGCATCCAGTTCGCCTTCGGGGCGCAGTTCGTCGAAGTGCGGGTCCACGCCCGCACCCGCGAGATCCGCGTGCCGCGCATCGTCGGCGCCTTCGCGTCCGGGCGCATCGTGAACACCCGCACGGCCCATAGCCAATACATGGGCGGCATGATCTGGGGCATCGGCTCGGCGCTGCACGAGGAGACCGAGATCGACGCCAACGCGGCGCGCTACGTCAACACCAACCTCGCCGACTATCTCATGCCGGTGAACGCGGACGTGGTGGACGTCGAGGTCATCATGGTGCCCGAGGAGGACAGCCAAGTGAATCCGCTCGGCATCAAGGGCATCGGCGAGATCGGCATCGTGGGGACCTCGGCGGCCGTCGCCAACGCGGTCTACCACGCTACGGGCCAGCGGCTGCGCGACCTGCCGCTGCGGATCGACACGCTGGTAGCGGGGGCGTGACGATCTCGGATCCGATACCCGTCACCTCAGGGTTCCCGCATCGATCAGTGCTGCGCTTTGTCGGCCTTGCCCCTCTGCAACGAGCGCCCATCCGCAGCACTCATCGATGTGGGTGCCCTGACGCCGAACCTTCTTAAGCAGCAGCGGATACCGCTTGCCGGCAAGCCGGGGCCATAAGGACCTATATCGATGGGAGATCGGGTCGGTCCGCCGGTCCTTCCGCGCCGGGTGCGTCGGGCCCCTGGCCCGATGCAGGGGCATCGCGCCTGCGGCCCCTCCTGCCCGACCCGCAAGATTCCTCGCCGGCCCTCAACCGCCTCCCACCGAGATAGGCCCTAAGCTGGTCACCAGGCCCGCTGCGGAACTGACAGGGAACATCATGATGACGATCACCATCAACGGATCCACGGCATCGCTCCCTGCGGACCCGCGCGTCTCCCTCCTGGATTTCTTGCGCGAGGACCTTCGTCTCGCTGGCACGAAGAAAGGCTGCAACCAGGGCGCGTGCGGCGCGTGCACAGTGTTGGTCGACGGCGAGCGCATCCTGTCGTGCCTCGCGCTGGCGGTGCAGTACGAGGGGCGGCACGTCACGACGATCGAGGGACTGGCGGATGGGGACGCGCTCCACCCGCTGCAGCAGGCGTTCATCGACCACGACGGCTTCCAGTGCGGCTATTGCACGCCTGGCCAGATCTGCTCGGCGATCGGCATGGCGGCGGAGGTGAAGCGCGGGCTGCCGAGCCATGTCACGGCCGATCTCGCGGCCGACATGGTGACGCTGACGCGCGAGGAACTTCAGGAGCGGATGAGCGGCAATCTGTGCCGCTGCGGGGCGCACAACGGCATCATCACCGCCATCGCCGAGACCGTTGAAGCGGAGATGGCGGCATGACCCCGTTCAGCTATGCACGCGCCGGAGACTTGGCAGAGGCGCTGCGGCTCGGTGCGCCCGCATCCACTGCGTATCTGGGCGGCGGCACCAACCTCGTCGACCTGATGCGCGAGACGATCGAGCGGCCGATCACGCTAGTCGACGTCACCGGCTTGTCCGACGCGATCGACGAAACAGACGGCGGCGGCTTGCTGATCAGCGCCGGCGTACGCAACACCGCGCTTGCCGAGCATCGCGCGGTCCGGACGCGCTACCCCGCACTGGCGCGCGCGATCCTGGCGGGCGCCTCGCCGCAGATCAGGAACATGGCGACGGTCGGCGGCAACTTGCTTCAGCGAACGCGCTGTACCTATTTTTACGACACCGACAGTTCGCGCTGCAACAAGCGCGCGCCGGGTACCGGCTGCGACGCGGTCGACGGGTTCAACCGCATCCATGCGATCCTCGGCGCCTCGACCGCCTGCATTGCGACGCATCCGTCGGACATGTGCGTCGCGCTCGCCGCGCTGGATGCGACGGTCCACCTGCAGGGCAGCAGCGGAGCGCGAACGCTGCCCTTCACCGAGCTGCACCGCCTGCCAGGCGATCATCCGGAGGTCGAGACGGTGCTGGAGCCGGGCGAGCTGATCACCGCGGTCGAGCTGCCGGCGCTCCCGCTCGCGGCGAATTCGACGTATCGCAAGGTGCGCGACCGCGCGAGCTATGCCTTCGCGCTGGTCTCCGTTGCCGCCGCGCTCGAGCTGGACGGCGACCGGATCAAGGACGTGCGGATCGCGCTGGGCGGCGTCGCGCACAAGCCGTGGCGGGCGCTGAAGGCGGAGGCGAGCCTGCGTGGAGGTCCGGCGACCGAGCAGGCCTTCCGCGCCGCCGCGCAGGCCGAACTCGCCGACGCCTCACCCTTGCGGGACAACGGCTTCAAGGTCGAACTCGCCACGCGGACCATCGCCGCCGTTCTCGGCGACCTCACCGGAGCAGGCGCATGAACATTCTCGAAGATGCCAAACTGGCCGCGCAGGCCGCCACCCAGGCGGTGGTGTCCAAACTCGTCCCGCTGGCGCCCGATAGCTGGATCCCCGGTGGCGTGCCCGACCCCCTGATCGGCCACAAACACGGTTTGATCGGAACCTCCGTGTCCCGGCGCGACGGCCGGCTCAAGGTCCAGGGTACCGCGCGTTTCGCGGCCGAGGTTCCGCTCGACGGGATGGTCTACGCCGCGCTCGCCTACGGCACGATCCCGCGCGGCCGCATCGCGACCCTCGACACCGGCGCCGCCGAGGATGCGGCGGGCGTGGTGCTGGTGATGACGCACCGCAACGCGCCGCGCATGAACAGACCTGCGGTGTTCGGCAGCTCGCCCACCGCAGCCGGACCGAGCGACCTGCCGATCATGCAGGACGACACCATCCACTGGAACGGTCAGCCGATCGCGGTCGTCCTCGCCGAGACGCAGGAGCAGGCGGACCATGCCGCGTCGCTGATCCGCGTCACCTACGCGCCCGAGCCGTCGACGACGGCGTTCGCGTCAGCGAAGGCGGCCGGCGCCAAGCCGGGTCTCTTCAATGGCCAGCCGCTGCTGAACGAGATCGGCGATGCCGAGGCGGCGCTGGCGAAGGCGCCGCACCGGGTCGATCGGACCTATCGGACCCCGCGCCACAACCACAATGCGATCGAGCCGCACGCCGCGACGATGGCCTGGGTCGACGGCCGGTTGATCATCCACGACGCGAGCCAGCTCGTCACCGCCGAGGCGGCGACGATCGCCGACGTGTTCGGCCTCAAGCCCGAGCAGGTCCGCGTGACGTCGCCCTACGTCGGCGGCGGCTTCGGCGGCAAATGCCTGTGGGACCACCAGATCCTGGGGGCCGCCGCGGCCCGGCTCGCCGGCCGGCCGGTGCGCATCGTGCTGTCGCGGGAGGGCGTGTATCGCCTCGTCGGGGGCCGCACGCTGACCGAGCAGCGCGTCGCCATCGGCGCGCAGCGCGACGGCCGCTTCGACGCGCTCATCCACACGGGCACCGTCGCGATGACGCCGCATAACAACATGCCCGAGCCCTTCATCCTGGGCACGCGCGGAGGCTATGCCGCCGGCAGCTTCAAGCTGTCGGTCGAGACGGTGACCATGAACATGCTCGCCAACACGTTCATGCGGGCACCGGGCGAATCGGTCGGCACGTTCGCGTTGGAATCGGCGATCGACGAGCTGGCGGTGGAGCTCGCCATGGACCCGATCGAGCTTCGCCTGCGCAACGAGCCGGAGAAGGATCCGACCTCAGGGCTGCCCTTCTCCTCGCGCCACGTCGTGGAGGCTTGGCGCGCGGGGGCGGAGCGGTTCGGCTGGGATCGGCGCGACGCCACGCCGGGCGCGCGGCGCGAGGGCGAGTGGCTGATCGGCATGGGCTGCGCCACCGCGACCTATCCCTATTACCGCATGCCGGGCGGTGCCGCACGGATCACGCTGACCCGCGACGGCCGCGCCACCGTCGAAGTCGCGGCGCACGAGATGGGGATGGGCACCGCGACGACGACCGCGATGGTCGCGGCCGAGCGGCTCGGCCTGCCGCTCGACCGGGTCGAGGTCGCGTATGGCGACTCCATCATCCCCGGCGCGATCCTCGCCGGCGGCTCGCAGCAGACCGCGGCGATCGGTGCGGCCGTCATCGCGGCGCACCGTGCGCTCGTGACCGAGCTGATCAAGCTGGCCGGCAACGACTCACCGCTCGCGGGCCTGTCGCCCGATGAGGTCGGAAGCGAGGAGGGCGGCTTGGCCGAGCTCGACGACCCCGCGCGGCGCGAGAGCTACGGCTCGATCCTCGCGCGCGCGCAACGCGACAGCGTGACCGTCGCCGAGCAGGCGACGCCACCGCTGGAGCTGATGCACTGGTCGGTGCATTCGCATGGCGCGATGTTCTGCGAGGTGCGTGTCAACGCGATCACCGGCGAGGCGCGGGTCGGCCGTTTCCTGGGCTCGTTCGACACCGGGCGCATCCTCAATGCCAAGACGGCCCGCAGCCAGTTTCGCGGCGGGATCATCATGGGGCTGGGCATGGCACTGATGGAGGAAACGCAGTTCGACGAACGCAACGGGCGGATCATGAATCCCAGTCTCGCCGAGTATCACGTGCCCGTGCATCTGGACGTGCCGGAGATCGACGTGATCTGGACCGACATCGCCGATCCGCACACGCCGATGGGCGCGCACGGCATCGGCGAGATCGGAATCACCGGGGTCGGCGCGGCTGTCGCCAACGCGATCTACAACGCAACCGGCAAGCGTGTGCGGGATCTGCCGATCACGCTCGATAAGTTGCTCTGATCGGCCCCACGAGGAAACGGGAGCTTCGGGAACGGCGTCGCGGAATTTGAATGAACGCCTGCGCGGCGCGGACGATGCGTCGAGCGGCGCCTTCAGCGCCGAGGCAGGGATTGCAAATTGCAGGAACGGCAGCTTTAGGTGTCGGCCGTGAAGGCGGAGGTGTCGCGGCGAGGAGTTCGCGGGCGCGGGCGACATTGGCCTTGCGTCTCCGGCGTGAGATGCCGGATCGTCATGTCCTCGATCATGCGGCGGCGCAGCGGGCTGACGGTGTCCTGGTTCGTGCCCATGGGGTGCTCCTGTCTGGAACGGGGTTGACCTCACGATCGTCAGACACGCTCCATCGACCCCGATAACTCAGCCTCGCCGCTGCAGGACCACCCCACCGCGGGAGTGTTTGAGTTCTGAGCAGGCTTCGAAAGAGCGCCACACGCTCTTTCGACAAAACCTGCGACAAGACAGGAAGCTCGGCAGGCGAAGCGTTGGTCTACCGACGCAAGCCTGCTGAGGACGCGAAGCGGCCGGGGGCATGAGGATGCGTCACCTCCAACACGCGTCCATGCTGGACGCGCCGCGCGCATTCAAGGCATGACGATAGACTTGATCGAGGTCATGTCCCGGGCGCTCTGGCTGAGGGCAGCATGAGTCTCGTCAAGGTTGAAACGGTGCGTGATCACGGCCTTCAGATCGATCTGGCCGCTTGCCACAAGGGAAATGACGCGCGGATAGACGCCGGCATAGCGGTAGACGCCATGGATCGAGAGCTCCCGCGCCATGGCAGGCCAGAGGTCGATCGGAGCGGGAGCCCCGATGTTGATGCCCACCAGGGCCAGCGCGCCGCGCGGCCGGATATGGGGGAGGACGCGATGCACGATGCCCGGTGCGCCGCTGCATTCGATGACGCTGTCGACATCCGCCACGGTGCCGAAACCGGGATCGGCGCCGGCATCGTGCGCCGTCATGAACGGGAAGCGAGACAGGGTCGAGAGGCGCTCGGGGCTGACGTCGGACACCACGATCCTCGTGGCTCCCCGCGCTCGGGCGACTTGCGCGGCGAGGAGGCCGATGGGACCCGCACCGGTGACGAGGACACTGGATCCCGCACCCAGGCCGATCTTCTCGCACGCCCAGAAGCCGACGGCGAGCGGCTCGATCAGGGCGGCCTCCTCGAACGACAGGACGTCGGGGATCTTGAAAGTGAGGTCGGCCGGGTTGACGGCGCGGCGGGCGAAAGCCCCGTGGTAGGGCGGATTGGCCATGAACACGACGTCGGGACACAGGTTGTAGGCGCCGGACCAGCATTGCTCGCAGTGTCCACAGGGTCGCTGCGGCTCCAGGGTGACGCGGTCGCCGACCTCGAGCTTGGACACGGCGCTGCCGACCGCACTGACGGTGCCCGCCGCCTCGTGCCCGAGGACGATGGGCTTGTCCGCCACGAGTGTGCCGATGCGACCGTGCCGGAAATAGTGGACGTCTGAACCGCAGACGCCCACCGCCGCGATGTCCACGACGACGTCGTACGGGCCAGGAACCGGTTCCGGCCAATCCTGCAGTTCGATGACGTCGGGAGCCGTCAGCACGGCGGCCCGGTTCGGACGGGAGAAGCTCATGCGCGCACTCGCTTGATGCTGAGGATGTTGATCAGGACGGCGACCAGGATGACGAAGCCGCGGACGATCCCTTGCGCGAACGGATCGACGCCCATCAGAACGAGGCCGTTGACGAGCGCACCGATGAACAGCACGCCGAGCAGCGTTCCGAGCATGGTGCCGCGTCCGCCGAAGAGGCTGGTCCCGCCGACCACGACCGCCGCGATCACGTCGAATTCGAGCCCGGTCGCGGCGCCGCTGTTGCCCGAGCCGAGCCGGCTCGCCATCAGCACGCCCGTGAGCGCCGACAGCACGCCCGTCACGGCGAAGACGATCACGCGGATGCGCGCGACCGGGATGCCGGACAGTCGCGCCGCTTCGGCATTGCCCCCCACCGCGTAGATGCTGCGCCCGAGCACGGTGCGCGAGGCGACGAAGCTGAACACCGCGAACAGCACCAGCATGACGATCGCCGGGATCGGAACGCCCAGGAACGACCCCGAGCCGAAGCGTTGGAAGCCGAAGTCCACGATGACGATCGGCACGGCGTCCGAGACGACCTCGGCTATGCCGCGCAGGGCGAGCCACAGCGAGAGGGTGACGATGAAGCTCGGCACGTCGAACCGGGCCCGCAGCCAGCCGGCGGCCGTGCCGACCGCGGTGCCGAGCAGCAGCACGAGGACCACCGCGAGCGGCAGGCCCACGCCTGCCTGGGCCAGCTTGGCCAGGACGATGCCCGCGAAAGCGACGTGCGGACCAACGGAGATGTCGATCTCGCCCGCGATGAGGATCAACGTCATGCCCCAGGCGATGATGCCAACGAAGGCGGCGTCGCGCAGGATATTGAGCTGGTTGGCAGCGGTGAGGAAGTTCGGCGCGAAGGCCGTCAGTGCCGTGTAGAGCACCGCGATCCCGACGACGAGGCCCACCTCGTTGGCGCGTCCGCCGAGGAGGTGGCGCATCCCGGACACGCCTGGCGCGCGTCCGGCGGTGTCAGTGATGGAGTTCATGGTGATCCTCTGATGCAGCCTCTTCGCCCATCGTTCGATCGAGCAGGACCTGGGTCGTGACGGCCGAGCCGGAGACCTCGGCGGTGATGGTGCCGTTGCGCAGCACGATCACGCGATCGCAAACCCCCGCGAATTCCTCCAGCTCGCCGGATACGAAGACGATGCCCATGCCCTGTTTGGCGAGGCTCCTCATGAGGTCGTAGATCTGGTTCTTGGCTCCGACATCGACCCCACGCGTCGGCTCATCCAGCAACAGCAGCCGCGGTTCGGCGTTGAGCGCCTTGCCGATGACGACCTTCTGCTGGTTGCCGCCGCTGAGGTTCGACAGCGCCTCACCCGGCCAGGCGAGCTTGATCCCGAGTTGGCGGATTGAGCGCGCGACGGTCTCGCTCATCCTCGCCCGGTCGATCACGCCGAAGCGGGACACGGCGCGCCAGCTCGCCATCACGAGGTTCTCGTCGATGCCGAGCATCATGACCGCTCCCTCGTGCCGCCGATCCTCCTGAGTCATGAAGATGCCGGCGGCCCGGGCGTCCCTCAAGTCGATCGGCCTGTAGGGTCTGCCCTCGAACGTCATCTCACCCCCTTGCAGCGGGCGGAGGCCGACCAACGCCTGCAGCAGCTCCGTCCGACCGGCCCCGAGGACGCCCGCGATCCCCAGCACCTCGCCGGCCCGGATGTCGAAGGTGGCGCCCCTCACCTTGGGCGGCAGGGCGAGGTTGTGTGCAGACAGCAGTGTCCGGCCAGCGGTTGCCGCGGCGGGCCGCGCCCGTTCCTCGCGGTGCTCGGCCTCGCCCAGCATGAGCCTGACGATCTCTGCATCGGTGACGTCGTCGACCGATGCCGTCTTCACATGGGCGCCGTCACGCATGACGGTGACGCTGCTCGCGACGCGGCGGATCTCGTCCATCCGGTGCGAGATGTAGATGATCCCGACCCCGGCTTTCGAGAGCCGTTGGATCACGCCGACCAGGATCTCGACCTCGTGGGCGACGAGGGAACTCGTCGGCTCATCGAGGATCAGGATCTTGGCACCCTGGCTCAGGGCGCGCGCGATCTCGACCAGTTGGCGCTGCGCGACCGAGATGCGCCCCGCTGTCACGGCGGGGTCGATGTCGAAGCCAAGTTGGGACAGCACGTCGGCGGCGCGGCGCCGCAAAACGCCCCATGCGATGGCACCGCCGCGCACCGGCCAGCGACCCAGGAAGATGTTCTCGGCCACGGACAGCTCGGGGACGATGCTGAGCTCCTGGTGCACCGTCGCGACGCCGGCCCTGATGGCGTCGGCCGGGCTGCGGAAGCTGACAGGCTGTCCCGTCACGATCATGCTGCCCCCGTCCGGGATGACGACACCGGCCATGACCTTGATGAGCGTCGACTTGCCTGCGCCGTTCTTGCCGAGGAGGGCCCTGACCTCGCCAAGCCTCAGGGCGAAGTCGACCTCGCGAAGAGCGACGACGCCGGGATAGGTTTTGGAAATCCCGCGCATGTCGACGAGCGTGTCATTGATCATGGGAGGCATTCGGACCGAGGCGGAGAAAAGGTCCGGGGGCCAGAGGCGGTCCCCCGGAAGAGGCAGGCGGGGCGCTTACGGGATGCCGTCGGCGTGGGCGCTCAGCCAGGCCTGAACCTGCTCGGGCTTGGAGGACAGGAAGAGCTCGGTCGGCACCGTGGTGAGGTATGTGTCGATCGTCTCGCCCTTGATGGCGCGCAGCGCCATCTCCACCGCGCCCTTGCCCATCGCCTGGGGCTGCTGGCCGTTGGTGGCGATGAGGATGTCCGGATTGTTGATCAGGTACTGCGCGAGCTGGACGCTGATGTCGTTGCCGAACACCACGATCTTGCCCTGCCGCCCGGACGCGATCACCCCTTGCACAGCCCCGATGGTGCCGTTGTCTGTGGTGGCGAACATCGCCGAGATGGCGGGATCGCCGGTCAACATGGTGGTGGCGGTTTCCGTCGACTTGCCGGGCTGGAAGCCGGCCTGGTCGGCTGCCCAGACGGCGCCCGGCACCTTCTCCTCGACGGCTTTCTTGAAGCCCGCCTTGCGCTGGACGCAGGCCTCGTAGACGTCGCAATTGAGGATGCCGAACCGCGGCTTGTCGATATGGTGGCTCACGAAATAGTCGGCCGCCACCACCCCGGCGTCGTAGCCGAGCTTGGTCTGATCGGTCGTCACCAGCGCCTTGACGTATTTCTTGGCGTCCGCGTCGTCGATGCAGGTGTTGTAACACACGACCGGGATGCCCGCTTCGGCCGCTTGACGGACCACGGGGACCGAGGCTGTCGCCGAGACGGGCGACATGATGATGGCGTCGACCTTGCTCGAGATCAGCGTCGATGCGAACGAGGCCTCGCGGGACGCATCGCCCTGGCTGTTCTGCCCGAGCAGACGGAGTTTGTCGTTGGCCGCACCCGCCTCGATGCCCTTCTTGATGCCGCCATAGAAGCCCTGAGCGTCGAGATAGAGCGCCCCGATGCTGACTTGCTGCTGTGCATGCGCCGGGAACGCGCCCGCGAGCATGAGTGTGATGGCGGCGAAGCCGAACCTTGCACCGGATCTGTCGAGTTTCATGTCAAATTTCCTCCAGGAGCGTTGGTCTGGTGAGGGCGGCCGTGCTCCTCCGGCCGGTACGACGACGTTCCCGCGCTCAGTAATGGACGGGCCGTGTGTCGAGGGGGTCCGCCCATCGGGTATTGGGCAGCAGCGGGAACCAGTCCGGCCGGGCAGGATCGCGGTCGTAGGGGTAGCCGCCGAGCGACTTGTAGAGTTCGGCGTAGCGACCGAGCTTTTCGCGGTCGAGTTCGACACCGAGACCCGGTGCCGAAGGCACCCGGATCGCCCCATTCTCATAGCGCATCGGGCCGCCTACGATGATGTCGTCGGTGAGGTGGTGGTAATGCGCGTCGGCCGTGAAGGCCAGATTGGGCACGACAGCGCCGAGGTGCAGCATGGTCGCGAGCTGGATGCCAAGCTCTCCCGAAGAATGGACCGCGATGCCGAGCTGGAAGGTTTCGCACACGCCGGCGGCCTTGATACAGGGGCGTATGCCGCCCCAGAACGTCGTATCGAGCAGGATCACGTCGACGGCCGGGTTCAAGATGTTGGCCGCGAGCTGCTCGAAGTTGATCACGACGGTGTTGGTGGCCAGCGGAATGCGGACTCCTTCGCGCACCCGGCGCATGCCGTTGAGGCCCCAGGTCGGGTCCTCGTAATAGTCGTTGTTGAGGTCCTCGATGCCCTTGCCGAAACGCAAGGCTTCCTCGACGCTGAACGCCCCGTTCGGATCGTAGCGGACCGAGTCCGGGCCGACGGCTTCGGCCAGGGCCCGGAACACATCGAGCTCGTAGGCCGGCGGGAACACCCCGCTCTTGAGCTTATGGGCGGTGAAGCCGTGACGGGCCTTGAGCGCGAGCGCCTGTGCGACCAGTTGGTCGGCAGTGCGGACCTCGCCCGTGCCGGTGTCCTGGTTTGGATGGCGGAAGAACAGGTAGCTGGCGAAAGGCACCGTGTCGCGCACCTTGCCGCCCAGCACGTCGTAGGCCGGCACCCCGAGCGTCTTGCCGACGATGTCGATGCAGGCGAACTCCAGCGCGGCGTGGAGCTGCGTGCGGTTGTTGTAGAGGCTCGCGGTCGGGTTGGTGATCTTGAAGCGCATGGCTTCGAGCTCGAACGGATCGTGGCCGACGAGGTAGGGCTTGAGGCCCCGGAAGGCCGCTTCGGCGCTCTCTCCGCCGCCGCCCATCTCGCCGAGGCCGATGAGCCCCGTGTCCGTCTCGACTTCGACGATGGTGCGGACAAACCGGCCCCAGTGAGCGCCGTTGGAGTGCCGCAGGGGTGCTTCGAGGGGGACCGTGATGGTGGTGGCCCGGATGTCAATGATCTTCGGTCGTCGCATCGGTGCGTGTATCCTCGAAGGAATGACTCAGGCAGGCTCATGTCCGATGGCGCGCAGGATCTCGCAGCAGGCGCCGAAGGGGTGGTAATCGGTCTTGGCCGGCGGGCTCTTGAGGTCGTCGTAGCGGCGCCCATCCGGCGTCGTGACGCGATACCAGCAGCCGCGTTCCCGATCGATCAGGGTGCGCCAACTGTAGGACCAGAGGCGATCGTAATCCTGCCAGAACCGTTCCTCGCCGGTCCTCACGGCGAGGCAGGCCGCGGCCGCCACGGTCTCGCAGTGAACCCAGTGGTACTTGTCGAGATCGTGCAGCCGGCCGTCCGGCCCGAAGCTGTAATGGAGGCCGCCGAACTCGACATCGGCGCTGCGGCCGAGCGCGCTCTCGTAGAGCAGGCGCGCGCGGGGGAGCATCCAGTCCCTGGGACGATGGCGCTCCAGGACCAGAAGCAGCTTGGTCCATTCGGTCATGTGTCCCGGCAGGTAGCCGTACGGCCGGAACAGATGCTGGGGATCGTCCTTGTTGTAGTCCCAATCGACGCGCCAATCGGCGGTGAAGTGCTCCCATACGAGGTCGCCCGACTGGGCGGCGAGCTCGACGCAGACACGGTGGGCCAGCGCCTCCGCGCGGTCGAGATAGCGGGTCTCGCCCGTTGCCTCGAAGGCGGCCAGCATCGCCTCCGTCATGTGCATGTTGCAGTTCTGGCCGCGGTAGTCCGACAGCGGCGCCCAGTCCCGTCGGAACTCGTCGGCATACAGGCGATCGGCAGGTAGCCAGAACCGCTCTTCGAGGAGATCCCATGTCGCCGCGATCTTTTCCCTCGTGCCGGCGATGCCCGCCTTCGCGGCTGCCGCATAGGCGAGCAGCACGAAGGCGTGGCCGTAGCACTGCTTGGTGTCGTCGCGCGGCGTGCGGCCGTCGAGGACCCAGTGATAGCCGCCGAACTCGGCGTCGTGATGGGTCTCTCCCAGGAACCTGACGCCGTGTGCCGCGGCTTCCTTCATCGTCGCGTCGCCGAACAGCGTGGCGGCGGTGGCGAAATTGAAGATGAACCGCGTCGTCGACACCAGATGCTGGGTGGAGCGATCGACGATCTGCCCGTCATCGCGGTACGCGTTGAAGTAGCCGCCGACCTCGTGGTTGATACAGCTCGGGTGATAGAAGCCGAGGATCTGCCGCATGTGTTGCGTCAGGAAACCGGCGGACCGGAAGTCGGGCGAGGATGCGTCGGACATGGGGCTCACTCCGGAAGCACGATGCCGAGCTTCGCCATGACGCCGCCGTCGACCTTGAGGTCGATGCCCGTGATGAAGCGGGCCTTGTCGCTCGCCAGGAAAGCCACCGCCTCGGCGATCTCCCACGGCTGACCGACGCGGCCGGCCGGATGACCCCGGCCCCAGGCCGCCAGCGTCGCCTCGGCCGTGTTGTCGCCTTTGTGGAGGTCAGCCGCCCAGCGCAGCATCGGAGTGTCGACGGAGGCGGGGCAAACCGTGTTGACGGTGATCCTGTCGGGTGCGTGGTCCAGGGCCATGGCGCGCACCAGCGCGTTGATGCCGCCCTTGCTGGCCGTATAGGCGGCGACCGACGTCTGCGAGGCGAACGCCTGCACGGACGAGATCGCCACGATCGACCCCCCGCCCCGCTGGCGCATCGCCGGGACGGCATATTTGGCGGCCAGGAAGACGCCCTTCAGGTTGACGTCCAGCACGTCGTCCCAGACGGACTCGCTCGTCTCCACGACCGTGCCGTAGCGCTGGATGCCGGCCGAGCAGACGAGGACGTCGATGCCGCCGAAGAGGCGAACGGCTTCGGCCATCGCGGCTTCCATGTCCGCCGCCCCGCGCACGTCGCCGACGAAGCCACGGACAGACGCCCCGAGCGCCTGCTCGACCTCGCGGAGCGACACGTCGTCGATGGCCACGGCCAGCACCCGGGCGCCGCCCCGGGCGAAGCGCTCGACACAGGCCCGGCCCATGCCCAGGCTGCCGCCCGTCACGACGATCGATTTGCCGTCGAAATCTCCCAAGAGGATCCTCCTGCTGTCGAGCCACGCCGTGCTGGTATATCAGACCAGCGATTGCCATGCGGATGTTGGTGCTCAGCGTGCGGCGTTCCAACCTTTGGAGCTGTCGATGTTGGCCGCTGTGACCAGCAGCGATTCCATCGACTCTTCGGTCTGAGCCGGTGGCTTTCCGACGACGATGGCAGCCCCGATCCTCACGACGTCGACCGATATGGTAGCGTCCAAACCATCGCGACCTCCCATTAATATATTAGCGTCCGTCAGTTGGCATGAACGCTATTAAGCTGTCAACATCGGTTGGGGTCCGCGGGCGGCATCTTTTGGGAGATGGGCGTCTCCCGTACCATGCTAGGAGGCCGGAGCGATCGGGCTGTTCTGGGGTTCAGAGGCGGAACGTATGCGGGCGCGGCAAACAGCGGAGAAGGTCGTGGTGGACGGCAGCCGCCTCGCGTCTGCACAAGCTTATGCGCTGTTGCGGACGCGGATCATCTCGCTCGAACTGCTGCCAGGGCGCCCGCTTTCGGAGAAGGAGGTGGCCGAGCAGATGACGATCAGCCGGACGCCGGTCCGCGAAGCATTCCTACGCTTGGCGGAAGAAGGGTTGCTCGACATCTATCCCCAGTTCGGAACCTTCGTGGCGCCGATCCGGATACCCGCCGTCCTCCACGCCGCGTTCGTCAGGGACAGCCTCGAATGCTCCATAGTCCGCACGGTCGCTCATCGCCGACGCTCGGCCTTCCTGGAGGAGCTGCGGGCGCGCATCGGACGGCAATGGGCAGCCGTCCGCATCGAGGATGCCGCCGCCTTCTTCGATGAAGACGAGCGGATGCATCAATCCTTCGCCGAGGAGGCGGGGCACGAGCCGGTCTGGCGGGTGATCGACTCCGCGAAGGTCCACGTCGATCGCGCGCGGCGGCTCAAGTTGCCTGAAGACCTACGCATGCGCAGCCTGGTGGAGGAGCACGAGCAGATCGCGGCCGCGCTCGCGGCCCAGGATGCCGAGGCGGCGGCCGAAGCCATGCACGACCATCTCGACGGCGTCATCCGCGGGTTGTCCCGTCTGGCCGTGCGTTACCCGGATTATTTCGACAACGGCGGCCGAGCGCGTCCGAGCCGCAATGCGGCGATCACGGGCAGCCGCCGAGACGAGGACGGTGAGCACGGTCCGGCGCTCGACGGTGGATAGCGACGCCCGCCGACGCAGCCTGCCGGCACCGGTCGCCGTCATCGCGTTCGCCCACAAGGCCGCGGTCTACGATCCGCTGTTCAAGCTCGCGGCCGAGACCATCACCACGGTGGCGGCCGATCCGAAGCACCTCGGCGCCCGCGTCGGGCTCACCGCCCTGCTGCGCACCTGGGGATCCGCCCTCACCCACCATCCCCCCATGCACATGATCGTGCCCAGGGCGGCCTGTGGCCCGACGGGACACGTCCGATCGCATGCCGGCCCGGTTTTGTCCTGCCGGTGCGGGTGCTGTCGCGCCTGTTCCGCCGGCTGTTCCTCGACGGGCTCGTGGCCCTGCATGCGGCCGGCCGCCTCGCCTTCTTCGGCGACGTCGCCGGGCTGGCGGGGGCGGCGGCTTCGCGACCCATCTGGCACCCCTGCGCAAGGCGGAATGGGTCGTCGGTGCCAAGCGGCCCTTCGGCGGACTGGAGGCGGTGCTGGCCGACCGAACGGTCATTGCCGAGCGCAGCGTGCAAGGACTTGACCGGAACGACCTCGTGGCCGCGATGCAGCGCGACCACGCTCGGACTGGTCAGTCGAGGACCGGCGCCGCGACCGGAGGTCCCTGCGCGGGAGCGGAGGCGGGTGGCCGGACCTGCTCCGGGACGATCGAAGCCGAGGCGTTCGCCGACGGTCATGTCGAGCTCGGTAAATTCGCTGTCAAACCGGGTCAGATCGTGGGGCTCGGAGGACTTGAGGGGCAGGGTCAGAAGCATCTCCTTCGCACCCTCTTCGCCGCGGGAGGCCGATCGCACCCGGCCCTAAGCGTGCGAGGCCGAGTCTCGTTCGTCAGCGGCGACCGGATCAGCGACGGCATTCTTCCGCCATGGAGCGTGGAGCGGAACCTATCGATCTCGGCCCTCGGTCCCTTGACGCGCTTCGGGCTGGTGTCCCGGAAGCTCAAGCGACGACTGGCCGAGAACTGGCGCGTCGCTCTCGGCATCAAGGGGACCGTAGAGAATACGATAACGCGACTGAGCGGAGGGACGCAGCAGAAGGCGCTCGTCGGACGGGCCTTGGCCCACGTCCTTGACGTCCTACTCCTAGATGATACCAACGGCGGTCTTTGCTGACCTCTTTCCCTCCAGCTCCCTCATCCTTGTAAGTTGGGTTCACCTGGTTTCCAGATGGATCCGGGTGTGGAGGCGGACGGGGAACCGTCTCATCCTGGGGCCACCAAGCCCGCTGCTCAGCCAGGTGTCCCGTCCGCTGCTCCATCGAACCCGAACAGTCGCTTGGGCCTCAAGAGCCCGATTGTGCAAGGACGGGATACGATGGTGGCCCAGTTTGTCGGGATCGACATTTCGAAGGGACGTCTCGACGTCCACGTGTACCCGTTGGGTCTGGCGTTTGCGGTGGACCGGACGGAGGCGGGGATTGTTGCCCTCGCGGATCGGTTGCGTGAGGTGACGGTCGCCCTGATCGCCATGGAGGCGACGGGGGGCTACGAGACCATGGTGGTGCATGGGCTGACGGGGCTGGGTTTTCCGGCCGTGATCGTCAACCCGGCCCAGGTGCGCCAGTATGCCAAGGCCTGGGGCAAGCGGGCCAAGACCGATGTGCTCGACGCCCAGGTGATCGCGCGCTTTGCGGAGGCGATGCGGCCCGAGGTGTGCGCGCTGCCCGACGAGGCCACGCGCCACCTGTCGGCCCTGATGGACCGGCGGCGGCAGATCGTCGGCATGATCGCGTCCGACAAGCAGCGCGAGCACGGCACGACGGAGGCCAAGCTGAAGAGGAGCATCGCGCGCCTGCGCCGCGCGCTGGAGAAGGAGCTCGCGCGCATCGACACGGACATCGACAACCAGATCGGCCTGTTTCCGGCCTGGCTGGCCCAGGAGGAGCTGTTGACCTCCGTTCCGGGCATCGGGCCCGTGACGGCGCGCACGCTTCTGGCCGAGATGCCGGAGTTGGGGCGACTGGACCGGCGCCGGAGCGGGGCTCTGGCGGGTCTCGTGCCGTGGACCCGGGAGTCGGGCCAGTGGAAGGGCCAGAGCCGCATCGGGGGCGGCCGTGCCCTGGTGCGCACGGCCCTCTACATGGCGGTGCTGTCGGGGGTGCGGCACAATCCGGTGTTGAAATCCTTCTATGAAGCGCTGCTGGCCCGGGGCAAGCCCAAGCTGGTGGCGCTGACGGCGACGGCCCGCAAGCTGCTGACGATGCTCAACGCCATGTTGCGCGATGGCCAGCCCTGGCGCACGGAGACGACGGCTCATGTCGAAGCTTGAAACCGACGCCCCTCCCCTGTCGCCGCCTGTGCGGCGGGTCAAGGCCGCAAGCCGCGCCAGCGGGAGCGCGCCAGCGCTCGCCTTGACGCGCCAAACAGGCGGCGACACCCTCAAAGGCGGAAAAAAGCCCTTGACGTCCAACACAGTCGCTGAGCAGGCCCGAAGGGCCGTGTCGAAGGACGAGAGACGCGGCCCGCTCCCGCGCGGAGGGCGCCTGCGCCAACCGGCTCACCATTCGGCAGGACGCGCTCGAAGCCTCGGTGCTGCGCTCGTTGGAGACGCATCTCATGGACCCGGCGCTCTGCGAGCAGTTCTGCGCCGAATACGTGCGCCACATGAACGATCTCCGGCGCACCCACAACGCGGCACTGTCGCGCTATGAGGCCGAACTCGTCCGGCTCAATCGGGATGTCGAGAAGATGATCCAAGCCATCTGCGATGGCTTCGCCAACGAGGCTCTCAAGACCAAGTTCAATGCGGCTGACGCGCGGATCAAGGAACTCAAGCGGCTGATCGACGAGTCCGACGAGGCGCCGCCGGCGCTCCACCCGAGCATGGCCGAGCGCTACCGCAAGGAGGTGTCGCGCTTGGTCGCAGCCCTGAACGACGAGGCGCATCGCACGGAAGCCGCCACGATCATCCGCGACTTGGTGGCACGGATCGTCCTCACACCGAACCCTGAAAGGAGCGAACTGATGATCGACCTGCACGGCGACCTCGCCGGCATCCTGAAGATGGCCAATGGCAAGGTGACTCGGACAAGTGGCAAAGGCGTCAAAGCTCAGAACGGCTTAGATACTAAGGCGTTCGACAGCATTGTCGGCTATGTGCAGGGAAAGATGGTTGCGGGAGCCCGCGACCAATTTGATTGGCTGACGCCGGGATAGCGCGAGGGCCGTCCCGTAGCGACGCAGCTTCGTGGTTCAGCCCTGGGGAAACTGTGCCCAACTTTGCATCTGAAGGCCGATGCTGCTCGGGGTTCCGTTTCGGCTGAACAGGGTCGTGGCTTTGGCGAAGTCGTTCCCGAACGTCGTCACCACGGTGCGCTCCAGCGTCCGCGCGAGTCCGGCGGCCGGCCGGGCGGCCCTGAGGGTCGCGATGCGGCGTAGTCCCGTCCTGCCAGACGCTCGACTGCGTCTCGGTCTTCGGCCTAACGCTCGAGGATGCCTGGGCGATCGTGACCGCCATGACGGGCTACGCCGCCATCCGGCCCTTCATCGCGGCGCACCGCGACGCGCTGCAACCCATGACGGCGCGGATCGTGCTGGGCGCGGAGGCGCTCTCGGCCGCCGATGCCTTCGCGGGCTCTACCGGCTGGCGGAGTTGCGCAGCGCCGCCGAGCCGCCGTGGGACGGGCTCGACATACCGGTCGTCCTAACCGTGCCGCGGGCCTCCCGGGTCGCCGAGCTGGAGGCGGACGCGATCGGCCCGAACGCCGCGCTCGGCACCTATGATCATGCCGTCCACCGTCGTCTTGACGAGGAAGATCGCCGGACTGGCAGGGCGCGGAGTTCGAGCCGCTGATGAGGGAGACGGTATTGCCAGCCTTCGGCGCGGGCCTTCCAGACTCGAAGTGCTATCGCGAGCCGGATGACCTGCGGACAGCTCCCCTGCTGCACCTCGCTTCCCATCCCGACGCAGGGGAGAGGTGGTTCCGCGCCGAAGACGTCGCAGTCGAGGGTGTGCGCGGCATGCCGATCGACCATTTCGCGACTGCGGCCCAGGCGACGATCTCCGTCTTGAGAAACGCCCTCTTGCCCAAGTGCCTGGTCGGCAGCGAGCTCGCTGACGGGGATCTCGCGACTATCGAGGACGGAGGACTCGAAAGCACCGAACGGTAACCGTCTCGCCTGGCCCGTCCGAAGGGCCGAGTATCCTCCCCTGCAGGCGTTCCGCGCATGGCTCCGCGAGACGGCGTCGGGCTGCTGATCCGGCAGACCAGCGTGCCGGCGTCGGCGACGAGGTGTCTGCGCCACAGGGCGTCCGGGTCGCCGCGATAGCGGGCGAGTTCGCGGAGGGGATGGGTCCGACGACGCTCGTTCGAAGCGCTGAACGCCGTTCAGCGGGGGCTGATGCCCGATGGGCTGTTCGGCGCAGTTCTCATCGTTTCGACATCGATGGCCGAAGGCGCGGTCAGGTCAGAACTGGACGCCGCGGGTGAGCGCGCCATCGACGACGAGGTTGGTTCCCGTGATGAAGCTCGCGGCCGGACTCGCGAGAAAGGCGACGGCGTTGGCCATCTCCTGCGGCGTCCCCATCCGCCCGGTGGGGTTGAGCGCCAGTGCGGATCTGTAGAGGTCCGGGTTCCCGTCCTTGATCCGGTTCCAGACGCCCCCCTCGAAGTAGGTGTTGCCCGGCGAGACCGTGTTGGCGCGGATGCCCTTGCCGGCGAGCTGGTAGGCGAGACCCTGCGTGTAGTGGATCAGCGCCGCCTTGAACGTCCCATAGGGGCCGGCGGCGAAATCGATCTCGCGGCCGGACACGCTGGAGATGCTGACGATGGCGCCGGCCCCGCTCCGCTCCAGGAAGGGCATGGCCGCGTCGACCAGCCGGACGCAGCCCAGCATGTCGACCTCGAAGCTGCGCTTCCAGCTCTCCTCGTCGGCGCCGATGGCGAGCGCGCTCACGTTGGCGACCGCGATGTCGAGGCCGCCGAACCCCTCGGCCGCCTCCGCCACCCAGAGCTTCAGCGCGGGCCCGTCGGCGATGTCCAGAGCGCGGCCGGTGACGTTCAGGCCGCCGGCCCGCAGGGTCTCCTCGGTGTCGGCGACCTCCGCCGCGTTGCGCGCGCAGAACGCCACCGCCGCGCCTTCGCGCCCGAGCGTTTCGACGATGGCGCGGCCGATGCCCTTGGTTCCGCCGGTGACGATCGCCCGAAGGCCCTTCAAGCCGAGATCCATGCGCGTTCGCCTTTTTTGGAAGTCGCGTGAGCCGTCGGGCCGCAGCCCTACAGCATGAGGTGGCGCCGCACCACCTCGGCCGTCACCTGTCCGGGCGGGATGTTGGCCACGATGCGCCCTTTCTCCATGACATAGGAGCGGTCGCTGATGGCCAGGATGGTGTCGAGGTTCTGCTCGACGAACAGGATCGTCGTGCCGAGTTCGCGGCAGAAGGACCGCAGCGCCGCGCAGATCAGTTGGACGATGGAGGGCTGGATGCCTTCGGACGGCTCGTCCAGGAGCATGAGCGAGGGATTGCCGATCAGGGCGCGGCCGATGGCGAGCTGCTGCTGTTCGCCGCCCGACATGGTGCCGGCCACCTGGTCGCGTCGTTCCTTCAGCCGGGGAAAGGACTCGAACACGAGCTCCGGAAGCTTCCTGCCCTTCGCGCCGCCGATGAGGCGCCCGACCTCCAGGTTCTCCTGCACCGTCATGCGCGGGAAGACGTGGCGGCCCTGCGGGATGTAGCCGATGCCGAGCCGGGCCCGCGTTTCCGCCGGAAGGGCGGTGATGTCCCGCCCCAGCAGCCGCACCGAGCCGGCGGCGGCGCCGAGGAGGCCGATCAGGCAGCGCATCGTCGTGGTCTTGCCCACCCCGTTGCGCCCGATCAGGCTGACGATCTCGCCCTGACCCACCCGCAGGTCGACGCCCTGCAGGATCGGCGTCGCGCCGTAGCGCGCCCACAGGCCCGAGACGTCGAGGACGGCGTCAGTGCTCATGGGGTTTGCCGAGGTAGATTTCGGTCACGCGCGGGTCGGCGATGATCTCGCCGATGGTGCCGCGCGCGAACACCTTGCCGAAATGCAGCACCGTCACGGCCTTGGCGATCTGCCGGACGAAGGCCATGTCGTGCTCCACGACGAGCATCGTCATCCCCTCCGCGTTCAGCTTGAGGATGAGCTCGCCGGTCTGGAACGTCTCCTCCGGCGACATCCCGGCGGTCGGCTCGTCGAGCAGCAGGAGCCTGGGCCTCAGGGCCAGCGCCATGCCGATCTCCAGCCACTGCTGCTGGCCGTGCGACAGCTCGCCGGCGAGCTTGGTCGCATCGGCCGCGAGGTTGAGCAGGGTCAGGAGCCGGTCCTCCTCGGCCCGCAGCGCTGCCCCTGGCACGTGGTGCTGGAGCGCGATGTGGATGTTCTGCCGGACGGGCAGTTCCTTGAAGACGGAGGGCGTCTGCATCTTGATGCTCATCCCGCGCTTCACCCGCTGGAAGGGCATCTCGGTCGTGACGTCGGCGCCGTCGAAGCGGATGCGGCCGGCCGTGGGCGGATAGGTGCCGACGATGAGGCGGAACAGGGTGCTCTTGCCCGCCCCGTTCGGCCCGATCAGGCAGTGGATATCGCCCGTGTCCACGTCGAGCGACACGTCGGAGACCGCCGCGAGGCCGCCGAAGGACTTGGATGCGCCGGCGGTCGAGAGGAGGGGCGGCATCTCCCTCACTCCCCCGCCGGGGCCGCCAGGACCGCGGCCGACTCCCGCTGCCGACGCCGGCTCGGCCATCCCGCGAGCTTGATGAACCCGATCACGAACCCTTCGGGCACGTACATCACGGTGAGAAGCAGCAGCAGACCGGTCAGCACGAGGGCGGCCTGCTGGCTGTAGACGGTGATCAACTGATAGGCGAACAGGAAGACGAAGGAGCCGATCAGCGTCGCCGTGAGCTCCTGCCGCCCGGAGAACGACACCCAGACGATCGGCATGGCGGCGGCCGGCAGGCCCACGCTGGCCGGGGTGATGAACTGGCCCCAGGCGGTGTAGAGCGCCCCGCTCAGCCCCGCCAGGGCGCAGCCGATGCAGAAGGTCGCCAGCCGGTATTTCCGCACGTCGTAGCCCAGGAGCTCCGCGCGTTGCTCGTCCTCCCGGATCGCGACGATCACGTTGCCGAACCGGGAGTTCACGAGCATCCGCAGCCCGAGGTAGACCACCAGCAGGAGGCCGACGAGCAGGAAATAGAGCGCCGCGCCGTCGAACACGACGGTGTGGTCTCCCCAGGGGATGTTGAGGGCCTTCATGCCCTTCATGCCGTTGAAGCCGTTGAGGCGGGCGCGGCCGATCTTCCACTCGGGCCCGGCGGTCTGCCCGAGGAAGAAAGCCAGCACGAGGGTCGCGGCGAGCGTGACGATGCCGAAGAACACGCCGCCGACGCGGCCCCAGATCAGGAAATAGCCGAGGATCGCGGCGACGGCGGCGGCGAGGAGCACGGAGAGCCCGAGGGCGCCGAAGGTGGTCAACCCCTTGCCGCCGAGGTTGATCGCGATCACGCCGTAGGAATAGCCGGAGATGCCGAAGAAGAACGTCTGGCCGAACGACATGATCCCGCCGTAGCCCCACATGAGGCAGAGGCCGAGGGCCATGAAGATCCAGATGAAGAAATAGGCGAAGTTGCCGACGTCGTAGGGGTCGGCGAAGACGGGATAGGCCAGGACGAGGGCCACGCCGGCCGCGAAGGCGCTCCAGAACCGCGGGCCGTTGCCGAGCGTCTGGGGACCGTTGAGAAGCTTCAGCATCGCGGAGACCCCCTTCAGCGCAGACGCCTGTTGACCCAGCCCGTGATGCCGTCGGGCAGGATGCGGATCACCAGGATCACGGCGATGAGCATGCCGATCTGGCCGACGATCTGCCCTCGCCACGCGTTGAGGCCCGTGCGGATGACCGCGAGCAGGATGCCGGCCGGGGCCGTTCCCAGCAGGAGGTTCGCCCCCCCGATCACCACGGTCACGAAGCTCTCCACCACGAAGCCCGAGCCCATGGTCGGGATCAGGCTCATGGTGGGGGCGTAAAGGCCGCCGCAGAGCCCGGCCAGCCCCGTCCCCAGGCCGAAGCTCAGCGCGTAGACCCAGTTGATGCGGACGCCGAGCGCCCGCGCCATGGCGGCATGCTGCATGGTGGCGCGGGCCAGCACGCCGAAGCGGGTGCGCATGAAGATGACGTAGATGAAGGCCAGCACGGCCAGCGAGGCGCCGAACAGCACCATGCGGTAGGTCGAGAACGAATAATCGCCGACGGTGAAGCTGCCGGGCGGGGTGCCGATGCCCTGCAGGTTCGAACCGAGCAGCAGCAGCGTCCCCTGGGTCACGACGAGGCTCAGGCCCCAGGTGGCCAGCAGCGTGTCGGCCGGCCGGCTGTAGAAGCGGCGGATGATCGTGACCTCCACCAGCACGCCGATCAGGCCGGCCACCAGGGCGCCGCAGAGCTGGGCCAGGACCAGCGGCAGCCCCAGATCCACCATGCCGACCGTCACGTAGGCGCCGCACATGACGAACTCGCCATGCGCCATGTTGATGACGCCCATCATGCCGAACACGATGGCGAGGCCGGCGGAGGCCAGGATCAGGAAGGCGAAGACGTCGGCGAACTGGTAGAAGTAGGAGAAGAGCTCACCGAGCATCACGGACCCGCCTCATGTTCGATGGGCGCGCGGCGTCCTCGGGACGCCGCGCGAAGCGGCCGTCTCACTTCTGCGGAAGGTTGTTCGGGCTGTATTGTTCCTGCGGGTTGTCCTTGGTCAGGTCGCAGCCGATCTGCCCGAGCCAGTAGGGCTGGATGACGCCGAAGTCCTTGTCGACGTGCACGTCGTGCTTCTCGTCCACCGACAGCAGATACATGTGGTGGCTCATGTGCTGGCTCTTGGGATCCATGCAGATGGTCCCCTCCGGTGCGTCCACGCAGACGTCGCCCTGGGCGACGACCTTGCGGATGTCGTCGAGCTTGGTCGATTTCGCGCGCTCGACCATCGTCTTGTAGAGATACATGGTGACATAGGCGTTGTAGCCCATGTCGTTGATGTAGGGCTCGTTGGGATATTTGGCGTGCCAACGCTTCTTGAAGTCCTCGGCGGCCGGGGTGTTCAGTTCTTCGAACCAGTTCGCCGTCGCATGCATGTTGTTCAACGCCGGCGGCTTGAAGCGCTTGTGCTCGAAGCCGAGCATGATCTTGATCGACGATCCCATCGGCAGGTTGAGCTTCGCGGCCGAGGCCTGTTCGAAGAAGCTGTCCTGCGCGTCGCCCACGTTGATCGTCAGCAGCCAGTCGGGCTTGGCCTTCTGGACGTTCTGGACGGTCTGGGCGAACTGGCTGACGCCGAGCGGGATGAACTCCTCGCCGACGACCGTGCCGTCGACCTCCTTCTCCTTGAGGATGCTGCGGTTCCACTCGGCGGACAGTTGGCCGAAATTGTAGTCGGCGGCGATGACGTAGGCCTTGGGGCCGAAGGTCTTCACCATGTAGGGGATGAGCGTGGAGAACTGCTGCTCGGGGATGGCGCCCGTGCTGAACTCGTTGGCGTCGCAGACGCCGCCCTCGTACTGGTTGGTGTAGAAGTACGGGGTGTCGCCCTTGTCGACGATGGGGCGGACGGCTTCGCGCGACGCCGAGGTGATGCCGCCGATCAGCACGTCGACGTGGTCCTTGTCGAGGAGCCGGCGCGCGAACTCCTGGTAGCGGGCGTTGTCGCCCTGGGGATCGAGGTGGGTCAACGCGATCGGGCGGCCCATGATGCCGCCGGCCTTGTTGATCTCCTCCATGGCCAGCGTCGAGCCGTGCAGCTTCGGCAGGCCGATCGCGGCGAAGTCGCCCGAGATGTCCTCGATCAGGCCGACCTTGATCGGGTCGGCGGCGAGGGCCGCGGTCATGCCGAGGGCGCTCACCGCGAGCGCCGCCGCCCCTTGCAGCATCCGTGACCGTAAGCTCATCGTGATCCCCTGTCCTGTGCCCAAGTGTGCTGTGCCCAAGCTCCACGCCGCCGTCCGTCAGACGACGAGGTATCTCTTCAGGATCGACGCCCCGAGCGTGTATTTCGGATCGACCATGTTGCCGAGGCGCACCCGCCCGGCCTGGCTCAGCAGCATGTAGGCGTCGAGCTCGTCGAAGCCGTAATCGGCCGCCATCCAGCGGACGAGCTCGCGGTAGGCGATGCGGGCGGCGTCCTCCATCGGACGCGCGCTGCCGATCGTCATGATGACGTCCGCCGTCTCGAGCCGCGGCCAGGCGAAGCTCCAGTCCTTGATGAGGTCGACCTTCAAGGTCACGGTCGCGCGCTGCTCGACGGCCACGCCCGTGAGTTCGCCGTCGCCCTGCGTCGCGTGGCAGTCGCCCACGAAGAGGTAAGCGCCCGCGATGTTGACCGGCAGGTAGATCACGCTGCCCGGCCCGACGTCCGGCAGGTCCATGTTGCCGCCGTAGTAGTCGGGCACCAGGGACGAGATCGCCTCGATCTCCGGCGACACGCCGATCGTGCCGATGAAGGGCTCGTAGGGCAGAACGATCTTGTCGCTGAAATGCACGCCCGCGCCGTCGATGCGCATGCGTCGCACGCGCTCGGGCAGCGGCGGGTTCAGCGTCGCCGTGACCCCCGTGCCGACGAGGCCGCCGAACTCCGGGATCAGCGCCGTCGTCCCGTACTCTCCCCGCGTCTCCACCGCCTCGATGGAGACGGCGAGGCAGTCGCCCTTCTCGGCCCCGCGCACGGCGAACGGCCCGTTCTGCGGGTTCAGGAAGGGGTGGTTGAGCTTCTCGCTCGGCTTGTCCTGTTCCGAGGTGATCTTGCCGCTGAAGGCGTCCTCCGTGTCCACCTTGATGACGTCGCCGGGTTCGATGGTGAGGATCGGCTCGGCATAGGGGCCGTAGACGAAATGGTGCCGTCCCTGCTCGGCGTCGGTGATGCGGTGCTCGCGGCCGGACCTGCCGGCCGAGACGCCGCGCCTGGCCATGATGGAGGTGTTCAGCCAGTCGGGAGCGGTCATGGCGAGGGTCTCACGAGAGGTCGGGATGGCGGCGATGCCATTCGGTGGCGGATTGGAAGGCGGCCCCCGCGCGGACCAGGAGGTCCTCCTCCATGGGGCGGCCGACGAGCTGGAAGCCGATCGGCAGGCCGGAGGCTGTGAAGCCGCAGGGCATCGTGATGGTGGGGTTGCCGGTCGCGTCGAAGGGGCAGGTGAAGCGCAGCAGGCCCGCCATCATCTCGGCGCTCTGGCCCAGGGTGGCCATCGTCGCCAGGGTCGGCCCCGCGTAGGACTGGGCCGGGGCGAGCAGCAGGTCGATCGAGCGGAACAGGCTCGCGACCTGCCCCCGGAACGCGCTCCGGCGCAGGATGATCTTCTGATAGTCCATCCCGGACAGCGCCCGCCCCGTGTCGATGAGGCCCGCCAGGGCCGGCCCGTACTCGGCCTTCCGGGCGGGATAGGTGTCCTCGTGGGCGACGGCCGTCTCGACCGCGCAGTTGGGGATCCAGTCGGCGAGGACCTGCCGCGAGTCGGGGAAGCTCACCTCGACGATCTCGGCGCCGAGCGCGCGAAGGACGTCCAGCGTCGCCGAGACGGCTTTTCGCGTGTCGTCGTCGACGCCGGCCTCGTTCCAGGCCGGGTCGTAGCCGATGCGCGAGCCCCGCACGCCGCGATCGAGCCCCGCCAGGTAGTCGGGCACGGGATCCTGCGTCGCCGTGGGGTCCAGCGGGTCGGCCCCGGCGATCGCGCCGAGCAGGGCTCCCGCATCGGCCGCGCTGCGCGCCATGGGGCCGATGTGGTCGAGCGTCGCGGCCAGCTCGAAGACGCCGTGGCGGCTGACCCGGCCCCAGGTGGGCTTCAGGCCGGTGATGCCGTTGGCCGCCGACGGAAACCGGATCGAGCCGCCCGTGTCGGATCCGAGCGACCCGTAGCAGAGCCCCGCCGCCGTCGCGACGCCCGAGCCGCTGGAGGAGGCGCCGGACCAGGCCTCGGCACCCCAGGGATTGCGGGGCGGGGTGATGGCGGGGTGGTGGTCGGCGAAGGCGCCCTCGGTCATCTGCAGCTTGCCCAGGATCACGGCGCCGGCCGCGGTCAGGCGGCGGACCACCGTCGCATCCTCGGCGGGGATGTTGTCCCGGTGGATCGTCATCCCGGCGGCCGTGAGGACACCCGCCGTCCAGCAGAGGTCTTTGACCGCCACGGGGACGCCGTGCAGCGGCCCACGGATCTCGCCGCGCCCGATCTCGGCCTCGGCCTGCCGGGCCTGAGCCAGGGCGGCATCGGCCATCACGAAGGCGTAGCTCTTCAGCGTTCCGTCGAGCGCCTGGATGCGGTCGAGCTCCGCCCGCGTCGCCTCCACGGGTGAGACCCGGCCGCCCTGAAGCTGTTTCGACAGCTCCAGAAGTTCGAGAAAGGCGAGATCAGGCACGCGGATCGACCTCCTGCCAGGGCACATCAGAGGGTTGGACGAGGACCCATGCACGGAGCGTGCCGACGATGCTTATCGTTTTCAATCAGCTATTTGGGGCGATTTTGAATGCAGAATGACCGTGCATGAAGCAGGCGGGCCACTTCCGTGGCAGTGCGATCCGCCCGCCGCGCGGACCATCTCGCGCGGAGCCGCTGCGGAACGGGTTTTGCGAGGTCGGGCGCCCGCACCACCATCGAGGAGCAGCGTCCATGTCGATCGCCTTCGAGTCGCTGTCGAACGTGTCCGAGCGCATCCGTCGCGGCGACGTCACCTCCCGCGAGGTGACGCGAGTCATGCTCGACCGGATCGCCGCGCTGGATGGCACCTACAGGAGCTACGCGACGGTTCTGCCCGAACGCGCGATGGCTCGGGCGGAACGCGCCGACGAGGAGATCGCCGCCGGTCTCTGGCGCGGGCCGCTCCACGGCGTGCCGGTCGCCGTCAAGGATCTGTGCAACACGGTCTTCGCGCCGACGGGCGCGGGCACCGCGATGCTGCGGGCGTGGATCCCCGATCACAACGCCACCGTCGTGGACCGCCTCGAACAGGGAGGTGCGGTCATCCTGGGCAAGCTCGCCATGACGGAGGGCGCCTATACCAGCCACCACCCCGACAATCCCTCGCCGCTGAACCCGTGGAACGTCGACCATTGGGTCGGCTCGTCCTCGACGGGCTCGGGCGTCGCCACGGCCGCCGGGCTCTGCTTCGGTTCGCTCGGCTCGGACACGGGGGGATCGATCCGCTTCCCCTCCGCCACCTGCGGGCTGACGGGGATCAAGCCCACCTGGGGGCGCGTCAGCCGCCACGGGGTGTTTCCCCTGGCGGCCTCGCTGGACCATATCGGGCCCATGACGCGCAGCGCCGAGGACGCCGCCATCCTGCTGGGCGTGATCGCGGGATCCGACCCGAACGACCCCACGGCCCTGCAGGCGCCCGTCCCCGACTATCGCGCCGGGCTGAGCGTGCCCCTGCGCGGGGTGACGGTCGGCGTCGACCGGCGGTTCATCGGCGATGCCATCGACGGTGAAGTGGCGGCGGCCGTGGGCGAGGCCGAGCGCGTCCTCGCCGGCCTGGGCGCGCGCATCCGCGAGATCGCCTTTCCCCCGACCGACAGGCTGGTCCGCGGCTGGATCCCCTTCTGCTCGGTCGAGACCGCGCTGGCTCACCGGGACACCTATCCCGCCCGCGCGGGCGAATACGGCCCCGACCTCGCGGCCCTCATCGAGCAGGGGCGCGGAATGGACGCGAGCGCCCTCGGCGAGATCTTCCACGACCGCCTCGCCTTCTCGGGTGCCCTCGCGGCCGTGTTCGAGGAGGTGGAGCTCGTGCTCGTCCCCACCATGCCGGTCCCCATCCCGAGCCTGAGCCGCATGACGGAATACGGGCAGGACCCGGACGTACTGCTGCGCATCCTGCGCTTCACCGCGCCGTTCGACTTCTCGGGCAGCCCCACCATCACGCTGCCCGGCGGCATCGACCGGGCCGGGCTGCCGCTCAGCTTCCAGCTCGTCGGACGGCACCTGGCGGAAGACCTTCTCTGCCGCGCGGGTTAC
>CAXTBR010000029.1:0-13444 GCA_964242785.1 uncultured Lichenihabitans sp. | reverse complement strand
CGCCAACCAGGCGGTCACCGACTGGCACACGCGGCACCCACCCGCGCTGGCCTGACCACCCGCACGTCGCCGCCTCCCGGACGGCCGGCAGCCGGCCCGTCCGCATCGCCGCCGACCCGCGGCGCCCCCTCAGCCCACGCGCTGCAAGCCTTCGCCGCCGAAGCGGGTCCGAAGCGCGTCGATGACCGCGTCCCGCGTCCGGAGACTGTGCCGGTGCATCTCGTCGGCGGCGCGGGCGGGGTCGCGGGCCACGAGGGCCTTCAGGATGGCCTCGTGCTCGGCCACGGCCTCCAGCATGCGCGAGCGGGACGTCCCTGCGATATAACGGGCACGCTCGACGCGGACGGCCAAGCCCTCGTGGACGCTCGCCAAGGCCCTGTTTCCGGCGGCCTCCACGAGCCTGCGGTGGACCTGGAAATCCGTGCGGATGGACTTCTCGGTTTCGCCCGCCCCCACCTGGGCCACCAGCCGCTCGTGCAGGGTGCCGAGCTCGCGCAACTCGCGGTCCGGGAGGCGTGAGGCCGCCAGCTCGCCCGCCCTTCGTTCCAGCAACGACAGAACGTCGAAAGCGTCCGAGACGTCGTCGATCCGGAGGTGAGGAACCCACGCGCCCCGGTTGGGCAAAAGCTCGATCAAGCCGTTGAACGCGAGCACCTTGAGGGCTTCGCGCAGCGGCGTGCGAGAGATGTCAAACTTGGCGCAAAGCTGCTTCTCGGAGATCCGCGATCCCGGAACGAGATCGCAGCAGAGGATCATGCTCCGCAGTTTGGCGACGATGTCGTCGTGCAGTCGCAGAGAGCGGTTCGCTTTCGGACCTGAGCCGATCGCATCGTTCGGTGACCGTGGCGGCAAATTGAGAAGCTTCTGAAACGGGTCTGAAAATCGCTGGTATAAGCATTCCACGGCAGACACAAGTGAATCGCGCCGGGCGGCTCTTCCCGGTTGCCAGGGTGATGCTACCCCGCGCCAATGATTTCAAAGGGCGAGCCCTTCGGCGGGTTTCAGGGCGGAGCCCCATAGGCACTCGGATTGCAGCAAAAGCCCTGTTTTCCCCTACCCTTCTCAGGATGAGGGAGGATGAGGTGTTTTCCGGGCTGAATGAGTGCCGATCGGGCGGAGCCCTGACGACAGATCAGCCGCTTTTTCAGGGCTCTGCCCTGAAACCCGCAAAAGGCCGAGGGCCTTTTGAAACCAGACTGACGGGACACTCGGGATGCCGCATCATCACCCCGGATTCCGTCATGAGCCACCTGCTGAGGCTCGGGCAGCGCTTCTCCGACTGAGACGGCGTGGCTCATCCGCAGATCGCGCAGCAGTCGTGCCCGGTCGCCCGTCCATGCAGGCGAAGGCCCCCGCGCTCGCGTGTCCTACATGGTGGCACCGATCTGCCAGGGGACGAACTCGGCGTCGCCGTAGCCGAGCGCCTCCGACTTCGACGGCTCGCCCGATGCGACGGCGAGGATGCGGTCGAAGATCTCCCGCCCCTTGTCGGCGATGGAGACGCCGTCGAGCACGTCGCCGCAGTCGACGTCCATGTCGTCCGCCATGCGGCGGGCCATGTCGGAGTTGGTGGCGAGCTTGATCGAGGGGGTCGGCTTGCAGCCGTAGGCCGAACCGCGGCCGGTGGTGAAACACAGCACGTTGGCGCCGCCCGCCACCTGGCCGGTGGCCGAGACGGGGTCGTAGCCCGGCGTGTCCATGAAGACGAAGCCGCGCTCCGTCACCCGCTCGGCATAGCGATAGACGGCCTTGAGATCGCGGGTGCCGCCCTTGGCGGCGGCGCCGAGGGACTTCTCCAGGATGGTGGTGAGGCCGCCCGCCTTGTTGCCCGGCGAGGGGTTGTTGTTCATCTCGCCGCCGTTGCGACGGGTATAGTCCTCCCACCAGCGGATCGTCTCGACGAGCCTCTCGCCGACGGCGCGGGATGCCGCGCGGCGCGTCAGCAGGTGCTCGGCGCCGTATATCTCGGGCGTCTCGCTGAGGATGGCGGTGCCGCCGTGGTCCACCAGGAGGTCGGCGGCGGCGCCGAGTGCCGGGTTGGCCGTGATGCCCGAATAGCCGTCCGAGCCGCCGCATTGCAGCGCCAGCACGAGCTCGGACGCGGAGATGGCCTCGCGCCGCGCGATGTCTGCGGCGGGCAGCATCTCGACGAGCCGCGCCACGCCGGCCTCGACGGTGCGGCGCGTGCCGCCCTCGTCCTGGATCGTCATGGTGCGGAAGCGTTCGCTCTCGGCGAGGCCGTACTCGGACTTCATGCGGCCGATCTGGAACACCTCGCAGCCGAGCCCGACCAGCAGCACGCCGGCGATGTTGGGGTTGGTGGCGTAGCCCCACTGGGTCCGCTTCAGCGCCTCGAACCCCTCGCCGCGATCCGCCATCCCGCAGCCGGTGCCGTGCACCAGCGGGATCACGCCGTCGACGTGGGGATAGCGGGCGAGCACGCCGGAGCGCTCGACCTCCCCGGCGATGAAGCGCGCCACCGAGGCCGAGCAGTTCACCGAGGTGAGGATGGCGAGGTAGTTGCGGGTTCCGGCGCGGCCGTCGGCGCGGCGGAAGCCCTGGAAGGTGGCGCGCTCGGCCTCCGGCACGGGGCTGTCCGGGCGCGTGCCTTCCCCGAAGGCATAGTCGCGGGCGAAGTCCCCGCCCATGGCCAGGTTGTGCTCGTGGATCCAGTCGCCGGGCGCGATGGCGCGGGTCGCGAAGCCGATCACCTGGCCGAACTTCAGCACGGGCGCGCCGGGGGGCACGGGGGCCGTCGCCATCTTGTGGCCCTTCGGCACGCGGGCCACGGCGGCGATGCCGGCCGCGGTGGAGTCGCCCGGCTGGAGCACGTCGAGCGCCACGACGACGTTGTCTTGGGGATGCAGGCGGAGGGTGCGGGCGATCATGCGGATGGTCCCGTGTGCGATGCGGGCGAGACGCCCGCGGTTCCAGTGGCGGCCGTGAGTGGTGAAGGATCGGAGGACCGAGACCGCGGGCGTCCCGCCCGCATGTCTCCGTCCGCCGCGGACCGGCGAAGAAGCCGCGTCATGCGGGATGTCCGAAGCGGGCCACGGTCGCGGCGGCGCCGTCGCGCATCAGGCCGGACAGGGCGGCGGAGACGGCGCGGGTGAAGCGGGCCTCGGACGGCAGGTCGCGGCCGAAGACCGACGCCATGCCGAAGAGCGCCTCGGCGAGGGCGCCAGCCTCGGCGACGCCCGCCGCGCGGCGGCGGAGCTCGTCGGCGAGGGGGTCGCGGAGGTCGATGGGGCGCCCCCGCTCGTCCCGGCCCGCGGCGTAGCGCATCCAGGCCGCCACGCCGAGCGCGAGGCGGTCGATGGGCGCGCCCGCGGCGAGCCGGTCCCGCGCGGTGCCGAGCAGGCGCTGCGGCAGCTTCTGCGTCCCGTCCATGGCGATCTGCCAGGTGCGGTGGCGCAGGGCGGGATTGCGGAAGCGCGCTACGAGCCCGTCGGCATAGGCCACGGGGTCGAGGCCGGGAACCGGCGGCAGGGTGGGGGCGACCTCGTCGAGCATCAGCCCGCGGACGAGGGCGGCGAAACCCGGGGCCGCCATCGTGTCGGCGACGGTCTCGTGCCCCGCGAGATAGCCGAGATAGGCCAGCGTCGAATGGCTGCCGTTGAGCATGCGCAGCTTGGCGAGCTCGAAGGGCGCGACGTCGGACACGAAGGTCGCGCCGGCGCGGTCCCAGTCCGGGCGCGCAGGCGCGAAATCGTCCTCGATCACCCATTGGGTGAAGGGCTCGGTGACGACCGGCCAGGCGTCGTGGAGGCCCAGCGCGGCCGAGATGCCGTCCCGGTCGGCATCGGTGGTGGCCGGCACGATCCGGTCGACCATGGTGGAGGGGCAGCGCAGCTCCCCGGCGACGGCGCGGCCGAGGTCGGGGTCGCGCAACTCGGCGAAGCGCACGAGCACGCGGCGCAGCGTGGCGCCGTTGTGGGGGAGGTTGTCGCAGCAGAGCGCGGTGAAGAAGGGCAGGCCCGCGTCCCTGCGGCGGCGCAGGGCCTCCACGACGAAGCCCGGCGCCGAGCGCGGTGCGTCCGGGTGGGCGAGGTCGTGGATCACGTCGGGATGGCGCTCGTCGAGCTCGCCGGTCGCCGGGGAATGGCAATAGCCCTTCTCGGTGACGGTGAGCGACACGATGCGGGTGTCCGGCGCGCCCATCGCGTCCAGCAGGGCGGCGGGATCCTCCGGCGCCACGAGAAGACCGGTGACGGAGCCGACGACCTGAAGCCGCTCGCCTGCGGCATCTCGCACCGCGAGGGCGTAGAGGCCGTCCTGGGGTGCGAGCGCGTCGCGGGTTTCGGGGGACCGGAGCGAGCCGCCGAGGATGCCCCAGCGCCGGTCGCCATCGCCGAGGGCGGCATCGGTGTAGGCCGCCATATGGGCGCGGTGGAAGGCCCCGATGCCGAGGTGGACGATGCCGGTTCGTAGACCTTCGCGGTCGTAGGCGGGGCGGCCGACCGTGGCCGGCAGGTGGCCGAGCGCGGCGGCGGACAGGCGTGGCATCATGGTGGGACCATCATCGTCACGGTTCGAGCGGAGGGGTGGCGCAGGCGCGGCGGCTGGCGGTGTCATCTCGGCGGGTCTCGTCGGCGCTTCGATCCACGCCAGCGGTGCCCGATCCGTCCGGATCGGGCGCCCGACGATGTGATAAACTATAGGTTGAAGTAGATCTCGTCCATCACGGCCCATCCGCTGTGGCCCGGCAGAGGGATCTGCATGGGGTCGCAGAGGGCGAGCCAGGCCCGGTTGCGCTCGGAGCGGGCGAGCCGCTCCATGTCGCCCGCGTGATCGGTGCCGATATAATCATAGGTGGCGAACTCATACAGCGTCCCGTCCGGCATCCGCTGCAGGTCGATGCGGACGTCGCGGATGTTGGCCTCGCGCAGGAGATCCCGGACCCCCTCCCCCCTTTGGAACTCCACGTCGGCGTCCTGGCGATCCTCCCTCAGGCCGATCACCATACCGAACCGCAAGGCCCCGTCCCGGTCAGTCATCGCCGCCTCGCTCCAACCCGTAGAAGGCCGCACAGGTGTCGCCCAGGATCAGGGCGCGCTCGCCCGGCGAGAGCGGCGCGCACCATCCCTCGACGACCGCCATCGTGGCCGCGTAGTCAGCCGCCAGGGTCGCCACCGGCCAGTCCGACCCGATCATGCAGCGGGCCGGGCCGAAGGCGGCGAGCGCCGCATCGAGGAAGCGGCCCGGCTTCCCCGGCCCCGGCAGCGTGCCGAGCCCCGACAGCTTGCACCACACGTTCGGCCGCCTCCCGAGGTCCCCGATGCCGGCCCGCCAGCGGCGCCAGTCGGATCCATCGAGGCGGGGCTTCGCCAGGTGGTCGACGACGAAGCGGACGCCGGGACAGGCGTCGACGAGCACGAGAGCCGCCGGGATGTGCTCCGTCCGGATCAGGAGGTCGTAGGTGAGCCCGCGGGACGCCAAGCTCGAGACGCCATTCACGTGGGCGGGAGAGGCCGCGAAGCCCGGATCGGGCCGGTCATGGATCACCATGCGGAGGCCGCGCAGTTTCGGATCGGCCGCGACGCGATCGAGACGCCCCTCGACATCGGACGCGCAGAGGTCGATCCAGCCCACGACGCCCAAGACGGAAGAGGTCGTCCGCGCGAGGGCCAGGAGGTCGTCCGTCTCCGTTTCCAGCTCGCGGGCCTGAACCGCGATGGTGCCGCCGTAGCCGGTGCTCGCCAGATGTGGCTCGAGGTCGCTCGGCAGGAAGGCGCGCCGCAGCGTCGCCTCGGCGTCGCCCATCCAGCCGTAGTCGTCCGGATGGGCCGCATGGTCCCAGAAGTGCTGGTGGGCGTCGATCTTCACGCCGCCGTCACCGCTTCTTGCGCCGGAGCTGGTCGAAAGACACGATCAGGATGATGAGCCCGCCCGCGATGACGCGCTGCCGGAAGGCGTTCACGGCGAGCAGGTCGGCGCGGTTGTCGATGGTCGCGAGGATGGAGGAGCCGAGCCGCGGCCCCTGCACCGACCCGACCGCGCCGAACGGGCTGGTGCCGCCGATCACCGAGGGCGCGATGGCCTGGAGCTCCCATCCCTCGCCCTGCGTGGCGATGCCGATCCGCGCCGCCAGCAGGACGCCCACGACGGCCGCCGGGCCCGCCGCAACGATAGAGGCGAGACAGGTCATGGCCTCGACGTTCACGCCCGTGAGGCGCGCCGCCCCGGGGTTTGGAGCCGATGGCGCAGAGGTAGCGGCCCCGGCGCGTGGGCCCGAGCAGCACGGAGACGGGCACCGCCACGAGGATCACCACGATGGCCCCTGCCATGAGCAGCGTGAGGAGGACCGCGGCCGGTCTTCCGACGATGTCCGACTCGAACTGCGCTCCGCGTTCCGGCACCTCGATGCCGAGGTCCTGGCCGGCCTCGCGGGCGCCGGCGAGGACGACCCGCCAAGAGCCGGACGTGGTGTCCTCGACGATGATGGGAAGGGTGGCATCGGGCGCCCGCGCCTGCAGGGCGGCGGCCGGCGACAGAACGACGGACAGGATCGGAGCGGTGAGCGTGTTCTTCATGGGGGCCCTCCGGGTCGCGGGTTTCGGATCCTGAGCGGATCTCGGGTCCTGGTCCGGCACTCTCGCGGCGCCTCGATGGGGGCGGTCCTCACGGTTCGGGGCGGAGCGGGGTCGGAGTTTGTCGATGTATCGATCCTGTGACTGAATATCCCTGAGAAGATTGATGAATTTCTGCCCGCTTTGGGGCGGATGGGCGTTCGTTCACAGACTCTCAGGGCAGGTGGACGAGGGCCTTGACCACCCGCTGCGCGGGATCCAGCAGCGTCGCGAAGCGCTCGGGGACCTCGGCCAGCGAGAGGCGGTGCGTGTTGAGGGCCGTCGTCGGGATGCGGCCGTCCCGGATCGCGGCCATCACGGCCTCGAAGTCGGCGAGCGTGGCGTTCCGGCTCCCGAGAAGCGTCGTCTCGCGCTTGTGGAACTCGGGGTCCGAGAAGGTGATGGTCCCGCTCACGATGGACACGAGGACGTAGGTCCCGCCATGGGCCACGAAGCCGAAGCCCCGCTCGATGGCTGCGGCGCTGCCGGTCGCGTCGAAGACGGCGTCGAAGAAGTCCCCGCCGGTGAGGGCGGAGAGGGCCGCCGTGTCACCCTCGCCCGCCCGCACGACGGAGGTCAGTCCGAGGTGCTCGGCGCAGAAGGCGAGCCGGTCCTCGCGCGGGTCGAGCAGCGTCACCGCGGCGCCCGTCAGCCCGGCGAAGATCGCCGCCGCCATCCCGATCGGGCCGGCGCCGACCACCAGGACGCGGTCATCGGCGCCGACGGCCGACCGCCTCACCGCATGGGCGCCGATCGCCAGGAACTCGACCATGGCGGCCTGGTCGAGATCCAACCCCGGCGCCGGGATCGCGGCGGCCTCGGGCAGGCTGAGCACCTCGGTCATGCCGCCGTCGCGGTGCACGCCGAGGACCTGGATGTTGCGGCAGCAATTGGTCATCCCCTTGCGGCAGGCGTTGCAGGAGCCGCAGGACAGGTAGGGCAGGATGGAGACGACGTCACCGGGCTGGAGGCCGGAGCCATCGGGCGCCTCCTCGACCGTGCCCGCGAGCTCGTGTCCCATGACGCGGGGATAGCTGAGAAAGGGCTGGTTCCCGGTGTAGATGTGGAGGTCGGTGCCGCAGACACCGACGCGGCGGATCCGGACCAGCACCTCGCCCGGTCCCCGCACGGGACGGGGACGCTCTTCCGCGCGGAGGCGCCGGGGCTCGTCGCAGACGATGGTCAACATGGGGCTAGTCTCCCGCGCTCTCGGTGGACCGGATGCCCCGGATCACGCCCGGAAGCGGCGTCCCGGGGGCGACGAGGCCGTCGCGGGCCAGGCTCGCCCAGAACCCGGCGGGGATCGGGCGCCCGAAGTCCTCGACGTTGGCTCGGACCTGCTCGGCCGAATGGGCGCCGACCACCACGGACGCGACCGCGGGGTGCCCCGTCGGGAACTGCAGGGCGGCGGCCGTGAGGGGGATCCCGAAGCGGTCCGCCACGGCGCGCAGCGCGGCGACGCGGGCGACGATGTGCTTCGGGACGGAGGCGTAGTCGAAAGTGCCGCCGCCGGCGAGCACGCCCGAGTTGAACGGGCCGCCGGCCACGACGGCCGTGCCCGCGGCCGCGCAGGCATCGAGGAGGTCGAGGGCGCCCTGTTCGAGCAGCGTGTGCCGACCGGCCAGCAGCACGGCGTCGAGGTGGGCTTCGCCCATGGCGTCGGCCACCACCGCGGCTTCGTTGACCCCGAGGCCGATGCCTCCCACCTGCCCCTCGCGGCGCAACCGCTCGAGCGCGCGGAAGCCGCCGCCGCGCGTCAGCGCGGTCCAGTGGTGGTCGTGCAGGTCCCCGTGGGTCTGGCGCCCGATGTCGTGGACGTAGAGGATGTCCACGTGGGCGAGCCCGAGCCGCTGCTGGCTGTGCTCGAACGAGCGCAGGATGGCATCGTGGCCGTAGTCGCAGAAAGGCGGGAAGGGGAGCGGCTCGACGTAGCCGAACTCGTCCCGGCCGACGGAGCCGCCCGGCACCATGAGGCGGCCGACCTTGGTGCTGATCGTGAAGGCGCCGCGATCCTGTTCCGCCAGGAAGGCTCCGAGCCGGCGTTCGGAGCGCGTATAGCCGTAGTAGGGCGCGGTGTCGAAATGTCGGATCCCGGACGCCCAGGCGGTTTCGAGGAGCTCGATCGACCGAGCGAGCGGCATGGCCTGGAACAGGCCGCCGATCTGCGCGCAGCCGAGCCCCAGGGCTGGGCGCTTCATCCCCTCGCCCGGCCGAGACAGGGAAGCCTCGACGCGCGATCGAGCTTGCGCCGATTCGTCCATCCCCGGCACCCCCGCCTCCAGGTCCCTTCTGGGCCTCCAGGTCTCTTCTGGCTTGGCCAATTTATAGGGCTACACTGAGTCGAGGGAGCTTGACCTGTCAAGGGGAGTGCCCGGTGCGGAGTTCTGCGGATCGCGAACGAAGTGGTCAGGCCAAACAGGGCCGAGGCGGCATGGGCAGCGGACGGACCGGGGGAGAGATGCGCAGGCTGTACCAGGAGGTGGCCGACCGGATCCGGGACTTGATCGCCACGGAGCGGCTGTCTCCGCTCACCCGGCTGCCGGCCGAACGCGAGCTCGCTCAGCGCCTCAACGTGTCCCGTCCCTCCCTCCGGGAAGCGTTGATCGCGCTCGAGATCGAGGGCACGGTGGAGATCCGCCAGGGCTCCGGCATCTATGTCGTCGACGCGGCGGATCGCGCCCCGAAGACGACGCGATCGCTGGGTGAAAGCCCGACCGAACTGATGCAGGCGCGGCTGGCCGTGGAGGGGTCCGTCATCCTGCTCGCGTGCGCGCGCGTCGACTCGGCCTTTCTGGCGCAACTGCGGGCGACCTGCATCGCGATGGGGGACGCCATCGAGGGCCGGGTGGATCCCATGTCGGACGATCGTGCCTTTCATGCGAGGATCGCCGAACAGACAGGCAACTCCGTCTTGGTCCGGATCGTGACCTCCCTCTTCGAAGAACGGTTCAGCCGCATCTCGGCCCGGATCAGTTCGCGTTACGAGAACGAGGAGTCCTGGACCGCGGCTCTGCACGAGCACGACGTGATCCTCCGGGCGCTGGAGGGACGGGACAGCCTCTCTGCCCAGGCAGCCATGGCGCGTCATCTCCAGCTTTCAACAGAACGTTGGATGGACAAGTGATGCCATTGCGGCGAGAGCGACGATGGGACCGCTCGAGATCGTCTCGGATCAGGCTGGGGGGCGGCATCGGCCCCGCGACGGATGCCTCCTCGGCCCCGTGCGGAAGGCGTCCGTCCTCGGCGCGGCGCGGAAGGGCGGCGAAGCCGAAACCGTCGGGTTCGATCCGTCCCGCGTTGCCCGGTGAGCCGACGTCCGGAGTGTGCTCCGACAGACTCAGATCCTCTGAGGCTGTCCGGTCTGCGCCGAGATCGTCGCGGCGTCGGCGAGCTTCTGAGCCTGCAGCCCGTCGTGTCCGGTCCTGGTCTCGTCCTCCAAGGGACGCGGGGAAGGCTTTCTGAATCGGGCCGGGCGCGGCTCAGCGTCGAACATCCTCAAGCATCCGATGGTTCGGGCTCACCCTCGGCTTGAAGGCTCTCCCATGTCCCGCTTTCCCCCGAGCGGTAGACGGCGTCGATCACCCGCATGTTGAGAACAGCATCCTCCAATGGGAATTCGACAGGTCTGATGCCACGGACAGCTTCCGCGAAAGCGTCCCCTTGCGCGCTGTACTGATCCATGGTCGCGAACGTCTCCGTCGTCGCGGATCGTCCGCCGACCTCGCTGCCGTCGTCGACGAAGATTCGACACGGCCGGTCCGGTGGCGCGTTGAAAGGCACTTCCACCTCCACCCGGCCCTTCGTGCCGAGGATCTGCATGCGCTGGAACGGCACCAGCTGGGTCGCGCAGGTGAAACTCGCGTGACCTCGCTCGAAGTCCAGAACGACGCTGGCGAGCCTGTCGATCCCCATCTCCGGATCGCGCTCGACGAGGGCCAATGCCCGCTTCGGCTCGGCCGCGAACAGGAAGCGGGCGATCATGATGGGATAGCAGCCGATATCGTAGACGCCGCCACCCCCGATGTCGGCCAAGTTGCGGACATTGGCGGTGTCGGTCAGCATGTAGGTGAAGGTCCCCTGAACGAGCCGCAACTGGCCGATGTCGCCGCTCCGCACGAGTTCTCGCGTGCGCAGCCATTGCGGATGGTGCCGAGGCACGAAAGCCTCGACGACGAGCGTGCCGGTCCTGTCCCGGGCTTCGACGAGCGTCCGTGCCTCGGCGGCCGTCAAGGCGAGCGGCTTCTCGCACAGCACGGGCTTGCCGGCTTCGAGCGCCTTGATGGACCACGGCACATGCAGGTGATTGGGCAGCGGATTGTAGATGCCGTCGATGCCCGGATCGGCCAGAAGCTCCTCGTAGCTCCCGTACGCCTTGGGGATGCCGAGTTCGGCCGCGACCCTCTCGGCGACGCCGAGGTGCCGCGATGCGATCGCCGCGACCCGACCGTGGCGGCTGCGTTGCAGGGCAGGGATGACCTTGCCGCGGCCGATCTCGGCCGTGCTCAGAATGCCCCAGTTGAACGGTTCCATGTCGCCTCGCCCCTCGCTGTTTCCGAACGCCCCTGACGCAGTCACCAACGCTGATGCACGGACGGCCTGATGCGTTCGTCGTAAAGCGCCGCGACTCGCTTCATTGTACCGTCATCCAAGGGCGGCAGATCGGCGGCCGCGACGTTGTCGAGCGCCTGTCGCACGTTCTTGGCGCCGGGGATGACGACCGAAACGGCCGGGTTCATGAGGATCCAGCGCAGCGCGAACTGCACCATGCTGACCCCGTCGGGGATGAGCGGCCGGAGCGCCTCGACGGCCTCGAGGCCGACCTCGAAACCCACCCCCGAGAAGGTCTCGCCGACGTCGAAGGCCTCGCCCTTGCGGTTGTAGTTGCGATGATCGTTCGCTTCGAAGCGGCTGTCGGCCTTGAACTTGCCGCTGAGCAGGCCGCTCGCCAGCGGCACCCGGACGATCACGGCGACCTGCCGCTTCCGGGCTTCCTCGAAGAACAGCTCGGCCGGGCGTTGCCGGAAGATGTTGTAGATGATCTGGACGCTGGTGACGCCCGGATACTCGATCGCCTTGAGGGCTTCCTCGACGCGTTCGACGCTGACGCCATAATTGCGGATCTTGCCTTCTCGGACGAGGTCGTCGAGGCGGGCGAAGACCTCCTGATGATAATAAAGGTCGGTGGAGGGGCAATGCAGTTGAACGAGGTCGAGCACGTCGACCTCGAGGTTCTTCAGGCTGCGGTCGATCCAGGCGGTCAGATTTTCGGCCGAGTACCCTTCGACGGTCTGCTTGGGAAGGCGTCGTCCGGCCTTGGTGGCGACATAGGGCCTCTCGCCGCCGCGCGCCTTGAGCACCTCGGCGATCAGGCGTTCCGAGCGGCCGTCGCCATAGACATCGGCCGTGTCGATGAAGTTGACGCCACGATCGAGGGCCTCATGCAGCGCCTTGATGCCGTCCTGATCGTCGACCGCACCCCAATCGGCGCCGATCGCCCAGGTGCCGAAGCCGATCTCGGCGATGTGCTGGCCGGTCCGGCCGAATGGTCTCGTGTGCATGCTCGTCTCCGTTGCGGCTGATCGCCGAGCGCCAAGCCCGACGAGGGGCGGTGCCCAAGGATATATCCCGGTCGGGCCGGGGTCGGTCCAGCGAGTCTTTTCCGCGCCGGGGGCGTCAGGCCCTCGGCCCCCCTCCTATCGGGATGGGCCCTCAGCGCAATCCCGATTGCCGACGCTTCTGCCGATTGTCGATGTAGACCACGAGCGCGATCAGAAGACCGGCCACGACCATCTCCCAGAACGGGTCGACGCCGAGCAGATTGGCGCCATTGCCGATCGTGACGAAGAGCACCGAGCCCACGAAGGTTCCGGGGATGGTGCCGCGCCCCCCGAACAGGCTTGCGCCGCCGACGACAACCGCCGCGATGGCGCTGAGCTCGTAGCCCATCGCTGCAGTGGGGGTCGCCACGCTCAATCGCCCGACGAGAAGAATGCCGGCGATCGCGGCCATGCCGGCGCTGATCGTGTAGGCCACCACCGTCATGGCCGTCACGTTGATGCCGACCCGTCTGGTGGCGCGAGCGGCTTTGGGGATATGGCTCTCGATCCGACCGAGCAGGCGATCCGTCTCGACCTTGATCTTCTGATTCTCGATCACCGGAAGAATGCCGAGAAATCGACGCACCGGCTCCCGGCCGAGGAAGATATTGGCGCCGACGCCAAGATCCTCTGCCAGCGCGAGGTCTTGATAGACTGTTTCGATGCCCAGCGCACGCCCATGCCGGGGGGACTCGAACTGCACGGACGTGCCGTCGATGTAGATTTCACCACTGTCCAGCCTATAGACGCCAGAGATGTTCTTGATGAGCGTCGACTTACCGGCGCCGTTGTCGCCGACGATCGCAAGCACCTCACCTCGGCCGAGGCTCAGGTCGACGCCTCGCAGCACCTCGACAGGCCCGAAACGCTTGCGAAGGCCGACGACGCTAAGAACGTCGTTCTGCTCCAAGCCAACCTCCCTCCGACGTGTGAGTTTTGCGCCCGCCGCAACCCCACCGCCCAGTTTTTCATCGATAGTAAACACCGTGTTTGGCTTGTCAAACTGGTGACCGAGTTCAGCCAAGGCTCCGAAGTCAGGTCAACGACGGTTTACGTTTGCGCTGAAAGCGGAATCCATGGGTGGGCTGGCTCGGAGCCGCTGCCATGGATTTTCACATGCCTGACCTCGGCCTGTTTCACCGCCTGGGTGCGGGAGTGCTGGCCGGACCGGCCGGACCGCCTTCGTACGCGCCTTCACCGCGGTCCAGGCATGCTGTGGCCACGACAGGCAAAAGCTCGCCGACTCATTGAGTTGGCGAGCTTTGAAGTTGGTTGCGG
>CAXTBR010000028.1:0-45541 GCA_964242785.1 uncultured Lichenihabitans sp. | reverse complement strand
GAAAACCGCCGTGGGTGCAAGCCCACCGTGGGTTCGAATCCCACCCCTTCCGCCAGATGTCGTTTGCTGGCCCTCTGTGCCCTGTAGGGCTTGACGAACAAGCGCTTACGACCGATCTCCGCTACAGTGGTTTGCTACAGTGGGGCTCTCGGGGATGGCTCTCGACACGCGCGTGGTTCGGCGAAGCAATGGCACCTACGCCTTCCGTGGCTGGGTTCCGCCCGACCTCCGGGAGGTGATCCCGGGCTCCACCTCCGGGCAGAAGTGGATCTCTCTCGGGACGCGGGATCCGGCCGAGGCGAAGCGCCTTGCGCGGCTCAAGTCCGTGGAGTTCGACCGCCAGCTAGCCGCAGCGCGGGACAGGCTCGCCGGTAACACCGTTGACCTGTCCCAGCCCGAGGCGAACCGCCTTGCCGCCTTGTGGCTGTCTCAGGTGCTTGAAGAGGATGAGGACCAACGCGCCGAGGGTCTGAGTCCGATGGAGTTTCGGCAGAAGGAGGAAGCCGCTTCGATCATCAACGCCGGAGGTGCCGCGCAGCTCGCCCGAGGTGATGCAGCGATCATGGAAGACGCGATGAGCGAACTTCTGTCGTCGCAAGGGCTCAACCTGGAGCCTGGATCGGAGGCGTGGAAGCGGCTCGGGTTCGCCATGCTGAAGGCTCAGAAGCGATGGGCGGAGGCTCTGCTAGCCCGGAACGCCGGGGAGGTAGTCGATACCCCTGCCCCGCCGAAGGCCGCCAGTGCGCCCCGGAGCTGCACCGTGAACGACCTCATCGAGGCATATCTCACCGACCCCACAAAGACCCGCTCGGCCGGGACGTTGAAGACCTACACGACCGTGTTCCGGGCCATGCGGGAGCTGCTAGGCGGCAACACGCCCGTGGACAGCGTACATCGCCAGGACTGCGAACGTATCCGCACGGTGCTGATGAAGCTCCCGAAGAACGCCTCTCAGCGGTTCCCTGGCATGTCCCTTGATGATGCCGCGAAGGCCGCCGATGCCCAGGGCCTTGAACGGCTGGGGGTCGCGGCCATTAACAACTACCTCCACAACCTTTCAGCCCTCTTCAAGTGGGGCGTCGAGGGCTGGCGCGTCACCCGCAATCCGGCTGTGGGCCTCGCCCTGCCCGATGATCGGGACGAGCAATCGATCAAGCAGCCGTTCAGCACGGAGCACCTTCGGGCCATCTTCGACGCTCCCCTCTACACGGGCTGTCAGGACGACGAGGAAGGCTATGCGAAGCCGGGACCGAACGTGATCCGTCGAGGTCGCTTTTGGGTGCCCTTGCTCTCCCTATGGACGGGGATGCGCCTTGGGGAGTGCTGTCAGCTTCACGTCGAGGATGTGACGGAGATCGAGGGAACACCCGTGATCCTGATCGAGGCCAGCGGAGAGCCGGGTGGGGATGACGCTGACCGCAAGCGGGTGAAGACAGAGGCTGGCAAGCGGTTCGTCCCGGTGCATCCCGAGTTGACCCGCATGGGCTTCCTGAGCTTCGTTGAGGGGGCCAGGAAGGAAGGCCGCAAGCGACTGTTCCCGGAGCTGAAGCCGGACAGCCTGGGGTATCACTCGGGCGTGTTCAGCAAGTTCTTCAACGACAAGCGACGGTTCCTTGGGAAGCTGGGCATCGCGGGTCAGGGCGTGTCCTTCCATTCGTTCCGGCATAACTACCGGGACGCGCTCCGGGAGGCGGACATCAGCCTTGAGCGGGTTCGGATGCTGGGCGGGTGGTCGAAGGAGAGCGGTGGCGAGGAAGCGCGATATGGCAAGGGGCTCCTAGCGCGAACCCTGATGGCTGAGATTGAGAAGGTCGTGTATCAGGACTTAGATCTCAAGCACCTCTACGTATTTTAGATATACTCCTTTTGTCTTTGGCAGAAGCTACTTAATGTCACTTTAGGAGTGGGAGTTATGGCCAAAAAACACATAGGTGTGTGTAAGCTAACTGGCCTCTCCGGGAAGTTTGTAGAGTCCCACATTCTTCCAAAAGCTTTGACTAGGTTGCAGCCGAGCCATCATCCATTCATACAAGGCGGTTCGGGGCGAAAGCCAATCCGTCGATGGAGCAGTTGGACAGATAAACGTCTAGTTATACGGGAGGGAGAGAATATCTTGAGAGATTTAGACACATGGGCGATACTATCATTACGTCGCCATCAATTAGTTTGGAGTGGCTGGAATGGCAACAAAGTTCTAGTTGATGAAAACCATAAGATTATTGGCGACGGACCATGGGGCTTGCGAACTGTCGACTTTCAAGAGTCGAAGAGACTACGTTTGTTTTTTCTCAGTTTACTTTGGCGCGCAGCGGCCTCGAATATCTCAGAGATGAACGAAGTGGTCATGCCGCCAGAAGATCTAGATAGACTTACGGAGATGGTCCGCAATGGCAAAGCAGAACCACTCTCTTTCTATCCCATGGTGCTATTTCAATTATCTACGATAGGGCCAGCTCAGAATTTAACACCGATTGCACAAACTATGACAACTCCAGACCTCAGTCCGGAAGTACCCGCAAAGAATTTTGACATGTTCCGATTTTATTTTGATGGGCTCATGGTCCGTTTCTATCGACAGAGCGATGATGAAGGAGTTGCAGAATACCAAGATAATACATGTGTTGGGTCAGAAACACGCTTTCCTGTTGGAACTATAACCTATGAACAATCATTTCAGGCTTATAATCTGGCTCAGGCTCAACTCTCTACTGAGCGAGATTTTCCTGATGTGCTGCAACGTCTTGCTTGGCCTCCTATCAGGAAGGGCTCGTAACGCCCCTTGACTCGGCTCCCGCTCAGGAACAAAAAGGGAACAGAAGCCACCCCGAGGTCCCGCTATGGCTCCCGCTCCCCAGCTCCCTCAGGACACCATCCCGCACGCCTCGGAAGTCCTCGCGGCCCTTCAGTAATGCCGTAGGGTGATCCGTGACGCCCAAACCGAAGTGATCCCGTTCGGCACCGGCTATCACGCTTGTGCCCTCGCCACGACGGCCCTGGAGACCCTGGCCTACTACATCACCGGGGAGCCTGACCGCCTCTCCCAACGGCCCTCGATGGCAGCGCAGAGGTGCCGGCACGGTGCCCCTTCGTATGACGATGAAGCCCCGTTCTGACGCTTAAGCGTGGAAGTCACTCTGTCCCTCGGGCGGCCGGGGAGGCCGTCATGGTGAAGTCATAGCGGAACAGCAGTGTGCCATTGTCGTCCGTCACCTCCAGCCGCCAGTTATGTTCGGGAGTAATCGTGTGGGCGTCGAGCACCAGTGTGGCCCCTGAACGACGGATACCTTCGCGGCGTGCGGCGTCTAGGTTCGGCAGCTCGACTTTATCGGGTGTCACCTCGCTTCGCCCGTCGAATACCTGGAACTGATACAGGGACATCATTGGTCTTCAAGCCAAAGGGGTGAAGCACATCGGACGCTGTTAGTTGTCTGCCCCACGTACGATAACGGACGATGCCGACTTAATGCTGTTTCAGAGCTTTGGTTGCGGCGTGGCCCTGCGACAATCATTGTGGAAATTTAAGGTGACGCGGGAACTTCTATGGGGAACATTCAAGGCTCCCTTGTAACAGCCACCAGGGCGCTACGCTTGCGGCTGAGGATCAAAAGGGAGGTCGTGAACGTGGATAGCGATACCAAGTCCATCACCTACCGCCTGTTCTGGACGAACGGTGCCGGGCGCATCACCACTGTGCCCGCCATGTTGGAGGCTCAAAGCGATGCCGAAGCCGTGAAGGAAGCCGAGAGGATGGCCCAAGGGCGCACCGTCGAGGTGTGGGACAGGTCCCGCAAGGTGGCCATGCTAAACGGTGCTGAGCGGCACTGAGGGACCGTTTATTTTTGCGGGAAATTTACGAGCCCTCATCGATCAATAGACGGGCGCGCATGTCCCCCCGTGCCCCCTCGCGGACCGCAGGCGATACAGGCGCGCGCGATGGCGAGCGCAGGCGCGGGAGAATGAACGCGGGAGCATCGCGGGCAGGCGCGCGGGAGAGTGTCGCCCTCCTCAGGAACCAGACCTTGGCTTAGCCGCTTCGCGGTCAGCTTTCACCGAGTCAAGCCGCTGTACGTGGCGCTCCGTCAGCAGGGCGCCGGGTGTGCCTACACGAAGCTCAGCACCTGTAACATCCCGGGGTTCAAGCCCGTCCGGTATGCCATCGATCTCCGCAAGTAGGCGCGCGGAGGACGCATCAGGCACCCATAGGTGGCCCGTCTGTGCCCGAAACCGCGCTTCCTCGATACCACGGGCCAGCATTCCCCAAAGATGGCGCCCCTGCACCCGCATCATGGGGTCCTGGACGGCCAGGATCGTTAACAGCCAAACGTCGATGCCGGAGACGGTATGCTCAGAGCCGGCCTTAGCGGCTTGCTGTCTCGCTTCGCTCAGCACTGCGCGCGTCATCATCAGCAGCACGGGCGCGACAGCGAACGGCATCAATAGGACGCCAGGGGCGATTGTTTCGTCGTCTTCGTACAGAACCCGAGCGCGTTGAGCGGCCCAGAGGATCGTTCCCCGCTCATCATCAGAGCCACCTTCCAAGGTGCCGAGATAGTCGGTGGCGACCTTGCGAGCGAGGATGGCGGGGTCGGGACGTTTGAATAGGCGGAACATGGAACCTCCGGGAGCGCATCGGAGCGGGCTAGTTCCGGCCATGAGATCACGGAAGACTGAACTGGCGCTTGACGGCCGGAGCGGAGGTGATTACATTTAGCCTATCGAACGTCGGACTAGACGTAAGCAGGGGCGAGCGGACCATGGCGAGCGGCAACTTCGTAGCCTACTACCGCGTCAGCACGGCCAAGCAGGGCGCCTCCGGCCTTGGCCTTGAGGCTCAGCGTGCGGCGGCCCTCGGGTTCCTCAACGGTGGCGCCTGGACACTCTCGGCCGAGTTCACCGAGATTGAGAGCGGGAAGAACAACGACCGTGCCGAGCTGGCGAAGGCTCTCACCGCCTGCCGCCTCTACGGGGCCAAGCTTCTCATCGCCAAGCTAGACCGCCTCAGCCGTGATGCGGCGTTCCTCCTCAGCCTTCGGGACGCCGGCGTGGACTTCGTTGCGGCGGACATGCCGAACGCCAATCGGCTCACCGTGGGCATCATGGCGATGGTGGCCGAGGCCGAACGCGAAGCCATCTCGGCCCGCACGAAGGCCGCCCTGGCCGCTGCGAAGGCCCGTGGCGTCAAGCTCGGGGGCCGAGTGGAAAACCTGGGGGAGAGCACCGCGCGGGGCGTAGCGGCCTCCTTGACGGCCCGGAAGGCGAAGGCTCAAGGCCGGGCGGCCGATCTCGCTCCCGTGCTGGCCGAGCTTCGGGCAGAGGGCATCACGTCTCTTCGTTCGGTCGCCGCGGCCCTCAATGCCAAGGGCATCCCCACGGCGCGGGGAGCGGGCGATTGGTCCCCCGTGCAAGTCTCTCGGCTCATGGCTCAGATGGCCGATACGGCAGCATGAGGGGCCAACTCGTTCACTAATGCCAAGCCTTCAGTACCCGAAGATCGCCGCGACTCCAACGCCGAGGAGGAGCAGGCCTGCCACGCCTAGTCGAACAAGGGCCGAGTATCCTGCACGTCGCCTGAGAGATGAGGTGTCGTAGGTCGGAAAGAGCCTCTGCACCCCGAGGTTTGCAATGAAGACGAGGACGGCAAAGCCAAGTATCACGGCGACGCGGGATGAAGTTAACATAGGTGCGAGCCTCGGAAGGCAGCAGTTGGCGGCAGGCTGGGCATGATGAGCCTACCTGCCGCCCCCGTCATGGATGGCCTTTGGCATCAGTCTACTTCCGCTCGCCATGGTGATGGCTGCACGTGCCGGAGCCGGAAGAGGAACTATAGGAGCCATCGTTGCAAGCCGTCTGAGCGTGAACTGACGAGACGGCGCCGAAGGCGGAAAGAAGGGTGAGGACCAGGACGATCTTACGCATTGCATCACTCGCTAGTGGTGATTGAGCAAGGCTATCGCCTCCAGGTTTGTAAATCGTAAGCGCCTCGCGTTGCGCTCCAAGGCTTCCCCGAGGCAATCCGAAACCATGTCCAATCCCGTTCGAGTCGCCTTCGCCCCAGCGCGACCCGCTACAACGTCCGCAGCCTTCCTCACCTACCTAGCAGGGATCAGGACACAGCTTGACCCTTGGCCTTCGCCGCTAGCCCAGCCTCTATCAACTCCCGGATGGCTGCAACCTTGGTCGGCACCCTGTTTTCAAACCTGTAGTCATCGACCCGCTTCGACAGTTCCTCACCCATCTCGACGGTGAGCCGTTCGATGCCTTTGGTACGCTGGAAAGCCATGTTGAAACTCCCTAAATCCGGCCGCACTGTATGGAATAAATTTTTGTCTGTCGATTGCTGATTTCAGCTTGACCTTGAGTCCAGACTTACCTCACTGTATGGACATTCCAGACAGAGGAAGTGGCTCACATGGTTCGGTTCGGCATGAAGTTCTCAGTTGGCCCCCTCACGGTGGAGTGGGGCGACGACGGTTTCCGCTCGCTTGAGTGGCGCGGCGCGCGGCGATGGGAACTCTGGAGCCTTGGACGGGGGTGGACGCTCGACAATGAGCGCTCTGAGGCTTTCCGCGAAGCGCGGGGGTGGTGAGCAATGGCCCCGAGACATCCCCGCCCTTATGTCGAAGATGAGACTTGGGACATCGCGCTCCGCATCGACGTGACCCGTGCAAGAGTGTCAGTGGCAGAATTGCAAGGTATGCTCTCGTCGTTGGACACGCTTCTGCAACAAACTCCTTACTCGGGTGCTGGGGCAGATGAAGCTCAGCAGTGGGTATACATTGCTGACAGGCTGTTCACCCCAGGTGCAGAGCTTGAGGACACCGAAATTTCTGACCTTCAGAAACAAGAGGCTAACCTAGACATGGATATTTGCAACGTGATTGAGGCCGTTAGGCGTGCATCGGGGCTGAAACGGCCGAGAAATCGAGGCGTGCATACCTTCGGCAAGTCCCCCAAGCCCGTGTCGCTCCGCGCATCCGATCCGCCTCGTAAGCCCTTCGGGCGCAAGTGGGGACCTAGTAGCGATTGACACGGGCCTGTCGATCAGCACCACCCTCCGTCACCATCACGAAGCCCTCAGGGTCCCGCACCGGATCTTGGGGGCTTCGCCATTTGTGGGCGTTGGTGCTCACATGGGGCCGAGCCTGCCAGCAGCCGCTAGAAACTCGTGCGAGGGGCGTGGGCGGGCGTTTCAGGCTTCGCCGCTCCTAACCTAGCCAAAACCCGAGATGCCGCTCAGTGAGTCCCTAATGCGATCCTGAGGGCATGGTCGGCTACGCCTCCCAACACACGGCCCGTCTGGACGCCGATGAGAAGCTTGTCCTGTCCCGTGCTGCAAACACGAGACTGGGGCTGTTCCGCGATAAGCAGCCCACGGCCAACCTCGTCTCCGAGCCGGGGCGGATGCCATCGCGGCCCACAACGTCACCAAAATACGCTTCGCGGAGGAAGTGATGGCCCGTAAAGCCCTTGCGGCAGAGCGCGCCTTCTCTGGTGTACTTACACTCGCAGGTAGCATTCCTAGGCAGGAGACATTACCACCACTTATAGGAATACAGAACGCCGCTTCAGGTCCCCATCACGGGACACCATAGCCCGCTACAGCGTCAGACCACCAAGGGAATTGATCCCTGGAAAGCTGATCTGTGAATGAATAAGAGATGAACCTGAGAGAGAACCTGAAAGGGAAAGGTGATGGAGAAACAAACCAAGATAACCTTTAGGTAGCCTACTGTTCACTTTAGGTACGCTGAAGGTTTCCACTGTCGGGCATTACCATCTCCATCCACGTTAGGGTTCTTCCCCAGGTTCACCTTCCGGTGCCCTTTTCCGGCTAGCCACTAGCCAAGGCCGTTGCATTCTCGCGTTCTCGTGAGGTCGGGCGTATCGGCCTGGACTTTTCGCTATCCATCCTCAGTGCATTGTTTCCGGACCCCAGGGTAGACCGCCAGGGCTCACCCTCCGGCCCGCATTATCGCGCCTCTGTAATGCATCTCCGCAGCATCCGCATTGTCCGCCTATGTGGTCGTTATGTGCGATGCTTATGTTTTCGCAATCCATCGTCCCGGCATCGCCTCAAACTGGCTTCCGTGGCGAATGCGCGACCACCCATAACTGCCCCGATACGCCCCAGGAACACCCGGCCCCCCGCTGAGGTGGTCGCTGGGCCGCGCCCTCGTGGCCCCTCTCAGGAACCTTCACATGCCCAGCACCAGACCTTCGCGCCCCTCCGTCGTCTCCTCCCGTGACCGTGACGGCCAAACCGTGATGGCCGTAGCCATCTCCAACCGCCCAGGCGAGCACGCCACGCTTCACGCTGAGGACTTCGCCCGCATCATCTCCGCCCACGGATGGACGGCATGGTTCATCAATGACAGCAACGGACGAACCCCCACAGTCCTCATTCGTAGCCGAGCGGACCGACGGCAGTATGCCGTGGCCCGTCTAGTGATGGGCGAGCCGAAGGGGCGGATGGTCGTACCTGTGGACGGGGACCTTCTCAATCTCCGCAAGCCCAATCTCATCACCCACCAAGGGTCCCCCGCGGGCCAGCGTAGAAGCTCCAGCAAGGCCCCTACGGAGTCTGAGGGCAGTAATCTTGGGACTTAAGGTGCAAGCCTAGCCTAAGCTTTGAGAGCGGAATCAGTGTTTATTAAGCGAAGATTGCAACACTGAAAAAGATCGTCCCGTTTAAGGGGACTGTATTTCATCCATTAATAAGCTGTTGAAACCATGGTCGGTCTAGCTCTGTAGCTTGTATGCTGCCGACGTGCTTAGTCATTGCCTTCGATGCATCGATGATTGGAGCGCGTCTTTCTTCAGAAAGCTTCAAGAGACCAGGGCCGAGCAGCCCGACAAACGCAAGTGCTATTGCAAGCTCATTGATACACATTAAAAATCCGGCCTCTTGGAAAACCGGCACAGTAGTTGATCGCCTCTGGTAGTTATGAGCTTGTGGCATACTATTTGGATCGACGTGAATTGCATAGCCTGACAGAGCAGAATAACGATCTTCAGTTATAGGTATGCCGATGGGCAGCTTCTCTAGTGCTATGCGGACTTTCACGGCTCCAAAGCGGCGGCGCCGTTCAACTTCTGACAGACTTTTCCATTGGTGTAGCGCGGCTGGATCGACCCTGAACAGTGCTATGAGGTTGGCTACCTCGCCAACTGTCCTGATAAGCGAGAGGCTTTCGTCGTAATATCCAACCTGCATCAACTTAAGAGAGGCATAGGATGTACTCACTGCGCGCCCCAAAAGTAGTTCTTCGCGGTGATCTCCTCCTCTACACCCCCAAAAGCAGGATGCGGCGCAGTCCAATAAAACCAAAACTGCACCGATAGCCTCATAGCATCTAGCTGGCTTACCTATGTAAGGGGCGAGAGATGCAGAACAACGATCCTCGACTCCTTTTTCGAGGTCCGACAAGATCTTCAGATAGTGCAGGCCAGAGGGCAGCGGCAAGTTATCGCTCTCAGCCATTCTACCTTCCTCCACGATCCGCCCAACGTTGACTCACGGCGAGGGACGACATTGTCCGGGTCCGGCCGCTACAGGTTAGATGGCAAGCACAAAGCCCTTACGGAGTCCCTGGGCGACGATTTCGGGACTGAGGCAAGGCTCCGTGGCTCAAGCCTGAAAAGGGCGTCAGCGACTCTCCTATCGGCCTCCATGCGGGACACCTCGCCGGCTCCCTGTCCTGCTACCCCGGCTAGCCTCTAGCCAATCGATCCCGGCCACCGCCGGTCCCCCTCCGGTGCCGATCCCGGCCCCTCTCCTCCACCGCTGCACCACACCGAACCGGGCTCCCTCACGGGGCACTGGTCGATGGCGCTCGCGTCACCTCATGCGAAACCCTCATGCCCAGCATATCGCATCCCTTCAACGCCTACCGACCGCCCGAGCGCTTCACCGATGCCGAAGGCAATCCCGTGGTTCGTGTGTTCCTCTGTGACGGCACCTCAGCCGTGGCCGATGCCGCGGACTTCGACCACCTCATCGCCCTTGGGGTGAGCCCGCACTGGTATCCGAGCGGCAACGGCCAAGGCCGCTCCTACGTCTGTGTGTCTCCCCCGAGGGGACCCGTGTGGCCATCCCATAATCCGCGGGTGAACGTGGCGCGGCTCATCGTGGCCCCGTTCAATCGTGGACAAGTGGTCAAGTATGCGGACGGGAACCGCCTCAACCTCCGCCGCAGCAACCTCGTGACGGCCCGTGCTGTGACAGGCGCCAAGGCGCGAGAGGGTCGCTTCATCAGCCCTGCCGAGCCCACCGTGTCGGCCTGAGGAACCACGCGATGTTGTCCCGCAAGTCTCTCGTCGTGATCCCCGAGCGATCCAAGTACCCAGCCTCAGCTCCTCCGGTCCCCCGCTCAGAAAATCCTCTGCGGGTCCGAGAGGTCGAATGCCTCACCGCTCCCGCACTGAACGCGATGGGCGATCACGCCCTCAACTTTATCACCGACACCCGCGCCATGCTCGACAGCGTGGGCCATCACATCACCATCCGGGGCCGCAAGGTCCTCGCGTTGGCCCTGAAGGACTACCTCGCTCCCGATCCTGCCCGGCCCGGATCTCAGGTCGTGGTGATGACGGATGCTCAGTGGCGCGAATGGGAGCGCACCCGCAGGCTCTTCCTCGGGGCTCGGGCCTTGGTGACGGGCCAGATGGGGACCCGCACATGATCCAGCGCTCCCCGCTTTTCCATCGCCTCCTCACGGGACCCGGATGGGCGAACCGTGATCGCGATGGCCCTATCCAACGCCCCCGGCCGCAGCGCCCTGGTGTACGTCGAAGATTTTTGTCGGCTGATTTCGGAGCACGGGGCCTCGGCATGGTTCGTCAACCGGCGTACTACCCGCAAGCCCTCTGTCCTGCTCAAGAGCCGGGCCGATGGTCGTCAGCACCTCGTGTCCCGCCTCGTGGCCCGTGACCCCGCGGGGCATCTTGTCGAGACCCGGGACAGCGACTTCGCCAACCTTCGCCGGGGCAACATCAGCACCCGCGTGGGTGGCCAAGGGGGCAGCGTAGGACCGCCAGTAAGGCCCCTGCCGAGTCCACAGGCGGCGATCTCGGCTGATCCTTGCCCATCACACCTGCCAAGCTCAAGCCCGCTCAGCGACTCTCCTACGGCTCCAAATCGTATCGCCCCTGTAGCGCGCGGACGAACGGTTTCAAGCGGTTCCAGCACGGGCTAGCGGCTCCATCACGTCCCGCCAACCTCCGGAGGGATACCCTTAGCACGCACTTCATCATCGCTGAGGTTGAGCCAATGGCACTCTAACCGATATGAGGGCGAACACAACGGCGAAAATAATGAGGGCAGAAAGTACAAACCACAACAGAGAGATGCCCGCAACTCGCCAGTTTGAGTGAATGAGAAAACCGCGCAATCGCAATGCGCCTTTGTCCATCTGAAACCGTTTTGCAATATTACGAAAGGCTATCGTGTAAGCAACTGACAAGGCAGTATTTGGAACTTGCTTCGGTATAACGAAAACCAATGCGAGAATAGCGATAGCACTCAAGATGCCGTATACTAGAGTCCTACTTGCCTTGCTAGTGTCGCCAAAAGCCAGAAAGTTCCTTCTCATCATCAGCGAACTTGCTAAAGGTCCGCCAAAGAATGCCCCGGCAGTTATTTGGTTTGACGTATAGACTGGACCTGAAGCTAACGACATAGCACCCTCGATCACCGCCGCTTTGGTAGGTGTGAGGCGAAGCTTCACTCGTGATGGAAAAAATGCAACAGGGGCGTTCGCTCCCCCGCTTCCAACTGGGATAGGCTGGCTAGCCGCTAGCCAATCCCTCCCGGCCCCGTGCCGATCCCTCTCCGGTGCCTCTCCCAACCCTTCGCCGCACCGTCCTGTCCCCTTGGCTAGCAACTAGCCAAGGCCACCAGCGCCCCCGGGCGGCTCACCTCCACCCCCACCGCAGCGTCCCCGATCCTCGCCCCCAGCGGCACCGGGCGAGACCCTGCACGCCACCACGCGGAACCCCTTCACGATGACCAGCAACACCAGCACTTACGATCCCGCGCCGACCCCTGAGAAGCCCCAGGCTGTCCCGGGCGGGCTCACAAGCGAGGCCCCCAGCCCGGCCGCTCTCAGCGCCTTGCAAGCTGACCTTGCCGCCGGCCGGATCACCCTGTCAGACTTCCTCACGCGCCTTGCCGAAATGCAGGCGGCTTTCATCGGGGGCTGAGCCATGCCCCTACAGAATGGCCTTCGGCCCGTCGATGAGCTTTCCGATGCTCCCACCATGAACGCCCTGAACGGACGTGTTCCCGTTCAGGACCCCATCAGGGTTCCCGGCCTAACCCCCGTGGCTCAACCCGTGGACACCTTCATCCGAGCGGCCCAGCCCCCGGCGCCTACCGCGGCGATGCGGCTCGCGGACAGCCTGTCCTCTCTCGCCCCAGCCCTGGCCGCCTACGGGTCCGTGCAGCAGGCCCAGGACAAGCAGGACATGCCGGGCAAGGTGTCCCGTGCTCTCACCGGCAGGACGGCCGGTGAGCAGCGGCAGATCCTCGCCACGAACCCGGACATGCAGAGCCACATGGCCCAGACGCTCGGGCAACGGATGCTGGGCAGTGCCACGGCCGACAACACCATCGAACAGCTCCGCACGGAATACCAGACGGGCGGCTTCAATCGTGAGGGTGGCAACTTCGACAAGTGGGTGAACGACCGGATACAGAAGGACCTCAAGTCGAACACCGATCCCCACTTTGCGGAAACCTACGGGGACCGTGTGAGGGCCGGTGTGGCTTCACTGCGGGGTGTCCAGGACAAGTTCCGGGCCGATCAGCAGGTGCAGAACCAGGACCAGCTCATCTATGGCAGCGTGAAGTCCGCCCTGGGCACAGCCGTGGACAAGGGACGATCCCCGGAACAGCTCGCGGCGGATCTCAAGCAAACCTTCGCCACCACCTCGACGGTCGCCAATCGGCCCGTTCAGGAGCAGCAGCAGATCCTCTTAGAGGCCCTGAAGCGGCAGGCGGCGGACTTCGGGAACGATCCCCAGTACGCCCAGAAATACAAGCTCATCCAGGGAGTCCTTCAGGCCCAGCAGACGGGCTCTGACGGCAAGCCGGCCGGTTCCCTCCTCGACAGTACGACGCTGGGAGGACAGGCAAACGACGTGCTCCGCATGGCCCGCAAGGCTTACGATGATCGGCAGATGGGAGAGAACAGTTCCACCATCGCGGACATCCACGCGAAGGCTCAGAACGCTGACCCGTCCTACAAGACGGACCTTCAGGCGATGCAGAAGGCTCACCCGGAATGGCTGACGGCAGGCCATGCCGTGACCATGGATCAAACCTTCGACACTGCCGTGAAGGTCAAGGCCGAGCAGCAGCGCAAGGCCGAGCTTGAGGCGGGCGAGCAGCGGCAAAAGGACACCATCATCGCCCAGGAAGGTGTCCCCGCCGTCATCTCGGGGAACGTCCATGCCCTCCAGGATCGCCCCATCGTGGACGCTCAGGGAAAACCCGCGGTCTACAGCGCGGACGACCAGCGCAGGGATGCCATCGCCCGCGGACAGGCCATCATCGACCAGCGTTATGCTGGGCAGAACTCGCCGGAAGCCTCCCAGGCGAAGTTCAACGATGAAGCCAAGATGTATTCCACCAATGGGACGGTGAACCCAGCGTGGAAGGATCAGCTCACGGCCGGTCCCATCGCGGCATCGACCATGACGGCGGCCGGTGGTGATCCTCCGCCCACGCTCCGGGACGCCTACAGCCTGTATCTGAACCTTCAGGCCAAGGCTCCGAACCTTGTGGGAGCCTCCATCGACAAGAAGGGACAGCTCTTTTTCGAGACCGCAAGGGCCGCCCAGCAGTACCTTCACCTTGACGAGAAGCAGGCTTTCGTCCTCGCCACGAAGGCCACCAGCGATCCGAACTGGGATCGTGCGGACCCCACCATGAACCGGAAAGATCAGGCCACCGCAGCACAGGCGGCCCTGTCGCCATGGTTCAGCTCCTCCCCGTCCTCGACGTGGAACGGTGACGAGTCCGTGGCGGAAACCTTGGAGGCCGCCGCAGCTCTGCACAAGGGATCGGGTATCCCCTGGCAACAGGCCATCGAGCAATCGGCGGCCACCGTCCGGGGGAACTATCAGGTCATCAACGGGACCGCCGTGCGGGTCGCGGACAGGAACGTGCCGCCGGACTTCGGGGACCTCGCGTCCCGCTTCATCGATCAGTGGTCCGAACAGCACAAGGCGGACCTCGCCAAGCTCGGGGTGAGCAAGGGCGACATCACCATGCAGGCCCTCGGGACGACCCCGAACTGGGGGCTCTTCGTCAAGGGCCACCCCGCGCCCTTGGAGCTTCCTGGAGCGGCCTTCACGGTCGGGGACCTCTACGCCCAGCAAGCGCAGCTCAAGGCCGCCCAGGACGCCCGCAGCGATGCCGCGAACGGGACCGCGGAGGAGCACGCCCAGGGCCGCCGCGATTGGCGCCAGCAACAGCTTCAGATCGACCACGACACGGCCGGCATCCCGCTCGGGCCGCTGTGAACCCTAGACGGCTAGTCACTAGCCAGGAAGCAAACCCATGACAGACACGACCCGCCCGCAGTGGTGGAACTCCGCCGAGACCGCCGCAGCTTCGGCCGGGGTCAACAGCGATACTCTTTGGCACATCGCCGGCATTGAGAGCAGCTACGGGAAGAACCTCGCGGTATCCTCCGCGGGGGCTCGCCCGCCCTTCGGCATCACCGGGGGGACGTGGGACACCATCGCGGCTCAGAACCCCAGCCTGGGGCTGAACGATCCGACCAGCTTCGATCAGCAGGCCAAGGCCGCAGCCGCTCTCCTCCGGGCGAACAATCACGTCCTCCGCAACAGCCTGGGGCGGGACCCCTCACCGGCCGAGCAATACACCGGATGGTTCGCGGGGGCGGGCCTCGCGCCCAGGATCCTCGCGGCCAGCGACGACACGCCCGTATCCGCCCTGTTCTCCCCGAGGGCCGTTCAGCAGAACCCCACGGTGCTGGGCAACGGCATGACGGTGGGCGGCTTCTAGCGGTGGACTCAGGCGCGCATGGAGGGCACCCACTACGTACCCGCCCCCGGTGACTCGGCTCCCTCGGGAATGCCGCCCACGGCCTCCGCAGTGCCCCAGGCGGGCAACGTGTCGTGGGACTCCCTCACGCCCTCGGCTCCCGTCACCGAGAGTCAGCAGGCCATGATGGACACGGCCAAGGCTCAGCAGCAGTGGTCGGCCGGCAACGCTATGTGGGAAAGCTTCAAGCATGAGAACATGGTGGGGACCATGATGCAGCAGGCCGGCATGGCTCCGCCCGATCCCAACTATGCGCCCACCGTGGCGGGGCTCCAGTCCGACCCGCGGCTGAGCGGCATCGACAAGAGCCACTATCCCTACCTGCTACAGGCCAACTCTGACGCCGAGATGGGCCAGCGCATCGACGCCCTGAAGGACAGCCTCAGCTATCAGCAGAAGATGGCCGAGCTGGGCGGCTGGGGAAAGGTGTGGGGCGGCGTGGCCTCTGCCTTGGACCCCGCGGCATGGCTTCTCACGGCAGCGTCCCCCATCGCGGGCTTCGGGGCGAAGTTCGGCATCGCCGGGAAGCTCCTCGGGGGTGCCCTCGACGGTGCCGCAGCGGGGACCGGGATGGCTCTGCCTGCCGCTTCGGACAGCCCGCTCGGGACTCGGGACAGCCTCATGTATGCGGCGGCCGGTGGCGCGGCATTCGGCATCCTGGGATCTCCCTTCATCAAGCCTCACCCGTCCGTTGCCGAACCCATCGCGGACATCGGACGGGCCGCCTACAGCGTCACGCGGGACATCGACGCCCGATATGCCCCCAGCGCCACCAGCGCGGGTGCGGCCGGCAACCTCGGGCATGTGGAGCCCGTCCGCGGTGACGTGTCGGACTTCACGGATCGGAACTTTCGGGAGGCCGAGACGGGCAAGGTGGCCCTGGGCAACGTCGGCAGCGTCCCCACCCGGTTCGACCTCGCCGGCACCATGAAGGGCTCCGACAATCCCCTGACGGCGGCCCTCGGGTCCCGTCTCGTGGAGGACGCGGTGGGCAATGCGGATCACTCCGCGGTGAACCGTGCGGTGTCAGTCGAAGCCACCATGATCCGGGAGCGCCAGGACGTGTTCCTCGGCCGCGCCTATCAGGACACTTGGCAGGACTTCAAGGGCCGCAACGGGATCGGATGGCTGGACAGGGCGGCCGAGGGAGACTTCCGGTCCAAGGTGGCGGACGCCATCGACAACCTCGATCCCACCGCGGCTCACGACATCGACCCCGCGGTGACGCGGATGGCTGACGCCATGCGGCGGAACTTTGAGGACTTCCATGATCTCGCCCAGAACCCCGGCCGGCTCGACGGGTCCGAGATGGCGCCGCTGAAGGGCATGGCGGAGGTGGAGAAGAACCCCAACTACTTCCCCCACATCTACGATTTCCTCGGCTTTGGGGAGAACGTCCGCCGCTTCGGTGACGCCCAGATGAAGGGGCTGCTCCGCGACAGCATCCTCTCTCACGTCCCCGGCATGGCGGCGGAGGATGCCGAGCGGCTTGGCAAGGGGCTGTTCAAGGGCCTCCGCAACGTCCAGACGGGGCAGGAAGTCAGCATGTCCCGGATGCTCTCCGGTGACGATCAGGAGGGCTTGCGGGCCTTCCTGGGGGCTGAGACCGACATGGGCCGGGATGCCATTGACCGCATCATCGCCCAGCTCAACCCGCCGAAGTCCGAAGGCACCATCGCCAGGACGAAGCGGGCCACGCCCATCAACGTCCACTTCGAGGCCCCGTTGCGGGACGTGAAGACGGGCGAGGTGGTCCCCGTGAAGGCCAAGGACTTCATGGAACGCGACGCGGTGAAGGTGGCCGCGATGTATAACCGACAGATGTCTGCCCAGGTGGCCCTAGCCCGGCTCCGGGTGGAGAACCCGCGGTGGCGTTTGGGGGACGGGCCGGAGACGCCCCGGTTCCTGGTGGATGGCATCCGAGGCCCGAGCGAGATGGACACGCTGTTGAAGCGGGTCCGCGCCGTGGGTGATGAGATCGGCCAGCCGCGGGAGAAGCTGGAAGGCGACGTGGCGAAACTGCAATTCGTCTATGACGCCATCTCCGGCCGCACCTCCTCCGCCATCGACAAGGGGGCGCTCGGGTCCTTCGTCCGCATCCTGAAGGATTACAACTTTATGCGGGTGATGAACCAGACAGGGTTCCCCCAGGTGGCCGAGGCGTGGAACGGGGTCGCCCAGGTGGGCTTCAAGGCGGCACTTAGCAACATGCCGGCCCTCCGCTACATCATGGACGGCATCCGCGGGGGTGTCTTCCACGACGACGTGATGCACCAGCTTGAGCACATGGCGACACCAGGGACGGACCTAATCCGCGGCTATGCCCACCTCGCGGTCGATGATCTCTCCAACGTGATCGCCAGCGACAAGGCCCAGGCTGTCGAGGGGATGCTGAAGCGGGGGACCCGGCTAACCTCCATCATGTCGGGCATGGCGCCGATCACCACCTATCAGCAGAAGTGGATGGCGAAGGCGGCCCTTGCACGGTTCGCCATGGACGCCACGGGAGAGAAGGCCCTCAACGCCAAGCGCCTCGCCGTGCTGGGCATCGACCCCGAGATGGTGGCGAAGATCCGTGGCAACCTTCAGCGCTTGGACGGCTACGTCGAGGGGGCGAGCGGCACGAAGCTCCGCGTTCTCGATCTCGACAGGTGGGACCCGGACGCCCGTCACGCGCTGGAATACGGCATCCACACATGGGTGCGGAAGATGATCCAGGAGAACGACCTGGGGCAGATGTCCATGGTCCTGGGGTCTACCATGGGCCGCCTCATGGGGCAGTTCCGCATGTTCATGTTCGGGGCCTATACGAAGAACACGCTTCACAATCTCCACATGCGGGATTTCGAGACTGTGTCCATGGTGCTGGGCACCAGCGTGTTCGGCGCCCTCACCTATGCCGCCCAGACCTACCTTCAGAGCCTCGGGCGGAGCGATCAGCAGCAGTTCCTAGACCGAAGGCTGAACCCTAAGGCCCTCGGGGCTGCGGCCTTCTCCCGGTCCGCCTACAGCTCCGTCATGCCCATGCTCGCGGACATCGGCACTTATGCCCTCGGGGCCGATCCCCTGTTCGACAATCGGTCCTCAGGGACACCCGCTCAGGGCCTATGGTCGAACCCGTCGATGTCCCTCGCGGACAACGTGCTCAACGCCTCTCGGGGCATCACGGGGACCTTGGGGCGGGGTGAGGCCTACGGCCAACGGGACGCCCGAGCCCTCGCCGGGGCTCTCCCGTTCGGGAACCTGTTGCCCGTTGTGTGGGCGACGAATGCCCTGGTGCGGAACCTGCCGGCTCAGGACACACACAAGCACCCGAACTAGAACCGCAGGGGGTCCCGAAAGGGGCTCCCTGTTTTTTTGCGGAAACCGGGGACCCGAGAGACTAGCAAACATGCTGAGATGGCTTCGATACAAGGTCCGCTTGCGGCGGCTACGGAAGACACAGGAGCAGATCGCGGCGTCCTACTCCAAAGAAGCCGCTGCGGCCGAGCGCGCGAAAAGGTCCCGCTCAGAGGTGGCAGGAATTTGGGACACCGCAGGGTGGGAAAACGATTTCCAAGAAGAGGAAGTCCGGAAGCTCCACACGTCCTACCTATTGTCCACCGCCGCCGACATGTTCCTTCCGGTTCCCCATGGTGAGGACGATTGGGCCGATTGTGGCCAAACCGGGGGACGGTGCCTGACAATCCAAGCCGCCAGCGCTTTGCACCGGGAGATCCGGAAGGAGAGGGCCGACAGATATCAACAGTTTTTGCAGTTCTTGCCCTTCGTCACCGCGCTGATTGGGATCATCGGCGCGCTTACCGGCCTATCGGCTGTGATGCGGAAGTGACGGTCCTCTCAGCTTCACTCACGCTTATGCTACAGCGGCTTGCTACAGGGAGTGCCGCAATGTCTGGGTAAGGTACTGATTTTGCCAGATCATGGTAGATATAGCAGAATGTCCCACCCCTTCCGCCAGATGTCGCGACGGAGTCGAGACGGCCTCCCCGATCCGGGCGGGTAGCGGTTCCGCGGGGGCGTCGACCGGTGGCCGATCGTGCTCACGTCGGCTTCCGGATCAATCCGAGCGGCCCACCGATCAAGCGGTCCACGACGCGGCGCGGCAGCGACGTCGGCAGGGTCCAGTTCAGCAGTTTGCCCGGCACCGGCGCATAGCGCGACCGGGGCCTGGCCACCGTCAGCGCCGTCCTCACGACCTCGCCGATGCGCTCGGGCGCCAGCCCCTTGCGGCCGTTCTCGATCATCGTGTCGCGGAACGCCCGGAACGGCCGGTCCCAGATCGTGCCGGCGAGATGGCCGGACGTGGCCGCTTCCGCCTTGTCCCAGGTCGGCGTCGCGACGGAGCCCGGCCCGATGATCACCACGTCGATGCCGACCAGTTGCAACTCCCGGCGCAGGCTCTCGGAGAAGCCCTCGACGCCGTGCTTGGACGCCGCGTAGGCGCCGAGGAACGGCGGCCCGATCCTGCCGCCGACCGAGCTGATGTTGACCATCCGTCCCCTCGGCCCGGCCAGGCCCGGCTCGGCGCCGAGCAGCGGCGCGAAGGCCCGCGTGACGGCGAACAGGCCGATGAGGTTCACCTCGATCTGCCGGCGGAAGTCGGCGACCGTCTGGACGAGCAGCGGGTCGGCCAGGGCCATGCCGGCGTTGTTCACCAATCCGTCGAGGGTGCGGCCGCCCAGGCGGGCCCGGACCGCCGCGGAGGCCGCCATGGCGCTGGTCGCCTCTGCGCGGGCGCATCCGGCGCGCTATCGCCTCCTGTTCAGCGATCCGGACCTCGTCGCGGCGGGCGGAACCATGGAGGGCGCGGCCTGGGGCGCGTTCCAGGCCTTCGACGGCATCGTCGGGCGCTGCCGGTTCGGCGATCGCCTGCCGCCGGTCGAGACGACGAGGCTGACCGGGCTGATCTACGCCACGCTCAACGGGGCGATCGACCTCGACCTCGGCGGCCGCGCCAGGGACGCGAAGGGATCGGGCAGCATCGAGGCGACCCTGGACCTCCTGCTCGACCTGCTGGCGCGGTCCAGGGGTGGGGACGCGCCGCGTTGACGATCCGCCCGGGATGGTGCCACCCTTCGGCCCGCCGAGGCGCCGCGCCGCTCCACGGGCTCGCGATTCGGCCTGCCGTCCCGATGCCCGCCGGGTCCTTCCGCCGGGGCCGGGCGCCACCGAGGATCGACACCATGAGAGCCGTTCTGATCGCCGGCATCCTGATCGCCGGCCTGTCGAGCGCCCGGGCCGACGGGACCTGCATGGCCAACGCCGCCGACAAGAAGCTCGCCGGCGCCGCCAAGACGAGCTTCATGGGCAAATGCCAGAGGGACGCCTCGGCCACCTGCGACGCCGCGGCGGCCGACAAGAAGCTCGCCGGCGCCGCCAAGACCTCCTTCACCAAGAAATGCGTCAAGGACGCCGTCGGGGGCTGAGAGCTCCCACGGACATCGGTGCTTCGATCGAGGGGCCCAGCACCTCTGGGGCCAGGGTCGAGAGCGAAGCACTCGTTTTGCGGGGACCCTGACGTCGTCGATGGCGTTCGAGGAATGAGTTCGGCGACGGGGAGGCGGTATCATGCAGGCACGACGTTTGGGGCGCTCCGACATCACGGTCAGGCCCTGGTGCTTCGGCGGCAACGTGTTCGGCTGGACGGCGGACCGCGACACATCCTTCGCCCTCCTCGACGCCTTCGTGGGCGCGGGCTTCGACTTCATCGACACCGCCGACGTCTACTCGAAATGGGTGCCGGGCCATTCGGGCGGCGAATCCGAGACGGTGATCGGCGAGTGGCTGGCCGCGCGGGGCGGGCGGGACCGCGTCGTCATCGCCACCAAGGTCGGCATGGGGCAGCCCGATCGGACGGGGCGTCTCGACCGCGCCTATATCGCCGAGTCGATCGAGGGGTCGCTGAAGCGGCTGCGGACGGACCGCGTCGACCTCTACCAATCGCACGCCGACGACGACGAGACGCCCGTGGAGGAGACGCTGGAGGCCTACGGCGCGCTCGTGAAAGCCGGCAAGGTGCGGATCATCGGCGCGTCGAACTTCTCGGCCGCGCGGCTGCGGGCCTCGCTCGACGCCAGCGCGGCCCACGGCCTGCCCCGATACGAGACGCTGCAGCCCGAATACAACCTGTCGAGCCGCTCCGGCTTCGAGGGCGACGTGCAGGAGCTGTGCGTCGCCGAGGAGATCGGCGTGATCCCCTACTTCTCGCTGGCGGCGGGCTTCCTCACCGGCAAGTACCGGTCGGAGGCCGATTTCGCCAAGAGCCCGCGGGGCGGCGGCATGGCCAAATACCTCGACGCGCGCGGCCACCGCATCCTCGGAACGCTCGACGCCGTGTCGGCCCGGCGCGGGACGACCCAGGCCGCCGTGGCCCTGGCCTGGCTCCGCGATCGGCCGGGCATCGCGGCGCCCATCGCCAGCGCCACGAGCCTCGACCAGTTGCGCGACCTGGTGGCGGCCGCGGAGTTGGAGCTCACCGCGGAGGACAAGGCGGAGCTCGACGCGGCCTCGCGGACGGCGCCCGCCGTCTGAACGGCGCCGGGCCGGGGTCCCGCGCGACCGAGCCGCAGGACGGCCCCCATCCCCCGGGTTTGGGGGCCATCCCGCGGCGGAGACCCGCCGTTCCGTGACATGAGTCGGGCGTCGCACGCGGTCCGACGCGTCCGGGCGGAGTCGCGCGAGGCGTCGCAAGAGGGAGCAGCCCGTCGCCGAGGGCGGCCCCGAAGTCTCCGCCGTCCCCCCGGCTCCGCCCAGCGTGCCGGTTCGGGTGGGAGATCCGGCGGGCGCGCCTTGTCGGCCCTCATGGAAAGCGGCCGAGGGCATCGTCGCCGCGGGAACGGTCCTCCGGAAGGCCCACGTCCAGACCCTCGGGGCTGAAGCCCGGCGATACTCCCCCAAGCTGAAACGACCCCGCCCCTTGCCGAGCGGGGCGAGGGACGCGGCGGTCGGCCGCCGCCATGAGGCGCAGGGCCTCGCTCCGACCGATCCGTCTCATCCCCCAGCGCACGTCCACCCGACGTCTCGACCCGACCCGGAGCCCTGGCGGCCCCGGTCGACGGCCGTCGCGCGGGGCTGCCCGGGAATGGTCGTTCGTTTCACAGAACGGCGTCCGTCAAAACGGACGATGATCCGTGAAACGGACGGTGTTCGCCCTGGCGGATCGCTGGCGCGCGTCGGCCGCCCCTGCTAGAGGGCCGCCGAAGCGGGCGGGCCGCACGGGGGACGGGGCATGGTCGAAGCGGCGGCGGATGGCGCGGCCCTGTTCCTCGGCATCGACGGCGGCGCGTCCCGCTGCCGGGCGCGGCTGCGGGACGCCTCGGGCGGGCTGCTGGGCGAGGCCGTCGGCGGCAGCGCGAACGTCTACCTCGACTTCCCCCGTGCCCTGGCGACGATCCGCGGCTGCGTGGCGGAGGCGCTGGCCGCGGCGGGCCTGCCGGCCGAGGCGCGAGCCCGGCTGCGGCTCGGCCTCGGCCTCGCCGGCGTCTCCTCCCCGGCGGTCGCCCGCGAGGTCGAGTCGGCGCTCGGCGGTGCCGCGGCCGTCGTGGTCCGCAACGACGCCGTCACGGCCTGCCTCGGCGCGCATGGCGGCGCGGACGGGGGCCTCGTCATCGCCGGCACGGGCAGCGCGGGCCTCGCGCTCGTCGACGGGCGGGAGATCTTCGTCGGCGGGCGCGGCTTCCTGCTCGGCGACGACGGGTCGGGCGCGCGCATCGGCCTCGACGCCTGGCGCCGCGCCCTGCGGGCCCACGACGGGCTGGAGGCGCACACGCCCTTCACCCGCGGCCTCATGGCGCGCTTCGCCGACGATCCCGCGGCCGTGATCCGCTGGGGCCTTCAGGCCCGCTCGGCCGATTACGGTGCCGAGGCGCCGGCCTGCTTCGCGGCGGCGGGAGCCGGCGACGCGGTGGCGTTGTCGATCGTGGCGACGGCGGCCCTGGCCCTGGGCGAGCTGGTGGCGGCGCTGCGGCGGCACGGGGCGGGGAGGATCGCCATGGTGGGGGGCGGCGCGGGCGCCATCCACCCCTACCTGCCGGCCGCCGCCGCGGCTGCCCTGTCGGAGCCTCTCGGCGACGCGCTCGACGGCGCCATCCTGCTGGCCGGCGGCCCCCTGCCCCCCGCGAGGGCGTGAGCCTCGGACCGGCCCGTGCGGTGCGCGCGCTTGTGCGGGGCGGTGCAGGGCACTAACTCGCCTGCGAAGGCCGGTGTCGGCCGCCCCCACCCGCGAGTCCCGCTTGTCCACACCCTTTCAGACGACGCTGCTCGGCCAGACCGTCGCCCAGCCGAACTCACCCGAGGAGGCGCGGCTCGAACGCGTGCCGAACCCTCACCCCGGGACCCTGTTCCTCACGCGCTTCACGGCGCCGGAGTTCACCTCGCTCTGCCCCGTCACGGGGCAGCCGGATTTCGCCCACCTCGTGATCGACTACGCGGCCGAGGGCTGGCTCGTCGAATCCAAGTCTCTGAAGATGTATCTGACGTCGTTCCGCAACCACGGCGCCTTCCACGAGGACTGCACGGTGCGGATCGGCAAGGACGTGGCGGCGCTGCTGGAGCCGCGCTGGCTGCGCATCGGCGGCTACTGGTATCCGCGCGGCGGCATCCCGATCGACGTCTTCTGGCAGACCGGCATCCCGCCGGAGGGGCTGTGGCTGCCCGACCAGGGCGTGCCGGCCTACCGCGGGCGGGGCTGACCGCCCATCGCGTCGCCGGACCGGCCGCGGCGCAGCCGCTCCGCCACCGTGCGGGCGACCGCGCGCCGGCCCGTCGTCAGGCCGCGCTTCAGGGCCACGAGGGGGACGGCGGCGCGATGGCGCGCTCCCTCGACCGGCACGGGGTGGACCAGGGCGAGGTGGGGGAAGCCGGCGGCGAGGCCGTAGGTCAGGGCCTTGAGGTGGTCCGCCAGGGTCTGGCGCTCGGCGCAGGCCGGCAGGGCCGCGAAGGGGATGGGCCGGCCGACCGCCACCAGCATGGCGGTGCCGATGCGGCTGCACACCTCGTGGAAGATCAGCGACAGCCGCAGCGCGGGGCTGAGGTGGCTGGCGATCTGGAACAGGCGGCTGTTCTGCCCCTCGAAGCACACCGGCACGACGGTGGCGCGCGAGCGCTGGATCAGTTGCGCGGTGAAGGGCTGCCACGGGCCGTCGGTGGCGTGGCGGCGGCCGAGCCGGTCCGGCGCCGTCGAGATGCCGCCGGCCGGGAACACCACCACGCATCCGCCGGCGTCGAGGTGCCGGCGGGCGGCAGCCCGGGACTCGAGGTTGGTGCGGGTCGCCGCCTCGGTGCCGGCGAAATCGACGGGCAGCACGAAGGCCGCGATCTCGGGCGCCCGCAGCAGCACGGCATTGGTGAGGACGAGGAAGTCGGAGCGGACCTGCCCGACCAGCCAGGCGATGACGATGCCGTCGAGCACGCCGTAGGGGTGGTTGGCCACCACCACCACGGGGCCGGTTCGCGGCACGGCCGCGAGGGCCGCGGGGTCGTAGCGCACGTCGAGGCGCAGGCTGCGCACGGCCGCGGCGAAGAAGCCCGTGCCCGCGATGCCCTGGCGGCGGTTGGCGAGGTAGAGGCGGCGCAGCTCGCGCTGGCCGGTCGCGGCCTCGACGAGGCGGATCAGGCCGCGCTTCACGGGCGGCATCGAATCATCGGCGTAGCTGAAGTTCGGTTCGCTCATGCGGCTTTCGATAGCGCAGGCGGATGAAACCTCGATGACGCGGCCGATACGCCGTGCTGCGATGAGATCGCTCGAATCGGTTTCCAAAGGGCTCGCCCTTCGGCGGGTTTCAGGGCAGAGCCCTGAAGAGAACCGTTCGGCGCGATCGATCCATGGTGGTCGTCAAATCGAGCTTGAAAGCTTCTTCAGGGCTCTGCCCTGAAACCCGCAAAAGGCCGAGGGCCTTTTGAAACCAGAACTGTCATGAGAACAACCTCAACGATGCGAGTGGCCAGTCTCTGGCGCGAAGGCCACCGCCGTACCGAAAGCGCTCCCCGGCGGCACCACGACGGCGCCGGCGATCTCGGTATGCGCGATCCCCCCGCGCGCGAGGAGGTCGCGCACGGGATCGAGCGCCTCCACCGCCACGCCGAATCCCGCGAACCGGCCCGGCACCGCGCCGGCCGCCTCCCCATAGCGCGCCCGCACGTCGGCGGGCGTCATCGCGGTGATGCGGCCCGTCCCGCCCTCGAAGCTCGGCCGCTCCGGTGGGCCGCTCGGCGCCGCGTCGCACACGGCCGCCAGGGCCGCGACGTGGTGCTGCGGCGCCTCGGCCGCCAGCACGACGCCGTCGAGCCGCAGCGCGCCGTTGGCGTGGCGCTGCGCCGCCGGGTTCCAGAAGTTCTGCGGGCGGTGATGGCGGCAGGTGAACAGCCTCGCCTCGGGCAGCGACGGCACCTCGGGGAAGGCCAGGCTGAAGCTCACCTCCCGCCGCGTGCCGTCCGCCGATACGGCGCTGCGGCCGAAGTCGAGCCTGCGCGCCGGCCCCAGGCCGGCCGCGTCGAAGGCCCGCGCATCGGCATCGGCGTCCATGGAAGCGAGCGCCACCAGGGCGAGGCCCCCGCCCCGCGCCACCGCCGCCACGACCGACGCCGCGAAGGGGGACGCGGGGTCGTCCTCCGGCGGCGGCTCGAAATCCTCGTCGAGGCCGATCAATTCGAGGAAGGCGCCGTCGAGCTGCACGATGGCGTTCACCGTGCCCCAGGGGTGGCGGTTGCGCGCCCCCACCGTGAAGCCGAGGACGCGGTAGAGCGCCGCCGCGCCCGCGAGGTCGGGGACCGCCACCACCAGGTGATCGATGGGCCGCGGCATCGGGCGATCCTCAGACGAGGCGGGACTGGGTCAGCGCCGCCGCCACGAAGCTGGCGAAGAGCGGGTGGGGGTCGAAGGGGCGCGACTTCAGCTCGGGGTGGTACTGCACGCCGATGAACCAGGGGTGGTCGGCGAATTCCACGGTCTCGGGCAGGAGCCCGTCGGGCGACAGGCCCGAGAACACCATGCCGTGGCGCTCCAGCCGCTCGCGGTAGTCGGTGTTGACCTCGTAGCGGTGGCGGTGGCGCTCGGCGATCTCCGTGTCGCCGTAGATGGCGGCGATCTTGGTGCCGCGCTTCAGCGTGGTCGGGTAGGAGCCGAGCCGCATGGTGCCCCCGAGGTCGCCGTCGTGCAGCCGCTGCTCCAGCGCGTTGCCGCGCATCCACTCGGTCAGCAGACCCACCACCGGCTCGGCGCAGGGGCCGAACTCGGTGGAATTGGCCTCCGCGATCCCCGCCAGGGCCCGCGTGGCCTCGATCACGGCCATCTGCATGCCGAAGCAGATGCCGAAATAGGGGATGCGGCGCTCGCGGGCGAAGCGCGCCGCGAGGATCTTGCCCTCGGCCCCGCGCTGGCCGAAGCCGCCCGGCACCAGGATGGCGTGGACCTCTTCGAGCTGGGTGGCGGGGTCCTCGCCCTCGAACACCTCCGACTCGATCCAGTCGACGTGCACGCGGACGCGGTTGGCGAGGCCGCCGTGGGTGAGGGCCTCGATCAGGGATTTATAGGCGTCCTTCATGCCCGTGTACTTGCCCACGATGGCGATGCGGACCTCGCCCTCGGGGTTGGTGGCCCGCTCGGTCACGGCGTTCCAGCGCGTCATGTCGGGCTTGGGCGCGGGCGCGATGTCGAAGGCCGCGAGCAGCGCGCGGTCGAGCCCCGCCTCGTGGTAGGCGCGCGGCACGTCGTAGATCGAGGCGACGTCGCGCGCCTCGATCACGGCGTCCTCGCGCACGTTGCAGAACAGGCCGAGCTTGCGGCGCTCCTCGGCCGGGATGGGCCGGTCGCTGCGGCACAGCAGGATGTCGGGCTGGATGCCGATCGAGCGCAGCTCCTTCACGGAATGCTGGGTCGGCTTGGTCTTCAGCTCGCCCGCGCTCGGGATGAAGGGCAGCAGCGTCAGGTGGACGTAGACGGCGTGGCCGCGCGGCAGGTCGTTGCCGAGCTGGCGGATGGCCTCGAAGAAGGGCAGCCCCTCGATGTCCCCCACCGTGCCGCCGATCTCCACCAGCACGAAGTCGGTGTCGTCGTTGCCCGACAGCACGAACTCCTTGATGTGGTTCGTGACGTGCGGGATCACCTGCACGGTGGCGCCGAGGAAGTCGCCGCGGCGCTCCTTGGCGATGATGTCCTGGTAGATCTGCCCGGTGGTGATGTTGTCGGCGCGGGTGGCGGGGCGGCCCGTGAAGCGCTCGTAGTGGCCGAGGTCGAGGTCGGTCTCGGCGCCGTCGTCCGTCACGAAGACTTCCCCGTGCTGGTAGGGGCTCATCGTGCCGGGGTCGACGTTGAGGTAGGGGTCGAGCTTGCGCAGCCGCACCGTGTAGCCCCGCGCCTGGAGCAGGGCCCCCAGCGCCGCCGCCGCCAGGCCCTTGCCCAGCGACGACACCACGCCGCCGGTGATGAAGACGTAGCGCGCCATGGGGAACTCACCTGTCTCGACGCGGATTCGCCGCGGGGCATCCGGGATGCCGCCGCGGCGATGCGGTTTCGGATGCGCCGGCGCGGGGCCGGCGGCGTCACTGCGACTTCGGCACCTCCGGCTGGGCCGGGGCGGTCGGCGCCGTGGGGGCGCCCTTCTGCTGTTCCAACTGGTGGAGCTGGTCCAGCACGTTGGAGCCGGCCGGCACGGGGGTGCCCGGCGCCGTGCGGGTCACGCCCGGCGCGCCGTCGATGATGGATTTCGGCGCGCGGTTGTAGTGGGCCAGCAGCGTCAGGCCGAGGCTCGTCAGGAAGAACAGCGTGCCCAGGATGGCGGTCGCCCGCGTCAGCGCGTTGGCCTGCCCGCGCCCCGTCATGAAGCCGCCCCCGCCGCCGACCCCGAGCGCCCCACCCTCGGACCGCTGCAGCAGCACGGTGGCCACGAGCGCCACCACCACCATGAGGTGGAGCACGATCAGAACGGTCTGCATCAGCGATACTCAGGGTGCGGGGCGCGCGGAGGCGGTCCGCTGTCGGACGAAACGATCGCCGATCCCATACACCATGGCGGGGGCGATGCAAATTTCCCCCGCGGCGCGGGCGCGGGCCGGACCGCGAGGGTCAGCGATAGGCCGCCGCGATGCCCAGGAACTCCTCCTCCTTGAGGCTCGCGCCGCCCACCAGCATGCCGTCGACGTTCTCGACCGACGCCACCTCCCCGGCGATGCCGGGCTTCACCGAGCCGCCGTAGAGCAGCCGCACGGCGGCACCCTCGGCGCCGATCAGTGCCCCGAGCCGGCGGCGCATGAAGGCGTGCACCGCCTCGATGTCGGCCGGCGACGGCGTGAGGCCCGTGCCGATCGCCCAGACGGGCTCGTAGGCGAGCGCGATTGTGCGCCCGGTCGCGGCCGGCGGCACGGACTCGTCGATCTGCCGGCCGATGACCCGGAGCGTCTCGCCGCGGTCGTGCTCGGCCCGGGTCTCGCCGACGCAGACGACGGCGAGGAGCCCGGCCCGGGCCGCCGCCTCGGCCTTGGCCCGCACGGCGGCGTCGGTCTCGCCGTGATGCGTGCGCCGCTCCGAATGGCCGACGATGACGGCGCCCGCGCCGGCGTCCTTCAGCATCTCGGCCGACACGTCGCCGGTCGCGGCGCCGGAGGGCTGGGCATCGCAGTCCTGACCGCCGATCATCAGGGCGGAGCCGGCGCAGAGGTCCGCGGCCGCCATGAGCAGCGTGAAGGGCGGGCACACCAGCACCTCGGCCCGGCCCGCGCGCCCGGCCGCGACGGCGTCGCGCAGGCCCGCGACGGCCGACAGCGACTCCCGCGTCCCGTTCATCTTCCAGTTTCCTGCGAGCAGGGGTCGCGGGGTGGCCATGGGCGAGCTTCCGACGCTGGAGCATTGAGGGGACGCGCCGAGCGGGGTATCAAAGGCGGGGCGGAATGCAAAGCCCGGCGCACGGGCCGCTCCGCCGGGCCTTCGAGGTGATGTTTGTCCGATCCTGGCGCGCGCGCTTCAGACGGCCCGGGCGACGCCGAGGCCCTGCCCCGGCTCCTGTCGGCCTTCGCCCGCGCGGAGTTCCAGGCGCCGGTCGAGGCCATCACCGGGCTCGTCGCCCTGCTGACCGAGGACTGGCCCGACGCCGGGTCGCGCGGCGACGTCGACAAGCTGGCGGCCGCCGCGGGGCGGCTCGCCGCCATGGTGACGGAGCTGTTCACCCCCGCGGCCTCGCAGGGGCTGATGGAGGGGCGGGACGCCACCGCGGCGTCGAGCCACGTGCGCCACGAGCTCCGCACCCCCATCACGGCCATCCTGGGCTATGCCGAGCTCCTCGCCGAGGAGATCGCCGAGGCGCGCGCCGGGTCCTCCGCCGCCCAGGCCGGGACGCTCAGCGACATCCTGGACGCGGCGCGGCGCCTGCTCGACCAGATCGACGCCATGGTGGACTTCATGCGCCTCGACCGCCAGGGCCGGGACGAGGAGGCGCAGCGCCTGCTCGACCACGACGCCGCTCTGCACGAGCCGATGGAGACGATCCGCTCCGTGCTGAAGGAGCAGGCCGCGGCGGGCCCGCGCGCCCTCGGGCGGATCCTGGTGGTGGACGACAACGCCTCCACCCTCGACCTCCTGTCGCGCCGCCTGCGCCGCGACGGCCACGAGGTGACGAGCTGCGACAACGGCGAGGGCGCGCTGGAGATGCTCGACGGGGCCGGCTACGACCTCGTCCTCCTCGACCTCCTGATGCCGGGGCTGAGCGGCATCGAGGTGCTGAGGCGCATCAAGTCCTCCCCCGAGACGGCCGGCCTGCCGGTCATCATCGTGTCGGCCTTCGACGACATCGAGAGCACCGTTCACTGCATCGAGTCGGGCGCCGACGACTACCTCACCAAGCCCATCAACCCCGTGCTGCTGCGGGCCCGCATGACGGCCTCGCTGGAGCGCAAGTTCCTGCGCGACCGCGACGAGGCCGCGACCCGCACGCTGCGCGCCGAGCGCGAGCGCTCCGAGGGGCTGCTGCTCAACGTGCTGCCGCGCAGCGTCCTCGAACGGTTCCGCGACGGCGAGTCGGTGATCGCCGACTCCTTCGGCTCGGCCACGATCCTGTTCAGCGACATCGTCGACTTCACCCAGACCACCGCGACGCTGCCGCCGGGCGCGGTGCTGGAGATGCTCAACGGCATCTTCTCGCGCTTCGACCGCCTCACGGCCGAGCACGGCCTGGAGAAGATCAAGACCATCGGGGACGCCTACATGGCGGCCGGGGGCCTGCCCGAGCCCTGCCGCGACCACGCGGCGCAGGCCGCCGCCATGGCGCTGCGCATGCCGGCCGCCGTGGCGGAGGCGAGCCGCGCGTTCGGCCAGGACCTGCGCATCCGCATCGGGCTCCACACCGGGCCGGTGGCGGCCGGCATCATCGGCAAGGACAAGTTCATCTACGACGTGTGGGGCGACACGGTGAACGTGGCGAGCCGCATGGAGATGCACGGCGAACCCGGCCGCGTCCACATCACGGGCGAGACGCTGGCGGCCCTGGACGGCCGCTTCGGCGTGGAGGCGAGGCCGCCCATCACCGTGAAGGGGCGGGGCGTGATGTCGACCTTCTTCCTCGTCGCCCTGCCCGCTAGCTGAAGCCGGCGACCGCGTGGGGCACGTAGGGCTCCTCCAGCCGGGCGACCTCCTCGGGCGACAGCTCGATCTCGAGCGCCGCCACGGCGTCGTCGAGGTGCTCGGGCTTGGACGCGCCGACGATGGGGGCCGTGACGCCCGGCCTCGACAGGAGCCATGCCAGGGCCACGCTGGCCCGCGGGATCCCGCGCGCCGCGGCGACCGCCCCGACCCGGTCGATCACCGCCCGGTCGGACGCCTCGAAGCCCGCGTAGAGCGTCCTGCCGAAGGCATCGGTCTCGGTGCGGCCGGTCCTGGCCTCGGGCGGGCGGGTCAGCCGGCCCCGCGCCAGCGGGCTCCAGGGGATCATGCCCACGCCCTCGGCGAGGCACAGCGCCACCATCTCGCGCTCCTCCTCGCGGTAGAGCAGGTTGTAGTGGTTCTGCATGGAGACGAACCGCGTCCAGCCGTGCCGGTCCGCGAGGTGAAGGGCGCGGCAGAACTGCCACGCGTGCATCGAGGACGCCCCGACGTAGCGGGCCTTGCCGGCCTTCACGACGTCGTGCAGCGCCTCCAGCGTCTCCTCGACCGGCGTCTCGGGGTCGTGGCGGTGGATCTGGTACAGGTCGACGTAGTCGGTGCCGAGCCGCCGCAGGCTCGCGTCGATGGCCGCCATGATGTGCTTGCGCGACAGGCCCCCGCCGTTGGCGTCCGGGTGCATGCGGCCGTGGACCTTCGTGGCCAGCACGATGCCGTCCCGCCGCGCGTAGTCCTTCAGCGCACGGCCGACGATCTCCTCGCTCGACCCATCGGAATAGACGTCGGCGGTGTCGAAGAAGTTGATGCCGAGGTCGAGGGCGCGCTTGATGAAGGGCCGGCTCTCGCCCTCGGGCAGCGTCCAGGGGTGGTTGCCGCGCTCGGGCTCGCCGTAGGTCATGCAGCCGAGGCAGAGCCGCGACACCTTCAAGCCCGTCCGTCCCAACCTGACGTAGTCCATGGGAGTCCCCTGCCCGCCGCCGTCCGACCTGACCTGAAGCCGCATGGCCGCGAAAAGATCCGGGCCGGCCCCGCCGCGTTGCGCTCCCGCGAGCCGCCCTATAGACCTCCGCCCCATCCCGCGCCCCGGCGCCGTCCCCCATCACGAGACCGACCCCATGCTCGGAGGTATCCGCGCCGCGCAATCGACCTGGATCGGCAAGGCCCTGACGGCGGTCGTCTTCGCCTTCATCGTGCTGGCCTTCGCGATCTGGGGCATGGGCGACGTGTTCCGCGGCATCAGCTCGAACTCCGTCGCCCAGGTGGGCGGCGTGTCGGTGTCGACGGCCGCCTTCCGCCAGGCCTACCAGACCGAGCTGCAGAACGTGCAGCAGCGGGCGAAGCGGCCCATCACCAACGAGGAGGCGCACCGCGCCGGCCTCGACACCCAGGTGCTGTCGCGCCTGATGTCGGAGGCGGCGCTCGACGACCGCGCGAGCTCCCTCGACCTCGCCATCTCGGACGGGCAGGTCGCCAAGGCTATCCTGGCGGACCCGTCCTTCGCCGGGGCCGGCGGCGGCTTCGACCGCGCCCGCTTCAACGGGGTGTTGCGCGAGAACGGCTTCACGGAGGCCACCTTCGTGCGCGAGCAGCGCCGGACCTACCTGCGGCAGGAGCTCCTGGGCGCGCTGATCGGCGGGCTCGTGGCGCCGACCGCGGCCGTGGACGCCCTGCACCGCTACTCCGACGAGACCCGCAGCCTCGACTACGTGGCGCTGCCGGCCGCCGCGGCCGGCGCGGTGCCGGCGCCCGACGAGGCCGCCCTGGAGGCCTACTACGACGTCCACAAGGGCGCCTTCACGGCCCCGCAGTACCGCAAGCTCGTGGTGCTCGGCGTGACGCCGGCCGGCGTCGCGCAGCCCGACGCCGTGTCGGACGCCGACGCGCAGGCCCTCTACGACCGCGTGAAGGGCGAGCGCTTCGGCTCGCCCGAGAAGCGCCACGTCGAGCAGATCGTCTTCCCGACGGAGGCGGACGCCACGGCCTTCGTCGCGCGCCTGCGTTCGGGCACGGGTTTCGCGGACGCCGTCAAGGCCGAGTCGCTCGGCGACAAGGTGGTCGACCTCGGCACGGTTCCCCGAAGCGGCATCTTCGAGCCCGCGGTGGCGGACGCCGCCTTCGCCCTGCCGGCCGACGGCACGAGCGACCCCGTCAAGGGCAGCTTCGGCAGCGTCGTGGTGCACGTCGACGCGGTCGAGCCCGCCGTGACGCGGCCCTTCGCCGAGGCGGCGGGGGAGCTGAAGGGCGAGATCGCCGCGACGCGCGCGGCCTCGCAGGTGAAGGCGTTGCGCGACCGCATCGAGGACGCGCGCTCCTCCGGCAAGGCGCTGACCGAGGCCGCCGCCTCCGTCGGCCAGGCGACCCGGACGGTCGAGGCCGTGGATGCCGCCGGGACGGGACGGGACGGCAGGCCGGTCGAGGGACTCGTCGGCGGCGCTGCGCTGCTCAAGGCCGCCTTCGCGTCCGACGTCGGCGTCGACAACGACACGCTCCCCACCGCCGACGGCGGCACGGTCTGGTTCGAGGTCGCCGGCATCGACCCCGCGCGCCAGTTGACGCTCGCCGAGGCCCGGGCCGCCGTCGAGGCGGCCTGGCGCGAGGAAGAGACGGCGCGCCGGCTCGACGCGCTGGCGGCCGATCTCGTGCGCGACATCGACGCCGGCCGGCAGACGGTGGAGGGCGCCGCGAAGGCGCTGGGCGACCTGCCGGTGCAGCACGTCGGCGACGCCAGGCGCGCCGGCGCCCAGGGGCTCCCGCCGGGCGCGGTCGCCAAGGTCTTCGACGTATCGGTCGGCGCGGCCGGCTCCGCGCCGATGGGCCCGACGAGCCGCCTCCTGTTCAAGGTGCTGGACAGCGCGACGCCGCCGCTCGATCCCGACGCGCCGGCCACCAAGCAGCTCGGCGCGCGCTACGGGGCGTCGCTCGGGGACGGCATCGTCAACGCCTACCTCGGGGTGCTGGGCGCGAAGCTCGGCATCAAGGTCAACCAGGCGGCCGTGCAGGCGGCCTCGGGCGCGGGGTCCTGACGATGGCGCGGGGAGCCGGCCCCTCGGCCGACCACCTGGGCTTCGACCGCCTCGCCGCCGACTACGACGCGGGCCGCCCCACGGTCGTCTGGTCGGTGCTGGTGGCGGACCTCGAGACGCCCGTGTCGGCCTATCTCAAGCTCGCGGCCGCGCGGACCGGCAACCTGTTCCTGCTGGAATCGGTCGAGGGCGGGGCGGTCCGGGGGCGCTACTCGATGATCGGGCTCGACCCCGACGCCGTGTGGCGCTGCACGGGCCCGCGGGCGGAGCTCAACCGCGACGCCGCCGCCGACCCGGAGGCGTTCCAGCCCCAGGAAGGGCCGCCGCTCGACGCGCTGCGGCGCTTCCTCGCCGAATCCGCCCTGCCCATGCCGGCCGGCCTGCCGCCCATGTCGGCCGGGGTCTTCGGCTACCTCGGCTACGACATGGTCCGGCACATGGAGCGGCTCGCCCCCGCCAAGCCCGACCCGATCGGCGTGCCGGAGGCGATCCTGATCCGCCCCACCGTGATGGTGGTGTTCGACGGCGTGCGCGACGAGATGATCGTCGTGACGCCCGTGCGGCCGAGGCCCGGCGTCACGGCCCGCATGGCGGCCGAGGCCGCGTCCGAGCGGCTCGACGGCGTGATCCGCACGCTCGAAGGCCCGCTGGCGCATGCCGGCCCGCGGGCCGACCCCGCGCTCCGGGCGGAGCGCCCGGCGAGCAACACGCCGACCCTCGCGTTCCTGCGGATGGTCGAGCGCGCGAAGGACTACATCGGCGCCGGCGACGTGTTCCAGGTGGTGCTGTCGCAGCGCTTCTCCGGCCCCTTCGCGCTGCCGCCCTTCGCGCTCTACCGCGCCCTGCGCCGCATCAACCCCGCGCCCTACCTGTCGTTCCTCGACTTCGGCGCCTTCCAGATCTGCTGCTCCAGCCCGGAGATCCTGGTGCGGGTGCGCGACGGCACCGTCACCATCCGGCCCATCGCCGGCACGCGGCGCCGCGGGCGCGACGCGGCGGAGGACCAGGCCCTGGCCGATGAACTCCTGGCCGACCCCAAGGAGCGGTCCGAGCACCTGATGCTGCTCGACCTCGGGCGCAACGACGTGGGCCGGGTGGCGGAGATCGGCTCCGTCGCGGTGACGGACCGCTTCTTCGTCGAGCGTTACAGCCACGTCATGCACATCGTGTCCAACGTGGAGGGCCGCCTGCGCGCCGACCGCGACATCATCGACGCGCTGGCCGCGGGCTTCCCGGCCGGCACGGTGTCGGGCGCCCCCAAGGTGCGGGCCATGGAGATCATCGACGAGTTGGAGCGCGACAAGCGCGGCATCTACGGCGGCTGCATCGGCTATTTCGGCGCCGACGGCACCATGGACACCTGCATCGTCCTGCGCACCTCCGTGATCAAGGACGGCACGATGCACATCCAGTCGGGGGCCGGCATCGTCTACGATTCCGTGCCGGAGTCGGAGAACACCGAATGCATCAACAAGGCCGAGGCCCTGGTTCGGGCCGCCGAGGAGGCCCTGCGCTTCGCCACGGCGGGTCGACGCGGGCAGTAGGCTCGAGGTGAAGATAGGCCGCTGGGGCGATCAACCCAAAGAGCGAGTTGGACCCCTTGAAGAAAAGATGACGATCATCGGTGATGATCATCGATATTTCATTTCAATACAGATCATGATTGACGGCGATTTTAGCCTTCTTCTGTCCGGTCCGTGATCGACACGGGGGGTCGACACTCATCCCTCCCCGTGAGGGGCTAGCGTCGGCACACATCTCTGAGGCTGGGCGTTGGCGCCCTTCTCCCCAGCGGGGAGAAGGTGCCCGGCAGGGCGGATGAGGGGAGATTCCACAGGTGGTGGATGGATCTCCTCTCATCCGGCGCTGCGCGCCACCCGGGTCCCATCCCGAGTCGCCGGGATGGGTGCCCGATTCTCCCGCGAGCGGGAGAAGGGTATCCCTCACGGGGAAGGAAGGGCGCGCTCAGCGGAAGATTGCGGGGGGATGTTGCCAGTGCCGGCGATCGGCAATAGTGTCCTCCCCGTGATTCCGCCTGTTCTTTTTGACTTAGAGATTGCTCAATGTTTCCGAAGATCAGAGTCCTCGCCGCGCTGTGCCTCGTTCTCCCGGCGGTCCCGGCCGCGGCGCAGCAGGACGAGGGCAACCAGGACGGGGGAGCGCTGTTCGGTGCCGCCGTCGGCGGGCTGATCGGCGGCGCGCTCGGGGCGGCCCTGTCGCATCGCTCGTCGCGGGGCGCAGAATTCATCTCCGGCGGCGGACGCCCGAACGCCGGGGGTGGCCTGGGCGGAGGCGGCCAGCACAAGGGCGGCCACGCGGCGGGCGGGGGCGGTGCGCCGCGCAGGAAGCACGGCGGCTGACGGCGTCCCGCGGGGACGACGGCGGGGGATCAGGCCCGCGACGCCAGCAGCGCCCCCGCGATCTCGTCCCACTCCGCCTCCAGCGGCGCCGCGGAGGCCGGACGCGCGGCGCGCCGATACCAGTAGTGCGCGTTGCCGAGGTCGCCCTCGCGCCGGTGGAGGTAGGCGTGGACCCAGGCGGCGTCGCGCCCCTCCTCGTCCTCGGCCGCGATCGCGTGGGCCCGCTCCCAGTCGCCGCGCCGGTCCCACCACAGGGCCCGGAGCGGGCCGGAGAGCCCGTCGGGCGGCGCGCCGTCCCGCAGCGCCGAGGCGGCGAACTCCGCGGCCGTCACGCGACGGCCTCCGCGGTCCGGGCCGCCTGGACGCCGCCGAGCGCCATCCGCAGCGCCGCGCCGTCATAGGGCTTCGACACGACGGGGACGGCGCGGAAGCGCTCCGGCAGCGCGATGGTCTCGCCGTAGCCGGTGGCGAAGACGAAGGGCATCCCCATGTCGATCAGCCGGTCGGCGATGCCGAAGCTCGTGTCGCCCGACAGGTTCACGTCGAGCACGGCGACGTCGAAGCTGTCGACGCCGAGCAGCCGCTCGGCATCCGCGACGGTGCCGGCCACCTCCACGTCGAGCCCCTCCTCGGCCAGCATGGCCTGGGCGTCGAGCGCGATCATCATGCTGTCCTCGACCAGCAGCAGGCGCCGGGCGTCGAGGGTGAAGGTCGGCGCGGGGGCCGCGGCGGCGTCGGGCGCCTCCTCGGCGGCGTCGCCGACGTGCACCGCCGGGATCAGGAAGCTGCCGTGCACGCCCTGGTGCAGGTAGTCGACGCGCGACTCGCCGCGCAGCTCGAAGGGCACGGTCTGTTCGACGATGACGCTGCCGAAGCCGCGCCGCGTCGGCGGCTTCACGGGCGGGCCGCCGAGCTCGCGCCAGGCGATGCGCAGGTCGCCGTTGCCGTCGCGCGACCAGGTCACGGTGAGCCGCCCGGCCGGCTGGCTCAGCGCGCCGTATTTGGCCGCGTTGGTCATCATCTCGTGGAACACGAGGGCGAGGGACTGGTAGGCGCGGGAATCGAGCGTCACGCCCGGACCCGTCAGGGTCACGCGGTCGGCCGAATGGGTCCAGGCGCGGGCCTCGGCGTCGAGCAGGCGGCGCAGCGGCGCCCGGTGCCACCCCGTCTGGGTGAGCTGGTCGTGGGCCAGCGCCAGGGCGCGGATGCGGTGTTCGAGGTCGCCCGCGAATCCCTCGATGGTCTGGGCGTTCTGCCGGCTCTGGCGCACGAGCGAGCGGATCAGCGCCAGGATGTTCTTCACGCGGTGGTTCAGCTCCGCGATCAGGATGGCCTGGCTCTCCTGCGCGGCGCGGCGCTCGCTGTTGACGAGGTCGGCGCGGTGCAGGATCACCTCCAGCATGGAGATCCGCAGCGTCTCGGCGATCTGCACCTCCGCGGGGCGCCAGGGCACGGACTGGCCGTGGACGATCTCGCGCCAGGCGTCGAAGCTCCTGCGCGGCCCGATGCGGGTGCCCCCGGCCTCGACGACGACGGGCTTCGTGGGGTCGCCGCCCCAGGTCACGGTCTGGAGCACCTCCCGGCGGAAGAACAGCATGTATTCGCGCGGCGTGCGGGAGAACGGGATGGAGAGGACGCCGCTCGCCTCCGCCACGTAGCCCGCGGCCGAGGGCAGCTCGCGTGACAGGGCGCTCGTCGCGTAGGGCTCGTTCGGGCTCTTCTCGCCGAGGTGGCGCAGCAGGTCCGGGATGGCCTCCGCCGGCGGGGTGGTGCCCACGCCGGCGAAGCCCCGCTCGGACCACACGCCGTAGCCGTCGCAGGGGATCACCTCGGTCACGAGGGCCTCGAAGCGCTCGGGCTCGTCGAAGATGGAGGTTCCCGCCGCCATGGCGGCGATCAGCCGGTCGTGGGCCTGACGCAGCCCGGCCGCCGCGATCAGCTCGCGGGCCTGCTCCTTGGCCTCGATCTGCAGCGAGAAGATCTGGCCGAAGAGCTCGGCGGCCGCGCAGGTCGCCGAGGCGATGCGGCGCGGCGAGGTGTGGTGGCAGGCGATGAGGCCCCACAGCGCGTCGCCGGCCATCAGCGAGATGGTCAGGGTCGCGGCCGAGTCCATGTTGCGCAGGTATTCGAGGTGCACGGGCGACACGCTGCGCAGCGACGCCAGGCTGAGGTCCGCCTCGGCGGCCGCCTCGGACCGGGCCAGCAGCGGCACCGGCGCGTAGTTCACGTCCGGGATCAGCCGCAGCCACTGCCGGCGGTAGAGCGTGCGGGCCTGGGCGGGGATGTCGGAGGCCGGGTAGCGCAGCCCCAGGAAGGGCGGCAGGCCGGAGCGCAGGGCCTCGGCCTTCACCTCGCCCGTGCCGTCCGGCAGGAACTTGTACACCATGACGCGGTCGAAGCCCGTCACGGCCCGCACCTGATGGGCCGCGAGGTGCAGGAAGCGCTCCAGCGTGGGGGCGCGCCTGAGCCGCCCCACCATGCTCTTCACCAGGGTGATGGGGTCGGAGGCGAGCGTGTCGGCGCCCTCGCGGGGCACGATCTCGACCACCGCGTCCGACGCCGACATGTGGACCGTGAGGTCGTAGCGCGCCGGGCCGTCGTCGATCGGCTGGTCCGGCAGCCGCTCGGCCCCGCCCGACACCATCGAGGCCTGGAGCACGTTGCGCAGGTCGTGCAGGGTCTTGCCGGGCAGCACGGTGTCGAGCGTGGTGTCGAGCAGCGATCCCGCGTCGCGGCCGAGGAACTCGCCCGCGTTGGCCGAGACGGCCCGCACGATCCAGGACGGCAGCGAGCAGAACAGCAGGCAGCCGTGCGGCTGGATCGCGCCCGGCATGTGGATGCGCTCGCGCTCGCAGGCCGACAGGTCGGGCAGCGGGGGCGGCACGGTCGGCGTCTCGGTGGGGTGCATGGTGTCGTGGACGCCCTGTCGGCCCGGCGCTCCGCGCCGTGCGCGGGCAGTGATAGCGGAAAGGCGGCGCCGTGCCAAAGCCGCCCGAACCGGGGCGCGGCGGCATGGCGCCTCGCCTTGACCTCCGACCGGAGCCGCTTATACCGGCCGTCGCTGACGATGACTCGTCAACGACGGGATACGCCGCACGAGCGGCGGCGCGCATTCGCGCTGGCCAGCGGTCAAGAGATTTGATCGCTGGTATGACAAGCTCTCCCGTCCCCGATCCGGCAGGTTCCCCGTGACCCGAGTCACCCTCGTCGACAATTACGACAGCTTCACCTGGAACCTGTTCCACGACCTCGGCGCGCTGGGGGCCGAGGTGACGGTGGTGCGCAACGACGCCGCCACGGCCGGCGAGATCCTGGCCGCGGCACCCGACGCCATCGTGCTGTCGCCCGGCCCCTGCACGCCCAAGGAGGCCGGCATCTGCCTCGACCTCCTGCGCCATGCCGGCGACGCCGTGCCGGTGCTGGGCGTGTGCCTCGGCCACCAGGCGATCGGCGACGCCTACGGCGGCACGGTGGTGCGGGCGGCGCGGCCCATGCACGGCAAGGTGTCGACCGTGACGCACCAGGGCCGCGCCGTGTTCCGCGGCATCGACGGCCCCTTCCGGGCGACGCGCTACCATTCGCTCGTGGTCGACGAGGCGACGCTGCCGGCCGCGCTCGACGTGACGGCGCGGTCCGAGGACGGCGCCATCATGGGCCTGTCGCACCGCAGCCGCCCCGTCCACGGCGTGCAGTTCCACCCGGAAAGCATCGCGTCGGAGAACGGCCGCGTGATCCTGAAGAACTTCCTCGACCTCGCGCGGGCCTGGAACGCGGCGAGACCGCGCTGATGGACGGCTTCAAGCCGCTGCTGGGCAAGCTCGCCACGGGCGCCGCGCTGACGCGGGCCGAGGCCGAGGCGGCCTTCGACCACCTGCTCTCCGGCGAGGTGACGCCCGCCCAGACCGGCGCCTTCCTGATGGGCTTGCGGGTGCGCGGCGAGACGGTCGACGAGATCACCGGCGCGGTCGCGGCCATGCGGTCGAAGATGCTGGCCGTGCGGGCGCCCGAGGGGGCGGTCGACGTGGTGGGCACGGGAGGCGACGGCTCGGGCTCCTACAACGTGTCGACGCTGGCCTCGATCGTCGTGGCGGCCTGCGGCGTGCCGGTCGCCAAGCACGGCAACCGCGCGGCCTCCTCGCGTTCGGGGTCGAGCGACGTGCTCGCGGCGCTGGGGGTCCGCGTCGGCGGCCCGCCGGCCGCGGTCGAGCGCTGCCTCGCCCAGGCCGGCATCGGCTTCATGATGGCGGGCGCCCACCACGCCGCCATGCGCCACGTGGGGGCGGCCCGCGTGGAGCTCGGCACCCGCACGATCTTCAACCTGCTCGGCCCCCTGTCCAACCCCGCCGGCGTGCGGCGCCAGCTCCTCGGCGTCTTCTCCCGCGCGTGGCTGGAGCCGCTGGCCGAGGTGCTGCGCAACCTCGGCAGCCGCCGCGTCTGGGTGGTGCACGGCTCGGACGGGCTCGACGAGATGACCACCACGGGGCCGACGAGCGTGGCCGAGCTCAGCGACGGCGCCGTGCGCCTGTTCGAGGTGTCGCCGGAGGACGCGGGGCTGCCCCGCGCCGCGGCCTCCGCCCTCCGCGGCGGCGACCCGGCCCACAACGCCGCGGCGCTGCGCGCCGTGCTGGCCGGCGCCCGCACGGCCTACCGCGACGTGGCCCTGCTCAACGCCGCCGGCGCGCTCGTCGTGGCGGGTCGGGCCGAGGGCCTGCGCGAGGGCGCCGAGCTCGCCGCGCGCGCCCTCGACGACGGCCGCGCCGCCGACACGCTGGCCCGGCTCGTGGCAGCGTCCAATGCCAACGATCCCATCGCAGACCCCTCGGCCCGGAGCGCCTAACGTGGCCGACATCCTCGCGCGCATCGAAGCCTACAAGCGGCGGGAGATCGCCGACGCCAAGGCCCGCGTGCCCCTGCCCGAGCTCCGCCGCCGCGCCGCCGCCGCAACCCCGCCGCGTGGCTTCGCCCGCGCCCTCGCGGCCGAACACGCGCGCGGCCGGCTGGCGCTGATCGCCGAGATCAAGAAGGCGAGCCCGTCCAAGGGCCTCATCCGCCCGGACTTCGTGCCCGCCGACCTCGCCCGCGCCTACGCGGACGGGGGCGCGGCCTGCCTGTCGGTGCTGACGGACGCGCCCTCCTTCGCGGGCGCGCCGGAATATCTCGCCCAGGCCCGCGACGCCTGCGCGCTGCCGGCCCTGCGCAAGGACTTCATGTTCGACGCCTACCAATGCGTCGAGGCGCGGGCCTGGGGCGCCGACTGCATCCTGGTCATCATGGCGGCTCTCGACGACGCCGCGGCCCGCGACATCGCGGCCGCGGCCACGGACCTCGGGATGGACGTGCTGGTCGAGGTCCACAGCGACGCGGAGCTCGACCGCGCGCTGGCGCTCGACGCCCGCCTGATCGGCGTCAACAACCGGGACCTGCGGACCTTCGAGACCGACCTCGCCGTGTCCGAACGCCTGGCACCCCGCATCCCGGCCGACCGGATCGCCGTGGGCGAGAGCGGGATCGCCACGCCCGCCGACTGCGCGCGTCTGGCGCGCGCCGGGGTGAGGACCGTGCTGGTGGGCGAGAGCCTGATGCGCCGCTCCGACGTCGCCGCGGCCACGCGGGCGCTGCTGGCGCAGGGCGCGGAGGCGTGAGCGGCCTCACCCACATCGGCGCGGGCGGCGAGGCCCGCATGGTGGACGTCGGCGGCAAGGGCTCGACCGACCGGCTCGGCGTCGCCGAGGGCACCGTGCTGGTGGCGGCGGAGACGCTCGCCCTCATCCTGTCGGGCGACGCGAAGAAGGGCGACGTGCTCGGCACCGCGCGCATCGCCGGCATCATGGCGGCCAAGCGCACCCACGACCTCATCCCCCTGTGCCATCCGCTGGCGCTGACGGCCGTGCGGGTCGACCTGTCGACGGAGCCCGATCCGCCCCGCGTCATCGTGCGGGCCAGCGTGAAGACCTCCGGGCGCACCGGCGTCGAGATGGAGGCGCTCACCGCCGTCTCTGTGGCCTGCCTCACGGTCTACGACATGGTGAAGGCCGTCGACCGCGGCCTCCGCATCACCGACATCCGGCTGATCGAGAAGCGCGGCGGCACGTCCGGCGACGTCCTCGCCGGCCCGGACGGCGCGTGACCTCCTCGCCCCTCACGCCCGTCGCCGAGGCGCTCCGCCTCATCCTGTCCACGGCCGCAGCGCCCCGCGCCGTCGAGACCGTGCCCCTGCGCCACGCCGCCGGGCGCACGCTGGCGCGCGACCTCGCGGCGCGGCGCACGCAGCCGCCCTGCGACGTCTCGGCCATGGACGGCTACGCCCTGCGGGCGAGCGACGTCGCGGCCGTGCCGGCGACGCTCGACGTGGTGGGCGAGAGCGCCGCGGGCCGCGCCTTCCCAGGCAGGGTCGGCCCCGGCCAGGCTGCGCGCATCTTCACGGGCGCCCCGGTGCCGCCCGGCGCCGACACGGTGGTGATCCAGGAGAACACCGAACGGCCCGAACCTGGGCGCGTCCGCGTGCTGCTGCCCGAGGCGGAGGGGCGCCACATCCGAAGTGGCGGCCAGGACTTCCGCGAGGGGGAGGTGCTGCTCGCGGCCGGGCTCCGGCTCGGCGCCGCCGACGTGGCGCTGGCCGCCGCCATGAACCACGCCGCCCTGCCGGTGTTCCGTCGGCCGCGCGTCGCCGTGCTGGCGACGGGCGACGAACTCGTGCAGCCGGGCGGGACGCCCGGCCCCGGACAGATCGTGGCGTCGAACAGCTTCGCCCTCCTGGCCCTGGCCGAGGCCGCCGGCGCGGAGGCGGTCGACCTCGGCATCGCCCGCGACGACGCCGGCTCGCTGGCGGACCGTTTCGCGGCGGCGCGGGAGGCCGGCGCCGACCTCCTGGTGACGCTCGGGGGCGCGTCGGTCGGCGACCACGACCTCGTGCAGCGGGCGCTGGTGGCCGAGGGCATGGAGCTCGGCTTCTGGCGCGTCGCCATGCGGCCCGGCAAGCCGCTGATGCACGGCCATCTCGGTCCCCTCCAGGTCCTGGGCCTGCCCGGCAACCCGGTGTCGGCCATCGTCTGCGGCATGCTCTTCGTCCACCCGCTGATCCGGGCGCTGTGCGGCGACCGCCGCGCCGGCCAGGACCCGTCGGAGCCCGCCGTGCTGGCCGCCCCGATGGCGGCCAACGACGCCCGGCAGGACTACGTCCGCGGCCGCGTCGTCGACGCGGCCGAGGGGCTGCCCCGCGTGGAGCCCGGCGCCCGGCAGGACTCGTCGATGCTGAAGGCCCTGTCGGATGCCGACTGTCTGGTGATCCGCCCGCCGCACGCCCCGGCGGCCGAGATCGGCGCGCCCTGCCGCATGATCCGGCTGGCGAAGCTCGGCATCTGAGGGCACGAGCGCGTTGCCGATGGGGGCCGGCGCGGGCCGGCCGGAGGAGGCCGAGACGCTGTTTTTCGGGGACGGCCGTGCTCATCCCCATCCGTGCCGCTCTCTATACTTGCGGAACGCACGGGGAACATATAGCTCTCGTTCATGTTTTGTTTTGATCGAGTCGGGAGCCGCATCGGCGCGGTGTCCGGGCCGGTCCACCGCCGCGAGGCACCACCATGCTGACTGAAAAGCAGAGCGAGCTGCTCCGTTTCATCCACACCCGCCTGCAGAAGACCGGCGTGCCGCCCTCGTTCGACGAGATGAAGGACGCGCTCGACCTGAAGTCGAAGTCCGGGATCCACCGCCTCATCATGGCGCTGGAGGAGCGGGGCTTCATCCGCCGCCTGCCGAACCGCGCCCGCGCGCTCGAAGTGCTGCGGCTCCCCGAGCAGGCCGCGGCCGATGGCGCCAAGCCCGCCCGCTTCTCCCCGACGCTGGTGAAGGGCGGCAAGCCCGCGCCGAAGCCCGGCGCCGCCAAGGCGGAGCCGGCGCCGCGCGGGGCGCCCGACGCCTACCAGATCCCGGTCATGGGGCGGATCGCCGCCGGCACGCCGATCTCGGCCATCCAGACGATGAGTCACAGCATCTCGGTGCCGGTCGACTTCCTCGCGGCCGGCGAGCATTTCGCCCTGGAGGTGCGGGGCGATTCGATGGTCGAGGCCGGCATCCTCGACAGCGACACGGTGATCATCCGCCGGCAGGAGACCGCCAACACGGGCGACATCGTCGTGGCGCTGGTCGACGACGAGGAGGCGACGCTGAAGCGCCTGCGCCGCCGCGGCGCCTCGATCGCGCTGGAACCCGCCAACGCCGCCTACGAGACCCGCATCTTCGGGCCGGACCGCGTCAAGGTGCAGGGCATCCTGGTCAGCCTGTTCCGGCGCTATTGATACGGTTTCGGTGTGATCCCTCTCACCGATCATCCCCGCGCAGGCGGGGATGAGCGGCGGGGAGGGCGATCGGAGCTGGTCGGCCGACAAGGACGGGGTGGCGACCTACCGCCGGTGCTCCGCCACCCAGGGCACGGGCGGCAGGGCGCGGTAGAACTTCTTGTACCATTTGGCGGGCCACAGCCCGCGCATGGCCTCGTCGGGCCGCGGATGGCCGGTGAAGACCACGACGCGCGCCGCTGGCGGCAGCTTCGGCGGGCGGAACAGGTAGAGCGGCCAGGGCGGCAGCAGGCGGTGCTTGAAGCTCGGGCACCAGTCCTCGGGCCAGAAGGCCACCGGCAGCCGCGCCTCCTTGGTGACGTAGATCTGCTCGTTGTCGAAGCGGTGCGACATCCGCACGGCGTCGGCCTCGAAGTCCGGGACGAGGTGGGGCGCGGACCGCGCCCGGTACCGCATCACCGACGAGTTGCCGATGCCGTCGCGCCGCCCCTGCGTGGGGTTGCGCACCAGCACGAGACGGCCGGGGGCGTGATCGAACAGCGGGTCGAGCCCGCCCGTCACCAGCACGTCGAGGTCGAGGAACAGGAGGTCGTCGTCGAGGTCGCCGAGGTCCGCCGACCAGAGCGCCAGCTTGCGCCAGGGGCCGGGCTTCAGGCCCGGCGGCAGGGCGATGGGCGGGATCGGCCGCGCGTCGATGGCGGGGTCGAGGCCGTCGACCGGGTCGGTGAAGGCGAGGAAGCGCGTCGGGCGCCGCACGTTGCGCATCACGGCGCGGTGGAGCCGGTTGACGTCGTCCGCGCCGTAGGCCGTCCCCCAGCGGATGCAGACGACCGTCTGCACGGGCGTGCCCGCCCGTCAGGTCTCGGGCAGGTTCAGGCGGATGTGCAGCTCGCGCAACTGCTTCGCGGTCGCGGTCGAGGGCGCCCCCATCAGCAGGTCCTCCGCGCGCTGGTTCATGGGGAACAGCACGACCTCGCGCAGGTTCTCCTCGCCGGCCAGCAGCATGACGATCCGGTCCACGCCCGGCGCGATGCCGCCGTGGGGCGGGGCGCCGTACTGGAAGGCGCGGTACATGCCGCCGAACTTCTCCTCCAGCACCTCCTCCGAGTGGCCCGCGATGGCGAAGGCACGGCGCATCACGTCGGGGCGATGGTTGCGGATGGCGCCCGACGACAGCTCGATGCCGTTGCAGACGATGTCGTACT
>CAXTBR010000027.1:0-46687 GCA_964242785.1 uncultured Lichenihabitans sp. | reverse complement strand
CCGCAACCAACTTCAAAGCTCGCCAACTCAATGAGTCGGCGAGCTTTTGCCTGTCTGGGCCGCAGCATGCCTGGACAGCGGTGAAGGCGTCGTGGAGGCACCACAAGGCCGTCAGGACGAGAGCGCCCGCCTCACCTCGCCCAGCGACGCCCGCCGTTCGCGGCGGGCCGCGAGGGCCTGCGCCATGTCGACGGCGACGAAGCGGACCTTGCTGTGGGGCTGGAGCTGGCCGATGAAGTCCATGTCGGCCGATATCACGGTGCCGACCATGAAATATCCGCCGCCCGACACGGCGTCGCGGTGCAGCACGATGGGCTCGGTGCCCCCCGGCACCTGGATGGAGCCGTAGGGATAGCAACTGTCCACGATGTTGCTCGGGTCCGAACCGGCCCCGAACGGCGGCTGGCGCGGCACGAAGGACAGGGGCCGCCCGCCGCGGAAGCGGTAGCCGATGCGGTCGGCCTCGGGCGCCACGGCCCAACTGTCCTCGAAGAAGCCCGCCAGGCTGTCAGGCGCGACGCGATGGTCGTAGAGGCCCGGCAGCATGCGCAACGCGGCCGGCGGGACCGCCCCGCGGCGGAGGGCTTCGGGCACGGCGCGGCCGAGCGCCACCCGTCCGGCCTCCGCCGCGAGCGGCAGCCGGTCGCCGGGCTTCAAGGCCCGTCCCTCGTGGCCGCCCAGCCCGCCGAGCGCATAGGTCGAGCGGCTGCCGAGCACCGGGGGCACGTCGATGCCGCCGCCGACCGCCACGTAGGCCCGGGCCCCGCGCCGGAGATAGTCGAAGGACAGGACCTGCCCGGCCGAGACCGCGAAGGCCTCCCAGGCCGGGCGCGGCGCGCCGTCGAGCTTGGGCGGCAGGTCGGCGCCGGTGACGGCCACCACCGCGTCCCGCGTGAAGCGGAGGTCCGGGCCCATGAAGACGCATTCCAGCGCCGCCGCCCCCTCGTCGTTGCCGACCAGCATGTTGGCGACCCGGAGCGCGAAGCGGTCCATGGCGCCCGACAGGGGGATGCCGACGTCGTAATGGCCGGGCCGCCCGAGGTCCTGAACCGTGGTGGCGAGGCCGGGCTTGATCACCTCAATGGCCATGGAGCGCACCCACGAGTTCGAGATTGCAGGCGGCGGGGTCCCGATCGAAGACCCTGAGGTCGAAGGTCACGGGCCGGATCACCGGGCTGAAGCGCCCGGCCTCGACGTCGCGGACGACCTCGTCGTAGGCGTCGCGCGCCACGGACCTGAACTTCACGATGTCGCCGGGGCGGAAGAAGGTCATGAACTCCCGCAGGTGGCCGATCTCCTGGCGGGGATCGTAGATCGGCATGGGCGTGATGCCGAACATCTGGTAGCCGCCGGCCCCGCGCACCGAGTAGATGCAGCCGAAGCAGCCGCCGTGCCCGACCGTCAGCTTCGGGGTGTCGGTCCGCGGCCGGAGGTATTTCGGCGCCTCGATCTGCCGGGCGCGCTCCACCATCTGGTACATGAACGGCAGGCCCGCCACGAAGCCCACCATGGACACGAACCAGGGCGAGCCCTCGTGGGCCGCGATGAAGGCGGCCGGGTCCGGGTAGCCGTTGATGCGGGCCGCGTAGTCGAGGTCGGTCCCCGACGGGTCCTGGTGGCGCTCGCGGAAGCGCATCAGCGTCTCGTGCGTCCACGGATCGCCGTAGAGCACCGGGATCTCGACGATCCGGGTCCGGAGGGTGGGCTCGACGCGGGCCGCCGCGGCTTCGAGCGCCTTGATCTCCGCCAGCAGGTCGTCGGGGTGGATCACGTCGGGGTCGAACTTCACCTGCATCGACGCATTGGCGGGGCAGATCTCCGTCACCCCGGCGATGCGGCTCTCCTTCACGGCCCGGCACAGCGACAGGCTGGTGAAGAAGGCCGCGAGCGACATCTCCTCGTTCACCTCGACGAAGACGTGCTCGTCCCCGCCGAACGAATAGCGTGCCGTCATGGGGCGGACTCCTCCCGCGGTGCGGGGCGGCCGAGGGGGTGGCGTTCCAGCCAGCCCTCCAGCCACCGGGTGTGGACGCGCCCGGCCTCGACCTCGGGGTCGCGGGCCAGGGCCGCGTGGAGCGGCGCCGTGGTGACGAGGCCGTCGACGCGCAACTCGGCGAGCGCGGCCCGCAGCCGGGCGATCGCCCCCTCGCGCGTGCCGTCCCAGGCGATCAGCTTGCCGAGCAGGGAATCGTAGAAGGGCGGCACCGCGTAGCCGGGGTAGAGCATCGTGTCGAACCGCACGCCGAACCCGCCCGGCACGTCGAGCCGCGCCACCGTGCCGGGGCAGGGCAGGAATCCCCTGGCGGGGTCCTCGGCGTTGATGCGGACCTCGATCGCGTGGCCGCGGGCCACGACGTCGCCCTGGCGGAGCCGCAGGGGCTCGCCGCCTGCGATGCGGATCATCTCCTCGACGATGTCGACGCCGGTGATCATCTCGGTCACGGGGTGCTCGACCTGGATGCGGGTGTTCATCTCGATGAAGAAGAACGCGCCGCTCTCGTCGTCGTAGAGGTACTCCAGCGTGCCGGCGCCGCGATAGCGGCAGGCTTCGGCGAGCCGGACGGCCGAGGCGCAGAGCGCCTCGCGGACCGCGGCCGGCAGGCCCGCGGCCGGCGCCTCCTCCCACACCTTCTGCCGCCGCCGCTGCAGCGAGCACTCGCGCTCGTGGAGGTGGATGGCCGAGCGCCCGTCGCCCAGCACCTGCACCTCGACGTGGCGGGCCCGGGCCACGAAGCGTTCGAGGTAGAGGCTGCCGTCGCCGAAGGCCGCCCTGGCCTCGGCACCGGCCTGGGGCAGCAGGGCCGTGAGCTCGGCGGCGTCCCTCGCGATCCGGATGCCGCGCCCGCCGCCGCCCGCCGCCGCCTTGATCATCACGGGGTAGCCGATGGCGGCCGCGGCGTCCGGCGCGTCGCCGAGGCCCACTACCCCGTCGCTGCCCGGCACGACCGGCACGCCGGCGGCGCGGGCCGTCGCCCTGGCGGCCGCCTTGTCGCCCATGGTGCGGATCGTCTCCGGCGTCGGCCCCACGAAGACCAGCCCGGCCCCTTCGACCGCCGCGGCGAAGCCGGCGTTCTCGGACAGGAAGCCGTAGCCGGGGTGCACCGCGTCGGCGCCGCTGGCCCGCGCGGCCGCCAGGATGGCCTCGACGTTGAGGTAGGACTTGGCGGCCGCCGGCGGCCCGATCTCGACGGCCTCGTCGGCGAGCCGCACCGCCAGCATGTCGGCATCGGCGCGGCTGTGGGCCTGCACGGTGCGGCAGCCGAGCTTGCGGGCCGCCCGGACGATCCTGACGGCGATCTCGCCCCGGTTGGCGACGAGGAGCTTGCGGACCGGCATCGCGCTCAGGTCTCGACGTCGTAGAGGGGCTGGCCGGCCATCACGGGCTCCTCGTCGTCGACGTGGAAGGCCGACAGGGTGCCGGCCAGTTCGGCCGTGATCGGCATGAAGGTCTTCATCACCTCGACGAGCCCGATCGTGTCGCCGGGCGCCACGGCGTCGCCGACCGCCTTGAACGGCGGCTGGTCGGGCGAGGGGCGGCGATAGAACGTGCCGGGGAGCGGGCAGTGTACGGTGGTGGCCATCGGGCGATCCGGGAGGGGATGGGGTCGGGCGCGCCGGTCAGCGCGTCGCGGTGGGATGCCGGGCGAGGCCGCGCCACGCCGCGGCGAGGGCGGGACCCAGGGCCAGCGCCGCGGGGGACCACGCCGCGGGACCGGGGCGCGAACCGGTGAACGTTGCGGCAATGGCGGGCATGGGCATCGGCCTCGCGGAGTTCGACGGCGGCTCCAGGGTTTCCGATGGCGGCGGGATTGTAAAATCGGTTTCGCGCGGGTGCGGCATCGATTTTGCTGATGGCCGCGGTGCCGATACGTCGCGACCGCCCCCGAGGATCCCGGCATGAGCTTCTCGCTGAAGCAGATCCGCCATTTCCTGGCCGCCGCCGAGGCGGGCCAGATCAGCCGCGCCGCCGTCGAGTTCAACCTGTCGCAGTCGGCCATGACGGCCTCGCTGCAGCAGCTCGAAGCCCTCCTGGGCATGCCCCTGTTCGAGCGCCACCCCAACGGGGTGGCGCTGACGTCGGCCGGGACGCGCTTCCTGCCCCATGCGCGCACCATCGTCGGCGCCTGCAACGACGCCCTGCGCATGGGGGCCGGCGCGCCCCGCGTCGTGAAGGGCCGCGTGGCGGTCGCCGTGACCTACACGGTCGCCGGCTACTACATGACCAACGCGCTGTCGCGCTTCCGCCGCCTGTTCCCCGACGTGGAGATCGTGCTCCGCGAGGCGGAGCGGAGCCGGATCGAGGCCGACATCGCCGGCGGCAGCGGCGAGGTCGGCCTGCTGCTCACGTCCAACCTCGGCGACGCCGGGGCGCTGACGTGCCGGACGCTCATCCGGTCCGTCCGCCGCCTGTGGACGCCTTCGGACCACCCGCTGCTCGGGCGCGGCCGGGTGGGCCTCGCCGACATCGCCGCGTTCCCCTACGTGGCCCTGACGGTCGACGAGGCCTTCGAGACCACCGGCCGGTACTGGGGTGCCACGCCCCACCGCCCCGACGTCACGTTCAGGACCGCCTCGGTCGAGGCCGTCAGGACCATGGTGGCGGCCGGGCTCGGCGTCACGATCCTGTCCGACATGGTCTATCGACCCTGGTCGCTCGAAGGACAGCGGATCGAGACCTGCGACCTGGCCGATCCCGTGCCCACCATGGACGTCGGCCTCGCGTGGAAGCGGGACGCGGAACTCGCGCCCGCGGCCCAGGCCCTCGTGGATCATCTGGTCGGCGTCTGTTCCGCGGTCCCGGCCGGCGCCGGCTGACGCCCTCCATCGATTCCGCCGATACCCCGACCACAATGTTTCGATTTGACCTGCGCGACCCGGGCGCGGGAGCCTGCCGGCCTCGGCGGAGGGCTGGCGGGTGTCGATCACCATCAACTGCGACATGGGCGAAGCCTACGGCCTGTTCAGTTTCGGGGACGATGCGGGGCTGCTGCCCTACGCGCATCTCGCCAACGTGGCCTGCGGGTTCCACGCCGGCGACCCGAACGTGATGCGGCGCACGGTGCATCTCGCCGAGCGGCACGGCGTCAAGGTGGGCGCCCATCCGGGCTTTCCCGACCTCCAGGGCTTCGGGCGCCGCGCCATGGCCATGGAGCGCGAGGAGGTCGAGAACTGCGTCATCTATCAGGTCGGGGCCCTCAGGGCCTTCCTCGATGCCGAAGGTCTGCCCCTCAACCACATCAAGCCGCACGGCGCCCTGTTCGGGGCGGCGCTGCGCGACCGCGGCGTCGCCGAGGGCATCGCGGACGCGGCCGCGCGGTTCGGCGTGCCCGTGCTCTGCCTGGCCGGGACGCTGCAGGAGGAGGTCTACCGGGCGCGGGGCCTCGCCACCGTGACCGAATATTACCTCGACCTCGACTACACCGACGACGGCGCCCTCATCATCACGCGGGAACACCCCGCGAGGGACCCGGACGAGGCCGCGCGCCGGGCCGTGCGGGTCGCGCGGGACGGCATCGCCACCTCGATCGGCGGCCGCGACCTGACGGTTCGGGCCGAGTCCTTCTGCCTCCATTCCGATACGCCGAATGCGGCCGAGATCGCCCGCGCGGTCCACGCCGCCCTGCGGCCGTGGCTGGCGATCGAAGTCCCATGATGCCGAAGAAAGCGGCAGACAGTCTCGGTCGTGCCGATCACCCGGGCGGATCACTTCTGCCGCCGGATGTCCGCAAACCGGGGATGAAGCGCATGTCTACTGCTGCTCAAAGTTTGAACACAGTATAGGCGATAATTTCCGCATCCCTTCGTCTTGACGCCCTGCAGGGTCCCGATAAACTGTCCACAGTCTGCAGATCGAGCGACATCGTCGGGCGGAGGCGGATGACGGGACCCGGAGCCACCCCATCGCATGACCGTGGCGCGGCGCGGTTCATCGCCGACACCGTGACCCTGTCCGACCAGGTCAGGAACCTCCTGCTCGAGGAGATGACGACGGGGCGGCTCCACCCCGGGGACCGGATCAACGAGGCCGAACTGGCCCGCCGCTTGGGGATCAGCCGCAACCCGATCCGCGAAGCCGTGTCGGGCCTCGCGGAGCGCGGCTACCTGCTGAGCCTGCCGCGCCGCGGACATCGCGTCCGCATGCTCACGGTGGGGGACGTGAACGACGTGTTCTCGTTCCGAACCTGCGTCGAAACCTTCGCGATCCGGCAGGCGATGCCGCGCATGACGCCGGCCGACGTCGCGGACATCGAGGCCATGCTGGCGCGGATGATCGCGGCCGCGGAGGACGGGAGGGTGGGGGAGGTGCGGCAGGGCGACCTCGCCTTCCATCGACGCCTCTGCGAGCTGTCGGACAACCGCCAGACCCTGCGAGCGCACGAGAACATCGAGACCGAGGTGCTGATGCTGATCGCCTGCGTGGACCTGGAGCACGAGAGCCTCATGCGATCGGCGCTGATCCACGTGCCCATCGTCGAGGCGCTGCGGTCCGGGGACGTGGACGCCACCGTGGCGGCCATGGAGCGCCACATCGCGGCGACGTGGAGCGCGGTGCTGAAGATCTACGCGGAGGCCAAGCTCACGCAGCAGGTCGAACGCCGGCCGCAGATGCTCCGCGATCCCCGGCCCCGGGAGGTGGTGAGATGAAGTTCGCCCAGAACCGGATGTACGTCGAAAGTTACATCAAGTGCCGGAACTGCGGGGTCCTCATCTTCGAGGGCTCGGCGGCCGAGAAGAGGGACGCCGTCACGATCGACGGCGCGCGTTACTGCTCGGCGTGGTGCGTCGACTGGGAGAAGGCGCGCGACGCGCGGCTCGCCGCGGCGCCCCCCGGTCGGTGAAGAACACGACCGTGGGGCCGTCGAGGGGCCGCGAAGGTCGGCGTCGAGCCCTCGCGCGCCGCGAGGGGACGAGTCTTGCCGCGGGCCCGCCGGGCCACGGCCCGTGTGGCGGCCCCGGACACCGGCGGCCGGGTTGGCTGGAGCGATGACGATGAGACTCAGGACATCGGTATTGGCGCTCGCCTGCGGCGCCCTGGCGCTCGGCGGCGCCGGGCGGGCTTCCGCGGCGGACGGCATCACGGTCGGTCTGGCGGTGGCCTTCTCGGGCTGGATGGAGGCCTATGACGGCGAGGCCGCCAAGATGGCCCAGCTCTGGATCGAGCAGACCAACGCCAAGGGCGGCCTGCTCGGCCAGCCCATCAAGGTCGTCATGGGCGACACGAAGACCGACCGCGTCGAGGGCGCCAAGGTCGGCCAGGACCTGATCGGCCAGGGGTCCAAGCTCCTCCTCGTCTCGGCCGACTACGATTACGGCGCCCCGGCCGCCCTTCAGGCCCAGAAAGCCGGCGTGGTCTCGGTGTTCATGGGCGCGTCCGATCCCAAGGCCGGCGTGCTGGGCGTGGGGCCGCTGTCGTTCACGGCCAACAACGCCGGTCAGCTCGAAGGCGCCATCATGGCGGATTGGGGCTACAAGACGAAGAGCCTGCGCAAAGGATACATGCTGGTCGACGAGACCATCGAGTACAACAAGTCCGTCTGCGCGGGCTACAACTGGAAGTTCAAGGCCGACGCCGGAACGGTGGTGGCGCAGGACACGTTCAAGGGCCTCGACCCCACGATCAGCTCGCAGATCACGCGCCTCAGCGAGGCGATCCGCAACGACGGCGTCGATCACGTCATGCTGTGTTCGACCAACCCGGGCGCGGCGAGCTCGGTGAGGCAGCTCAGGGCCGCGGGCATCAACCTGCCGATCTTCAGCGCCACCGCCATGGACGGCACCTACTGGCTGAATTCGACGCCCGGCCTCAAGGACTTCTACCTGCCCTCCCAGGCGCTCGCCGTCGACGACCCGCGCCCGGCCGTGAACGAGATCTCGGCGGCCTTCGCCCAGAAATACGGCAAGCCGCCGACGACCCAATACGCCTATCCGATCTACGCCTTCTTGGACCTGTGGGCCAAGGCCGTGACGGAAGCCAAGACCACCGACGCCGCCGCCGTGGTGGCGATCATGAACAAGAACCACGATGCCCCCACGGTTCTGGGACCGCGGACCTTCACCCCCAAGCTCCACGTCCAGACGGACATCCCGATGTTCGTCATGTCCTATGCGGACGGGAAGGAGACGCCGGCGATCAGTGGCGTATCCAGGACACCATCCCGGACGCCGTCCTGTACCGCCTCAAGGGCAACTGAGAGTCTGTGAACGGATGCCCATCTGGCCCGGAAGGAGCGGACATTCCCCCCTGTTCTCAGAGGGCATTCGGGCACGAGCTCGATCCATCGACGGACTCTGAGGCCCGACGTCCTCGCGGGGAGCCCGACATCGGGGCTCCCACGGACATCGGAGTCCCGTCACAGGTCCCGGGCGGCCGGTGATGCCCTGCCCACGCCATGACTGAGGGAGCCAGCGCAATGAGCCAGATCGCGACGGCGCCCGGCGTGCCGCGGGCCGACCCGGGCGGCACGAACGCCTCCGAACTGACGGCGGACGGCGTGTCGGTGCGGTTCCAGGGCCTCAGCGCCATCGCCGACGTGAGCCTCACGGTGCAGCGCCACGAGGTCTTCGGCCTGATCGGGCCGAACGGCGCCGGCAAGACCACGCTGGTCAACTGCCTGACCGGCTTCCAGGCTCCGACGGAGGGGCGCGTGCTGGTGGGCCGCGACGCGACGGCGGGCTGGACGCCGGTGAAGTTCCGCGAGAGCGGCGTCGCCCGCACCTTCCAGGCCGGCCGCCTCTTCAAGGAGATGACGGTGATCGAGAACGTGGAGGTCGGGGCCGTGGGCCTGGGGCTCGGCCGGCGCGCCGCGGCGAGCCACGCCCGCGATCTCCTGGCCTGGGTGGGGCTGCCCGACAAGGCGGACCTCGCGGCCGGCGCCCTCGCCTACACGGACCAGCGCCGGCTCTCGATCGCTCGCGCCATGGTGCTGTCGCCCGCCTTCGTCCTCCTCGACGAGCCCGCGGCCGGCATGTCGGACGCCGAATGCGAGGACCTGATGGCCCTCGTGTCGGCCATCCCGGCCAGCTTCACCTGCGGCGTGCTGCTGATCGAGCACAACATGCGGGTCGTCATGGGCATCTCGCATCGCATCCACGTGCTCGACGGCGGCCGCACGCTGGCCGAAGGCACCCCGGAGGCCATCCAGCGTAACGAGGCCGTGATGGCGGCCTATCTCGGCATGGAGGCCTGATGAGCGCCCTTCTCGACGTCGCGGGGCTCCACGTCCGCTACGGCGACCTCCAGGCCCTGCGGGGCGTCTCGCTCCGGGTCGAGGAAGGCGAGGTCGTCTGCATCATCGGCCCGAACGGCGCCGGCAAGTCCACGGCGCTGGCCGCCGTCGCGGGCGGCGTGGCGCCGTCCGCGGGGGACATCCGCATCGCGGGGCAGAGCGTCGTGGGGCGCCGCCCCGAGGCCATCGCGCGCCTGCGCGTGTCGCTCGTCCCCGAGGGCCGGCACGTCTTCGGCTCGCTGACGGTCGAGGAGAACCTGCGCCTCGGCGGCTACCTCCTGGGCGACCGCCGCGCCGCCCTCGCCGACATGGAGCGGCTGCTCGGGGTCTTCCCCCGGCTCAAGGAGCGTCTCGCCTATCCGGCGGGCCGGCTGTCGGGCGGGGAGCAGCAGATGCTGGCGGTCGCCCGGGCCGTGATGACCCGGCCGCGCCTCCTGCTGGTCGACGAGCCCTCGCTCGGCCTGGCACCGCTCGTCGTCGACCAGATCTACGACATCCTGCTCGACTTGAGGCGGTGCGAGAACCTGACGCTGCTGATCAACGAGCAGAGCTCGACCCGCATCCTCAAGCACGCGGACCGCATCTACGTGCTGCGCGGCGGGCAGGTGCAGCTCGAGGGCCGCGCCGCCGACCTGCGCGAGGGCGACGCGATCAAGCACGCCTATTTCGGCTTCGGCGCGGGGCGGGCCCAGCCGGTGGAGACCGCGGCATGATCCAGTTCGCGCAGAACCTCATCGACGCCCTGGCGCTCGGCAGCATCTACGCCCTCGTGGCGCTCGGCATCGGCCTCCTCTTCGGCATCCTCCGGCTGATCAACTTCGCCCACGGCGACATGATCACCATCGGCTGCTACGCCCTCATCGTGCCGTCGGCCGACGTCACGGCCCACCTGCTGGTCGGCGCCTGGACGCCGCTCCTGGTGATCCCGGCCATCGCGGTCATCGTGATGGCGGCGGCCCTCCTGACGGAGGCCTTCGTCTTCCGCCCGCTGCGCCGGGCCTCCTCGCCCACCCTGATGATCGCCTCCTTCGCGGTCAGCTACATCATCCAGAACGCCGTCCTCATCTCCTACGGCGCCCGCCCCAAGGCGGTCGACTTCTGGAGCGGCGCCAACACCCAGATCCTCATCGGCCAGCTCAGGGTGCCGCTGCTCCAGCTCATCACGCTGGGCGTGACGCTGGTGCTGATGGCGGCCCTGAGCCTGTTCCTGAAGCGCACCCCCTACGGCGTGCAGATGCGGGCCGCCGCGGAGGACTTCCGCATGGCCCAGTACCTCGGCGTGCGCGGCAACGTGGTGATCGGGCTGGCCTTCGCGATCAGCGGCGTGCTGGCGGCGGCCGTGTCGCTCCTCTACATCACGCAGTCCGGCTCTCTCAGCAACACCATGGGGGTGCCGCTGGCGCTCTTCGCCTTCGTGGCCGTGGTGATCGGCGGCATGGGCAACCTCGTCGGCGCCGTGGCGGGGGGCTTCCTGATCGGCATCGTGCTCACGATGCTGCAGGCCTACCTCCCCTCGGATCTGCGGGCGTTCCGCGACGCTTTCGCCTTCGCGGTCGTCATCCTGGTGCTGCTGGTCAGGCCCAGCGGGCTCATCCCGGCCCGCAACGTCGTCGAGCGCGTGTGAGGGGAGCCCCCGCGATGTTGAACGCCGTCCTGCGCCACCAGGCGCCCGTCCTGCTGATCCTGGGCCTCGCCGTCATCGCGGCCCTGACGGCGCTGGGCGGCCCCGACGACCTCCAGGTCACCCTGACCGAGATGATGATCCGGGTGGTCGTGGTGGTGGGCCTCTACGTCTTCATCGGCAATTCCGGCATCATCTCGTTCGGCCACATCGGCTTCATGTGCATCGGCGCCTACGCGGCGGCCTGGGCCACGGCCGAGCCGAGCTTCAAGGGCATCATGCTCCAGGGCCTGCCGGGCGTCCTGCAGGAGAACCAGTGGCCGTTCCCGGTCGCCATGGCGGGGGCCATCGCGCTGCCGGCGCTGGTCGCGGCCCTGTTCGGCCTCGCCATCATGCGGCTCGCCGGCACGGCGGCCTCGATCGCCACCTTCGCGTTCCTGATCATCGTCAACAGCGTCTATTCCAACTGGGATTCGGTGACGGCCGGGGTCAGCTCCATCATCGGCATCCCGACGGTGGTGGGGCCGTGGACGGCCTTCGGCTTCGCGGCCGCCGCCATCGTGGTGGCGTACCTGTTCCAGGTGTCGCGCTTCGGCCTGCTGCTCCGGGCCTCGCGCGAGGACGACGTGGCGGCCCGCGCCTCCGCGGTCCACACGGTGAGGATGCGGCTCGCGGCCTTCGTGCTCAGCGCCGCGCTGGTGGGGGCCGGGGGCGGCCTCTACGCGCAGTTCCTCGGCATCCTCACGGTCGACCCCTTCTACCTCGGCCTGTCCTTCATCACGATCGCCATGCTGGTGGTGGGCGGCATGGCGAGCCTCACGGGGGCGGTCTGCGGCGTGGTGGTGGTGACGGTCATCGTGCAGCTCCTGCGGCTGTGCGAGCGGGGCGTCCCGCTCGGCGGCGCCACGCTGGCGCTGCCCGCCGGCAGCGGCGAGCTCGGGCTCGGCCTCCTCCTGGCCGCCATCCTGATCTTCCGGCCGAACGGCCTCAGCCGCGGCCGGGAACTCGTCCTCCTCCATCCCCGGCGCCGGGCCACGGTCGCGGGGGAACCCGCGCCGGCGCTCGGCCGGGACCCCCAAGCGATCGCCTGAGGAGAGCTCCATGACCGCGACCCCGCTGCGTCCCACGCCGAACGACCGCCCCGCACCGGGTGCCTTCCCGGCGGGCGCCGCCTATATCGACGGCCGCTACATGCCGATCGGCGAGGCCGCCATCCCCATCACGGACTGGGGCTATCGCCGCTCCGACGTCACCTACGACGTCGTCGGCGTGTGGGGCGGCGCCTTCTTCCGGCTCGACGACCACATCGCCCGCTTCCGCGCCTCGATGGAGAAGTTCCGCTTCAGCCCGCGGGAAAGCGACGAGGAGATCCGGGCCGTGCTCCACCGCTGCGTGGCGCTGACGGGCCTGCGCGAGGCCTATGTGGCGATGGACTGCCTGCGCGGGCGCCCGGCCCCCGGGGCGGTCTACCACCCCGTCAACGCCCGCAACTACATCGCGGCCTTCGCGATTCCCTGGGTCTGGGTGGTGAGCCCCGCCGTGCAGGAGCGCGGCGCCCATCTCGTCATCGCCGAAACCCTGCGGATCCCGTCGGACGCGGTCGATCCCACGGCCAAGAACTTCCATTGGGCCGACCTCACGCGCGGGCAGTTCGAGGCCCACGACCGCGGCGCCGACTTCTGCCTGCTGCTCGACCGCGACGGCGACGTCACGGAGGGCCCCGGCTTCAACGTCTTCTTCGTCATCGACGGCCGCGTCGTCACGCCCGACGCGGGCGTGCTCGAAGGCATCACGCGCCGCTCGGTCTTCGAGCTCTGCGACGGGTTGGGGCTGCCCTGGGAGGCGCGGCGCGTCTCGGCCGCGGAGGCCCGCGAGGCCGACGAGATCTTCCTGTCCACCACGGCGGGCGGGGTCATGCCGGCCGCCCGCATCGACGGACGCATCATGGGCAACGACCGGCCCGGCCCGGTCTCGACCGCGGTCCGCGAGGCTTTCTGGTCGCGCCGGGCCGAGGGCTGGCACGCCACGCCCGTCGACTACGCGTCCGCGGCCTGATCACCGATCGCGAGGGACCAGCACCATGGGATACCGGCTCGGCATCGACATCGGAGGCACGTTCACGGACTTCGTGGCCTATGACGAGGCCGAGCGGACCCTGACGGCGTGGAAGAACCTGTCGACCCCGCAGGATCCGATCCAAGGGATCATGACGGGGCTCCGGAGCTTCGGCGCGGTCGGCGACATCGCGGGCATCCGCCTCGGCACGACGGTCGCCACCAACGCGCTCCTCGAAGGCAAGGGCGCCCGCGTGGGCTACGTGGCGACCCGCGGCTTCCGTGACGTCCCCTTCATCGGCCGCGGCAACCGCAGGCACCATTACGACCTCGCCTGGGTGAAGCCGAAGCCCTTCCTCCGGCGCCGCGACGCCTTCGAGGTCGACGAGCGCGTCGGCGCCTCGGGCGAGGTCCTGACGCCGCTCGACGAGGGCCGGGTCGCGGCCCTGGCCGACCGCATCATGGCCGAGGGCGGCATCGAGGCCGTCGCGGTGGTGCTGCTCCACTCCTACCTCACGCCCGACCACGAGATCCGCATCAAGGAGATCCTGGCCGAACGGCTGCCGGGCGTGCCGGTGTCGATCTCCTACGAGGTGCTGCCGAAGTGGAAGGAGCACTTCCGCTCCTCGACCACCATCTGCGACGCCTTCATCAAGCCGGTCGTGGGGCGCCAGCTCGGCTCCATGCGGCGGCAGCTCGACGAGGAGGGCGTCGCCGCCAAGGTCGTGGTGATGCGCTCCAACGGCGGCGAGATGAGCCTCGACGCGGCCGTGGCCTCGCCCATCCAGATCGCGGTCTCGGGCCCGACCGGCGGCGTCATCGCGGCCAAGCGCACCGCCGAGCTCCTCGGCCTGCCGAACCTCGTCACCCTCGACATGGGCGGCACCTCGACGGACGTGTCGACCGTGGTGGACGGCAGGGAGAAGTTCACCACCGACTTCGAGATCGAGTGGGGCCGGCCGGTCCAGATCCCGATGATCGACATCCGCACCATCGGGGCGGGCGGCGGCTCCATCGCCCGCATCGACGCGGGCGGCATGCTGGTGGTGGGGCCGGACAGCGCCGGGGCCGATCCCGGCCCCGCCTGCTACGGCCGGGGCGGCACCCTGCCGACCGTCACGGACGCCAACGTGGTGCTGGGCCGCATCGACGCCGGCAACTTCCTGGGAGGCGCCATGGGGCTCGACGCCGAGGCCGCGCGGCGCGCCGTAGGGACCGTGGCCGGGGCGCTCGGCCTGGGAGTCGAGGAGGCCGCCGACGCCATCCTGCGCATCGCCAACAACAACATGGTGGGGGCGCTCCACACCGTCCTGACCGAACAGGGCCTCGACCCGCGCGACTTCGTGCTGGTGGCCTTCGGGGGCGCCGGTCCGCCGCACCTCGGCGACCTGATGACCGAGGCCTCGATCCCGCGCGGCCTCGTGCCGAACTTCCCCGGCCAGTTCTCGGCCTTCGGCTTCACCATGGCGGACGCGCGGGTCGACCGCTACCGCACCGTGCAGCTCAACTCGCGCTTCTTCGACCGCGGCCGCGCCGAGGCCGCCATGGCGGCGCTCGTCGCGGAATGCCGGGCCGAACTCGCCGCGCAGGGCCACGCCGCGGCCGAGATCACCCGCAGCGTCGAGATGCGCTACCTCGGCCAGAACTACGAACTCGAGATCCCGGTCGCGGGCGACGCCTTCGGCGAGGCCGACGTCGAGGCCCTGCTCGGGGCCTTCCACGCGGGCCACGAGGCGCGCTTCGGCTTCAGGCTCGAGGACCACATGGAGATCGTCAACTTCCTGGTGACGGGCGTGGCCCGCACCGGCGCCCTGTCCCTGCCCGAGCTGCCGCGGGCCGAGGGCGAGGCGGCGCCGCGGGGCCGGCGCCCCGTCTGGTTCGGCCGCGCCTTCGTCGACACGCCCGTCTACGCCCGCGCCGATCTGCGGGCCGCCCACCGCATCTCGGGGCCGGCCGTGGTGGAGGAGGACGCCTCCGTCACGGTGCTCGACCCCGGCCGGACCCTCACGGTCGACCGCTACGGCAACCTCCTCATCGCGGACGCGGGCGCCTCGGCGCCCGCGGCCTGACCGTCGCACGGGAGCATCCCATGGACATGGTGTCGCTGAACATCGTCGGAGGCATCCTGGTCTCCGTCTGCCGCGACATGGGGGTGACGCTCATGCGCACCTCCTACTCGACCATCTTCAGCGAATCGCTCGACTTCACCTGCGGGCTCGCGCTGCCGACGGGCGAGCTGATCGCCACCGGCGACTTCTGCCCCTCGATGATCGGCGGCATGCCGCTGCTGCTGCGCTCCTGCGTGCAGGAGATCGCCCTGGGCGAGATGGAGGAGGGCGACGTGCTGGTGCACAACGACCCCTACCGGGGCGGGCTGCACACGCCCGAGCACACCTTCTTCAAGCCGGTCTTCGTGGACGGGGCCCTCATCGGCTTCGCGGTGGCGATCGGCCATGTCTGCGAGGTCGGCGGCATGGCCCCGGCGGGCTTCGCGGGCGAGGCCACGGAGGTGTTCCACGAGGGGCTGCGCGTGCCCCCGGTCAAGATCAAGCGGGCCGGGAAGGACGTCGACGACATCTGGCGGCTCATGCTGGCCAACGTCCGCACCCCCCGCTACAACTACGGCGACTTCCGCGCCCTGATCGCCGCCATCGACCTCGGCGAGCGCCGCATGGCGGACCTCGCCCGCAAGCACGGCGCGGCCTCCTTCGGCGAGCATGTCCACGCGCTGATGGACTATTCCGAGCGGCGCATGCGGGCCGAGATCGCCAGGATCCCGGACGGCCGGTACACCTTCGACGACGTCATGGAGGACGACGGCATCGAGGACAAGGCCTACACGATCAGGGCCGAGGTGACGGTCGCGGGCGACGGCATCGTGGTCGACTACCACGGCTCCTCGCCCCAGGCGAAGGGACCCATCAACGCCACGCTCGGCGTCGCCTACGGGGCGGCCTACAACGCCATCCTGCAGCTGACCGACTCGACGATCCCGAAGAACTCGGGCTGCTTCCGCCCGATCCGGGTCCTGTCCCCGCCCGGCACGGTGGTCAACGTCGACTTCCCCGGCCCGTCCGTCGGCGGCAACACGGAGACCCACTGCCGCATCGCCAACGTCGTCATGGGGGCGCTGGCGCCGGGGCTGAAGCGACGCTCGGCCGCCACCGACGGGGCCTCGCACTCCAACTTCCTGTTCGGGGGCACGGACCGCAGGACGGGCGAGTTCTTCTGTTGCTACGATCTGACGCCGGTCGGCTGGGGCGGGCGCAGCTTCGCGGACGGCAACGACGCCGTCGGCGGCATCAACGGCAATTGCCCGCACATCCCGGTCGAGGTCTTCGAATACCGCTTTCCCTGGCACGTCGAGGAGTTCCGGCTCGTCGACGGTTCGGGCGGGCCGGGCCGGTTCCGCGGCGGCCTCGCCCTGTCGAAGACGGTGCGCTGCACCGACACGCCCATGACCTTCAGCTACATGAGCGACCGTCAGAAGGTCGCGCCCTGGGGCCTGCACGGCGGGCACGAGGGCGCCAAGGCCGAGCTCTTCATGAAACGGGCCGGCAGCGACGCCTGGCTCACCATCACCCAGGCCTTCAACAAGGTGTCGCCGAGCAAGTTCGCCAACGTGCCGATCGGCCCCGGCGACCGCATCAGGATCTCGTCGCCGGCCGGCGGCGGCTGGGGGCCGCCCGGGGAGCGCGATCCGGCCCTCGTGGCCCGCGACCTCGCGGACGGGTTCATCACCCCCGAGCAGGCGCGCGACACCTACGCGGCCAAGGCGCCGACCTGACCTCCCCGCCGCGGCGGGCCTCAACCCCACGACCGACATCGGGATCACCCATGACGCTTCTGCCGAACTCAGCCCAGGCCCGCGACGTCGCCTACCTGCTCCACCCCAACACCAACGCCCGCAAGCACGAGCAGTCCGGCCCGGTCATCATGGCCCGGGGCGAGGGCATCCACGTCTACGACGACGCCGGCAAGGAATATATCGAGGCCCTGGCGGGGCTCTGGAGCGTCGCGGTCGGCTTCGGCGAGCCCCGCCTCGTCGCCGCGGCGGCCCGGCAGATGGGCCGGCTTCCCTACTACCATTCGTTCTCGGGCCGGTCGTCCGAGCCGACCATCGACCTCGCCGAGCGGCTCGTGAAGATGTCGCCGGAGGGTCTCGATCGCGTGTTCTTCACCAACTCGGGGTCGGAGGCCAACGACACGGTCATCAAGCTCGTCTGGTTCTACAACAACGCGCTCGGCCGACCCGAGAAGAAGAAGTTCATCGCCCGGAGCGGCGGCTACCACGGCATCACGATCGCGTCGGGCAGCCTCACGGGCCTGCCCAACAACCACCGCGGCTTCGACCTGCCGCTGCCGCAGATGAAGCACGTCACCTGCCCGCACCACTACCGCTACGCCGAGGCGGGCGAGACCGAGGAGGCCTTCGCGGACCGGCTCGCCGCCGAACTCGAGGCCCGGATCCTCGCCGAGGGACCCGAAACCGTCGCGGCCTTCATCGGGGAGCCGCTGATCGGCGCGGGCGGCGTGCTGCCGCCGCCCGCGACCTATTGGGAGAAGGTCCAGGCCGTCTGCCGGCGCCACGACGTCCTCGTCGTGGCCGACGAGGTGATCAACGGCTTCGGGCGGCTCGGCACGCTGTTCGCCTGCGAGCATTACGGCATCCGGCCCGACATCCTGGTGGTGTCGAAGCAGCTCACCTCGTCCTACATGCCGCTCGCGGCCGTGCTGTTCTCGGACGCGATCTACCAGGGCGTGGCGGACGGATCCGAGAAGATCGGCACCTTCGGCCATGGTTTCACGGCGAGCGGCCATCCGGTCGCGACCGCGGTCGCCATGGAGAACCTCGACATCATCGAGGAGCGCGGCCTCGTGGCCAATGCCGCCGAGGTCGGGGCCTACATGCAGGGCAGGCTCCGGGATTTCGCCTCGCACCCGCTGGTGGGCGAGGTGCGCGGCGTCGGCCTCATCGCGGGCGTGGAACTCGTGGCCGACAAGGCCAGCCGGGCGAAGTTCGATCCCCCGGGCCGCGTCGGCGCCCATCTCTACGGCCGCGGCCACGAGCACGGCCTCGTGATCCGCGCCATCGGCGACACGATCTGCTTCTGCCCCCCGCTCATCATCACGCGATCGCAGGTCGACGAGATGGTGTCGCGCTTCTCCCTCGCGCTCGACGACACCGCCGCCTGGGCGACGGCCGGCCTGCCGGCCTGATCCGTCGTCCGGAGTCGAGGGGGTTCGCCCTGCACGGCGCCCACGCGGGCGGGACCCCTCCGCGGCTCCGCCTCTTCCGATGCCGGCCCCGATCCCGGTGCCCGCATCCAAGCCGTCACCAGGCGCCCCCTCGAGCGGCGCCGGCATGCCCGGACAGGAGAGACCCTTGGCCAACCTCCGCGTCGCCGTCGACATCGGCGGAACCTTCACCGACATCTGCATCCTCGACCAGGACTCCGGTCACATCCGGATCGCCAAGACCGCCTCGACGCCGGATCCGATCGAGGGCGTGATGACCGGGCTCGGCGGCGCCGAGGTCGACCTGAGGGACGTGGTGCTGTTCTCCCACGGCACCACGGTCGCCACCAACGCGCTGATCACCCGCAAGCTGCCCCGCACCGCCATGGTCTGCACCAGGGGCTTCCGCGACGTCATCGAGATCCGCCGCGCCAACAAGGAGGACATCTGGGACCTCTACAAGGACGTGGCGCCCCCCTACGTGCCGCGGCGCGACCGGCTGACGGTCGCCGAGCGCATCGACGCCGAGGGCGTCGTGGTGCAGCCGCTCGACGAGGCCGAGGCCCGCGAGGTCGCCCGCGTGCTCGAGAAGCGCGGCGTCGCGGCGGTCGCGGTCTGCTTCATCAACAGCTACACCAATCCCGCCAACGAGCGGCGCATGAAGGCGATCCTCGCCGAGGCCATGCCGGACGTCCCGGTGTCGATCTCCTCCGAGGTGCTGCCCGAGATCTTCGAGCACGAGCGCTTCTCGACCACGGTCGTCAACGCCGCCCTGAGCCCGGTGGTGGTGGACTACACGGCCCGGCTCGGGTCGCGGCTCGCCCAGGGCGGCTACGCGAGCGACCTCCTGCTGCTCCACACGGGCGGCGGGGTGATGACGGCCGCGGGCGTGCGCGACTTCGCGGGCCGCCTCGCGGGCTCGGGCATCGCGGCCGGCGCCATCGCGAGCCGCCACATCGCGGCCCAGTGCGGCTTCCCCAACTCCATCGGCCTCGACATGGGCGGCACGAGTTGCGACGTGTCGCTGGCCTACGAGGGCCAGTCGCGGGTCACCAAGGACTGGTGGATCGAGTTCGGCTACCCGATCCGCTTCCCCTCGATCGAGGTGCTGACGATCGGCGCGGGCGGCGGGTCGCTCGCCTGGGTGGACGAGGCGGGCGGCCTGCGCAACGGGCCGCAATCGGCCGGCGCCCGCCCGGGGCCGGCCTGCTACGGGCGCGGCAACGCCGTGCCGACCAACACGGACGCCAACATGGTGCTGGGCCGACTCGGCGCCGGGCTCGCGGGCGGCAGCATCGGCCTCGACCCCGACCTCGCGCGCGAGGCCGTGCGGACCGGCGTCGCCGAGCGCTTCGGCCTCGGGCTGGAGGAGGCGGCCGACGCGATCCTGCGGGTCGCCAACGCCATCATGGCGGATGCCGTGCGGCTCATCTCCATCAGCCGCGGCTACGACCCGCGCGACTTCGCCCTCGTGGCCTTCGGCGGCGCGGGGGCGCTGCACGGCGCCGAGATCGCCAAGGAGCTCTCGATCCCGGCCGTGATCGTGCCGCCCCATCCCGGCATCACCTCGGCCATGGGGTGCCTGCTGGTCGACGTGCAGCACGACCTGGCGACGAGCTATCTCAAGCCCGCGGCCGAGGCCGACCCGGCCGCGATCGAGGGGGCCTTCGCCGACCTGGAGCGGGACGCGGCCGGGCGCCTCGCCCACGAGAACGTCGCGCCCGGCGACGTCGTCATGAGCCGCAGCGTCGACATGATGTACCAGGGCCAGTGGCGCTCGCTCGCCGTCCCGGCGCCCTCGCCCGTGACGAAACTCGGCGACCTGATCGAGGCCTTCCACCGTCAGCACGAGCGCGAATACAACTTCCGCCGGGACGACGCCCCGGTCGGCCTGTTCCGGCTGAACCTCAAGGCCGTGGGCGTGGTGCCCAAGGCGGCCCTCGCCCGCAACGCGCCCTCGGCCGCCACCGCGGCCCCGAAGGCGCGCCGCCGCGTCTGGTTCAAGGACACGGGCGGGGTCGAGGCGCCGGTCTACTGGCGGCCCGACCTGTCGGCCGGGGCCCGCTTCGCGGGGCCGGCCATCGTCGAACAGTTCGACTCCACCGTCGTCGTGCCGCCCGGCTTCGCCGCCGAGGTCGACGCCTGGCTCAACATCATCATCCGGCAGGAGGCGTGACATGACCGAGGCGCTGGACCCCGTCACCTTCGAGGTGCTCAAGAACTCCTTCGTCACGGCCGTCGACCAGATGGCCGAGCAGATCCTGCGGACCTGCTACTCCTTCGTGATCTACAACCGCGACTTCTCGAACGCGTTGAACGACGCCCGGGGCGACAGCTTCGCCCAGGGCAACGGCGACATCTCGGTGCACGTCGGCACGCTGCACTACACCTGCAAGGCCGTGATCGACTATTTCGGGGAGGACCAGCATCCCGGCGACGTGTTCATCGTCAACGATCCCTACGCGGGCGGGACCCACTTCTCCGACGTGCGCCTGGTCCGGCCGATCTTCGTGGGCGACGAGATCATCGGCTACGCCCAGTCGAACGGGCACTGGTCCGACATGGGCGGCTCGGTGCCGGGCTCCTTCGACGTCATGGCCAAGGACATGTTCCGCGAGGGCCTGCGCATCACGCCGACCCGCATCTTCGACCGGGGCCGCTTCCGCCGCGACGTGGCCCACCTCATCGCGTCGAACACGCGGGACCCGGCCTCCATCATCGGCGACATGCAGGCCCAGGCCGAGGCCACCGACGTGGCGGCCCGCGAGATCCTCCGCCTCGTCGGCCGATACGGCAAGGACACGGTGGTGGCCGGCATGGCGGCCGTGCAGGACTACGTGGAACGCACCGTGCGGGGGCGGCTCGCCGCGCTGCCGGACGGCAGTTGGGAGACGGTCGACTACATCGACCGCGACGTGTCGGCCGGCGAAGGCATGATCCCGATCCGGATCAGGATGACGATCCAGGGCGACCGCGTGATCTACGACTTCACGGGCAGCCATCCCTGCATCGGCTCGATCTACAACTCGGCCTTCGGGGCGACCTTCTCGGCCTGCGTGGCCGGCATGAAGACCTTCTTCCCGGACCTGCCGCTCAACTCCGGCCTCTACCGCGTGATCGAGATCGTGGCGCCGCAGCACTCCGTGGTCAGCGCCGAATGGCCGGTGGCCGTGACGGGCTTCCTGATGCCCTTCGAGAAGATCATGAACTCGATCAACGAGATGTGGTCCAAGATCATGCCGGAGCGGGCCATCTCCTGCACCTTCAACATCGAATACCTGCTGACCGGCGGCAACGACGCCAGGAGCCCGTCCAAGCCGATCTTCATGTTCTACGACTGGCTGCCCGGCGGCTGGGGCGGCCGCAACGGGCGCGACGGCACCAACGTCATGAACGCCAGCTTCGGCACCGGCATGATGGTCCAGCCCGTCGAGGGCCAGGAGCGCGGCGCCCCGATCCTCACCACGGAATACGAGGCCGTCACGGACTCGGCCGGGCCGGGGCGCTTCCGCGGCGGGGTCGGGGTGCGCAAGACGAGCCTGCTGCGCGAGGCCGAGAACACCGTGATCTCCTACATCTGCGACCGCGAGCGCGCGGTGGTCTGGGGCACGCAGGGCGGCCTGCCCTCGATGCCGCATGGGCTCCACATCCGCCGGGCCGGCGCCGACCGCGACACCTGGCTGGGCTCCGTCTTCTCCGACGTGCCGCTCGGCTCGGGCGACCTGTTCAGCCGGCCGACCGCGGGCGGGGGCGGCTACGGCGACCCGCTCGACCGCGACCCCGACAAGGTCCGGGAGGATGTCGCGGACGACTACGTGTCGGTGGAGCGCGCCGCCCGGGACTACGGCGTCGTGCTGGAGGTCATCGACCGCGACCTGTGCGACTACGCGGTCGACGCGGAGGCGACCGAACGGGCGCGGGCCACCATCCGGGCGTCGCGCCGCGGTTGGCTGGAGGAGGCCCCCGAGCGGGTCGCCGAGCGGTTCCGGGCGGGCGAGATCGACGCCCTCGACGCCGTGCGCCGCCACGCCGTCATCCTGGATTGGGGCACGGGCGAGTTGCTGCCGAAGTCAACCGAACAGTTCCGCGAACAGTTCCGGATCCGGTCGGCGGCCCACTGGGGCTGATGCGGGTGCACGGCATGGAGGAGGCCGGGGCGGGTTCCGCCTTCGACGCGCTGCTCACCGCACCCGCGCCCCGGGCGGGCGACGCCGAGGCGGAGGCGCTCGCGCGCGGCCTCTTCGGCGTCGCGGGCCGCGCCGCGCGCCTGTCGGGCGAGCGCGACCTGAACTTCCACATCGTGCCCGAGGCCGGCCCCGGCTGGGTGCTCAAGATCGGCAACGCCACCGAGGACCGCGGCGTCGTCGCCCTGCAGGGCGGCGCGTTGCGCCACATCGCGGCCCGCGATCCCGAACTGCCCGTGCCTCGGGTCTGCGCGACGCGCGGCGGAGAGGACGACGCGTTCGCCACGCTGGAGAGCGGGACGAGCCACGTGGTCCGGCTCCTCACGTTCCTGCCGGGCGACCCGCTGCACGGGTCCCCCCCTTCGGACGCGCAGGCGGCCGCGTTGGGGCGCTGCCTCGCGCGGCTCGGGCTGGCGCTCCGCGGCTTCGCGCATCCCGCGGCGCGCCACGATCTCCTGTGGGACCTCCAGCAGGCTCCGCGCCTCCACGCCCTGCTGCCCCACGTCGCCGACCCGCGGCGGCGGGCGCTGGCGGCCGGCGTGCTCGACCGCTACGAGCACCACGTCGCGCCCCGCATGGCGGGCTTCCGCCGACAGGTCGTCCACAACGACTTCAACCCTCACAACATCGTGGTCGATCCCGCCGATCCGGCCCGCGTGGCGGGCGTGCTGGACTTCGGCGACATGGTCGAGACGCCGCTGGTCAACGACGTGGCGGTGGCGGCCTCCTACCAGGTCGGCGCCGATGACCCGCTCGGCCGCGTCGCGGCCCTGGTCGGGGCCTATCACGCCGTCTCGCCGCTCCGCCGCGAGGAGGTCGAGGTGCTCCCCGATCTCCTGTCGTTGCGCTTCGTGCTGAGCGTGGTGATCGCGGAGTGGCGCGCGGCGCTCCACCCCGAGAACCGCGCCTATATCCTGCGCAACCTGTCCCGCGCCGCCGCGGCGCTCGACCTCTTCGCCCGCATCGGGCCGGAGGCCGTTCGCCGGCCCCTGGCGCGCGCCTGCACCCTGGAGTGATCGTCCCGATGTCCGCTCCCTTCGCTCCCGGCATGGTCAACGCCTACGTGCCCGGCCGCTCTCCGGCGCTGCCCGAACGCGACCTGTCGCTGATCGCGCGGCGCGAGCGGCTGCTCGGGCCGGCCTACCGGCTCTTCTACGAGGAACCGGTTCACCTCGTGCGCGGGGAGGGCGTGTGGCTCTACGACCCGGAGGGCCGAGCCTACCTCGACGTCTACAACAACGTCGCCTCGATCGGCCATGGCCAGCCGGACGTGGTCGAGGCCGTGGCGCGGCAGTGGGAAACGCTGAACACCCACACGCGCTACCTGCACGAGGCCATCCTCGACTACGCCGAGCGCCTGCTCGACACCTTCCCGGCCCCGCTCGGCCGCGTGATGCTGACCTGCACGGGTTCGGAGGCCAACGACCTCGCCTACCGCATCGCCAAGGCCCACACGGGCGGCACGGGGGTGATCGTGACGCGCCTCGCCTATCACGGCATCACGGATGCGGTGTCGCAGTTCTCGCCCTCGCTCGTGCCGGACATGCCGCTCGGCCCCCACGTCCGCACGGTGGCGGCCCCCGACCGCTACCGCCGCGACGTGACCGACATCGGCCGCGCCTTCGCCGAGGATGTCCGCGCCGCCCTCGCGGACATGCGCGCCCACGGCATCCGCCCCGCCGCCCTGATCTGCGACACGATCTTCTCCAGCGACGGCGTCTTCGCCGATCCGCCGGGCTTCCTGGCCGAAGCCGTCGCGGCCGTGCAGGCCGAAGGGGGGCTGTTCATCGCCGACGAGGTCCAGCCGGGCTTCGGCCGCACCGGCGACGCCCTGTGGGGCTTCCTGCGCCACGGCCTCGCGCCCGACATGGTGACGCTGGGCAAGCCCATGGGCAACGGCCAGCCCGTGGCCGGGGTGGTGATGCGGCCCGAGGTGATCGACGCCTTCGGCCGCCGGACGCGCTACTTCAACACCTTCGCCGGCAGCCCCGTGTCCTGCGCGGCCGGGCGGGCCGTGCTGGAGGTGATCGCGCGCGACCGCCTGATGGAGAACGCCCGCGAGGTCGGCCGATACCTGATGGACGGCCTTCGGCGCCTCGCGGCCGACGACGCGCGGATCGGCGACTGTCGCGGGGCGGGCCTGTTCATCGGGGTCGAGCTGGTCGAACCCGGCCCCGGCAGGACGCCCGACCCGCGCCTCGCGTCCCGCGTCGTCAACGGCCTGAGGCGCAGGCGCGTGCTGATCAGCGCCTCGGGGCCGGGCGGCAACGTCCTGAAGGTCCGGCCGCCGCTCGTCTTCGCCCGAGCCCACGCCGACCTGTTCCTCGATGCCCTGGCGGGGGTGCTGGCCGAGCCGCGGGACTGACGCCGGCCCTGCGGACGCGGCCCGGGGGGCGCAGCGCCGGCGGGCCGTGCCGGGCGAACTCGGGCGGCATCGCCTCCGTCCGCTGCCACGCACCTCCCCCGATGTTCAGCGCGTGCGACGTTCCAGCATCGATCCGGCGAGCGAGAGCAGCAGGCAGCAGCCGAAGAACACCAGGGCCGCGAAGGCGTAGCCCTCCCGCGCGAGGCCCAGCCAGGCGGGGTCCTTCAGCGCCTGCGTGACGACGCCCATCAGGTCGAACAGGCCCACGACCGAGACGAGCGTCGTGTCCTTGAAGAGGTCGACCGTCACGTTGACGATGCCGGGGACCGCGATGCGCAGCGCCTGCGGGATCACCACGGTCAGGTTGATCTGGAGCGCGTGCATCCCCAGCGCCGAGGCCGCCTCCTGCTGCCCGCGCGGCACGCCCTGCAGCCCGCCGCGCACGACCTCCGCCATATAGGCCGAGGTGAACAGCGTCAGCACCACGATGGCGCGCACGAGCGCGTCCACCGTCACGCCCTGCGGCAGCGCCATGGGCAGCAGCACCGTGCCCATGAACAGCACGCCCAGCAGCGGCACGCCGCGCCAGAACTCGATCATCGCGATGCTCAGCCCGCGCAGGAACGGCAGGTGCGAGCGGCGGCCGAACGCCAGCACCGTGCCGAACGGCACCGCCAGGGCGATCGACGCGAAGGACAGGACCACGTTGAGCATCAGCCCGCCCCAGTCGCCGGTGGGCACCGGCGCGAGGCCGAACGCGCCCCCGGCCAGGAGCAGCCCCCCGGCGAGCGGGACGCCGGCGAGGAGCAGGAGGAGCCAGACGAGGCGCCGGCGCCGCGCGAACAGGCAGCCGAGCAGGGCGACCGCCAGCAGCGCGGCCGAGGCGTCCACCCGCCAGCGCTCGGCCGGGGGGAAGCCGCCGTAGAAGAACAGGCCCAGCCGCGCCCGGATGAAGGCCCAGCAGGCGCCGTCCGCCGCGCATCCGCGCCGGTCCGCCGCCACCCAGGTGGCGGCCCTCGCGGCCCAGTTCCACAGGGACGGCACGATCCAGGCGAGCAGCGCCGCCAGCAGCGCGGTCTGCACGGCGCGGCCGGGCGTGCCGAACAGGGCCGCCGCGGTCCCGGCGACGCGGCCCCGGGCGACCGGGATGGGCGGGGTCACCGGCTCCGCCGGGCGAGGCGGCGGTTCCAGCCGTTCATCGCGGTCGACACGCTCAGGTTGATCGCGAGATAGACGCCCAGCACCAGCGTCATCACCTCGACGGCGCGGCCGGACTGGTTCAGCACCGTGCGGGCGAAAACCTGGAGGATCTCCGGATAGGCGATGGCCGCGCCCAGCGTCGTCGACTTGATGATGTTGAGGTAGTGGTTGGTCAACGGCGGCAGCAGCGTCCGCAGGGCCTGGGGCAGGATCACCAGCCGCATGGTGCGGCCGGGCGGCAGGCCCAGGCTGCGGACCGCGTCGTACTGGCCGAGGCTCACGGCCGCGATGGAGGCGCGGACGTTCTCCGACACGAAGGCGCCCGCGTAGACCGCGATGCCGGTGCCGAGCGCCAGCAGCTCCGGGGGGAGCCGCCAGCCGCCGGTGAAGTTGAAGCCCTTCAGGGCCGGCAGGTCCCAGCCGGTGCCCGCCAGCGCCACCGCCAGGGCGCCGAGCAGCGGGGCCGCGGCCGTCAGCAGCAGCGACGGCCGAGGCAGCAGGCGCGGCAGCAGCAGGGCGGCCGCGACGCCGGCGCCGACGGTCCAGGCGAACCAGGGCGAGACCGGCGCCGGCAGGAACAGGCCGCGGACGTTCAGGAACAGGGCGCCGCCGAGCGACAGGCTGAGCCGCGTCGCGGGCAGGGATTGCAGCAGCACGATGTACCAGAACACGATCTGCAGGAGCTGCGGCGTGTTCCGCACCAGCTCCACCACGGCCCGCGACACCCAGGCGCTGAGCGGGTTGTCGGACAGGCGCATCAGCGCGAGCAGCACGCCGAGCAGGCTGGCGCCGAGGATCGCCAGGGCGCTCGCCAGCAGCGTGTTCACCCCGGCGACCGCCAGGGCATAGCCGTAGCTGTCGCTGTCGGCCCAGCCCAGGACGTGGAACGGGATGTCGAAGCCCGCGGGGCTGGCCAGGAAGGCGAAGCTGACGTCGATGTTGCGCCGCGCCAGGGCCTCGCCCACGTTGTGGGCCGTCCAGACGAGGGCCGCGAGGCACAGCGCCGCCGCCAGGAGCTGCCACAGGACGGGGCGGAGCCGGGGCCGGCGGCGGGGCGGGCGCTCCTCGGCGAGGTCGCCCGGCCTCACGAGGGTGCTCACCTGAAGGGCAGGGAATATTGCAGTCCGCCGTCGCCCCACAGCTTGTTCTGGCCGCGGGGCAGCGCCAGGGCCTTGGGGCCGAAGAACTCGTCGTAGAGCTCGCCGTAGTTGCCGCCCGCCTTGATGGCCCGCAGCGCCCAGTCGTTGTCGAGCCCGAGCAGCGCGCCGAAGCCGCCCTCGGCGCCCAGCAGGCGCTTCACCTGCGGGTCGTCGACCGCCATCTTCGAATCGGCGTTGGCCCTGGTGACCTTGAGCTCCTCGGCGGTCTTCAGCGCGGCGTCCACCCAGAACAGGATGTTGCGCCAGTTGACGTCGCCGCTGCGGGCGTGGAGGCCGAGCGGCTCCTTGCTGATGACGCCGTCGAGCACGACCCAGTCGTCCGGCACCTTGAGGGTGGAGCGCACGGCCGCCAGGCTGCCGGTGTCGTCCGTGTAGCCGTCGCAGCGCCCGGTCTCCATGGCGGCGATCGCCTCGTCCGAGGTGCCGACGGTGTCCGGCAGCCCGCCCAGCCAGCCGGTCAGGTCGAAGGGCTCGTCCTGCCCGTCGACGAAGCGAACGGTGTTCCAGCGCAGCCGGACGATGAGGTCGGCCTGCCCCGCGCTCTTGTCGCGGAACCTGGCCCAGGCTTTGGCCGTGGAGTAGCCCCGGTCGGCGATGCGGATCTCCCCGGCCACGGGGTCGCCCCGGTCCAGCGCTTCCCCGCCCCGGCGGTCCGTCACCTCCAGATGCGAGAACCGGTTCGTCCCCAGGTCGTAGACGCCGTGAACGCGCCAGTCCGTCCCCGTGCTGGCAGGCTCGCTCAGGCTGATGCTGTCGCACACGCGCAGGCATCGCCCCGTCCAGCAGGAGGCATCGGAGGCTGCATGCAGCAGGTGGGCCGTGATGGCCTCGAAGAACCCCACCGCCCCGTGCAGGCGCTGGATGAGGGCCTCGTCGGTCAGACGGGCGAAGCCCAGAAGGCCCGACCAGGCGGCCGCCTCCTGCAAGGAGCAGTTGCCCGGCCCCCAGGCCAGTCCCAGGCGCAACAGGTCGCCTCCGCTGCGGATCGCGCGCCGGCGCTGGATCGCCTTGATTTCGAGCGCCAGGGCGTCGAGGTCCAGCGTGTCGGGCAGAAGGGCGAGGATGGACGCGAAGCTGTCCTGCGCCATCGGGAGCGTCGATGAGGGTGGCATCGGCAACTCAGAATCAACTGAGACGCCCCATGTCAAGACGCTATCTTAGTGCCTATGGGGCTCCGCCCTGACCGCCAAAGGGCGAGCCCTTTGGAATCCGCCACGAAGGGGAACATCACCCTGGAATGCGATGAGAGACACCGACGTCACCCGAGTTCGGAGTCCTGCTGACCGAAACGCTGGGATGGACGACCGGCCGCCTCGCGTTTAAGCTCAGGGTTTGGTCCGTCCCAGCTGCCCTGTCCGAACGTATTCCATCTGTATCGCGAAGAGCGCGCCGCGACACTCGGCGAGGATTCATGCAGCCGTCCGGCGTCCGTAAGCCGACCATCTATGACATCGCCAAGGCGAGCGATAGTTCGGCGACCGCGGTCAGCCTGGTGTTGAACGGGCGTTGGCGGGAGCAACGGATCAATCCGGAAACGGCCACCCGCATCCTCAAATGCGCGGGCGAAATCGGCTATGCCGTGAATTTGAAGGCCCGTGGATTGCGGCTCTCCCGCTCGGGGCTCGCGGGAATGATCCTGCCCCACTATCGCAATCGCTTCTTCGCCGAGCTCGCCGAGGCATTCGAAGGCGAGATCCGCCGGCTTGGGCTTCACCCTATCGTCGTCAGCACGCAGCGCGACCCCGCCAACGAAGCCCGCGTGACCCAGAGCCTGCTGGCGCAGCAGATCGAGTTCCTGTTCGTCACCGGCGTCCACGATCCGGCACCCCTCAACGCCCTGAGCCGTGCCGCCAACGTCCGCTGCATCAACGTCGATCTGCCGGGCGCCGAAGCGCCGTCGGTGATATCCGATAACTTGAACGGGTCCAAGGCTTTGACTCGCGTTCTCATCCAGAAGCTCCGCGAGCAGGGACACCCCCTCGGCGATTGGCTTTTTTACGGCGGCGTCGCGGAAGACAATTCCACCCGTGCTCGGATCGCGGGATTCCGCGAGGTGCTGGCCGAGAACGGCATCGTGGTGCCGGATCGATCGTTCGACTGCGTCGGATACTCGCCCGCCGTCGCCGCCGAGGCCCTGGCGCGTTGGCATGCGCAGGCCGGTCGCCTGCCATCCGGCCTCTTCGCGAACGGCATCACGGCGCTGGAGGGAACCCTCGATTTCGCGGCGACCCTGGGGCGCGGCGTTTTCGATGCATGCGTGGTCGGGACCTTCGACTGGGACCCTTTCGCAGCCCATTTGCCGTTCGACCTCACGATCGTCCGCCAGGACGCGGAGGCCCTGATCATGACCGCTTTCGCGTTGCTGTCGACGTTCGACCCGGACCAGCATCCTCTCATGATGGTGCCGACGCGGATCGCGGAAAGCTACCGCACGCTGGCCTGAGAGTCCGTGGATGAATGCCCATCTGCCCCTGAGCGGGCGGACATTCCCCGATGTCGTCAAAGGGCATTCAGTCACACGTTCGATAGATCGACAAACTCTGAGCGTTTCGCTCGACGCGACCTCCGGAAGGCAAAGCGCGCGGCAGCGCACGGCAGAATTGCTGCGGCGCAGCATCGAATTTCTGCTGCTAAACTTTGCTAAATCCATTTAGCTATTGACCCTCTACAAATCAGAGCGTTAGTGTCTGTTCCGCGTGCTGCAGAGCGAAGTAGATAAACTACTCAAATCGCGATGATTGAAGCTGTCGTTTCGTTCTATGAACAGAATAGGCAGATCATGACTCTCAAATCGGGGGAAGACGGTGATGCATGATTTCATGCTGAAGGCGATGACGGACCGCCGAAACTTCTTGATCGGCTCGGCGCTCGGCTTGGGTGCCGGGAGCCTCGGCAGTCTGCAGCAGCCAGCCTTCGCGGCCTCCGACTACGCGCTTGCCAGCTCCATACGATCGCTGTCCAACGCCTTCCACGCCGCCTGGAACAAGGGCGCGGACGCCTATGCGAAGAGCGCGGGCCAGTCGCACGCGGCGCTCGTCACCGAAGGCAACAGCGAGAAGGGGATCGCGGACATCAAGGCGCTGATCGCCAAGTCGGGCGGCAAGGTGATCCTCGGCGTCGATCCCAACGATTCACCGGATGCACGGCCGATCGTCGAGGCGATCGCGGCCGCCGACGCTCACGTCGTGACCGTGTGGAACAAGCCGAAGGATCTCCACCCTTGGGATTTCGGCGACAACTACGTGGCTCATCTCTCCTTCGATGGCGTGCCGGCCGGTGAGCAGACCGCGAAAGCCCTGTTCGACAGCTTCGGCGGCCAGGGCGCCATCGTCGCGTTGGGCGGCATCCCCTCGAACGCCCCGGCCATCGAGCGCCGCGCCGGCCTGATGAAGGCCATCGAAGCGAACGGGAACGTCAAGCTCCTCGATTTTCAGGATGCGGATTGGGATTCGACAAAGGCCAACAATGTCGTCTCCGCTTGGCTGACGCGCTTCGGCGGCGACATCAAGGGCATCTGGGCCGCCAACGACGGCATGGCGATGGGTGCGCTCGAAGCCCTTCGTGCCGAGGGCCTCGCCGGCAAGGTCATGGTCACGGGCGTCGACGGCACCAAGGACGCCGTCATGGCCGTCAAGAACAAGGAGATGGCGGCGACGGTCGACTGGGATCCCTATTGGATCGGCGGCATCGCTCTCTCGCTCGGCCACCACGCCGCGACGGGCGGGTTCTCGCCCTCGAAGGAGCCGAAGAACCATCGCGAGTTCTACGGCACCGGGACGCTGATCACGCAGGCCGACGTCGATGCGTACTGGAAGTCGCATGTCGACGCGACCCCGGCCGTCGATTGGAACGATCTGTGGGGCCGGATCACGGGTCAGATCAAATATTCCTAAGCGGGTTTCGAAAGAGCGTCACACGCCCTCTCGACCAGAACCTGTGACAGAAGGGAAAGCTCAGCAGGCGAAGCGCTGCTCTTCCGACGCAAGCCTGCCGAGGAGTCTGTGCGAAGTCTTCCCGCTCATCCCGAGGAGCCGGCAAAGCGGGCTTCTCGAAGGGCTGGCCACGGTCTCTCGCGGCGGCCCATCCTTCGAACAAGCCTCTACGGGGCCGGCTCGGGATGAGGGAGGGGGATCGCCGCGGCTCGCCCCGATCGCGTCATCCGAACCAGGCGAGGAGCCGATGGTCGCCACCTCATCGCACCTCGCGCGCGCCGCGCCCAGCCTGGTGCTGCTCGTCTTATGCGCAGCGATCGCAGTCGTCGATCCGCGCTTCCTGTCGCTCGACAACGCGATCCGCATCGCCTCTTCGGCCGCGGCACCCCTGGTGCTCGCGCTCGGGGCGACCTTCATCATCCTGATGGGATCGATCGACCTCTCGATCGAAGGGTCCATGGCCTGCACGGGGGCAGTCCTGGCCGGACTGGTCGCGAACGCCACGGGGAAGGGCCTGGACCTGGGGCTCCTCGCGATCCCGATCGCGCTCGCCGCCGCGGCCGGCTTCGGCGCCGTGACCGGTCTCATCCACGTCTGGCTCAAGGTGCCTTCGTTCATGGCCAGCCTCGGCATGGGATTCGTCGGAGTCGGGATCGCGACGCTGGTGCTCGGCGGCGAGCGGGTCGGCATCCTCGACGCGCACATCCGCGCTCTCACGCTCGACCGGGTGGCCAATGTCCCGCTCGCGGTCTTCGTCGCCCTCGCCATGCTCGCGGTCGCCTGGTTCATCCACAACCACACGCGCCTCGGCCGCAACATCATGGCGGTCGGCGGAGCCGAGGCGCTGGCCGCCGCGTCCGGGGTCGACGTGCGCCGGGTCCGTATCCTGGCCTTCACGGTGGCCGGCGTGTTCTTCGGCGTCGGCGCGATCCTGGCCTGCGCGCGCCTCGGCGCGAGCAGCGCGCTGATCGGCAGCGGCCAGCTGTTCACGGCGATCAGTGCGGTGGCGGTGGGCGGAAGCGCCCTGACGGGCGGCAAGGGCGGCATGCTGCAGACGTTGCTGGGCGTGCTGATCGTGGTGGTTCTCAACAACGGCATGATCATCGTCGGCCTGCCGACCTTCATTCAGCAGGGCGTGCTGGGCTGCGCCATCATCGTCGCGGTTCTGCTCAATGCGCCCGGTCGCTTCGACACAGTCGTGAAGTAGGCCGCCCGTGCTCAATCTCGTCGACGTCTCGAAGAGCTTCAACCAGGTCGATGCGCTCAAAGCGGTCTCCATGATGGTCGGGATCGGCGAGGTCGTCGGGCTCGTCGGTGAGAACGGCGCCGGCAAATCGACGCTCATGAAGGTGCTGAACGGGATCCATCAGCCGGACCGCGGACGCATCGAGATCGACGGGCGGCCGGTCACCATCCGCAATCCACACCACGCCGGCTCGCTCGGCATCGGCATGGTGTTCCAAGAGCAGTCGCTGATCCCCAACCTCTCGGTGGCCGAGAACATCTTCCTCGGCAACGAAGGCCAGTTCACCCGCTTCAGCCGCATCGACTGGGGCAGGATGCGCGCGGCCGCACGCCGGCAGCTCGACAAGCTCGGGCTCGACATCGATCCGCGCCGGACGACCGGGACGCTCAGCTTCATCCAACGCCAGATGGTCGAACTCGCCAAGGTCCTGACCCTCGAGGAGGCCGTCGAAGGGAGCTTGTGCATCCTCCTCGACGAACCGACCTCGGTGCTCGAACGGGCCGAGATCGATCTGCTCTTCGCGACCATCCGCAAGTTGCGGCAGCGCGCCGGGGTGATCTTCGTCTCCCACCGGCTCGACGAAGTGCTGGAACTGTCCGACACCATCTACGTCATGCGGGACGGTGCCGTGGTCGAGCGGCTGCCGAGGCCCGACGCCGACCCGGAGCGGATCTACCACCTGATGGTCGGCCGGGAGGCCGCCGGATCGTATTACAAGCAAGCCGATCGCGCAGCCCCGTCCGACGCCGTGGCGCTCGCAGTGCGCGGCCTGTCGCGCCGGGCGGCCTTCACCGACGTCGACCTCGATCTCCGAAACGGCGAGGTGCTGGCGCTCGTCGGGATCGAAGGGTCGGGTTCGGAACCGCTGATCCGCAGCCTTTTCGGGCTCGAGGGCGTCGACGCCGGCACGATCCACTATCAGGGCCGGCCGGTCGGCCATCGGGCGCCGAGCGAAGCGGTCGCGTCCGGCATCGGCTACGTTCCGCGCGAGCGCAAGATCGAGGGCGTCGTCGAGGGGATGAGCGTTCTCGAAAATATCTGCCTGCCGAACGGGATGGCGATGACACGCTTCGGCGTGTTCGATTTCCGCCGCATGGCGCGGGTGACCCGCAGCCTGATCGGCAAGCTCAGGATCAAAACGCCCGGCGGTTCGACGCCCTGCATCAACCTGTCCGGCGGCAACCAGCAGAAGGTGGTCCTGGCGCGCTGGTATCGGACGGGCGCACGCCTCTTCCTGCTCGACCACCCGACCCGCGGCCTCGACGTGGGCGCCAAGGAGGACGTCTACGCGCTCATTCGGGAAATCTGCGCGACCGGCGCATCCGTGATCCTGATCGCCGACACGCTGGAGGAGGCCCTCGGCCTCGCTCACACGCTGCTCGTGATGAAGGATGGCCGCCGGACTGCGCTGTTCGACAACACGGGGCCGCAGCCGGTGACACCGCTCGATCTCATCCCCCACATGGTCTGATCATGACGGCCATCGGACGCTTCGCCCCGCTTCTTCCCTGGATCGCTCTGATCGCGGCGATCCTGATCGTCGGGTCGTTCGATTCGACCTTCCTCCGGCCGATGACCCTGATCGGCCTCTTCGCCGATTCCGCGACCCTGTTCCTGATGGCGATCGGGATGACGTGGGTCATCTTCATCGGCAGCATCGATCTCTCGGCCCAGGCGGTGGCGGCCGTGGCCTCCGTGGTCCTGGCGCGTCTGATCCCCGACCATTCCGCGACGGCGATCCCGCTCGCGCTTCTCGCGGGCGCGGGCTTCGGCCTTCTCTCCGGCTGCGTTCACGGCCTCATGCGGATCCCGAGCTTCATCGCGACGCTCGCCGTCGGCGGCATCGCGGCCACCGCGGGTCTCTATGTCTCGGGTCAGCGCTCGATCCAGATCGAGGCCGCGTCTCGCAGCGATGTTCTCGGCTGGGCGGTCCATGTCAGTGGCGGCATCCCGAACGAGATCTGGGTCGCGCTCGCGGCGCTCGCGGCGGCGCTTCTGGTCGAGCAGGCGACGCCCTTCGGCAAGGCCATGAAGGCCGTCGGATGCAGCGAGCCCGGCGCGCGTGTCGCGGGCGTGAACGTCCGTCGCACGAAGCTGGCCGTGTTCGCCTTTGCCGGGGTGTTCGCGGCGCTGTCCGGCGTCGTCCTGGCGGGACGCCTGTCGAGCGGCTCCCCGACCATCGCCAACGAGTTTCTGCTGCCGGCCATCGCGGCCGTCGTGCTGGGGGGGACGTCGCTCGCCGGCGGCAGCGGCGGTGTCCTTCGCACGCTGGTCGGCGCCCTGCTGATCGCCGTCATCCGCACCGGAATGACCTTCGTCGGCGTCGACGCGCTCGCCCAGCAGATCGTGTTCGGGCTCGTCCTGATCGCCGCCGTCGCATTGACCATGGGGCGCACGTCCGCGATCGTCAAATGAGCGGTCGCTGCAGCACGGTCGCGACGCCACCCGAGATCCACCGACCGAGGAGATGACGATGATGCTCGAGAGATTCCGCCTCGACGGCAAGACGGCCCTCATCACTGGCGGCACGCGCGGCATCGGCCTCGCGATCGCTCAGGCGTTCGGCGAAGCCGGCGCCAGGATGGTGATCAGCGCCCGCTCACCGAATCTCGACGCCTTGGAATCCCTGCGATGCGCGGGTCACACCGTCGACTTCATGGAGGCCGATCTCGCCATCGAGCACGCGGCCGAGGCCCTGGTGGAGAACGCCACCACGCACATGGGCGGCCTCGACATCCTGGTCAACAACGCCGGCGTCGCGGTGCACGGGGACACCGCCGATTTCGACGAGGGCCGGTGGCGGCAGATCATGAGCCTCAACGTCGATGCCGTCTTTCGGGCCTCACGCGCCGCCCTGGTCCCGATGCGGCGTCAGGGAGGGGGAGTGATCCTCAACGTGGGCTCGATCTCGGGGATCGTCTCGAACATCCCGCAGAACCAGGTCGCCTACAACAGCTCCAAGGCCGCCGTCCACATGATGACCAAGAGCCTCGCGAGCGAGGTGGCGGAGGAGAATATCCGGGTCAACGCGGTCGCCCCGGGCTATATCGAAACCGACATGTCGCGGGGTGGCATCGCCAATCCCGAGTGGTTTCCGATCTGGCGCTCCATGACGCCCATGGCGCGCGTGGGACAGCCGGAAGAGGTCGCGGCGGCGGCGCTCTTCCTCTGCTCCCCGGCCGCCAGCTACGTGACGGGCGCCGTGCTGGTCGTCGATGGCGGCTATACGACCCGCTGAGGACCTATCCCGGTGGGAGATCGGGTCGGTCCGGCGGTCCTTTTCCGCGCCGGGTGCGTCGGGACTTTGGCCCGATGCGGGGGCATCGCGCCTGCGGCCCCTCCTGCCCGACCCGCTTCCATCACGTCCAGGGCCGGCGTGTCGACCTCGCCGAGCGCCAGGGTTCCCGCATCGATCAGTGCTGCGCTTTGCCGGCCTCGCCCCTCTGCGACGAGCGCTCATTCGCAGCACTGATCGATGTGTGTGCCCTAGAGCAGATCGCGATCAGGTGGAATCACCTGATCGCGTGAAGATGCTCGTAAAAACAGGAGGCTGGAGCTGGAGCTGCGAGCCAAGGCGAGCGGCAACAGCTCTAAGCAGGCTTGCGTTGGAAGGCCAACGCTTCGCCTGCTGAGCTTCCTGTCTTGTCGCAAGTTCTGTCGAAAGAGCGTGTGGCGCTCTCCCGAAACCTGCTTAGGCCGTGCCGCGCGGGCGGAAGGCTGGAGCGTCAGGCCGCCACGGAAGGCGCGACGCCGCCGAGGTCGCGGAAGTTGTCGCGGATGTAGCCGGCGGCCCGCAGCGCCAGCGCCGAGATGGTGGGGGTGGGGTTCACCACGCCTCCGGTGGCCAGAACGCTGCCGTCCACGATGAAGAGGTTCGGGACCTCCCAGGTCTGGTTCCACCTGTTGACCACGGAGGTGGCCGGGTCGTCGCCCATGCGGCAGGTGCCGATCATGTGCCAGGCCGGCGTGCGGTAGACCCCGTCGGCGTCGCGGTAGTCCGTCGCCTTGAACTCGAAGGCGCCGGCCGCCTTGGCGATGTCCTCCAGCCGGTCCAGCATGAAGTTCATCATGCGGCGGTCGTTCTCGCCCGGCTCGTAGAAGAGCCTCGCGGCCGGCACGCCGTCGCGGTCGCGGATCGACGGGTCCAGCGTCACGCGGTTGTCGGGGTTGGGCAGGTCGTCGCCGATGGCGTGGAGGCCGATGCCGTGGCCGAAGTGACGCTCGAACCAGCGGTGGTGGTCGCGGCCCCAGGGCGCCTTGGTGTCCGAGACCCAGCCGGCCGCCGCCTCGCCGGCCGATGAGGTGGAGGTCAGGCAGTTGAACTGGAACCCGTTGACGAAACCGCGGCCGACGTCGGTCTCGGCGAATTCGCGCCCGATCAGGCTGGCCACGTAGCCCATGTGGCTCTGCAGCGGTTCGTCCACCCAGAGTTCCGCGCTCACCAGCGTGTGGTGGAGCAGGTTGCGGCCGACCTGGTCGGCGCCGTTGGCGAGGTCGTCGGAGGCGAGCAGCAGCCGCGGCGTGCCGACCCCGTTGGCCGCCACGATCACGACCCGGGCGGGCTGGAACTCCCGACGTCCGGTGTTGCGGTCGACGAAGAGCGCGCCCGTGGCGCGGCCGTCGCGGCCCTTCTCGATCCTGAGCACGCGGGCGTGGGTGCGCAGGCGGGCGCCGGCCCTCAGCGCCTTCGGCCAGATGGAGAGCGAGAACTTGCTCATCGAGCCGCGCGGGCAGCCGTTGCAGATGCCGCAGCCGTTGCAGCCCGGCCGGCCGTCGTAGTTCTCCGAGATCACGCCGGCCTCGGCCGGCCACCAGTGCCAGCCCAGCCGGTCGAAGGCCTCCCCGAGGCGGCCGGCCGCGCGGGTGAAGGGCAGCGGGCCCGTGGGACAGGGCTCGCGGGGCGGCATGGCGGGGTCGCCCGCGAGGCCGCTGGTGCCGATCATCCGGTCGGCCCTCTCGTAGAAGGGCGCGAGGTCCTCGTAGGCGATGGGCCAGTTGGGCTGGAGGCCGTGCTCGTCGCCCTTGCGGAAGTCGGACGGCCGGTAGCGCGGCCAGATCGCCCCGTAGACGTTGGTGGAGCCGCCGACCCCGTTCCACATCAGCACCTGCGAGCTGTTGCTCTCCACCGGGTAGTCGTCGGGATGGTGGCGCTTGTTGACGTCCGAGTTCCAGTTGGTCCGGCGCTGCCAGGTCCAGTCGCTGCTGTAGTGGGGGTGGTCGCCGGGCTCCACCCAGGAGCCCTGTTCGAGGCAGAGCACGTCGAGCCCCGCCTCCGCCAGCACGGTGGCGGCGAGCGATCCGGTGGCCCCGGCCCCGATGATGAGGATGTCGCAGGGGTCCTGGCGGTGGCCTTGGCGGTTCATCGTTTCAGTCCCCAGGTCCGGGTCAGGCGTCCGTCGAGGTCGAGCGCCGAGGTGTCGACGCGGGTCACGGCCCCGGTCGGCGTGTAGCGGCCCCGTCCGTGGCGGGGCGTGTCGCGGTCGAGGTCGAAGCGGGGCACGGCGTAGCCCTTCAGGTGGGGCCTGAGCTCGTAGGGGTTGCCCTTGGCGTTGATGACCTCGGCCACGAAGGGGTTCTCGTAATAGACGATGTAGGCGGCGTCCCGCACCCAGCCGAACAGGTCGGGCTCCGCGGCTTCGAGGCGGCGCACCACGGCGATCCGGCCCTCCTCGTCGAGGGGGGCCAGGGGGCCGCCGGCCTTCAGCAACGCCCGGGTCAGGCCGGCGAACCCGGCCTTGCCGCGCCCCTCCAGGAGCCGCAGCGCGAGCAGGGCCTGCACGCCCACCGTGCGGCCGGAGGGCCAGCCGTCGTCCCCCGGCAGCAGGACCTCGACGAGGTCGGCCAGCAGGATGGCGGCGTCGCGGGCCGGGATGGTCGCGTCACCCTCGTCGGGCGTGGTGTCGAGCGCGTCGATCGGCATGGGTCGGGGTCCGCCTGCGGGTGGGGCTGGATGGGAATCAGCGGGGTCGGGTGATGGTGATCACCTTGAGCTCCGTCATGGCTTCGAGGGTCAGCCTGCCGCCGAGCCGGCCGATGCCGCTGCGGGTGCCGGAGCCGCCGCCGAACGGCAGGTGGATCTCCCAGTAGGTGCTGCCGTCGTTGATGTTGACGATGCCGGCCGGGATGGCCTCGGCGAAGCGCAGCGCGCGCGCCATGTCGTTCGTGAACACGCCGACGCTGAGCCCGTAGTCGCTGTCGAGGGCGAGGCTCATGGCCTCCTCGTCGTCGTCGAAGCCCAGGATCGGCACCACCGGCCCGAACGTCTCCTCGCGGTTGATGCGCATCGCCCGCGTCACCCCCGTCAGCACGGTGGGTTCGAAGAACTGGCCCCCGCCGAGGTCGGGCCGGGCCCGGCCGCCGGTGACGAGCGTCGCGCCCGACGCCACGGCGTCCTCGACGTGCTCCTTGACCTTGGCGGCGACCTCGGGGTTGTTCAGCGGCCCCATCGTGGTGCCCTGGTGGAGGGGATCGCCCAGCACGTAGTCCCGCGCGTGGGCCGCGATCCTGTCGGCCAGGGGCGCCACCACGCTGCGGTGGGCCAGCACGCGACCCGTGGCGGCGCAGATCTGGCCGGCGTTCGAGAAGGCGCCCCCGGCGGCCGCCTCGGCGGCGCGGTCGAGGTCGGCGTCGGCGAAGACCAGCACCGGGCCGTTGCCGCCGAGCTCCAGCAGCATCGGCTTGCCGGCGCCCCGTTCGGCGATCCGGCGGCCGGTCGCGGCGCTGCCCGTGAAGCCGATGCCGTCCGTGTCGGCGTGCGTCACGATGGCGTCGCCCGCCGTGGGACCCTCGCCGATCACGAGGTTGACCACCCCTGGCGGCAGCCCCGCGCCGGCGATCGCCCGCATCAGTTCCACGGCCACCAGGGAGGTGGTGGGCGCCGGCACCCAGACGATGGCGTTGCCGGTGGCGATGCCGGGCGCGAGATATTCGACCGGGATGTTGACCGGGTAGTTCCAGGGCGTGATCACCGCGTAGACGCCGCGCGGCTGGCGGAGCGTCATCACCAGCTTGGTGGGGTCCTCGGCGGGCCAGGTTTCGCCGCCGAGCTGCTTGACGAGTTCGGCCGCGAGCCTGAAGCCGTCGGCCGCCTTGGCGACCTCGCCGGTCGCCTCGGCCAGGGGCTTGCCCTGTTCGGTCGACAGCACGCGGGCGATGCGGTCCCGCGCGGCATCCACGGCGCCCGCGATGGCCTCGCACGTCGCGGCCCGCTCCCAGGCGGAGCGCCTGGCCCAGCCGGGCTGCGCGCGCTTGGCGGCCGCGACGGCGCGGCCGGCCGTGGCCCGGTCGCTGCGCGGCAGCCAGGCGATCCGCTCGCCGGTGGCCGGGTTGACGGCGGGCATGCGCTCGTCGGCCGCCTCCCAGGCGCCGTCGATGTGGTTGAGGCCGTCCTCGACGTCCATGATCGGTGATCCTCCCTCAGGCCCCGTGCCACCATCGGCCCGCCACCACCACGCCGCGGGCGTGGAGCCGGGCCTTCGCGGTCACCACCTCGCCGCGGACGTCCTCGAGCGGAAACTCGCCCTCGTCGAGCGACAGCACGCTGGCGTCGCCGACGCTGCCGGGCTTCAGCGTGCCGAGGTCCGGGCGGGACAGCGCCCTGGCGGGCGCGACCGTGGAGGCCGCGACGACGTCCCCGAGCGGCATGCCGAGGGCCAGGAACTTCGACAGCGTCGTCACCTGGTCGTAGGCGGGGCCGTCGATGCACAGCGCGTGGATATCGGACGAGATCGTGTCCGGCGGGAAGCCCTCGTCCAGCATGGCGCGCGCGGTCTTCCAGGCGAAGGAGCCCATGCCGTGGCCGATGTCGAACAGCACGCCGCGCGCGCGGGCGGCCCGCAGCGCGGGCTTCACCCGTCCCCTGCCGTCGACCGGGGAATTGGGGAAAGGGCGATAGCAGTGGGTCAGCACGTCGCCCGGCCGCAGCCGGTCGACCACCGCCTCGTAGGAGGGCGGGGGTTCGTCGATGTGCACCATCAGGGGCAGGCCGGTCTCGTCGGCGACCTGCTCGGCCACGTCGAGCGGCACGATGCCGGCCGTGCCGCTGGCGTTGCGCCCGAGCCGCACCTTGATGCCGACGATGAGGTCGCGGTTGGCCTCGACGACCGCGATGCAGTCGTGCGCGGCGAGCAGGCGGATGTCGTGCCCCTCGCCCACCATCACCTTGCTGGAGAAGCCGTAGATGCCGGCGAAGGAGACGTGGAGGTAGGGCAGGATGCGGATCGCGGAGGGCTCGATCACATGCCTGCGGAACCCTCGGAAGTTGCCCGGCCCCGCGCTGCCCGTGTCCACGCAGGTGGTGACGGCGCTGCGGCGCGCGAAATCCTCGGCGTCGATGCCGAGCGAGGTCCCGCCCCAGTAGACGTGGGTGTGGAGGTCGATCAGGCCGGGCGTGACGATGCGCCCCGCGACGTCCCGCACCTCGGCCCCCCTCGCGTCGAGACGGTCGCCGACCTCGGCGACCCTGCCGTCCGCGAAGGCGACGTCGGCCACGCGGTCGATGCTCTGGGAGGGGTCGATCACCCGGCCGTTGGTGAGGACGAGGTCGAAAGCCATTGATCGGTCCCTGAAGAATGCCGGACGGGACGCCCGGCACGCTCCGCGCGACGGGCCCTCCGGGCGGAGGCGGCGTCAGGCGGCGAGGCGCTCGCCGTTGGCCCTGTCGAAGAGGTGGACGGTGCGGCCGGAGGCCGCGAGCGCCACGGTGGCGCCGGGGGTCAGACCCTCGGCCTCCAGGCAGGTGGCCTTGACGAGGTGGGGGCCGACCTGGACGTCGAGGAAGAAGACGGGGCCGGCCGGCTCGATGAGGGCGAGCTCGCCGGTGAGGCGGAACGCGTCCTCGGCCCGTCGCGACGGGTCCTCGGGCGACAGATCGTGCGGCCGCACGCCGACGATGCGGCCGTCGCCGTGGCCGCCCAGCACGTCCCCGCCGGCCAGGAAGTTCATCTGCGGGCTGCCGATGAAGCCGGCCACGAAGGTGTTGGCGGGCTGGCGATAGATGGTCATGGGGTCGGCGAACTGCTGGAGGCGGCCCTCGTTCATCACGGCGATGCGGTCGGACAGCACCATGGCCTCCTCCTGGTCGTGGGTGACGAAGACCACGGTCGTCTTCAACTGGCGCTGCAGGCGCTTGATCTCGGTGCGGGTCTTCACCCGCAGGCTGGCGTCGAGGTTGGACAGCGGTTCGTCCATCAGCAGGGCGGCGGGGTTGCGCACGATGGCGCGGCCGACGGCGACGCGCTGGCGCTGCCCGCCCGAGAGCGCGGCCGGCAGGCGGTCCAGCAGGGCTTCAAGCCCGAGCATCCCCGCGACCCAGCTCGTCTGCCGGCGCACGGCCTCGTCGGGCACCTTCTGCTGGCGCAGCGGAAAGGCGAGGTTCTCGCGGACGGTCATGTGCGGGTAGAGCGCGTAATCCTGGAACACGAGGGCGACGTTGCGGTCGCGCGCCGACGACCCGCCGATGTCGCGGCCGTCGAACGCGATGCTGCCGTCCGTGATCTCTTCGAGGCCGGCGATGCAGAACAGCAACGTGCTCTTGCCGCAGCCGGACGGCCCCAGGAAGGACACGAATTCCCCGTCGCGGACGTCGAGGTCGAGCCCCTTCAGCACGGCCATGTCGTCGTAGCTCTTGGACACGTTCGAGATGGTGATGGAGGCCATGCGACGGATTCCCGGCTCAGCCCTTGACGGCGCCCGACAGGGCGCCCTGGACGAGGTAGCGCTGGAACGCGAAGGCCACCACCACGGGCGGCAGGATCGACAGGACGCTGGCGGCGAACATCGGTCCGTATTCGTAGAACTGGGCTTGGCTCAGAAAGCCCGAGATCACCACCGGGATGGTCTGGGCCTTCGGCGTCGAGGTGAGGATCAGGGCGAACAGGAACTCGTTCCAGCTCGCCAGGAAGCAGAAGATGCCGGCCGCGATCACGCCGGGCCGGACCACGGGCAGCAGCACGCTCCACATCATCCTGAGGCGCGAGCAGCCGTCCATCAGGGCCGCGCGGTCGAGGCTGACCGGCACGCCCTCGAAGTAGCTGCGCATCATCCAGGCGCTGAGCGGCAGCAGGAAGGAGCAATAGGCGATGATCAGCCCCGTCCTCGTGTCGATCAGCCCGGCGACGCGGAAGGCGATGAAGAAGGGCAGGACCAGCGTCAGGGGCGGCGTCATGCGGGTCAGCAGCAGCATCCACAGACTGGCGCCGAAGAAGCGGGCGCGGCCGTAGCGGGCGAAGGCGTAGCCCGCGAAGGTGCCCAGCCCCACGCTGATCACCGCCACGCTGGCGCCGACGAGGAAGCTGTTCAGGAGCGACAGCGGCACGCGCTTGGCCTGCACGCTGGTGGAGAAGCCGGTGGCGCTCTCCGGCATCAGCACGGTCTGGAAGTTCTGCAGCGTCAGCGCGCTCGGGACCGCGGTGGCGGGCGTGCGGATGAGGTCGGCGGCGGGCGTGAGGCTCATGGAGACGAGCGAGAGCACCGGCAGCGCCGACCAGAGCAGCAGCAGCAGGGCCGCCGCGGCGAGGCCGGCCCGGCCGAGCCCCCGGGCGGTGCGCCCCGACAGGCCGCGCCGGGGCGGCCGGGGCGGCAGGTCGACGCGCGTGCCGGCGGCGCGGAGCGGCAAGGTGCCGGGCTCGATGGCGCCGGGCTCGGCTCGGTCGGGCGCCGCGGCGGCCCGGCCCGCCCGCGACCGGCGGGGCCCCAGCACGGTGAAGTAGAGGATCGCCAGCGCGAAGCTCAGCGCCGTCAGGCAATAGAGCAGGGCCGCGCCCTCGCCGAAGCGCAGGAACTGGAAGGAATAGAGGTAGCCCAACCAGGACAGCACCGTGGTGGCGTTGCCGGGGCCGCCGCGCGTCATGATCCAGAGGATGTCGAAGGCCATCAGGGCGTTGATGGTGGCGATGATGGAGATGAACAGGAGGTTCGGCTTCAGCCAGGGCAGCGTGATGGAGACGAAGCGCGAGACCGGCCCCGCGCCGTCCAGCATGGCGGCCTTGTGCAGGCTCCCCGGCATGGACTGCAGCCCGGCCAGCAGCATCAGGGCGGTCAGCGGCGCCTGGCTCCACACGTTGGTCAGGGCCACGAGGTTGAGCGCGCGGAACCCGTCGCCGAGCCACGGCAGCGCCAGGCTCCCGAGCCCGATGTCGTTGAGGAACCCCGTCAGCGCGCCGTAGTTGCCGGCGTAGACGAAGGACCACAGCACCCCCACCGAGACGGGCGCCATGGCCCAGGGCACCAGCACCACGGAGCGGAGCAGGCCCCGGCCGGGGAAGCGCCGGTCGAGCAGCAGCGCCATGGCCATGCCCAGCACCGTGGTGCCGGCCACCGAGAAGGCGGCGAAATAGGCGGTGCGGCCGAGGGCGCCCCAGAACTCGCCGTTGACCACGATGGCGGCGTAGTTGTCGAGGCCGACGAAGGTCCATCGCTTGGTGATGGGATTCGTGCGGTTGAGGCTGAGGTAGAGGCTGTAGACGAGCGGTGCACCCACCACCAGCGCGACGACCGCCAGTGTCGGCGCGACCGCCGCGTAGGCGAAGCCGGGGACCCGGAGGCCGGCCCTCGCGCGGCGGCGCGCGGCCGCCCGCACCGGCACCGCACCGCCCTTGCCGAGACTGGAGAAGGCGGACACGGACTTCTCCTTCATGCGCGAGGCGGGGCGAGGGAGCCGGCCGGGACGAGGCCGGCCGCGCGGACCCGTTCTACTGGTACTGCTTCTTGAGTTCGGCGACCTTGCCGCTCAGCGAGGCCACGAGCTCGTCCGTGGAACCGTTGCCGCGGATGTAGTCCTGGACGTGCTGCATCATGTAGAGGTCCCATTCGGGGAACCAGATCGTCTTGGCGATCTTGCGGGACGTGGCGAGACCGAGCTGCTTGTTCGAGATGTCGACGTCGCGCCATTTGGAGAAGCTGGCCACGACGTCGGGGTCGTTCATCACCTCCCTGTAGCCGGAGCCCAGGCCGAAATCGAGAGCCCAGCGCTTGATGACGTGGTATTGGCCGTCCTTGGCCTTCCCGCCGAAGAACCGCAGCAGGTCCCAGGTGGTCTCGACGTCCACGGGCTGCTTGGCCATCAGGTAGGCGGCCGTCCAGGCGAAGGTCGAGTGCGTGCTGCCCGGCATCAGGGCGTTCTTCACCTTGCCGGCGGCCTTCGAGATCTTGGGGTCGTTGGCGACCTTCTGGTCGTAATCGTGCAGCACCATGAAGGTGTGGCGCCCGGTGGCGTAGCTCGGCACGCCCTCGTCGGGCAGCGTCATGATGTCGGGGGCGACCAGTTGCTCCTTGTAGAGCGTGCGGTGCACGTCGAGCACCTTGCGGAAGGCGGCGTCCGGCACGAGGTCGCCGTTGGCGTCGAAGACCGCCGCGCCCTCGGAATACCAGCAGGCGAAGAGGCTCCAGGACAGCTCCGGCCACTTCTGGCCCCAGGCGCTGTTGTAGGGGGCGTCCGAGATCTTGTCCTTCTTGAGCTTGCGACAGGCCTCCAGCAGCGCGTCCCACGACTCGGGCACGCCGACGCCCGCCTTGGACAGGTGCTCCTCGTTGTAGATGAAGGCGTTGTGGCCCGAGTAGTAGGGCAGCCCGGCGAGCTTGCCGTCCGGCAGCGACAGCGATTGGACCGCCACCGGGAACATGCCGGCCTTGATGGCCTCGACGTCGGGCAGGCCTTCGAGGTCGCGCGTCCAATCGGCCGTGTGCCACCGCGCGATATGGTCCTCCTCGGCGTACATCATGTCGACGTGCTGGCCGCCGGTCAGCTTGGTCTCGGCGACGGGATGATAGTCGCCCGACACGAGCTCGTAGGTGACGTTCGCGTCGTAGAGCTTCTTGAACGTCGCGACGTTCTCCTCGACGATCTGCGGCTGATACTGCCAGCCGATGAAGGTGAGCGGCGCCGACGGCGCCGCGACGGCGGGACGGCCCAGCGCCGTGCCGAGACCGAGAGCCCCGGCGCCCTGCATCAGGCGCCGACGGGTCAACGGAAACCGAAGATCAGACGACATCGAACGGCGCTCCCCTTCACGAGAAACAGGCATCGGGCACGAGAGACAGGCATCGGGCCATGATCCGCACCCTCGCGGCAGTCCAGGTGGAGCCATCGTCGCGGCGCCGTTCGGCCGTGCCGTGGCGCCCTCTGATCAACCGTCGCTGCGCGGGTCCTCGGACGCCCGTTCAGTCAATCAGGTTTTGGACTCCGCGCAAGGGCGTTTTTGCATTTCCCGATCATTTTTCCGCGAAAACGCGATGGCGCCTCGCAAAGGGGCATCAGGGGACACGAAAATGATCTGAAAGTCGAAATCCGAGCATCGGGAGCCGAAAATCTCGTCAGTCACACACGGGTTGACTGTCGTCCGGATCGCGGAAGGTCGTGAATTGCTGCTTGATGCGCCGGAGTTTCTCCTGCGCGGCCGGGCGGCTGCGGATGGCCGCGCCGTAAGCCAGCATGTCGATGACGGTCAGGAAGGCATAGCGCAGGGACGTCGGCCCGAGGACGTCGCCGTCGTCGCGGATGTCCGGCGCCAGGACGATGTCGGCCTCCTTCGACAGCGGGCTGTTCGGCACCGTGAGGGCGAGCGTCGTCGCCCCATAACCGGCCGCGATCCGGGCGGCGCGGATCAGTTCGAGATTGTTGCCCGTGAGGGAGATGCAGACGACCACGTCGCCGCGCTCGACCGTCGCGGCCAGCATCATCTGCATCTGGTGATCGTTGCTGGGGATGACGCGCAGCCCCAGGCGGAACAGGCGGTTCTGGACTTCCTCGACCAACCAGCTCGACACGCCCCCGCTGCCGAACGCGTAGATCGTCCGACTGCCGGTGAGCGTGTTCACCGCCTTCTCGATCGCCGCGCCATCCACGGTCTGCTGGGCGAGCAGCACCGCGCGCTGCGCCCGCAGGGCGACGCGCTCACCCACCTCGACCAACGTCGCGGGGGGGGTCGCGGGCTCGAAATAGCGGGCACCCACCCGCATGCTGGCCATGATCTTGAGCTTGAGGTCGCGCAGCCCCTCGCAGGCGACGCCGCGCGCGAACCGGGTGATCGTGGGCGCCGAGATGCCGAGCCAGGCCACGAGATCCTCGATCGGCTTCTCGACGAAGGCCGTCGGCTGTTCGAGGATGGCCTTGGCGATGACGGCATGCGAGCGGGACAGTTCCGCCCGATGGTCCATGAGGTAGCCCAGCACGTCCGTCGTGCCGGCACGGTTGCCGGCCGACCGGACTTCGGCGTGTCGGCGCGGCGCCATCCCGTCCGACCGGACAGGATCTCCATCGCGCGATCGCTTCGGCCTGTTCTGTCGCACTCGCCCTCGCATTCCGTGTCCGAGACGATCCTGCATGTCCTTTCGAGACGCAAGCCTGGAGCGGCAGGGCGGCGAGTTCGGGTGGAGGCTCATGACGGGTTTCGAAGTGATGATGTCGGGTCGCGATCGTCGCGTCAGTTCTGGTTTCAAAAGGCCCTCGGCCTTTTGCGGGTT
>CAXTBR010000026.1:3842-50556 GCA_964242785.1 uncultured Lichenihabitans sp. | reverse complement strand
GTCCTCGGGGATGCCGGCCTCGACCTTGCCGACGAGGTCGGCGCCGACGTCGGCGCCCTTGGTGAAGATGCCGCCCCCGAGCCGGGCGAAGATCGAGATCAGCGACGCCCCGAAGCCGAGCGCCACGAGCGCGTCGATCACCTCGCGGTCGAGGACGTTGTCGGCGCCGATGCCGTGGCCCAGGGGGCCGGTCAGCACCGCGTAGTAGACCGCGACCCCGAGCAGGGCCAGGCCGGCCACCAGCATGCCTGTGACGGCGCCGGCCTTGAAGGCGATGTCGAGCCCGCCCGCGAGCGATCGCGCCGCCGCCTGCGCGGTGCGGACGTTGGCCCGGACCGACACGTTCATGCCGATGAAGCCCGCCGCGCCCGACAGCACGGCGCCGACCAGGAAGCCCACCGCGACGGGCCAGGACAGGAGCAGCCCGAGCGCCACGAAGATGACCACGCCGACGATGCCGATGGTGATGTACTGGCGCCGGAGATAGGCCTGAGCGCCCTCCGCGATGGCGCCGGCGATCTCCTGCATGCGGGCCGTGCCGGGGTCGGCCGCCATGACCTGGTTGGCGGTGAAGACGCCGTAGGCCAGGGCCAGAAACCCGGACAGAATGATCAACCACATCGGATTCATCGTGCGAAACCTCCCTGAGCCCTGCCGCGACGGCATGACCTCTGTTGCGCGAGCGTCGCGTCGCCGTGCTGCGCGACGGGCTCCCGTTGAGAGCAGGATGCCCTTGAAACACTCGCCTCCGCAACCGCCATCGCGGCCCGTCCCGGGGCGATCGGGACGCCCGCGGCGGGGAACGGACGATGGCGCCGCCCGCGGCGGGCCGCGGACCCGGGGGTCGGCACGGTCCGGCCCCGCAGAATGTGCTTGAGCGGGAGGTGCCGGTCGCCGAAGATCGACCGAACGGCTTCACGGACCGGCGAGCGCGGGACGGGCGGGACGGTCCGGCACGGCGCCCCTCGCCGCCCGTCTCGCATCGCCGGCGACGCCCCCGTCGCTCTCGGGGCGACGGCGGGCCATGCCGGGGCGCTTGAGGCCCCGGCCGCAGGGTCGGCGACGCCATCGCGATGGATCGGGGAACGTCACCATGTCGAGAAGCCTGGACCTCGAAAGCCTGCGCGCGCTCTACGGCGCGGGCCGCTTCACGCCGGGCGACCTCGTCGAGTCGGTGCTGGCGCGCGCCGACGCCTGCGCCGATCCCGCGGTCTTCATCGCCCGCGTGGCGCCCGACGCCCTGCGGGCCGCCGCCGCCGCGCTGGTGGCGCGGGCGCCCGAGCCGAACAGCCTGCCGCTGTGGGGCGTGCCCTTCGCCGTCAAGGACAACATCGATGCCGCCGGCCTCCCCACCACGGCGGCGTGCCCGGAGTTCGCCCACGCGCCATCGGCCGATTCCGCCGCCGTGGCGCGGCTCGTGGCGGCCGGCGCGCTGCTGATCGGCAAGACCAACCTCGACCAGTTCGCCACCGGGCTGAACGGCACGCGCTCGCCCTACGGGGCGCCGCGCTCGGTCTTCGATCCGGCCTATGTGTCCGGCGGATCGAGCTCGGGGTCGGCCGTGGCGGTGGCGTCCGGCCTCGCGAGCTTCGCGCTCGGCACCGACACGGCCGGTTCGGGCCGGGTGCCGGCCGCCTTCAACAACCTCGTCGGCATCAAGCCGACGCCGGGGCTCGTCAGCACCGTCGGGGTGCTGCCGGCCTGCCGCAGCCTCGACTGCGTCACGGTGCTGTCGCTGACGGTGGCGGACGGCGTCGCGGTGCGGCGCGTCCTCGACGGCTTCGACGCCCGCGACCCCTTCTCGCGCCGCGCCGCGCCCGCGCCCCTGCCGGCGCGGGGCCTCCGCGTCGGCGTGCTGGAGGGCCCCGAGCGGGAGTTCTTCGGCGATGGCGAAGCGGAGCGCCTCTACGACGAGGCGGTGGCGCGGGCGGCCGCGCTCGGCGCGACCGTGGTGCCGATCGACTACGCGCCGTTCCGCGAGGCCGCGACGCTGCTCTACGGCGGCCCCTGGGTGGCCGAGCGCCTCGCCGCGATCCTGCCGTTCTTCGACCGCCATCCCGAGGCCGTGGAGCCGACCGTGCGGTCGATCATCGAGGGCGGGCGCGGCTATTCGGCGGTCGACGCCTTCGAGGGCCAGTATCGCCTGGCGGCCCTCCGCCACCGGACGGAGACCGAATGGGCGAAGGCCGACGTGCTCCTGCTGCCCACCGCCCCCACCACCTACACGGTCGAGGCCATGACGGCCGACCCGGTCCGGCTCAACGCCAACCTCGGGCGCTACACCAACTTCGTGAACCTGCTCGACTGTTCGGCCATCGCGGTGCCGGCCGGCTTCGGGGCCGGCGGCTTGCCCTTCGGCGTCACCCTGATCGGCCGCGCCTTCCGGGACGATGCGCTCGCGCCCTTCGCCGACGCCCTGCACCGCGCGGGGGGCGCCGGCATGGGGCGCGGGCGCGATCCTCTCCCCGAGCCGCGCCCGGATGGCGGGCCCTCGGCCGGGGCCTGCCCCCTCGTGGTCGTGGGCGCGCATCTCAGCGGCATGCCGCTCAACCGGGAGATCCTCGACCTCGGCGGCCGCCTCCTGCGCGCCGGCCGCACCGCCGCCGACTACCGCCTCTACGCGCTGCCCGGCACGGTGCCGCCCAAGCCCGGGCTGATCCGCGAGCCGGGCTTCGCGGGGCCGGGCATCGCGGTCGAGGTCTGGGACCTCGACCCGGGGGCCTTCGGGCTCTTCGCGTCGCGGATCCCCGCGCCGCTCGGCATCGGCAAGATCAGGCTGGCCGACGGCACCGAGGCGAGCGGCTTCCTGTGCGAGGCCCATGCCCTGGCCGGCGCCGAGGAGGTGACCTCCTACGGGGGCTGGCGCGCCTTCGTGGCAGACCGGGGCCGATCCGCGGGCCGATGAACCTCGGCCCCGGTCGACGTCGAGGCTCCATCGCTGACGCCGGCAGCAGGGGCCGCCGCGGTGGCGGCCTGACCGTCAAGCCGATCCCGCCGCCTCCCCATCGATGCGCCTCAGCACGGCGGCGAGCCGCTCGTCGCGGATGCCGAGCGCGGCGAGGTGGTCCCGGGTGTTGCTGACGTAGTCGCGGTTCGGCCCGGCGACGCCATGGCTCCGGGCCACCAGCCGGGCCACCTCGGCACCGTCCAGCGCGCCCGCATATTGGGCGTGGTCGCGCCGGGCCGCGTAGCTCACGGCCGCCAGCCTGCGGCCGTCCGCGAGGCGCACCGGTGCCGCAATCTCGGCGTAGACGCCCGTGATCAGCTCGCGGCGCCGCACGGCGTCCAGGGTTGCGGCCCGCGCCGGGGCTGCGATACGGAAGCACAGGCCGACGCAGGAGCCGCCGCGGTCGAGGCCCAGCACCAGGCCCGGCCGCTCGGGGGTGCCGCGGTAGTGGTGCGAATAGATGCAGAGGGCCCGATGGTACCCGAACAGCCTCGCCCTCACCCGCTCCTCGTAGCCGAAGTCCGGCCGCCACATCAGCGACCCATAGGCGAAGATCCACAGGTCGTCGCTGTCCGCCTGCATGGGTCCCCCTCGCTGTCGAGGTCCCCGCTTAACGGGATCGCCCCCGCCTGGAAACCCGGGCGCCCCGGGAGCGCGCCATGAGCGGGAGCGTCACCCTGCGCCGCAGCCGCCGGCGCCCCGGCGCCGTCCTCATGGTGCCGCTGCTCTCCGCCGCGATCCTGGTGCTGGGCTGGTCGGTGCTATGGGGCGTGGCGCGGCAGCAGGCCGTGGCGGGCCTCGAGGGCTTCCTGGCCGGCGAGTCCGCGCACGGGCGCGTCTGGTCCTGCCCGGACCGCGTCGTCACGGGCTACCCGTTCCGCATCGCGCTCTCCTGCCGCGGCGTGGGCTTCTCCGGCGTCGTCGACGGCACGCCGGCCGAGGGGCACCTCGCGGGCCTGTCGGCGGAGGCTTGGCTCTACGAGCCGAGCTCCGTCGTCCTCGCGCTGACCGGCCCGATGGTCTTGACCACGGCCGACGGCCGCGCCGACTTCACCCTGGGCTGGACGAGCCTCAACGCCACGCTGCGCGGCCTCATCGGCGGACTGAAACGCCTCGAGGTCCTGGCCGAGGGCGCCGCGTTCGCGCGGCCGAACGGCGCCCGCGGCTCGGCCCGGCGCGTCGAGCTCCACGCCGGCCCCGCGGCGCCGGCGGCCGATGGCATCGACGCCGTCGAGATCGCCGTCTCGGGCGCGGCCGTGCCGGCGCTCGACGCCGTGACGGGCGAGGGCGCCGCCATCGAGGGGCTGTTCTCCGGCACCGTGACGCGCGCCTACGGCGACCTGCCCGACTTCGGGCCCGCCACCGTGGAGCGGTGGCGCCGCAGCGGCGGCCGGCTCGACGTCGCCAACGTCACCCTCACCAAGGGGCCGCTCTCGCTCGCCGCCGCCGGCATCCTGGGGCTCGACGAACTGCACCGCGTGCGGGGGCGGCTCGACGCCGACCTCGGCGGCTTCGAGCCCCTCGCCAGGCGCTTCGGCGTGCCGTTGCAGGCCGTCACCGTCGGCGGCCTGCTGGCCGGTCTGCTCGGCCCGCAGCCGGCGCCCGCCGGCGCGCCCGGCGGCGTGAAGCTGCCCATCGCCCTCGCGGACGGGAGCGTGTCGGTCGGGCCGTTCAAGACCGGCCTGCGATTGCCGCCCCTCTACTGACGGGCCCGCGTGGGCCGCGGCCGCATGCCCCGTCCCGATCGTCGCCCGCCGATCCCTCACCCGCCGATCCTTCACCCGCGAGGTCGCCCCGTGCCCCGTCGCCTCCTGTCCGTCCTGCTGCTCCTGTTCGCCCTCGCGGCGATGCCCGCCCGGGCCCAGGCGCCCGCCCAGACGGCCGGCGACCTCGACCGGGCCAAGCAGGTGATCGACGCCGTGGACCAGAGGCTGGTCCGCGGCGAGCTGTCGGACGCGGCGCTCCAGCAGCTCCGCACCGAGATCGATCCCGTGTCGGCGCAGATGAACGGCGTCGCGGCCGACCTCGCGCCGCGGATCGCGGCCGTGAAGGACAGGCTGGCCCAGCTCGGCCCCAAGCCCGACGCCAAGGCCGGCGCCACCGAGGCGCCCGCCATCTCGGAGGAGCGCACGGCGCAGCAGACGCTGTTCGACGACCTCGACGCCACTGCCAAGCGCGCCAAGGTGCTGGCCGTGCAGGCCTCGCAGGTGAGCGACACCGTCGTCGAACGCCGCCGCGCCCTCTTCGCCCACGACCTCTTCGCGCGCTCGGCGAGCCTGCTCAGCCCCGGCCTGTGGACCGCCGTGGCGGCCGAGGCGCCCGACGACGCGGGCCGGGTCATCGTCCTGGCGGAGAACTGGGGCCGGGCCGCCTACGGCGGGCTGTCGCCCTGGCGCCGGCTCGCCCTGGGGCTGCTGCTGGCGCTCCTCGCCGCCCTCACCTATCCCGCCTGGCGGATCGCCGTGCGGCTGCGCGGCCGCGACCCCGCCGCCAAGCCGTCGCGCCTGCGCAAGGCCATGGGCGCGCTGCGCGTCGCCGCCGCGACGGCCGCCGTGCCCATCACGGCCGTGCTGGCGCTGGGCGGGCTCGCGGAGCTGTTCGACCTGCCGACCCTGCTCCAGCCGCTGGGAGCGGCCCTGACGATCGCCGTCACGGTCGTGGCGGTCGGCACGGGGCTCGCGCGCGGCCTCTTCGCGCCCAAGAGCGCCAACTGGCGCCTGCCGCCGGTCGACGACGCCACCGCCAAGACCGTCTACCACCTCACCATCACCACCACGGCGATCGTGGCGGCCGTGCACGTCGTCGAGGCCGTCAACGACTTCATCGGCGTGGGCGTGCCGCCCGCCATCGCGACGCGGGGCCTGGGGTCGCTGGCCGTCACGGCCGCGCTGGGCGCGGCGCTGCGCCGGGCCTGGCTGCGGCGCCACGAGGCCGAGCGGCGCGGGCCGGCGAGCCAGCGCTGGTCCACGCTGCTGCGCACGGCCGGGCGCGCCGCGGCGCTGACGCTGCTGTTCTCCGTGCTGGTCGGCTTCGTGGCCTTCTCGGCCTTCCTGGTGGAGCAGCTCATCGCGGTCGCCGGCACGCTGGCGCTGCTCTACCTCCTGCTGATCCTGACCGAGGAGGGCTTCGCGGCGCTGTCGAAGCCCGACGCGGCGCCGGGCGAGGGCTTGGCGGGGGTGCTGGGGATCCGGCCCGGCACGCTCGACCAGCTCGCCATCCTGCTGTCTGGCGTCCTGAAGGTCGCGCTCTACCTCGCGGCCGTGCTGCTGATCCTGGCGCCGTGGCGCATCGAGTCGGGCGACATGCTGGCCACCGTCCAGGCGGCCTTCTTCGGCTTCACCATCGGCGGCGCCACGATCTCGATCTCCTCGGTGATCGCGGCCTTCGCCCTGTTCGCCGCCGCCGTCGCGGCGACGCGGGCCGTCCAGCGCTGGCTCGAGACGAAATATCTCCCCCGCACCAAGCTCGACACGGGGCTGCAGAACTCCCTCGTGACCAGCCTCGGCTACGGGGGCTTCCTCGTGGCGCTGGGCCTGTCGCTGGCCTACCTCGGCCTCAGCTTCGAGCGCCTGAGCCTCATCGCTGGCGGGCTGTCGCTCGGCATCGGCCTGGGGCTCCAGGGCGTCACCAACAACTTCGTGTCCGGCCTCATCATGCTGTGGGAGCGGGCCGTGCGGGTGGGGGATTGGGTGGAGGTGGGGGCCGAGCAGGGCTTCGTGCGGCGCATCAACGTCCGCTCGACCGAGATCGAGACCTTCGACCGCGCGCTGGTCATCATGCCCAACGCGAGCCTCGTGTCGGGCGTGGTGAAGAACTGGGTGCGCAACGACCGCGTGGGCCGCCTGAGGATGCCCTTCACGGTGCCGCTGTCCGCCGACCCCGAGGCGGTCCGCACGGCGCTGATCTCCACCGCCAAGGCGCACGAGCGGGTGCTCACCATCCCGACGCCGAGCGTGCTGTTCACGGCCCTGACCGACGCCAACATGAGCTTCGAGCTGGTCTGCTTCATCGAGGACGTGGAGAGCCGCGCCCGGGTGACGAGCGACCTCCTCTACGACATCCACGCCAAGCTCAAGGCCGCGGGCTACGCCGACCCGCCGGCCGCCCCCACGGTGTCGAGCCCGGCGCTCGACAGGCTCGACGCCTGGCTGAACCAGAAGCTCGCCGAGGACCGGGGGCAGGGGCGGGCCGCGGCCGAGTAGGCGCGCGCGAGGCGTCACGGCGGGGAGGCGGGCGGGGATCTCCGCGTCCTGTCGCTCATGGCGCCGCGGCCCGCGACGGGCTAGCGTTCATCTCGAGGACTCGCCGGGAGGCGGCCGGGTTTGGGAAAGGCGCAATACGATGATCGCCGCCAACAGCCATCTAGGTTACGGCTGGAGCGCACCACTTTCACACTTTTCACAGCACTCAATCCCTCGTGAGAGATACGATATTTTGATTAACGATCTCGAATCCATCTTCATCAAGCACCCTTATCAGACAAGCTATCCTGATAATCGATCTGTTCAAAGACAACCTTATCATCTCTAAGAGGGCCTCAATTTCGAAGCTTAACTCAGATTTACTTATTAGCTCAAGTTACATGCACGATATATTTGTACCTTCGATGGATTGCATTCAATATTTTATCTTCGTTCTCAGGCCGGATTTGAGATAAAGTCTTTAGACAGAAGTAGTTAGATATGTAGCCCTAGAGTAAATTTTATGATAAGAATCTTAATCACATATTAAATCATAAGTCATGAATTCGCTACCCTCATATACTCTTCAGCATAACGCTCCATTGACATAGTAGGCTCTATATTTGCGCACAAGGCACTCCATAATCCTGGCTCAGACGCAGCAGTTATGATCTTCTCAGCCAAATCGATCGGATTGCGAGCTGAAAAGTGTAATCCATTGAATCTGTCCCCAACCTTCTCTGCCATGCCGCCAATGTTCGAGCATATCACTGGTCTGCTGTTCGTAAACGCCTCCTGTATGACCATAGGCGAGTTCTCCCACCAGATAGACGGAACCACAATCCATCCAACGTTACCCATACGCTCAGATAGTTCGTGCTGATCGTAAGACCCTACCCATCTTAGAGTGCCTTCTTCTCTGAGCGGAGTACTTAATTCTGCTAAACGTTTCTTAAACCAGTCTCCTTGATGATCAAGGTTTGCGCAATGAATTTCAAACAGCATAGATTGTCTTAGATTTTTAGGGATGTGATATATCCCTTCCAGGAAAATATCTATCCCTTTATACTCGGTAGCTTGGCCAAAATACCCGAATCTATTAGAGTAATCAGTAGATCTTTTTTGCAGAGGAACAGATCTCAATAATGGTGCATTAGGTGATCTCTTCGGCCTTTGCCCGTTTTCAATGACATAGGAAAACTCTTTTGGCACACCCCAAGATATGTAGCGATCCAAAAGGAACTGCGACGGCGAAATAAACCTATCGACATTTTCCATTGATCTCTGAATGAAATGTTTTCTCAACCAAAAATCCTCCTGACTGAATTCAGGAAAACAAACGTTACATGCTTGGATAGACTCGCTATAACACAGCTTTTTCGACTGAGTTTTGACCATTTGACCATTGCGATTGCAAATTGCAACAAACTCGTGAAACGTTAGTACTAGTCTTGATTGGGGACATGTTGTTTTTATTTCTCTGAAAAGTTCAATTCCAAGATGTGCAAAATGATGCACGAAAACGATATCTGGCTTGATCGATCTAAGGAAATCCCTGAACGTTGACGTAATTGACGTAGGCGCACCCGAGCGAAGTCTAAACCAATCCATTTCTACTTGACGCCAGAGGTACTCATTTTCTCGAAGCATCATGATTGAACCAGGTGAGATGCTATTCGACTGTGACCCTGCGAGGAAGGTAACACTCTCAATCCTAGTATGTTTTTTGAGAGCGTTAAAAAGATTATACGCTGCGAGCTCAGCACCGCCGGTCGAGTACTCCGGGTGGCCGTGACTTACTACGAGGACTTTTTGCTTGTTACTTGAGGTCATTGGCTTGAGCCCTCTGCATAGATCTCATCGAGTATTGCGCTCCAGCGTTCTTGATGAATGATCGCGTTGAAACGCGCAACACTCTCACGAAAGCCACCGCTTCCGATGTCACTAAAAGACTGGCGCTCTAAATGGATGAGTGAGCTTGTCTGTAGGCAACGTATATCTAAGCTCAACCCTCTTACTCTCAGGCAAAAATCTGAATCTTCAAAGTCTCCGATGAGGAATTCTTCGCTTAAACCACCGACTTCTTCAAAAGTAGTGCGTCGGACTAAAAGGCAAGCAGCCGTTACCATAGTTCTCTTTGGAGCAGAATTGAGCAGTGGAGGAGAAGGAGCGTATCCTGCTTTTGGATGCTTGTTCAGATAAGCATTCCAATCTTGTTCCCACCGTGCTTCCATCCCATCATGCTGTATTGCACCTGTTGGGTGTAGCAAACGAGCACCGACAATCCCAACCTCCCTGTTATTTTCGAGGCAGCCGAGCATCTCCTCAAGCCATCCAGCCTGGGTTGGGATCACATCAGAATTCATCATAAGGATTGAAGCTGCGCTCCCCTGTCTGGCGGCTAAGTTAGTCGCTACAGCAAATCCACCATTTTCACAGTTCCAAACGACGCGGAAAGGTACTTGGAACATCTCATATAAAGAAGCAGCCGACGACACTACGCTGTCGATAATCCCAGGATCATCAATAATATACACGATTTCCGTTTTCTTCTTCATAAAGCTATCACTAGCAAATTCAAGCATTTGATTACTGACAAAATCGTATCTACCATATAATGGTATAGCTAATGTGACAGCCGGAGCTTGTGGTTGATCACCGAAGTTCATCGAATGCAACTCACGTGGAAAATCGCGTCGCCGTAAGGATACTTTATTCAGTAATCGGCTGATGATTGGTCCGTCATGTGATCGCAATCGTATATTGAATGCACGGCCCGGAGTCTTATAATCGAATGACCAGCGAGCAAAAGCTACCGGATCATCTGCTATTAGATCCCATGATTTCATAGATAGAAGAGCCGCATGTGCTCCTTCCAGTCCAATCAGGTATATGTCTGCGTCATCATTAACATCATCCAGACGTTGTATAAAACCAGAGTTTATCGTGCTTCGCCCATGTCGAACAGAGTGAAGATCGATCACGTCCTTTCGATTCCATCGTGCCGCGTCTGACAGTGACGTTGATGTTCCTTCACTCGTGGAAAGTAGAATGTCGGAGGTCGGAGACGCAATTGACCAGCCTACTACCAAACCACCAACGCCCGGGACGCCACGCGCGCTTTCTATATGTCCCGCACAATTCATATTAGGATAAGAAAGGTTAGTTTCTTTCAAAACTTTAATAATCATTGAGACCCACAACTTCTCCCTTGACAACACTGATAAGAATATACCTAACCGAGCTCGATTTTCTCGAGCGCTTTCAAGAACTGACGAAGTATCAGCTTCCGAGATTGCATCAATTAACACTTTTGAGACAGAGGCATCTTCAAACTCCAACGAAGCCTCCAGCATGTTAAAGCTGACTATGTCCCATATCGCTATAAATCCACGTGCGTCTTTTTCCGGGATGTCAAAACCCTCCGCCACGTCTGGCCGTTGATACCAACACATACTCTTCGGAGGGAGGACTTCGTTTTCTGAGCAAAATCTGATTGTTTTTGCATTGATGGTCCACCCAACTAAAGTTAGAGATGAACCCACCTTAATTTTTCGATCAATGTTCAGTATACAGGGCTTATCAAGCGAAATATAAGGCTGTCCGTCTTTAGCTGCTATAGGTCCATCGTCGACAGACAGTTGTCCCAAAATATCAACAGTTTGATGCACTCTTTGCTTCGTAGTAACATCTAATGTTGCTGACCTACCACGATCAACGTGTACGAGATCTGTATTCCCTATCTTGTTAGTGTCAACCATCTAGCTTGGTTCCTTCCAGAGAAAACCTAGTTTATACTAACTATGTATGTCATAATCTCCGTCGCTGCTAATTAGCAGCAAACTGCTGTTACTGCCATACAATCCATTACCCAACCTAACTGCCATTTGCAAGATTGTGTCCGCAAAATTCGGGCCAACCGCCGAGTCTCTCGCAATGGATCGAAAAATGTAGCTCACCGTCGTTACAGTGCGTTTAGAACCCCCACTTTTAACTTCGCTTCCCACCAAGGATCGGCCCCCCGCCATGCTCGCGCTTGTTGAGCTGGATCGGCTCTAGAACAACAAAAAAGCCTACACTCCAATGTTCGCCATGTTACGGTTCGCGCTGCGCGTCCGGGAAGTCGGCGCAAGCCGAGCGCAGATTTTGTTGGGCTTGAAAGGACCCTACATTCGCGCCTTGGGTTATATGGCAAGCCCAAACTAGTGCAGTCTGTTATCGCCACTGAAAACATCAATTGACGCGATTGAACCCGCTTGAACGACATAATGGTGCGTAGTAAGTAGGATTATTCCTAAAACGTCGGTTAAGGACTCATCAAGATACGTGTTCTTGTTTTTGTACGTCAAATTCGCTTTTGCAGAAAGGATGGGTTGCAGGGCTTCGCGAAGGAGGTCTACTTGTTGATAATTGGTCAGTAGGTATGTCTCCAAGCACACGATATGCAGCATATGCTAATCGGGATCTTTCATCATACGATTTTGTATTCTTTGACGCTGTCCCAAATGATGAGGTTCTTGAAAAAGACATCGGAAACGAGCTATTGAACGATGTACTTTTAGAGTCAATATTTACAACTATTTCTACTCAAACGAGGCTCATCGTACTCGGCTTTTGCTGGAAGCAAAATTTCAGCCAAAAATCGAATGCGTTCATGAGACATAAGAGGATAGCAGAAAAGGTCGGGGCTCAATTCGTCGATATAGCAAATCTAATATATTTGTTCGGTAAGAGATACTGCATCGAGTTGGATGATCTTTATGAGAACCATCATGCCCATCCGCAGTCCTTAATAGCGTTCGAAATCGGGCGTTCAATCTCGCTCGTTTTTGAGGATATCGATTTAGAGGCATGGAAGGTACTGGGGAAGTCAGCCGATAGAAAAATCCTTTTGAGGATCTGAATGCTTCTGATCCAGTGTTTTCCAAGCATGACAAGATCGAGAGGAGTAATAGTTCAGTTTCAGGTTACTTCGTCGTTCTGAGAGATGGAGACACTATTTCATTTCTAGAGGGCAATTGCATTGGAATGTATATCAACTTTGGGAAAACAAACGCTGTTGTTACGTTTAAAAACAGCCTGAGCGAATTTTCTGTACAGATATATCTCTCCCAAGGTGTCTGGAATGAATTGACTAAAATATTCGTACCCATACCTGATGTGAGATGTAATGAAATTTACATCACACAGCGGAAGAAAATTATTCAATCTGTTAACCGCTTTTCAAGCTGTAATTCATCTAGCAGTGATGCATACCTGGAAGTTTCGGATATTTACTTTTTTGAGTCTACAAATATTGCGCGGATAACAGGTCTTTCACAAAGCCCTGTTCGTTGGATCAGTGACGAGATTGAGGATATGTTTTTATCAGAAAAGATGATGTCAAATTTGAATGTGGTTAGAGATGCCTTATATCGAGCAAAGTTCAAGACGGAACCATACTTAGCCTTGCTAGAAGTTTGTAAAATTTTTGAGAATGAGGGAAAGCAGGCAGTATCGAGTCTCATAAGTTGTTACGATCTAGGTATCAGAATATATGGAAATAAAAAATACCAATATAACGACTTCATAGTCATCAAAGAAAGATATAGGAGTCTTCTAAGACTAGAACTTTGGGACGAAGCTGAGACATTTGTATCAGAATTAGATGAGGATGTTACTCAGAGTGGTTGGCCAATCGTGTTAAAGGCGCGTGCGCTTTCTGCTGCTGGTAGGACGGAGGAAAGCGAACGTGAATGGAAAATCGTATTGAGCAAGCGTCCTCATGATCGGGAGGCAAAAAAAGAGCTTGGTGTACAATGATCAAACTCTGACAACACTCCTGAACCGTAGCGTAATCAGAGCCTGACCAAAAAGGTCGAATTTGAGCGTGGTCACAGAGGGAGAGTTGAGCAGCCGGGACGGACGACTCCCTCTGCGGTCTCGTCCTTTTGGGTCAGGCTCTCAGCAGATTAGATTTTATGTATGATAGGAGGGGTAAAACTCCGGTTGCACGAACCTTTCCAAGATGTAAGACCAGGTTTTGCGCTCCTATGGGTACTTTGGCACCGACGATCTACATAACGAAAGACACCATGGGGCTGCGATGATGAGGAGATACTCTCGGCCGACATGATTCCGTTGTGCCCGGCTGCGCTCACTACAGCGTTGGAAAGACCAGCATCCTGCTTCGGGAGGGGCAAATGACTAATCGACGATAATTTTGCACTAGGTGGGATAAGCTCACTCAGATGGCCAACGGCACTAAGCGACGCTCTAAGGTTTCGTTAACACGTTGGAGTCGAAAGCGATACTGTCATTCGGCGCCCTCTTATGCATATAGCTCCGAATTGCGAACCGTGATCAGGTCTGATTGCTTTGACAGCTCTCAGTCTCCGTTGTGTGGCGTCAGAGCGCTGCTAAGTAGGTGTAGACTTGGGCTGGACTAACCGGCAACCTTGTTGTTAAATGCCAACTCTGGTCTCGATCTTCGGTTAAGCTCATAGCAGGGGAGTAGTATAGAAACAGCCGATCTTCCAAAATGCTTTCGATGCAAATGGAAAGGCGTGTACCAAGCAAGTCAGCTAAGTCCAAATACTCACTAAACATCAGCTCTGGTTGAATATAAAGTAATTGGCTGACTTTTGGAAAATGAGCTCCGTCATCTTTAATACCACGCGATATAAATCATAGGGAGTCGAAATGCGTATTGGATGTCTTACGATGCAGCGCAACGAAGGGCCGCTCCTCGCTTCGTGGTCACAGTACCATGGGAGTATATTTGGATATGAGGCATTGTACATAGTAGATAATCTTTCTTCAGATCCTTTGACAATCAGTATTTTACATTCTTTGAAGGATAATGGCGCTACAGTTTTTTTTGGCTACGAGGACTTCGAGAAAAAAGGCGAATACGTTACATTGCTGGTACAAGAATTAGAAAAGAATTATGAATGGCTTTTCCTCATGGATACAGACGAATTTCTTTTCCTTCCAGATCAGAAGTACTATGAAGGTAACCCTCTCGATCTCTATACAAGGGAACTAGCCGAAGTACCAGATCACCAAAAGCTTTACCGTATAGACAAGGCTTACTGGAATATACCTTATTCTGAAAATGTTTATAAATGGCGAACAAAGAAGGTGGGAATCAGATCTGGGTTCTTTCCAAAAGTTGACTTAGGATTTCACCTTTTTAGTAATCGAGAAACGGAAGAAGAGTCACTTGTATTTCATGGATCTATTTGTCACCTTCACTTTCATAATAGAAAATTTCCCGATCTCCTGCACGCGTCCCGAGTCAAACTGGCCCGCAGAGTAAGTTCGTTCGACAGAGACACTTTAGCCAACTATACAGGTGCGGGAGCTCATCTCACAAGATATTTTTTCACGTCAGAGATAGAATACATGGAACATCTTATAAACCAGAAGGAAGTCTTCGGAGTAGGTGATGTGTTTTCAAAGCTCAAAACAAAAGTACCGCATGCATCATGAATTGTGAGAATATATAATGAGATTAATAGCCTCATGTGTCATTCTTTTGACTTGTATTTCTGCCCTCAATGCCGGTGAACTTAAATCAAGCCCTTTAGATCTGACCATCGGTGTAGGAGTTAAAGTATTGTATAGCTGGTCGAGGCAGAGATGTGATGATGAGGACGTGCCTGATGTGCCCGCCCGTGCATTTCGGGATTACCGCGGGGAGGTGAAGATTGTTGCTACAAATTCGGAAAACCATATAAGGAAGCTACAGGGTGAACCGCTCCAGTTAAGAGCGGAGTGCAAAGTGTCACTGACTAGCGCACATGACGGCAACGCGAGTCAATATAATGACTATAGGTTCTTAGCTGCAACATGGACAGAAGATGGCCACACTATTTTTGGTATCGTCCATAACGAATATCATGCAAATGAACATGTCGCCTGTAAATTTCACACGATAACACCATGTTGGTATAACTCACTTACATATGCGATCTCAAAAGATGGAGGGCTTACGTTCACCCAAGCATTACCACCTAACGTAATTGCTGCGGCTCCTTTCAGGCAGGATTTCGACCAGGGTCGACACAGAGGCTTTTTCAATCCAACGAACATCCTGCAATGGAATGGATATTGGTGGTTTCTATCACCAACAACGGGGTGGGCTGGGCAACCAGGGGGCACTTGCTTATTCCGATCTCAGCAGATTGATGATGCTTCTTCATGGCGATTGTGGAACGGTTCTGGTTTTACGGTTAGGTTGGAAGACCCCTATCTAGAGGCAATTACATCAGCGAGATGTCAAATCGTCGTTCCGTATGCGTTCACTGGAATATATAAGAAAGAGCGTTCTGATCTTTTTATTGGTCTGCTTACAGACCAAGACAAATCAGATGGTGATCCACAAAAGAGAACTATGAATATTGAGATTTCGTATTCCTCAGACCTGATCTCTTGGACCAAACCCGACTTACTCAAAACTGTTCCTGCCTTTAATAGCCGTAGTTGTGATGATAAGGAGCGGTTTGCTTACCCTGCATTTTTAGATCTTCATAGCTCTGATCGTAACTTCTCAACAGTAAATCAAAAATTTCTGCTACTTCTCACGAGGGCAGAGGTTGATCAATGTCATATTACGAACAATCGTGATCTGATTGCATATGAAGTAGACGTAGAGAACAGATCGGTTAAGGACTTAGTAGATACTCCGACTTTGAGGCATTGAAAATGTCAATGGATAGAGTAGATCTGCCACTTACACTTTGTGATGCTTCGCAGTTAGAGCAAAGTACACTCGCTCGTATTTTTGGTGATGATGGTGATAGGTTCTGGCAGCAAAACTCAGCTTCAAACAGAGTATTCTTGCGTCGCAGGCCGCGCTATCATGACGACCCAGACAACGTAGGTCTATTCAAAGATTTATCAACACGTCAAGTAAACTATGGTCCCGTCGGGATTATGTCGCTAAGTCATGCAATCCTTGTGGGATTTCGGTCCTTTATATCCAGGAATGGAAAGCTGTACTCCGATCAAACATTTATCGATGATGTAGAACTTCAGCGCTTCAGCGATAAACTTGCGAATGCTGACCGTTTTCGTAATGAGAATACTGGCCTAAGAAGAGATGAGGACGGAAAATTTGATATTGATTGGGGACAGAGAGAAATTCACCGTTTATGTGGTACTGTAGTAGTACTCTCATCAGACGAGCCTGAAAATTATGGCTCATTCCTCTTCAGAGTGTTATCGAAGTTGGCCTTGGTCCGACTATTTGATTGTGGGTTTCCTATTCTTGCTCCGAGTACTCCTGTGTACATGGACCTTTTTCGGCTAGCGGGGATCGACACAGATCGAATCATCAAACATGAAACTGACGCAATTTATGATATAGATCATGCATTGATTCCTACGCTTAGGAATCCACAAGCATTTCTCGATGAAGACACTTTAGGGCTGTTCGCGACCATCAGGGAACGCACATCACTGCATCTCAAGGAGAGCGTGAACCATTGTACTGTGAGAGGGAGATTGCTGTTCGTTTCTCGCCACGGACTTACCTCGACGAAGGCAGGTTATCGCCGCTTACTAAACAGTCAAGAGGTTATTGCTGCGGTAACTAAGCTTGGGTTCGAGATCATTGAACCTCAGCATCTTACTATTGAGCAGCAGATAGAAGCGTTCGCCTCGGCGTCGGTGATCTGCGGTCAGTCAGGAGCAGGTCTGTTTAATGTCGTCTTTTGTAAGCCGGGAACGTATATAATCGATATAGAGAGCGAACCTTACTGGATACATGCGCATATGTGTTTATTCTCATCTCTAAATCTTAGGTATGGAATTATCGAAGGGCAATGCACCGAGGATGGCGATGGCGCTCATAAACCTTTCACTGTTAATGTGGGTACCGTTGTAAGGCGTCTCACAGGTATTCTTGAGGAAATCTCTGCACAACGCTAAACAAGATGATAGGATTAGGATACTGTGACATCTTGAGAAGTCGTTATCAATATCGTCTTTGTTCGCGTACCCGATCATATAACTTTGGATTATGTCAGGCTATTCGAAGGAAAATGATTTGCTCGACTCTATGAGATATGTGTAGGTCGCCTCTGTTTTGTTGTTGTCATTACTCAGCAGGGCAAAACTCAGCAGGGCGGATCAATCCACCCCTCCATGACGCGGTTGGAGTGCAAACGATGTGAAACACTTCAAACCCTGAACTCTCCCTTCCCCTGCTAGCGCGCACAGCGCTCGCCTTTTGAAGTCTCATCAGATAAGATCGTGAGATTATTGAATCTGGCAGTTACGCTCAAACTGACGAGGTACGGTGCATGGATTTCCAGCAACAGCGCTGGTCCGGTCAAGCCGCCGAGGCTGAGGTGGTGGGGAATCTTCAGGCACTCGTCTTAGTGGCTCGCAAGTTCGGCCTCCACCTCGATGCCCGCCGCATGATGCGCGATAACCAACTCTCAGGGCTGAAGATTTCTCCGGCCGAAGTCGTGCGTTGCGCTTCCACAGCCGGCCTGCGGGCGACGGGCTTGCGCCCGGGCTGGGATGGGCTCGGCGGGCTAGCCAAGGCGCTGCCGGCCATCGTCTATCTCCGGGACGGCGGCGCCATGGTGCTGGTGCGGGTCGAGCGGGGTGCGGGCGGTCAGCGCGCCGTGCTGCAGGATCCAACATCCGACGATACCACACTTCTGTCGCTCGACCATCGCCAGTTCGCCGCCATCTGGAGCGGCGAACTCGTGCTGGTGCAGCGCAGCCACGCCCTGACCGACGAGGCCCAGCCCTTCAGCCTGCGGCTGATCGCCGGGCTGATCATGCGCGACCGCAGGATGGTGCGCGACATCGGCATCGCGGCGCTGATGCTGAGCCTATTGGCGCTGTCGCCCATCCTGTTCTGGCGTCTATTGAGTCAGTACGTCCTGCAATATCGCGCGATGAGCACCTTCGTGGTGGTCTGCCTCGTCATGCTGGTGCTGATCGGCTTCGAGACCGCCTTCTCGGTACTGCGGCGCTACCTGCTGCTGCGGCTGACGACGCGCGTCGATGTCAAGCTCACCACCGACATGTTCGCCCGCGTACTCGCCCTGCCGGTCGAGTATTTCGAGCGAAACCCAGCCGGCCTGACGATGCACAAGATGAGCCAGATCGGCCGCGTGCGGCAGTTCCTCGTGGGGCAGCTCTTCGGCACCGTGCTGGATGCCGGCATCCTCCTGTTCTTCGTGCCGGTGATGTTCTTCTTCAGCCCCACCCTGACGGCCGTGGTGCTGGGCATCGCGGCGCTGATCTGCAGTTGGATCGTCCTCATGCTGCCGGGCTACCGCCGCAAGACTGGGGCCGTGGAGGGGGCCGAGGCGGCGCGCGGCTCCTTCCTGTCGCAGTCGATCCAGGGCATCCGCACCGTCAAGTCCCTGGCGCTGGAGCCGCGGCAGATCCACGAATGGGACGCGCTGACGGCGCGCATCGCCCGGCTGAGATTCGAGGAGGGGAATTACAGCAACCTGATCCAGGCCGTCGTCATGCCGCTGGAACGCCTCATGGTCAGCGGCTCCTTCGCGCTCGGCGTCTACATCGCCCTGACGACGGAAGACCCCTTCTTCACCGGTGCGCTCTTCTCCTTCCTCCTGCTCAGCCAGCGCCTCGCCGCGCCGCTCATCCAGGCCTCGCAGCTCATCAACCAGTACGACGAGGCGCGAATGGCCATCGGCGTCGTCGCAGGCCTCGTCAACCAGCCGCCCGAGGAGGGCCGCTCGGGCGAGGGCGTGCGCAACGAGCTCCAGGGCCACGTCGAATTCGCCAAGGTGCGGTTCCAATACAAGGGCGCGCTGAAGCCGGCGCTGAACGACGTGTCCTTCGAGATCCCGCCCGGCACGACGCTCGGCGTCATGGGCCGCTCGGGCTCGGGCAAGACCACCGTCACCCGCCTGATCCAGCGGCTCCACTCCGACTATCTGGGACTCATCAAGATCGACGGCGTCGACGTCCGCCAATATGACCTCGCGCACCTGCGCTCCTCGCTCGGCATCGTGCTGCAGGAGAACTTCCTGTTCTCGGGCACCATCCGCTCCAACATCACCATCGCCAAGCCGGACGCCACCTTCGACGAGATGGTGCGGGCGGCCCGGCTCGCCGGCGCCGAGGAGTTCATCGACAAGCTGCCGGGCGGCTACGAGACCTTCGTCTACGAGGGCTCCCCCAACCTGTCCGGCGGCCAGCGGCAGCGCCTCGCCATCGCCCGCGCGCTCATCACCGACCCCCGCATCCTCATCCTCGACGAGGCCACGAGCGCGCTCGACGCCGAGAGCGAGGCCATCGTCAACGCCAACATCGACCTCATCGCGCGGGGCCGCACCGTCATCACCATCTCGCACCGGCTGTCCTCGCTGGTGAAGGCCGACGCCATCCTGGTGATGGAGCAGGGCGAGGTGAACGACATCGGCAAGCACCACGAGCTGCTCGCCCGCAACCCCATCTACGCCAACCTGTGGTACACGCAGAACGAACACGCCGGCCCGCCGCCCGCCGCCGGGGCGCGGCCGCAGATCGCCTACCGGGGGACCCAAGGTGTCGCGTAGCCTCGTCGCCCGCTCCGACCCGCGCGCCCTCCGGGTCATCAGGCAGTGGCAGTCCCCCACCGAGGAGATCCGTCACGCGCCCGATCCCCTGGGCGCGCGCCTCGCCGTGTGGTCCCTGGCTCTGCTGCTCACCGGCGCCCTCGTGGCGACGCCCTTCATCCGCATCCCCCGCGTCGTGGGGAGCCAGGGCGGCGAGATCGTCTCGACGGTGGCCTCCGACACGTTCCAGGCGCTCGACCCGTCGATCATCCGCAGCGTCGACGTCAAGGAGGGCCAGCAGGTCGCAGCCGGGCAGCTCCTCGCCACGCTCGACCCCACCTTCGCGGCCGCCGACGTCGACCAGCTCCGCCAGCAGGTGGCGGGGCTCGACGCGCAGATCGCCCGCGCCCGCGCCGAGGCCGCGCGCCAGCCCTTCGCGATCCCCCTGGGCCTCCCGCGTGACGCCTCGCCCTTCTGGGCGCAGCAGAAGAGCTTCTTCGACCAGCGCGCCTCGCAATATGCCGCGCAGCTCAAGAGCCTCGACGAGAAGATCGGCACCACCGAGGCGACCCTCGCCAAGCTCGCGGGCGACGCGGCCCGCTACGCCGAGCGCGAGAAGATCACGCGCCAGGTCGAGGACATGCGCTCGACCCTCTACCAGAGCGGCGCTTCGAGCCTCGTGAGCCTGCTCGAATCGACCGACGCCCGGCTGCAGCTCCTCCAGTCGCTCGACAGCGGCCACAACAGCCTCGTCGAGACGCAGCACCAGTTGCTCGGCCTCAAGGCCGACCGAGACGCCTTCACGGCGGGCTGGGACGTGTCGGTCGGCCAGGAGATCGCCACCGCCCAGAGCCAGCTCGACGGCGCCGCGGCCGCGCTCGAGAAGGCGGCCCGCCGGCAGGACCTCGTCCGCCTCGTCGCCCCCGCGCCCGCCGTCGTGCTGAGCCTGTCGAAGCTGTCGGCCGGCTCGGTGCTGAGGCAGGGCGACGAGCTCCTGAAGCTGGCGCGGCTCGACGCCCCGGTCGAGGCCGAGATGGAGATCACGGCGCGCGACATCGGCTTCGTCCGGGCGGGCGACCCCGCCACGCTCAAGGTCAACGCCTACGGCTACTACGAGCACGGCGAGGCGCGGGGCCACATCACCTGGATCAGCGAGAACGCCTTCACGGACGCGGACGACGGCGGCCAGCCGCAGCCGCCCTACTACAGGGCCCGGGTCGCGATCGACGCCCTCGAGTTCCACGACGTGCCCGCGAACTTCAGGCTCGTGCCGGGCATGACGCTGAAGGCGGAAGTCAGGGTCGGCAGCCGCTCGGCCTTCGACTACGTCATGGGCGGGCTCATGCGGCATAGGAGCGAGGAGATGCGCGGGCCCTGAGGCTCCCCGGACCCGACCCCGCGCGCCCTCACCGCCCTCCCTTGGATGCCCCATGTTCGACTTTTTGAAGCTGCGCTCGGCCAGGGCCCGCAACCGGGCCGAGACGCTCGCCACCAAGGGCCGGCCCGACGAGGCGCTGGACGTGTGGCGCGCGGCGGCCGAGCGCGGTGACCGCGAGTCGAGCTACCGCGCCGGCCTCGCCTACCTCAAGGGGCAGGGGGCGACCCGGTCGCTGCCCGACGCCGTCCACTGGTTCGAGCGCGCCGCCGAGGCGGGCCACGTGGAGGCGCAGTTCAACCTCGCGGGCCTCTACGAGCGCGGCGACGCCCACAACCCCAGCGAGGCGGCCCGCTGGTACGAGGCCGCCCACCGCGCCGACCCCGCCGCGGCCGAGCGCAAGCGCCAGCTCATGTTCCCGCACGGCGTCAGCGTGCCGCGCGATCCCGAGCGCGCGCGGCGATGGGCGCTGGCCGCGGCCGAGCAGGGCAAGCCCGAGGCCCAGGCCCTGGCGGGGCTGTTCCTCGCCCGGGGCTTCGGCGGCGAGCGGGACTACGTCGAGGCGCGCCGCTGGTACGAGAAGGCCGCTCCCCGCGGCATCGTCCAGGCCGAGCTCGGCCTCGCGGCCCTCTCCGCCAACGGGCTCGGCGCCCCGCGCGACGACGCGGCCGCGACGCACTGGTACCGCAAGGCCGCCGCGCAGGGCGACGTGTCGGCCCAATATGCCCTGGCGGAGCGCATCCTCGAGGGCCGGAGCGCCGCGCAGGACCCCGGCGAGGCGGTGGCGCTCCTGACCCGGGCGGCCGAGAAGCAGTTCCCGCCGGCGCTGCACCGCCTGGCCGCCCTGCAGCTCGCCGACGAGGGCGGCCTGACGTTCGACGCGGCCGGCGTCGAGAGCCTGCTGCGCGCCGGCGCCAAGCGCGGCTACCTGCCGGCCATCACGGCGCTGGCCGAGTTCTACAGCCGGGGCCGGGGCATCGCGCCGAACCTCGCCGAGGCCGCCAAATGGTACCGGCAGGCCGCGGACCTCGGCGACGTGCAGGCCCAGTTCATCCTGGGCAGCCTCCACGCGCGCGGCGAGGGCGTGCCCAAGATCATGTCGGAGGCGAGCCGGCTGTTCCTGCGCGCCGCCGAGGGCGGCCACGGCGTCGCCGCCTTCAACGCCGCGGTGTTCCTGCGCGACGGGGTCGGCTGCGAGCGCGACGGCGCCCGGGCGATCCACTGGTTCGAGCGCGCCGCCGAGCGCGGCATCGAGGCGGCCCACGCCAAGATCGGCCTCATGCTCGGCCAGGGGATGGGCGTGCCGCGCGACACGGCCGCGGCCCTGCCGTGGCTGGAGCGCGCGAGCGGCGCCGGCGACCTCGAGGCCATGACACTGCTGGCCGCCCTCCACCTGCGGGGCGACGGCGCCCCGAAGGACCTCAAGCGCGCCGAGGAGTTGCTGCGGGCGGCCGCGCGCGGCGGCCTCCCCACGGCCGTGCGGACGCTGGGGCAGCTCTACCTCCAGCGCAGCGCCGACTACGGGACGCCCGATCCCGCGAGCCTCGACTGGTTCCGGACCGCGGCCGAGAACGGCGACATGGAATCCGCCGTCGTCCTCGCCACCATCCTGTGGGAGGGGCGCGGCGTCCCGGAGGACCGCGCGGCGGGCGCGGCGTGGCTGCGGCGAGCCGCCGAGGCCGGGCACGCCGACGCACAGTTCCAGCTCGGGGTGCTGCACTGCACCGGGGAGGGCGTCGCCCGCGACCTCGCGGCCGCCATCCCGTTCTACGAGGCCGCGGCCGTGGCCGGCCACCCGCTGGCGCAGTACAACCTCGCCGTCATGCTGTGGAAGGGCGACGGCGTGGAGCGCGACGCCGGCGCCGCCGTGTCGTGGTACGAGAAGGCGGCGGAGCGCGACATCGTCGAGGCGCAACTGGCGCTGGCCCGCATCTTCATCGACGGGCAGGCCGTCACCCGCGACCTCGGTCTGGCGCGCCACTGGTGCGAGCGCGCCTCGCGCACCGGCAGTCCCACGGCCGTCGCGATGCTCCGCGAACTCGACGCCATGGCCGAGGCCGCGAATCCGACCCTGCTGCGGCAGGACGCCTGACGGCCCCCGCGGTCGGGCGCGCCTGGGGCCGGGCCTGACAAGCGCGGCCGGTTCGGATAGAGGTCCGGACCACACTTCGGGAGCGCCGCATGCCCTTTGCCACTCATCCGTCCCTCGATGGAGCCACCGTGCTGGTCACGGGGGGCGCCGCCGGCATCGGCGAATATCTCGTCCGGGCCTTCGCCGAGCAGGGCAGCCGCGTCGGCTTCGTGGACATCGACGCGGCGCGGGGTGAGCGGCTCGCCGCGGAACTCGGCGGCGACGTCCGCTTCGCGCCCTGCGACCTGCGCGACATCGACGCCCTCAAGGCCGCCTTCGCGGCGCTGAAGCGCGAGACCGGCCCCGCGCAGGTGCTGGTCAACAACGCGGCGCGCGACGACCGGCACGGCTGGGACGAGGTCACCCCCGCGTATTACGACGAGCGCATCGCCACGAACCTCCGCCACATGTTCTTCGCCATCCAGGCCGTGGCGCCCGACATGGTGGCGGCGGGCCGGGGCTCGATCGTCAACATGGGCTCGAATTCGTGGTGGGAGGCCGGGGGCGGCATGCCGGTCTACACGACCGCCAAGGCGGCGGTGCACGGCATGACGCGCTCCTTCGCCCGCGACCTCGGCCCCCATCGCATCCGCGTCAACACGGTGGTGCCGGGCTGGGTCATGACCGAGCGGCAGAAGGAGCTTTGGGTCACGCCCGACAAGCTGGACGCACAGCTCAGGCGCCAGTGCCTCCCCGACCCCATCGACCCCGTCTATCTCGCCCGCATGGTGCTGTTCCTCAGCTCCGACGACGCCGCCATGTGCACCGCCAACAACTTCATGGTTGAGGGCGGCTCGATCTGAACGGTTTCGGGCGCGCGGCCCGGCCTTGACGGACGGGCCCGCGATGGACAGCTCCCGTCGGAGGGGCGTCCTGCCCCGCCACGGAGGTTCGGCATGACCCACGAGACCCACGACTTTCCGGTGACCCGCAGCGACGCCGAGTGGCGCGCCCTGCTGACGCCCGAGCAGTACCAGGTGATGCGCCATCACGGCACCGAGCGGCCCGGGAGCTGCGCCCTGCTGCACGAGAAGCGGCGCGGCACCTTCTCCTGCGCGGGCTGCGAGACGCCCCTGTTCGAGAACACCGTGAAGTTCGAGAGCGGCACGGGCTGGCCGAGCTTCAACGCCCCCATCGCGGAGGCCGTCGAGACCACTGCGGACCGGTCCTACGGCATGGTGCGGACGGAGGTGCACTGCGCCACATGCGGCAGCCACCTCGGCCACGTCTTCGACGACGGCCCGGCCCCCACCTACCTGCGCTACTGCATCAACGGCGTCGCGATGGTCTTCACCCCGGCCTGAACGGCATCGCCGGGCCGGCCCCTCACGCTGACGTCCGGTCCCGTCGTGGCTGATCGGCCGCGTGACGGCACGCCTCAACGGCCGGCCCTCGGATGCGCCGGTCGAGGCTTGCGAGGGGGGCGGGATCGAGCGTCTTCACACTCTCGCCGAGCGCGAGATGACTCTCCCTCGCCCTACCTCCGAGCGGGATCCGACCTGTCCGATCACCCCGCATCGAAACATGGACTCGAAGTGATGGCTCCGGGCTCACCTTCATGGCCCATCGGCGCCAAGAGTCCGGCATAGATCGATGCCCACGCGCCGGGGGAGGGCAGGTCAGCGCGCCGCGAGGTGTCGGATGCGATCGCGGTTGATGCTGAAACCCCAGCCGGGGCGCTCCGGCACGACGGCATCGCCGTCGCGCCACGCGAACGGCTCGTCGTAGAGGGACGAGAACCACGGCATGTATTCGAGGTCGGATCCGTTGGAGAGCGCCGCCAGGATCTGCAGGCTCATCTCGGGAAAGAGGTGGCTCGACACCGGTATGTCGTAGGCGGCCGCCATATGGGCGACGCGCATGAACTCCGTGACGCCCCCGACCCGCTGCAGGTCGGGCATCAGCACGTCGGCCGACCGCAGCTCGATCATGCGGCGGAACCCGTACAGGGTGTACTCGGTCTCGCCGCTGGCGATCGGGGTGTCGAGGGCCGCCGCGACCCGGGCGACGCCGTCGAGGTCCCAGGCCGGCAGCGGCTCCTCGAACCAGGCGAGGTCGAACTCCTCCAGCATGCGGCCGAGCCGGATCGCCCCGCTCTGGGTCAGGCCCTGGTTCGCGTCCACCATCAGCCTGACGTCGGGGCCGATCGCGGCCCGGACGTGCCGGACCCGTTCCACCTGGGCGGGGAAGGAATGCGCGGCGACCCGCATCTTCATGGCCCGGAAACCCTGGTCGACGAAGCCCGCCGCCTCGCGCGTGAGCTCGTCGATCGAGGATGTCAGCCACAGGCCGCCGCTGTGGTAGGCCGGAACGGCCGTCCTGGCGCCGCCGAGCAGGCGGTAGAGGGGCAGCCCCACCGCCTTGGCGGACAGGTCCCAGAAGGCCGCATCGAGCCCCGACAGGCCGACGACCGTCACGCCCGTGTGGCCCATGAAGTGGATGGCCTTCCACAGGCGCGTCCACAGGTCGGTCGCGTGACCGACCTCGGTCCCCACCACGAGAGGCGCCAGGCCGTCGATCATCTCGTGGAGAACGGCCGTGCGGGTGTCGTTGATGGTGAAGACGAGCCCCTCGCCGGTGACCCCCTCGTCGGTGTGCAGGAAGATGGGGATGCAGCCGAACCGGTCGACCGCGCCGAGCGCGCTCTCGATCGGGGGATCGAGGGGCAAGGCGACGCGAAGCGTCTCGACGGAGGTGACTTTCATCGTGGTTCGGCGCCCCTCACAGGATTGTCCCGTCCGCACGGCCGTGGTGGACCGGGCGAAGCATCGTGGCCGGTCTCTCGCGAGAGCCCTCGCGGAGGCCCGTCAGCTGTTGTAGGCGCCGCCGTCGACGAGGATGGCCTGGGCCGTGACGTAGGACGACTCGTCCGACGCCAGATAGACGTAGAGCGGCGCGATCTCGGCCGGCGTGCCCTGCCGGCCGAGCGGCACCTGGGCCGCCACCTTGGCGTCCCGCGCGGCGCCCCCGCCGATGAAGCCCACGATGGGGTCGTTGAAGGCCGTGTCGATCCAGCCGGGGCAGATGGTGTTGACGCGGATCCCGTCGGGCGCGAGCTCGATGGCGAGCGTGGTGCCGAAGGCGATGACGGCGCCCTTCGAGGCCGCGTAGACCGTGAGCCCCGGGCCGCCCCGCTTGCCCGCGATGGACGCCATGTTGATGATCGAGCCGCGGCCCGATCGGCGCAGATGGGGCACGGCGTATTTCGCACCCAGGAACAGCGCCCGCACGTTCACGGCGAAGAGCCTGTCGAAGCGCTCCGCATCGAAGTCCTCGACCCCCCAGGAGAGCTGGAGTCCGGCGTTCTGGGCCAGAACGTCCAGGCCGCCGAGCCAGTCCGTGCCGGCCTCGACCAGCGCCGCGAGGCTGTCCTCGCGCGACACGTCGACCGGCACGAACGTCACGGCCTCCCCGAACTCGGCCGCGACCTCGACGCCGCGGTCGGCGTCGATGTCCCCGATCACCACCCGTGCGCCCTCGGCGACGAAGGACGCGACGGCCGCCTTGCCGATATTGTCGACCGCGCCGGTGATGATGATGCGCTTGCCCTTGAGCCGGTCGGACATCCTTCGCTCCTCGTTGCGTGTTTCGTCGGTCCCCGGCGGCGCCGGGACCGTCGTCCGTGCGCGGTCTCCCCGAAGGGGCTACGGACAATAGGCGATGGGGCGCAGCGGCGAGCCGGAGCCGCCCTTGATCGGAAGGGCCATCGCGACGATGAGGCAGCGTCGCGTGAGCTGGTCGAGGTTGGCGACGCATTCGAGGATCAGGATGCGATGCGGGAGCCAGTGGCGCCAATGCCCCGGCATGTCCCGGGTCTTGCCGTCGACGAGCGCGGCGTCGCAGGCGATCGTGTCGGCCCCGACGGCGCGGACCTTCCTGTCCCGGAACAGGATCGTGGTCTCCTCGTCCATGCCCGGCGCGTTGTTGGCGAACCACTGCGCCTGCGCGTCCACGCGCCAGAAGCGCTTCATCCAGCCGAAGTTGACGAGGGCGATGTCGCCCTCGGCGGCCGCGATGCCGTGCTGGCGTTCGTAGCGCAGCACCTCGTCCACGGTGAGCAGGTCCCCGGGCTTCCAGTCGCGGTCGTCGAAATGGTAGACGGCCGCCTCCGAGACGAGGTGATCCAGGGGGAAGGCGTCGATCGTCACGTCCATCATGTCGGCGTGGATGTGCGCGGGCGCGTCGACGTGGCAGCCGATGTGCTCCGGCATCGACAGGCTCTGGCAGTAGTAGCCGTCATGGGCGTGGTTCATGGTCGGATCGATCACGAGGTGGGGGTGCGACGGCCATCGCGGCATGCCGCGCTCGATCGCCGGGGACAGGTCGACGGTCCTCATGCCGCGAAGCAGCCTCAGCGCGTCCGTGACGCGACCGCAGTCGCACCGGGAGATTGCAGTTCGATCACCGTCCACGGACGACCTCCCGACTCGTTCAGACGCGCAGGCCCGTTTCCCTCGCGGTGAGGGCCAGGATGACGATGAGCACGACGCCGCTCAACACCTGTCTCGCCGGGTTGCCGAGACCGCAGACGATCAGGAGGTTGGTCAGGACCACGAACACGATCGCGCCCAGGAAGGCGCCGTGGATGGATCCACGCCCCCCCGTCAGGAGCGTGCCCCCGATCACCGCCGCGGCGATCGACATCAGCGTGTAGGGTTCGCCGATCGACAGGTTGACGCTCCCCGCGAAACCGAAGACCAGCACCCCGGTCAAACCCGCGAGCAGGCTGCAGACCACGTAGGCCGTGAGGTAGACGCGCGCGACCGGGATGCCGGACAGGCGGGCCGCGCGGGCGTTGGCGCCCGTCAGGAAGAGCCGCCGTCCGAAGCGCGTGCGGGAGACGAGCGCCGTCGCCGCGATCAGCACCGCCGCGCCCACCACCACGAGCCAGGGCACGGGCCCGATCCGCCCGCCGCCGACCGCCAGCAGGATGGGGGGCGCCGAGGACGGCCCCCGGGCCTGGGCATAGACCAGCGATCCGCCCGTCACGACGAAGGCCATGCCGAGCGTCATGATCAGGGGATAGATGCCCACGACGTAGATCCCGACGAAGTTGACGGCGCCGACGATGCAGCACAGGGCCGCCACGGCGCCGATGGCCAGGGGCAGTCCCGCGTCCGACCCCGCGCAGGTCCCGGCCGTCACCAGGGCCGCCAGGGTGATGACCGGCCCCACGGACAGGTCGATCCCCTGACGGCCCGAGATGATCACCACGGTCTGTCCCGCGCTCACCACGCCGAGCATGGACGCGGTGGACAGCAGGGCCCACAGGTTGGCGCCGGACGCGAAGCTCGGCGCGATGACGCTGCCGGCGGCGAGCATCGCGGCCGTGACGAGGAGCGGCAGCAGGACGCTGGTCGCCGCCTCGTGCCCGATGAGGCGGGAGAACCCCGACCTCCGCGGCGCCGTGCCGACGCGGGCCACGCTGTCGTCCATCATGCTTTCCTCAGGATGTCGCGGCGGATCCGGCTGACCGTGCGGGCGCGCCAGTCGGCGATCGCCCTCTGCAGGCTGACGACGCCCCCGAGGCCGGCCAGGATGATCAGGCCGACGACCAATTGCTGGTAGAACGGCGACACCCCGAAGGCGAGCAGCAGTTCGGTCGCGATGGCCAGGAACAGGGCGCCGAAGATCGATCCCAGTCCATCGCCGCTGCCCCCGAGGATCGCCACGCCCCCGATCACCGGGGCCGCGATGGACAGCAGGGTGTAGGATTCGCCGATCAGGGGGTCGCCCGAGCCGATCGAGAAGGTGACGAACAACCCCGCGAATCCGGTGAAGCAGGAGGCGATCAGGAAGGAGACGAAGCGGATCCGCTGCACCGGCAGGCCGGACGCGAAGGCCTTGGCCCGGTCTCCGCCGACCGCGTAGAGGTGCAGCATGAAGACGGTGCGCCGCAGCACGATCCACAGCAGCGCGAGCGCCGCGATGGCCAGCAGCGCGACCGGCACGCCGGCGACGCTGCCCATGAGGAAGGTGACGAACCCGATCGGTATGGAGCCGCCCGGGGCGGACAACAGCCACAGGGCGAGGCCGGACGCGACGGAGGACGTCGCGAAGGTCGCCAGCAGGGGATTGATGGCGCATCGCACGACGAGGAGGCCGTTGAGGAGGCCCATGGCCACGGCGGCCAGGAAGGCGAGCGGCAGCACGCCTGCGGCGGGAAGGCCGGCCTCGAACAGCCGCACCGCGAGCACGTTCGTCAGGCTGATGGTGGCCCCGACGCTGAGGTCGATGTGCCGGCCGATCAGCAGCAGCGACTGGCCGAGCGCGACGGCGATCAGCGGAAGGTTGGACGTGGACAGGCCGATCAGGCCGTTCGTCGACAGGAGATGGGGGTTCAGCGCCACGTCGAGCGCGAAGGCCGTCGCCCAGAGCAGCATCGCGGGGAAGGCCGGCCACTGCGCGACGGTGCGCCAGGAGGGCCGGCGGCGAGCCGTTCCCGCCCTCATGCCGCCTGCTCCTGCCGCATGTAGGCGTCGATGAGCGCCTCCTCCGTGAGCGAGCCCTCCGCGCGGCTGAGTTCCCGCACGACCCGGTGGCGCTCCATCACCAGGACGCGGTCGCACACGGCGACGAGTTCGCGGTCGTCGCTCGACGTGAGGACGACCGTCATGCCGTGCTGGTCCGACATGGCCCGAAGGGCCGCATGCACCTCCGCCCGCGCCGCGACGTCGATGCCCTTGGTCGGGTCCGCGGCGAGCAGCAGGCGCGGCTTCAGCAGGAAGCAGCGCGCGAGCAGCACCTTCTGCTGGTTGCCGCCCGATAAGGTGTTCAATGGGAGGGAGAGGCCGCCGTGAGCGGTGCCGAGAGACCGGAGGGCCGCCTCGAGGTCGTCGTCCCCCAGCGGCCGCTGTCCCGCGACGTTCAGATGCGCGGCCAGCAGGTTGTCCCGCAGGCTGCGGATCGAGAACCCCACCGCGTCGCGGTCGCCGGACACGAAGCTGATCCCGGCCTGGACCGCCTGCGTGGGCGATCCGGCCGCGAGCCTCGCGCCGTCCAGGCGGATCTCGTGCCGGCCGCGCCGCCCCGCGGCGCCGAACAGGACGTCCAGCAGCTCGTTCTGCCCCTGGTCGGGCAGCCCGCCGAGGCCGACGATCTCGCCCCGATCGAGGGTCGCCGAGATGGCCTCCCCGTCCGGCGCGAGGCGCAGCCCGTCGATCGACAGGCGCGCGGCCTCGCCCCGCGGCCGGCGGGGGGCCGCCTCCGACGCGCGCTCCCGGGACGAGCCGACCCAGCGGACGAGATCCTCCGGGGACACGCCGTCCATGCCGCCCTCGAAGACGCGACGCCCGTTGCGCAGCACCGTGATGGTGTCGCACATCTGCCTGATCTCGTTGACGCGGTGGCTGACCAGGATGGCGCCGCCCCCGCCCTCGACATGCGTCCTGAGCAGGGCCCTGGCGTGAGCCGCCTCATGGTCGTGCAGGGCCGAGGTCAGTTCGTCGAAGATCACGTAGCGCGGCGCCAGCAGGAGCGCCTTGGCGAGTTCGCACAGATATTTCTCGCCCACCTGGAGCGTGAAGACCGGCAGGGACGCCAGGTGGGCGAGGCCGACGCGCTCCAGCACCGCCTCGGCCTGCTCGCGCAGCCTCGACTCCGAGCGGAACACGCCGCCCCGCCGCGGCGTGCGGGCGAGCGCCAGGTTCTCGGCGACCGTCAACTCGGGCAGCAGGCTGAGTTCCTGGAACGTCACCGCCAGTCCGGCTCGCCGGCTCGCGCCGGGATCGCCGGACGGCAGAGGGCGGCCGTCCAGCCTCACCTCGCCGCCGTCGGGCCTGACCACGCCCGCGACGATCTTGGCGACCGTGCTCTTGCCGGAGCCGTTCCCGCCGTAGAGGGCGCGCACCTCGCCCGGCTCGACCCTCAGCGCCACGTCGTCGAGCGCCACGACGGCGCCGTAGCGCTTCGAAACGCCCACAATCTCCAGCGCCATCGCGGTCTCCCGGTCCCAGGGATTGCAGCATCGTCGTGCCGGCGGCCATCGTCACCCGACGGGACGGATCCGTCCCGTCGGGTCCCACCCTATTTGATGAAGTAGCGGTCGAGCGTCTGTTGCTGGGTCATCACGGAGTCGAGCGCGGCACTGTCGTCCTTGCCCTTCATCCGGTCGAGGGCCTGGGGCAGGCTGATGCATTCGGTCGAGGCCGTGCACCAGGGCTTGTCCGTGTCGCCCCCGCGCGTGATGACGATCGGCTCGGGGATGAGGATCGTGTTGGTGATCTCGGTCGCGAAGGGGTTCGGCTGGAGCTTGGCGGTGTCGAGCTTGGCGCCCCGCAGCATGGCGGCCGTGATGAGCAGGGCGTCGGCGCCGATGCCGGGCGGGTTGCTGACCGCGATGCTGTCGATGGCGGGCGTGGCGTTCCACAGCTTCAGGAAGCTGTGCAGGTAGTCGCCGCTCATGGGCACCAGCGGGCGCCCGGACGTCTGGAACGCGCGGTAGACGCCCTCCGCCATCACGTCCTGGACGAGGACGCCGTCGATCTTGTCGTGCGCCGACAGGAAGCTGCTCATCACCTCGCGGGCCTTGGCCTGGTCCCAGCCGCCGGGCGCGTCCGCGATCATCCTGATCCCGGGATTCTGCGCCAGCACGGCGTCGCGGGCCCGCAGGCGCCACTGGTTGCCGGTGTTGCCGGCCAGACCGTCGATCGACACGATATCGCCCTTGCCCCCGAGCTTCTCGACGAGCCATCGCGTCTCGATGTCGAGGAACTGCGCGTTGTCGAGGACGACGTTGACGACGTCCTTGTCGGCGAGCGGGTCGTCCGCGATCACGACCAGGATGCCGGCCGCCACGGCGCGCGAGATGACCGGCTTCAAGGCTTCCCCGGACACGGGGTTGATCATCAGGGCGTCCACGCCGGAGTTGATCAGCGTGTTGACCTGGGCGATCTGCCCGGTGGCCCCCGACGTGCTGTTGAGGATGGTCACGGAACTGACGTCGCCGGCGGCCTTGAGGTCGCCCGCGACCTTCTCGATGTCCGACAGGAACTGGGCGCGCCAGGTGTTGCCGATGTACCCGTTGGAGACGCCGATCTTGAACGGCCCGTGCTTTCCCTGCGCGGCGGTCATGAAATACGGCTCGGCGGCCGCCGCCGGCGGCGTCAGGGCCGCCGCCGCGAGCATCGTCGACGCCAGTGCGGCCATCATGGATCTGAGCATGTCGTCCTCTCCCGTTGACCCGGTCTCCCCTCGGGAGCTGCCGGGCTTGGGCCGGTGTTGGGTCACCTGGCCGTTTCTTCACGTCGCTCGCCCGGCGCGGGGCGCCCGCGGAGCTGACCGCTTCGCCGCACCCGTCGAGGCGTCTATGACGGCGTGGCGTCAGGCCGCCGCGCGGTCGCGCGCAGGGCGGCCACGAAAGTGTCGCGGTCGAGCGGTCTGAAGAAGCTCGCCGCGTGCGGAGCCGCCAGCGACAGGTCGGCGATGCGGGCGAGCTCGTCGGCGCTCGGGTCCGGGAGGCCGATCTCCTCCAGCGACTGCGGCAGGCCGACCTTCGCGTAGAAGGCCCCCAGCTCGTCGACGAAGGAGGACGGCCGCCGTTCCAGGGTCAACTGGACCATCAGGGCATAGGCGACCTGGAAACCGTGCGGCGCCGCGGAGGCTCCACGGACGGCCGAGAGCCCGCGCGTCATCGCATGGGTGACCGACAGCCCGCCGTTCTCGAAGGCCAGCCCGCTGAGCAGCACCGTGGCTTCGGTCGTGCGCTCGAAGGCGTCGTCCGGCGCACCGGCGTCGATGGCCCGCAGCGCGCCTTCGGCCTGGGCCCGGATCACGGCGTAGCACCCGTCGGCGATCATCGCGGCGATGCCGAGGGCGCGGCCCCCGAAGACGTTGGGCCGCCCCGACGCCATGCATTGGGCGACCTCGAAGGACTTGACGATGGCGTCGCCGATCCCGGACACGAACAGGCGCTTGGGCGCCCTGACGATCAGGGCGGTGTCGACCAGCACCACGTCCGGATTGCGCTCCAGGCGCTCGACCGCCACCATGCGGTGATGGTCGTCGTAGAGGACGAAGTTCCGGCTCGTCGGCGCATCGTTGGACGCGATCGTCGGGACGCTGACCATGGCGGCGCGGATCGCCTTGCAGACGCCCTTGCCCGCATCGATCGTCTTGCCGCCGCCGGTCGCGATGACGACCTCGTCCCGGTCGTCCACCAGGGTCGAGAGCCGCGCCACCTCTTCGGGGGTGATGTCGCCCGTGAAGGTGATGCAGCGGATGTCGATCCCCGCCGACCAGCAGGCTTCCTCGATCCGACGCGCCACGATCGGGCGGACGACGGGGTCCACGACCAGGACGGCCCTCGACCCGAGGGCCTTGACCTCCTGGCCGATCGTGTCGAGCGCTCCCGGACCTTGGACGTAGCGGGCCGGCGCGCCGAAGATTGACAGCATGGATCCCCCTTCCCGACGAACCCGGATTCGCCCCGGTGTTGGCTTTGCGTCGAGGTGGCCCTATCGGTAGGGAGAACCGACCGATATTTTCCACCTCAGGCGAGAGATTTGGAAGATATTTTCTGTTTTCCTCGCCGCTGTCAAGAGAGCCCCCATGGAGGAGCACCACGACGAGTCGCGCCGTCCGGACCCGCCGGCGTCCACGCCGACGGAGTTCAACGCCCTGCTCCAGGCCATCGCCGGCCGGGAACCCACCCTCCCCAAGCGGCTGCGCCAGGTGGCCGTGACGGCCCTCAGCAGCCCGCAGGAATTCGCCTTCGGCACCATGACGCGCATCGCCGAGCGGGCCGGCGTGCAGCCCTCCGCCCTCGACCGCTTCTCCAAGGCGTTCGGGTTCACCGGCTTCAGCGCGCTCCAGACCATCTTCCGCGCCCATGCCCGCGACCGCTGGCCGGATTACCAGGAGCGGCTGCAGGCCCTGCGGCGGCGGTCCGATGGCCAGGACACGCGGGCGCTGTTCTCCGGCTTCGCGGAGGCCGCGACCCTGTCGGTGCAGCGCGTGGGCACGGACGTCGACTATGCGGCGATCGAAGCCGCCGCCGCGATGATCGCCAGCGCCGACAGCATCTACATCGTGGGCGTGAAGAGGGCCTTCCCGGCGGCGTCCTACCTGAGCTACGCGCTCAGGCGCTTGAAGGTGCGGTGCGAGCTGATGGACCATGTCGGGGGATCGGCCCCCGATCAGGTGGCGATGCTCGGCGAGCGGGACGTGCTCCTGGCCATCAGCTACACCCCCTACAACGTGCTGATCCAGGACCTCGCCGCGGAGGCGGTCTCGCTCGGGGCGAGGCTGATCGCCATCACGGACTCCCCCTTCTCGCCGCTGGTGCCCTCGGCCAGCGTCTGGATCGAGGTCGTCGAGGCGGATTACGCGAGCTTCCGCTCCCTGGCCGGCACCTTCGTGTTGGCCTCGGTCCTCGCCGTCAGGATCGCCGAGATGCGCAGCCAGCCGTCATGAGGGCCCGCCACGGTCGGGACCGGTCCGGCGGCGATGGTCCGCGCCGGCCCCGGCCCTTCCGGCCGGGGCCGGTCCAAAAATAGAAAATATTTTCCTTTTATGACGGCCTGGATGGAATATCTTCGCGGAAAAATCGGGACTCGAAGCGCGTGAGGGTTTGATGCAGGACCTCGATCTCATCACAGTCGGCCGCTCCTGCGTCGACCTCTACGGCCAGCAGGTCGGGGCGCGGCTTCAGGACACGGACACGTTCTCACGCTCGGTCGGGGGCAGCCCGACCAACACGGCCATCGGCGCCGCGCGGCTGGGACTGCGGGTGGGCGTGGTGACGGCCGTGGGCGACGAGCAGATGGGGGACTTCATCCGCGAGCAGCTCGCGCGGGAGGGCATCTGCGTCGACGGCGTCAAGGTCGACCCCCGGCGGCTGACCGCCATCGTGCTGCTCGGGCTGGCCAGCGACCGGTCGTTCCCGCACGTCTTCTTCCGCGAGAACTGCGCCGACATGGCGCTCACGGAAGCCGACCTCGATCCCGGCTTCATGGCCCGGGCGCGCGCCGTCCTCGTGTCCGGGACTCATTTCTCGACGCCCGGCGTGAGCGCGATGAGCTTCGCGGCGATCCGGATGGCGCGCGAGGGCCGGGCCCGCGTCGTGTTCGACGTCGACTTCCGCCCGACCCTGTGGAACCTGCGCGGCCACGGTGCGGGGGAGGAGCGGTGGGCCGTGTCACCGGAGGTCACGGCGCAGCTCCAGCGCGTGGCGCCGCTCTGCGACCTGCTGGTCGGCACGGAGGAGGAGCTGCGCCTCGTCGGGGGCGGCGAGGACCTCGCCGAGAGTCTGCGGCGCATCCGGGACCTGACGGCGGCGACGATCGTGTGCAAGCGCGGCGCGGACGGATGCCTGGTCTTCCCGGGCGCGGTCGGCGCGGATCTGTCGGGCGGGATCGTCGGCAGGGGTTTCGCGGTCGAGGTCTACAACACGCTCGGGGCCGGCGACGCCTTCATGGCCGGGTTCCTGTCGGGCTGGTTGCGGGGTGCCTCCATCGACGACTGCTGCACCTCGGCCAACGCGGCCGGCGCCTTCGCGGTCTCGCGACTGCTCTGCTCCCGCGAATATCCGAGCGCGGCGGAGCTCGGCCATCTGATCGCGTCGGGCCCGAGCACGCCCCGGCTGCGGCTCGACCCGACCCTGGCCCACCTGCATCGGACGGCGAACCGGCGCGCCATCGCCCCGACGATCCGCGTTCTCGCGATCGACCATCGCGCCCAGGTGGAGGAGATCGCCGGCGCGGTCGGCCGGGGGACCGAGCGCCTCCCCCGTTTCAAACGGCTCGCGGTCGCGGCCGCCGTGGCCGAGAAGCGGCCGGGCTACGGCGTCCTGCTCGACGACACCTACGGGCGCTCCGCCCTGTTCGACGCCGCGGCCCAGGGACTCTGGATCGGGCGACCGGTCGAGCGTCCGGGTTCCAGACCCCTGCGCTTCGAGACCGACGACCCTGCTCGCACCTCGTCGAGTGGCCCGTGACGCAGACCATCAAGTGCCTGTGCTTCTACCATCCCGACGATCCGGTCGCGTTGCGGTCGGCCCAGGAGGACAGGCTCCTGGCCCTGGCCGATGCCGCCGCGACGGTGGGCCGCGAGTACATCGTCGAGATCATCGCGGGGAAGCACGGAGCCTTGGACGCCGACACCGTGCCGAGGGTGCTGTCGCGCCTGTACGATCTCGGCATCCGGCCGGACTGGTGGAAGCTGGAGCCTCAGAAGCAGGTCGAGGGCTGGCGGCGGATCGAGCAGGTCATCGCGGCGCGCGATCCCACCTGCCGCGGCGTGATGATGCTCGGCCTCGATGCGCCCGAGCAGGAACTGCTGGACGCCTTGACGGTGGCGGGTCCGGTCGACGTCGTGAAGGGATTCGCCATCGGGCGGACCATCTTCGCCGACGTGCTCCGATCATGGCTGACGGACGGGATGTCGGATGACGGGGCGATCGCCGAGATGGCCTCCCGCTTCGGCAGGCTGTCGCGGGCCTGGGACCGCGCCGTGTCAGGCCGGCGCGAGGCGGTTCCGTAGGAGCGTGTCGTCCCGAAGCGGCTGAAAGATCGATGAAGAAATATCGTGCCTCATGATGGAACCCAGGTGATGGCATCGCCCGGAGTTCTGCATTCACCAGCCCGGCGTATCAGGGTGGCTCTCATCGGATTTCAAGGTGATGTTTCCCTTCGTGACGGATTCCAAAGGGCGAGCCCTTTGGCGGGTTTCAGGGCGGAGCCCTGAAAAGAGATCATTGAGCCTTTTCAGGATCAACACCCCGTAACCCGTCACGCGCGCCCACCTGTCACACCAGGCCCGGAGGCTCGCGACGCCTTCGCACCGCGGGCGACGCCGAAGGGGTACCAGGCCGGCCCGATGCGTCCCACCGCGCAGACGCCTCCGGTTCCCGCCGCTCCCACTCCTTCAGCATCATCGCCTTGCTCTCGATCGGCCGTGCGTCGATCAGTGCGATGCCAGCGTCCCGTCTGCCGAAGGGCGCCTTCACGTGGGGGGCCGTCCGAGAGAGCGGACGTTGGGACGGTCGTCGTGCAACGTCCGGCAGGCGAGCCGGTGCAGCCCTTCGAAGGTCGCCGATCCTTCGGCGACGAGGTCGGCGCGCTCGGCCGGGGTCGCTTCCCGAAGATAGGCCTTCGCGCGGCTATCGTTCCCTCGCCGATCACGAAGGGTGCTGCCGCTCAGAACTTGGCGATGAGGGCAATCCCGCCCACCATCAAGGCCGCACCGAGCAGGCGCCCGCCCCCGAGAGGATGCACCTCCATGCCGAACCAGCCGTATTTGTCGATGAGCAGCGACATCAGGATGTTGGCCGTGATGGTGAGCCCCGCGAAGGCGCCGGCCCCGACCTTGTCGACGAACAGGAGCCCCGCCACCACGGCCAGGGCGCCGACGAGGCCGCCGAGCGGCGCCCACCACGGCATCCCGCTGACGCCCTCGATCGTCGGCAGCGGGCGCGGCATGCAGAACATCAGCACGCCCAGCAGGGCCACGATCGGCAGGAACGAGACGAGGCTCGCGAGCCACGGATTGGACAGGGAGGTCCGCAGGGCGCCGTTCATCGGCGGCCCCCAGGCCTGCAGGACCCCCGCGACCAGGATGATGGGGTAGAGCCAAGCTGCGCCGATACTCTGCATGGTGATCTCCGTCGTTCGTTGAGGTCATGGGAACAGGAGGGCGGCGCCGACCGCGAGCAGGAGCGCCGGCGGCATCACCAGGCACCCCAGCTTCAGAAAGGCCCAGGCGCCGACGCTCTGCCTCTCGCGGCGCAGCGCCGTGAGCCACAGGATGGTGGCGAGCGAGCCCGTGACGCTGAGGTTGGGCCCGAGGTCGACGCCGATCAGCACCGCACTGGTCAGCCCCGTCGGCGCCTGCGCGGCCTGCACGGCGCTGCCCGCGATCAGGCCCGCCGGCAGATTGTTCACCAGATTGGTGGCGATGGCGATGCCCGTGCCGGCGCCCCACGCCGTCCAGGTGGCGGAGCGCTCCGCCCCATCGCGCAGGACGGCGCCGAGCATCGCGATCAGCCCGGTCCTGTCGAGCGCTTCAACGAGCACGAACAGCCCGGCGACGAGCGGCAGCACGCCCCACGAGATGCCCTTGAGCGTGTTCCACGGCGCTTTCCTCTCACGGATCAGCACCACGACGGCCGTGGCGGCCCCCGCGAGGGCGGTGGGCAGCCCGAGCTGCACGTCCAGGGCGGAGGCCGCGAGCAGCGCCACCGCGGTCGCCGTGATGCCGAGCGCCGCCGTCTTTCCCGCGCCCGACAGGGTCGGCACGGACACGTCGGCCGCGATCTCCTGTGCGAGGGCGTCGCGCTGCGTCCAGCGCAGGACCAGGTAGGTGGCGGCGATCGACACGGCGGACGGCAGGAGATAGCGCGGCAGCCATTCGAGCAGCGGCGGCATGTGGCTGCCGTAGATGACGAGGTTGGCGGGGTTCGAGATCGGCAGAACGAAGGAGGCCGCGTTGGCGATGAAGGCGCAGATCAGCAGGAAGGGCAGCGGCCGCTCGGCCTTCGCGGTCCTGACGGCCGCGGCCACGGCCGGCGTCAGCACGACGGCGGTGGCGTCGTTCGACAGGAACACCGTCACGATCGTGCCGACGCCGTAGATCAGCAGGAACAGCCTCGTCGCCGAGCCCTCGGCGCGCTTCGTCGCGACCGCCGCCAGCCAGTCGAACAGGCCCTCCTCCCGGGCGATCTCGGACAGCAGCATCATGCCGGTGAGGAACAGGTAGACGTCCGTCCCCTTGCCGATGCCGGCCAGCGCATCCCCGGGCGAGATCAGGCGCAGCGCGAGCAGCAGGGCGGCACCCGACAGGGCCCAGACGAACTCCGGCCACCCCAACGGGCGCAGGATGACGCCGGCCGTGGCGAGCGCCGCGATCGTCCAGGTCATCACGTTGGGGGACATGATCGGGCTTTCGAGGAGAGAGGGAAGGCTCGCCGTCAGGATGATGGCCCGCCGTTCCGGTTGGGGCCGAGCTGGGTGCCGAGGATGCCGTTCTCCGGCCAGGCGCCCACGGAATCGGCGTCGCTGCCGTTCCGCACGCGGGCCGGAGGGACGTAGGACGGACCGGCGAGGCGTATCGTGTGCTCACCGGGCCGGCCGGTGGCGTCCACGGCACGGACCGTGAGCGTCACCAGCCGTCGGGCGGGGACCGGCAGGCTCGCGCTCCAGGCGCGATGGCCCGGCCGCCGTGCCATCGGCACCCATCCGCCGCCCTCGACCCGGCAGGCGGCGCTCTCGACCTGGCGGCTGCCCAGCACCAGCGCACGCACCTCGGCGCGTCCGTCGACGGCTTGATCCGTGCCGCGCATGAGCCGGTGGTCGGCCGGGGAGGTGATGATCACGAAGGGGAAGGCGTCGTCGAGCGCCTTGAAGCGCCAGCTCACCACGCCGCCGTCGAGCGTGGCGAGCGAGTAGCCCACCGGCCCTTCCTCGATCTGGCCGGTCGAGCGCGTGGCCGCGAAGACCGTGCGGCCGTCGTTGGCGAGTTCGTTGTAGTGGGTGTGGCCCATGTCGACGAGCGCGACGTCATGCTGGTCGATCAGCCCGTTGACGGCTTCCGCTTCGCCCTCGCCCTTGAGGTCGTCGGGGTAGCTGTGCATGAAGACGAGGCTGCTTTCGCCGCGTTCCCGCGCTCCCCGCAACTCCTGCCCGGCCCATGACACCTGATCGGTTCCGACCCGGAAGTCCGGCCCACCGCCGCCGGGGCCGCTGATGTCGAGGAACAGGCAGCGCACGCCGCGCATCGTGAGCGCCTTGGGCAGGGGATCGGCGCCGAGGCCCTCGTAGAAAGCCTTGAGATCGCCCGGCTCCATGTCGTGGTCGCCGGGGATGGCGTGGACCGGAACGCTCAGCATCTTCAGCGCCGTCGCGGCGAGAGCGTACTGCGAGGGCAGGCCATGGTCGGCGTTGTCGCCGGGCAGCACCACGAAATCGATGGTCTTGCCGCATTCGATCTCGATCTGGGCGACGATGGCCAGGACATCGAGGAAGTTCCGCTGCTTGGCGTCCGTCAGGTGCAGATCGCCGATATGGGCGAAAGCCAGAACATGGTCGGGTTGCGGCGGTTCCACGATCCGAGTCCGTCGTCCGGGCGGCATCATGCCGGGGCTCCTGCCTCGGTGAGGGACGGCTCGCCCTGGGCCGGCGTGCCCGCGCAGGCCGGCTTCAGCACGCTCGCGAAGCCGACCCACAGCGCGATCGAGCCGAGCGCGAAGCTGCCCAGGATCAGGAACATGGGGCCGTAGCCGATGCCCTGCGCGATCCAGCCGCCGATCGCGGGGCTGAGCGAAGCGCCGAGCCCCTGGACCGTCATGACCGCGCCCTGGCCGACATTGACCCGGCCCGTGCCGTTGAGGATGCGGGCCACCAGGCCGGGGACGGCCACGCTCTGCAGGCCGGCGCCGACACCGTCCAGCATCTGCACCGGGTAGACCCCCCACCGGCTGATGAAATGGGCCGCGATGAGGCCGCGCAGGGGCAGCGCCAGGAAGGAGATCAGCAGGACGAGCCAGTAGCCCCGCTTCTCGGCCATGCGCATGGCGACCAGGGACACCACGATCATGACGGCCTGCGCCACCACGATGGTGACGGCGACGAAGCTGGCCGCATCCCCCTGCTTCTCGGCCACCACCGCGAGGCCGTAGAGCGGCAGCATGGCGCCGTTGCCGAGATGGAAGCAGGCCAGGGCCGCCGCGAGGAGCAGCAGCGGCTTGCAGTCGAGCAGCACGCGGAAGCCGCTCGCGGCCCCGCCTTCCGCGCCGCCCTCCTTCAGGCCCCGGGCCGCGTCGTCGTCGATGGCACCGGCCGGGATCATCAGGACCGAGATGATGGAGATGAGGCCGAAGGCGGCCGCGAGCCAGAACACGGCCGTGAAGCCGAACTTCCATCCCAGAAAGCCCGACAGGCCGGCCCCCACCATGTTGCCGGCGTGATTGAAGGCTTGGTTCCGCCCGTTCTGCCGGTTGAACCCAGCCTGGCGCACGATGCCGAGCGTCATGCCGGTCACCGCGGGGCCGATCGCGGCGCCCGCGATGGCGGTCGCGACCTGGGATGCCGCGACCAGCCAGAAGCTCTGCGACAGCAGGATGATGGTCGAGGCGAGGACGACGCAGATGCCGGGGATGACGACGTAGAGCCGCTTGCGCGTCGTCGCGTCGACGAGAGCGCCGGCCGGCGCCGTCATCAGCATGCCGGCGACGCCGCCGATGGTCATCACCGAGCCGATGAGGCCCGACTCCCAGCCGTGCGCCAGCAGGAACACGCCCAGGAACGGGCCGATGCCGGCCTGCATGTCGGCCATGAAGAAATTCAGGGCTTCGAGCGGCCGCAGGCCCTTGGCCGTCTCGGTCCTGACCTGTGCGTTCACGTGATGCTCCGGGACGCCGCACAGGGCAGTCGATGAATGGTCGAACCTCGCCGATGTTCCTGCCCCATCGGGGGACGCCCGATCTATCGCGCGATCTCCGCCTTCCACTTGGCGTCGTCCGCCTCGACCGGCTTCGACTTGCGCAAGGTTCCGTTCAGTTCGACGTGCAGTTCCACGAGGTCGCCGGCTTTGTCGCGGCCGAGGATCTCGAAGTGCTTCGGCCTGCGGCGGGGCGCCCCGAGCACGGCGAAACCGTTCGCCTCGACGGTGCGCAGCGCCGGCGCGATATCCGCCTCCGGGTGTCCGTGCGGATGCGGCTTGGGACTGTCGCGCCCGTCAGTCTCGGCCGTCTTGTGCGCGACGGCGACGGGCTCCTCACCGGACCTGACGATGCGGTGCACCTTCAGCTCGGAGGGCTTCATCTCGCCCGACACCTCGACCTGGTCGCCCGCCCGCAGGGTCAACCGCTCGGCGCCCTTCGGCCCGAGGTCGGCGAGGATCTTGCCCGCCGCCGTCTCGACCACGAAGCGGTGGGCGAAGACGTCGGTCACCTGACCGGTGAACGTCATCCGTGCGTTGGGGTCCATGGTGGTTCTCCTGTCCATCCCGAAGGCACGGAGGCCCGGATCGCCCGGGCCTCCGACCGGATGCCCGTCAGGGCGTCGGCACGGCCTGCAGCTTGTCGAGCATCTGCAGGACCACGTCCGCGCAGGCTTTCATGGGCTCGTCCTCGGCGCATTTCACGTCGAGCGCCGTCTCGCCCGTCTGCAGGTGGAAATGGGCAGCCCGGGGGGGAGGCGGCGGGCGGCGACCATGGGGACCGCCGGGCGGCGGGGGCGGGCCGCCGGCCCCGTCGTCCATGGCGTCCGGGCCGCCGGGCGGGGGCGGACGACGACCGCGGGGACCGCCGGGCGGAGGCGGACCGCCGGCCCCGTCATCCGCCATGGCGGCCGGACCGCCGGGAGGCGGCGGAGGCGGCTGCATCCCCGGCTGGGCGGGCGGGACCGGAGGCGGTGGTGCTTTGATGCCGACCTGCGGGGCAGGGCCGCCGGGCGGGGGCGGCGGGGGGGCGGCCGACTGGGCCAAGGCCCCGCCGGTCAGGACGGCGAGCGCGAGGCCCGATGCGAGGAGAAGTTTCATGCCGATGCTCCTGGTGCGGCGTCGGAGCGACGCCGTGATGGGTGGCCCGTCGGCGTATGAACGCGGTGACGGGCCGGAAGGTGTCAGCCGTTGCGGACGGGATGCCGCGCGAACCAGCCCGACAGGCCGTCCATGTGCTGCCACGACAGAAGCCCGTGCCGCGGCGGCGGTCCGGGCGGCCCGACGAGGTCGCTGCGGCCGTCGGCATGCGTGATGGCAACGGCGTGGATGTAGCCGTGCTCGAACCGGCCCTGGACCGTCACGGCCTCGTGGCTCGAGACGAGCGAGCCGCCCTCGCCCGCGCGGCCGGTCTCGACCAGCGCGCGGCCGCCGTCGTCCGCGACGATGAACTTGTTGCCGAACACCTCGGCGACATCGCCCTTCACGGCCACGGGACTGCCGTCCCGCATGGCGGCGATCGGGGCGGGCGTCAGGGACACGAGGGTCGTCTGCCGGCCTCCCGACGCCAGGGTCGCGGCGCCGGCGCCGACCGCGAAGGCGCCGAGCAGGGCCGCGACCGCGGCGGCCCGGCGTCGACCACCGCCGCGGGGCTTCGGGGCCGAGCCTCCGGTCGCTGCGTCCGGTCTGGGTTCTCGATCGGTCATGGGGCGGGTCTCGCTCTGCTCACGGGATGCGATATCCCTAAGCCCCCTGTCCGACACGGGCCCTGAACCGGGCGGTTCAGGTTGCGTTAAGCTCCGCCTCGCCGGTGAGCTTGAGGCGCACGGTGTCCTTGGGCAGCGGGATATGATGCGTCCGGCCGATCGCGTCGGGCTCATGGCGCCCCAGCCGAAGGATTTTCGGTCCGGTGAAGCCCGGCATGGCGAGCACGCCCAACTCGGCCGACGATCGGCCGTCGTTCCACAGGATCCCGGGACGGACCGGGCGGTCGTCCCCATCGAGCAGAACGGCCCCGTGCATCTGTCCCGACAGGCCGATCGCCCGGACACGGGCGAAGGCGCTCCCGTGCCGGGGTCCCCGCGACAATGAGCGCTTCGCTCTCGACCCCGGCCCGAGAGGGGCTTGGGCCCCCTCAATCGAAGCGCTCATTGCCGCGGGAGGCCCAGCCGGTCCAGCCCCCGCAGGACGGCGGCCCACCAGGCGTCCGGATCGTCCTCGGACCGAAGGGGTCTGGGCTGCGTCGGGCCGAGCGGCACCTCGCCGACGGCGGCGACACGCTGGTGCTGATCCACCACCACGATCTTGACCGGCGACGTGCCGACATCGATCCCGATGGACATCACGCCTCGCCTGGATGGGCCTCACGGATCGAGGAGACTACCAGCACACGTAGCCGCCATCGACCAACACGATCGAGCCGGTCATCAGGCTGGACGCATCGCTGGCCAGGAACAGGATGGCGGAGGCCACCTCGTCGATGCGGCCCAGCCGTCCCATGGGGGTGCCGCCGATCCAGGCATCCCACATGGCCTTGTCGTCGCGCACGAGCGCGTTGAGTTCGGTGTCGATGTAGGTCGGCGCCACGGCGTTGACCCGCACGCCCCGGCTCGCCCATTCGGCGGCGAGGGATCGCGTCAGGTGATGCACGCCCGCCTTGGAAGCGTTGTAGTGGGACTGTTCCTGCGGCTTGTTGACGATGAAGCCGGACATCGAGCCGACATTGACGATCGTCCCGCGCTTGGCCTCCAGCATCGTGCGGCCGAAGGTGCGCGAGCACCAGAAGAGCCCGTTCAGGTTGACGTCCAGAACCTTGAGCCAGCGCTCGTCCGTCATGGTCTCGGCCGGCGTGTTGCTCAGCGCGATGCCGGCATTGTTGATCAGGATGTCGATGCGGCCATGCGTCTGCAGGATGTCGCCGTGAAGCCGTTCGACGGCCGCGGGATCGGTCACGTCCAGCTGGGCCGCCTCGACCCGGCAGCCGCCCGCCTTCAGCTTGGCGGCGGCCTCCCCCACGCGCCCGGCGTCCAGGTCCGACATCACCACATGGGCGCCCGCTTCGCACAGCGCCTCGGTCGTGGCGAGCCCGATGCCCCGCCCGGCGCCGGTCACCACCGCGACACGGCCGGTGAGATCGAACTTCTCGAGATAGGCCATGATCCTCCTCCCTTCAGACTGCGGCGGTGTCGTCCGCCTTCATGACGGTCGACCGCCAAGCCGGATGCACGGTACACGTCCGGACCCGGACGCGAAAAGCCGGGTCCGTGGCAGCCCTCGACCGGCTCAGCGGGCCCCGCCCCTGTCCCAGAGCGTCGTCGCGGTGACCACGGCATCGACCCGGTCGGCCATCAGCGCCGTGGCGCATTCGCCCGGCGTGTTGATGATCGGCTCCTCGTGGGCGTTGAAGGAGGTGTTGATCAGCACCGGCAGCCCCGACAGCTTCTCGTACTCCTGCAGGATGTCGTAGTAGAGGGGGTTCTGGTCCCGCCGGACGATCTGGGGACGCGCGGTGCCGTCCACGTGGACGACGGCGGGGATGCGGTCCCGCCACTCCGGGCGGACCCGGCAGGTCGCGGTCATGAACTCGGCACTGTAGCGCAGCCCCGCCGGCAGCTCGAAGACCTCGTCGGCCCGCTCCGCGCTGATCACGGGCGCGAACGGCATGAACTCGGTTCGCGAGAGGCGCCGGTTCAGGCTGTCGTTGATCGAGCGCGCGGTCGCGCGCGCCAGGATCGTGCGGGCCCCCAGCGCCCGGGGGCCGTACTCCATGCGGCCGAGATAGGTGGCGACCGCAGCGCCCTCGTGGACCAGCCTCGCGGCCGCCGCCGCGACATCGCCGCCGCTGCGGGCCACCGCGCCCGCCTCGCGGTGGACCCGGTCGGCCGCGGCCGTGTAGTCGCGGCCGAGATAGACCGTCTGCAGCCGCTCCCTTCGGTCCAGCCAGCGCGGCAGGCCGTCGCGCTCCAGCAGGAACTGCAGCACGCCACCCGCCGCCTCGCCCTGGTCCGACATGGCCGGGTACACGAACAGCTCGTCGACCTCGCACTCCTCGGCGATGCGCTGGTTGAGCCGCACATTGGCGAAGAGGCCGCCCGCGACGCCCAGCCGCCGGGATTTCGCGTTCCGCATGAGATTGCGGACGGCGCCAAGGGCGATCTCCTCGACGGCCACCTGCACGGAGGCCGCGACGTCCTCCCGCGGCTCGCGGGCCGCCAGCCGCGCGAGGTCGCGCCGGAGGCGCCGCCGCGAGGTGCTGCCGGTGATCGAGCCGACCTCGTCGACCCGGTAGGCCTGCAGGAACATGTCCGCGAAGCGCGGCTTGCCGAACGCCGCAAGGCCGAGCACCTTGCCTTCGTGCCGGAGCGGCACGAAGCCCAGCGCCCTGGTGGTCGCGGCGTAGAGCTGCGCCAGCGAGCCCCTGACGTCCTGCGTGCGCCTGAAGGCGAGGGACTCCGCGGTGGCCCCGAAGACCTCGCGAAGCCCGCCCGCACGCAGTTCGCGCGCGCTGCAGAAGATCCGGTCGCCGCCGCCGTCGGCGGTGTAGAGGACCGCGTCCGTCCAGTCGGTATGGAACAGCGCGGTCAGCGCGTGGGCGAGGTGGTGGTTGTAGAAGGCGATGCGGGTGGTCGGTGCGAAGCCGTGATGCTGGAGATACTGCCGGTCGTCGAACAGGCGGTGCTGCGGGTCGCGCCGGTAGATCGCCTGCCGCAGGAGGCTGCGCTGGTCGCCGGGCCGGACCATGTCCCACCAGGCGAACCCCTTGAGATATTGCGAGGAGTAGTCCAGTTGCGGCATCGCGAGGACGTCGACGGCGCTGCGGCTCAAGCCCGCGGCCGCCAAGCACTCCGCCACCGCCTCCTCAGGGAAGCGGTTGCCGTCGCACTTGATCCGGGTCATGCGCTCCAGCGCGACGGCCGCAAGCATCCGGTAGTCGTCGAACAAGGCCGCGCCGGCGTCGTGGCCGGTGAAGATGCCCAGAATGATCATGCCCGCGGCCGGCGCTCCCCGCCGCGCGTCCGGCCGGCGGCCGCCGAATCCCCGCGCCCGTGTCCCGGCCCCGTCACATCCGCCATGGCCCGATGCCTCCGCCGCCGCGATTCGCAGCCCTGCCCCTTCAAGCAAAATTTAGGGCGCGGCGCGAGGCGTGGGGCGTGTGGACGGCACCGCCGATTTTTTGGGCGGTGCGGGGCCGCA
>CAXTBR010000026.1:2686-3832 GCA_964242785.1 uncultured Lichenihabitans sp. | reverse complement strand
TTTTCAGCTTGACCCATCTTTGAAAACAATCGAACTTCCGAATGCTTCTGAACTGGGGCGGCGGCTGCAAGCGCCGCCACGCGATCCTGACAGCCGAGGGGACCTGCCGCGATGTCCGACCCCACCCGTGCGACGCCGGCCGGCTTCATCGAGCGATACGGCCTGTGGGACGAGCGCCGCAGGGCGGCCGCGGCGGAGGTGCTGGCGCTGGTCAAGGACAAGGGCCTGCGGACCGTCCGGGTCGCGACGGCCGATCCCCAGGGCAAGCTGCGCGGCAAGACCCTGATGCCGAAGACCTTCGCGTCGGCCATGAGAGACGGGCTCGATTTTGCGACCGCGCCCTACAATTTCGATTCGGCCGAGGGCATCGCGTACAATCCCTTCACCGAGGACGGCGGCTTCGGCGTCACGGAGATGGCGGGCTTCCCCGACGTGGTGCTGGTCCCCGATCCCACGACGTTCCGCGTCCTGCCGTGGTCGCCGGGGACCGGCTGGATCCTGGGCGACATGGTGTTCCACGACGGCCGCCCGGTGCCGTTCGACGCGCGCCACAAGCTCAAGGCCGCGGTCGCCGATCTCGCCCAGGAGGGCTACGGCTATGTGGCCGGCCTCGAGGTCGAGTTCTACGTGACCCGCGTGCTCGACCAGAAGCTCGGCCCCGAGCATCTCGGCACGCTCGGCGTGCCCCCGACGCCGCCCGAGGTCGAGGCCATCTGGCGGGGCTACGCCTACCAGTCCGAGGAGCACGCCGACCGCATCGACGACCTTCTCAACACGCTGGCCGACCATTGCACGGCGCTGGGCCTGCCGCTGCGCACCATGGAAGACGAGATGGGCCCCGGCCAGCTCGAGTTCACCTTCGACGTGCAGTCGGCGCTCGAGACGGCGGACTGCATGGTCCTGTTCCGGTCGATGGTGAAGCAGGTCACCGCCCGCATGGGCCTGCATGCCACCTTCATGACCCGGCCGGGCCTTCCCAATTTCTTCTCGAGCGGCTGGCACCTGCACCAGAGCCTGTCGACGCCGCAGACCTCGAACGCCTTCGCGTCCGCGCCCGGCTCCGGGGAGCTCCTCTCGACCGTGGGGCGGCATTTCGTGGGCGGCCTGCTCGAGCATGCGAGCGAAGCCTCGGTGTTCACGACGCCG
>CAXTBR010000026.1:2423-2676 GCA_964242785.1 uncultured Lichenihabitans sp. | reverse complement strand
AACGGCTACAAGCGCCGCCGCCCCAACTCGCTCGCGCCCGACCGGGCCACCTGGGGCTACGACAACCGGGCCGCGATGATCCGCGTGCAGGGCGCTCCCGGCGATCCCACGACCCATATCGAGAACCGCATCGGCGAGCCCACCGCCAATCCCTACCTCTACATCGCCTCGCAGATCGTCAGCGGCCTCGACGGCATCCGCCGGAAGACCGATCCCGGCCCGCTCGAGAAGAGCCCCTACACCGCGACACACC
>CAXTBR010000026.1:0-2413 GCA_964242785.1 uncultured Lichenihabitans sp. | reverse complement strand
CTGCTTCCCAGCAACCTCATGGAAGCGCTGGACGTTCTGAAGCACGGAACCTTCTTCAAGGAGGCGTTCGGGGCCGACTTCGTGACCTGGCTGCTCGGCATCAAGCAGTCCGAAGTGAACCGGTTCCTGGCCGCCGAACCCGAGTGGCATGTCGATCCCGACGTCGTCACCGGCTGGGAACACCGCGAATACTTCACCCGGTACTGACCGGCGCAGGGGCAGGCATCATGGTGGCTTTGACGAACATGCCGTCGATGGACACGCTCGTGCAGGACGAGCGCGTGCACCGGACCCTCTACACGGACGAGACCATCTTCGCCGAGGAGATGAACCGGGTGTTCGGGGCCACCTGGACGTTCCTCGCGCACGAGAGCGAGATCCCCAAGCCCAACGACTTCGTGCGCAAGAAGCTCGGCCTGCGCCCTCTCATCGTGACGCGTGACCGGACGGGCGGCTTCAACGCGCTGCTGAACCGGTGCTCGCACCGGGGCGCGACCGTGTGCCGGCAGGACGCGGGCAGCGCCCGGCGCTTCACCTGCCCCTATCACAACTGGTCGTTCGACAACACGGGCGCGCTGGTCGGCGTGCCCATGGAGGAGGCCTACGGGGCGAGCTTCGACAAGTCGGCCCTCGGGCTCGGGCGGGTGCGGGTCGAGGCCTATCGCGGCTTCATCTTCGGCACGCTGAACCAGGAGCTGCCCGATCTTGAGACCCATCTCGGCCAGGCCGCGCGGCGGATCGACGAGTGGCTCGATCGCTGGCCGGGCGCGAGGCTCGCGGTGCGCCAGGGCACCCACAAGCTGATCTGCTGCGGCAACTGGAAGCTCGTCTTCGACAACTCGGCGGACGGCTACCATCCGGGCTTCTCCCACGCCTCGCTCCTGCGCATGCGCAAGGACCGCTACGGCGGGGGCGTCGACATGCAGTGGGTGCTGGGCAACGTCGACGACGGGCTGCAGACCGTGGCCGACCTCGGCAACGGCAACACCTTTCTCGACCAGCGCAAGGAGATCACGCGCTACTGGGACCAGGCGGCCCCGATGCCGGGGGAGGAGAGCTACGCCCGCCTCGTGCGCGATATGCTGGGCGGCGACAAGGGGGAGGCGGCCCTCGACGTCGTCGTGGGGTCGGGCATGAACCTCAACATCTTCCCCAACCTGCTGATCATCGGCAACCAGCTCCAGGTGATCGAGCCGCAGACGGTCGATCGCACGCATCTGGTCTGGTACGGGACGGCGCTGGAGGCGGACGACCTGCCGCCGGGCGTCAACGCGCTGCGCATGCGCCTGCAGGAGGATTTCCCCTCCTTCGGCGAGCCCGACGACCTCGCCAATTTCGAGGAATGCCAGGCCGGGCTGAACATTCCCGAGATGGAATGGGTGGTCACCAGCCGGCATCTGACGACGGGGCGCGAGTACCGCGACGACAACGGGCACCTCACGGGGCCGGTCACGGACGAGCTGCCGATCCGCGCCTTCTGGCGCGAGTGGAAGCGCATCATGACGTCGAACACCCCGCTGGTCGCCACATGAATGCGCCGCCCGTCCCCATGGGCGAGGGGTTCACGCTCGACGATATCCTGCGCGACACCCTGAAATCCACCTATGTCGACGACGCCTTTTACGCCAAGCTCCGCAACGACCTCGTGGAATGGCAGGCCGTCGGCAAGCCGCTGACCGAGGACGAGCGGCAGAGCTACGAGGCCCTGATCCTGCACGAGCACTGGCTGCTCGACCGGCGCGCCTTCGAGCGCTGGTATCAGCTCTACAGCCGGACCTGCGTCTACTGGGTGCCGGCCGCGCAGGACATGCCCGACCCCGTGCGCGGCGACCCGCAGCGCCAGGTGACCATCGCGTTCGACGATCGCCGCCGCATGGGCGACCGCATCGTCTGGCTGCGGACGGGGGTCGCCTATTCGCAGCTGCCGCCCTCCTACACGGCCCATACCGGCTCGGGCTTCGTGCGCGTCGCGACGGAGAACGCGGACGAGGTCAAGGTCCGCTCGCAGTTCATCATCCACGAGATCCGCGCGGGGCACGCCGTGCAGACGATGACGGGCTGGATGGGGCACGTGTTCGTGCGCGAGGACGGGGCGCTGCGCATCGACCGCAAGCTGGTCTGCCTGCTCAACGCCAACAGCGCGCAGCACAACATGACCTTCCTGCTGTGACCCGGACGGCGTGATGACGCTTGCGTCCGAGGCGGGCGAGGAGCGCCACCCCTTGGCGCTGCGCGTCCAGGAGGCCTCATACCTCGCCGACCAGGTGCTGGGGCTGACCTTCGTCGATCCGGCGGGAGGGCGGCTGCCGGCCTGGACCCCGGGCGCCCACATCGACATCGTGCTTCCCTCCGGGGCCACCCGCTCCTACTCGCTGTGCGGCGAGCCGGACGCCGCGGCCTACCGGATTGCGGT
>CAXTBR010000025.1:0-54784 GCA_964242785.1 uncultured Lichenihabitans sp. | reverse complement strand
CGCAGGTGCTCGACGTCGACGTCGAGAAGGAGCGCATCTCGCTCGGCATCAAGCAACTGGCCGGCGACCCCTTCGTGTCCAAGGCCGGCGAGGAGCCGGGCACCTCGGGCGACCTGCGCAAGGGCGCCATCGTCACCTGCGAGGTGGTCGAGGTGAAGGAGGGCGGCATCGACGTCAAGATCGTCGGCACCGACCTCGTGGCCTTCGTCAAGCGCAACGAGCTGGCGCGCGACCGCAACGACCAGCGCGCCGAGCGCTTCGCCGTCGGCGAGAAGGTGGACGCCCGCATCACCCTGTTCGACCGCAAGGCCCGCAAGGTGTCGGTGTCCATCAAGGCCCTGGAGATGGCCGAGGAGAAGGAGGCCATCGCGGCCTACGGCTCCGCGGATTCCGGCGCCTCGCTGGGCGACATCCTGGGCGCCGCGCTGCGCGCCCGCAACGAGGGCGAGAAGAAGTAGGCTCTTCCTCAGCCCGACGGCCGCCGGCGTCCCGGCGGCCGCTCCGTCACCAGCATCCACGGCCCGCGCGGCGACCCCGCGCGGGCCTTTCTTTTGCCGGCGAGGTTTTGAGGGCCCATGCGCGCGGTCGGGATCGATTTCGGCACCACCAACAGCGCCGTCGCCGTGGCCGAGGCGGACGGGCGGGTGCGCAGCCTCTCCTGGCCCTCGGCGGCCGGCGAGGTCGGCGTGTTCCGCACGGCGCTGGCCTTCTGGAGCGAGGGCCGCGCGCCCCGCGCCATCCTCCGCTCGGCCGGCGGCCCCCAGGCGCTGGAGCACGCGCTGTCGGGCTCGGGCACCGGGCGCTTCGTGCAGTCCATCAAGACCTACCTCGGCAGCCGCGCCTTCACCGAGACGCGCCTCTACGGCCGCCGCTTCACCATCGAGGACCTGGTCTCGACCTTCCTGCACCACCTCGCGCCGGAGCGCGGCGCGCTGCTGGCCGGCATCGGCGCGGCCGGCGTGGTGGCGGGCCGCCCGGTGGTCTTCGCCGGCGACAACCCGGACGAGGGGCTGGCGGTGGCCCGGCTCGGCGCGGCCTTCGCGGCCGCCGGCTTCGGCCCGGTCGAGCTCGCCTACGAGCCGCTCGGCGCCGCCTACTGGTACGCCCGCGACCTCCGCCGCGACGAGACCGTGCTGGTGGCGGATTTCGGCGGCGGCACGTCGGACTTCTCGGTGATCCGCTTCTCGCGCGCGGGCGGGCGCTCGGAGGCCACGCCCCTGGCGCATGGCGGCGTCGGCCTCGCGGGCGACACCTTCGACTACCGGCTCATCGACCGCTACGTGGCGCCGCAGCTCGGCAAGGGCTCGCACTACCGGTCCTTCGACAAGCTCCTGCCCATCCCGGCCTATCTCCACGCGGCCTTCAGCCAGTGGCACCAGCTCTCGTGGCTGAAGGCGCCCGCCACGATGGCGGAGCTGAGGAAACTCGCGGCGGCCAGCGACGCCGCGGACGCGATGGAGCGGCTGATCGACTTCATCGACCTCGACCTCGGCTTCGAGCTCTATCAGGCGATCAGCGCCGTCAAGGTCCGCCTGTCCGAGGCGGACTCGGCGCGGCTCGACTTCGCCCATGCCGGCCTCCGCCTCGACGCCGACGTCACCCGCGCCGAGTTCGAGCGGCTGATCGCCCCCGACCTCGCCCGCATGGGCGCGGCCGCCGACGACACGCTGGCCCGCGCGGGCCTGGGCTACGGCGACATCGACGCGGTCTTCACCACCGGCGGCACCTCGCAGGTGCCGGCGGTGCGGCGGCTCTTCGTCGAGCGCTTCGGGGAGGCGAAGCTCCACGCTGCCCACCCGCTCCAGTCCGTCGCCTCGGGGCTGGCGCTCTACGCCGCCGACCGGGCCCGGGGGCGGACGGCAGACGCGCCGTGAGTCGGCGTGGTCCTCATCGGATCGTGGTGGTATTCGACTCGAGCATGGGATCCCAAAGGGCGAGCCCTTTGGCTGGTTCCAGGGCGGAGCCCTGAAGACAACTCTTCGACCTTTTCAGGGCTCTGCCCTGAAACCCGCAAAAGGCCGGGGGCCTTTTGAATCCGGACTTTTGCGGAGAAGCCTCGCGGGCTCGCCCGATCGCGATGCCGGCGCCATATGGTGGCGATGGCGGGCGCCGCATCCGGCGCGCGCCTTTCGCCGGAGCCCGACCCGCCTGGACCCCCTGCAGCCCTCCGGCCTCACCTGCGAACACCTCGTCGATCCCCTCGGGCTCGACGAGACGGCCCCGCGCCTCGGCTGGATCGTCGAGGGCGAGGGGCGAGACCGGCGCCAGACGCGCTTCGAGATCCGCGTCGCGGCGGACCCCGCGCGGCTCGCCGGCACGGAGGGCCTCGACTGGCACGCGGGCCCGACCGATTCCGGTGAGACCCTCGACCACGCCTATGCGGGCGCGCCGCTCAGGCCCCGCACGCGCTACGGGTGGAGCGTGCGGGTGTGGGACGAGGCGGGGCGGCCCTCGGGCTTCGCGGCGCCGGCCTGGTTCGAGACCGGGCTCCTCGACGGGGCCTGGGACGCCGCCTGGCTGACGGGCCCTGGGGCGGTGCCGCGCCGCCTCCTGGCGGCCGCGGCCGACGCCCCCTACCGCAACAGGCATCGCGCGCGCCCCGTCGCCCACCTGCGCCGGGCCTTCCGCGTCGAGAAGCCTGTCGTCCGCGCCCGGCTCTACGCCACGGCGCTCGGCGTCTACGAGGCGCGGCTCAACGGCGTGAGGATCGGCGACGCGCTGCTGGCGCCGGGCTGGACCGACTACGCCAAGCGGCTCGATTATGGGAGCTACGACGTCGCGGCGCTGCTGCGGCCCGGCGACAACGTCCTCGGGGCGCTGCTCGGCGAGGGCTGGTACAGCGGCTATCTCGGCTTCTACCCACACCGGCCGCGGCACATCTACGGCACGGAGCCGCAGTTCCGCGCCCGGCTGGACCTCGACTTCGCGGACGGCACGGCCGAGGTGGTGGCCACCGACGGCGCGTGGCGGGTCGCCCGGGGACCGTGGGTCTATTCCGACCTCCTCAAGGGCGAGCACTACGACGCGCGGCTCGCCCTGCCGGGCTGGGACGCGCCGGGCTTCGACGACGCGCCCTGGGCGCCGGCGGGGGTCGGGCCCGGCACCGCGGCGGTGCCGCGCGGCGCGCGCATCCCGCCGGTGCGGGTGACGCGGCGGCTCGCGGCGCGGGCCGTCACCCGCGCGCCGGACGGCTCCTTCGTGGTCGACATGGGGCAGAACATGGTGGGGCGGGTGCGGGTCGCGCTGCCCGCGCTCCCGCCCGGCCGCGCCGTCGTGCTGCGCCACGCCGAGGTGCTGAACCCGGACGGCTCGCTCTACGTGGCGAACCTGCGCACCGCCGAGGCGACGGACCGCTACGTCTCGGCCGGCCCCGCCGAGGAGGGCTGGGCGCCGCTCTTCACGCTGCACGGCTTCCGCTACGTCGGCGTGGCGGGGCTCGACGCGGCCCCGGCGCCCGAGGCGGTCGTCGGCGAGGTGATGGCCAGCGACCTCGCCGAGACGGCCGAGTGGGACACGTCGAACCCGCAGCTCGACCGGCTGCGCGCCAACGTGCTGTGGAGCCAGCGCGGCAACTTCCTGTCGGTGCCGACCGACTGCCCGCAGCGCGACGAGCGGCTCGGCTGGATGGCCGACGCCCAGGTGTTCCTGCCGACCGCCGCCTACAACGCCGACGTCCAGGCCTTCATGGCCAAATGGACCGACGACGTGCTCGACGCGCAGTCGCCCGAGGGCGCCTTCCCGGACGTGGCGCCGCGGGGGCCGCACGGCCCCGACGGCGCCCCCGCCTGGGGCGACGCCGGCGTGATCGTGCCCGTGACGCTGTACCGCCGCTACGGCGACCGCCGGCTGCTGGAGCGCTGCTACCCCGCCATGCGGGCCTGGACCGACCTCGTCGCCCGCCAGAACCCGGACCGCCTCCGCACGAGGAAGGTGGGCTGGAACTTCGGCGACTGGCTGTCGGCCGGCGAGACGACGTCGAAGCCGCTGGTCGCCACCGCCTACCACGCCTGGGTGGCGGCGCTGATGGTCGAGGCCGCCGCGGCGCTGGGCCGGGAGGCCGACGCCGCGCGCTACGGCGCGCTCTTCGCCGAGATCCGGGCGGCGTTCCAGGCCGCCTTCGTGACGCCCGCGGGCCGGCTCGAGGGCGACACCCAGACCGCCTATCTCCTGGCGCTGTCGATCGGGCTGATGCCGGAGGACCGCGTCGCCGCGGCCGTGCGCCACCTCGTGGCCAACATCGAGCGCCGCGGCACCCACCTCGCCACGGGGTTCCTCGGCGTGCGCCTGCTGCTGCCCGTGCTGACGCGGCACGGCCACGCGGAACTCGCCTATCGCCTGCTGCTGAACGAGACCCATCCGTCCTGGTTCTATCCGCTGAACCAGGGCGCCACGACCGTGTGGGAGCGCTGGGACGGGTGGACGGCCGAGAAGGGGTTCCAGTCGGCCCGCATGAACAGCTTCAACCATTACGCGCTGGGCTCGGTCGGCGAGTGGATGATGGCCGACATGGCGGGCATCGCCGACGCCGGGGACGGCGCGGCCTTCGCCCATCTGCGGATCGCCCCGGTGCCGGGGCCCGGCGTCGCGCGGTGCCGCGCCGCCTACCGGTCGCCGCGCGGCTGGATCCGCTCCGCGTGGCGGCATGCGCTCGGGCGCACGGCGTTCGACGTCGAACTCCCGGCCAACACGGACGGCACGGTGCTGCTGCCGCTGCCGGACGGGGCGCATCTGCTCCGCGACGGCGCGCCGGCGGAGCCCGACCGCGTCGAGCGCCACAACGGGATGCGCTGCGCCGCGCTCGACGTGGGATCGGGGCGTCACGCCTTCGCGGTCGTGACGGAGCGCGGCTGACGGCCGGCCCCTGTACGGGGCGATGATCGACCTCCGAGGTGATGTTCCCCTTCGCATCGGATTCCAAAGGGCGAGCCCTTTGGCGGGTTTCAGGGCGGAGCCCTGACGACGGATCTGTAACGCCGAAGATCGATCGTGGATGCGATGTGCGAGTTTCGACACTTTTCTTCAGGGCTCCGCCCTGAAACCCGAGAAAAGGCCGGGGGCCTCTTGGAACCAGACTGACGCGAGGATCGGAGCTCGGCATCGACATCGTGGAATACCGGGCTCCCGGTCCGAGGAGGCGTCGGCAGGCCATGGGACCGTCGCAGGCCCAGGCTCGATCGGCTATGTGAATCTCCGCCTGCGCGGCGGGGGCTGGATGTCGAGGGTGGCCATCCCGCGATACAGCAGCGCGCCGTCGCCGTTCCGCACCTTGACCGTGAAGGTCTTGGAACGTCCGTTCAGCATCTCGCTCTGTCCGAGCCCCATGAGGAGCGTGGCGGTCTCCCGGGGGATGTCGTCCCGGCTGGCGAGGTCGATCCCCAGCTCGTCGCGGACCTGCCGCTCACCGTCGCAGGTGTCGAAGTAGAAACGCGGCAACGACCCCTCCCACATCGGCATAGGCGAAAGCTCGGGTGCTTTACGATGCAGGATTGCCAGGTTTACGGTCGACGGTCAAAGACGGAGGTCGGCGTCGCGTCGCTGCGAGCCGATCAGCACGTCGAGAAACTCCACCCGCTCGCCGCCGAAGGCGTCAGGGCCAGATCGAGCGTGAGCAGGATCAGGCCCGTCGGATCCGTGACGCTGACGCGCCAGTCCGCGTCGGGCGTGAAGCGCGCGGCACATTGCCGGAGCAGGTCTCCCGCGAGGTGAATGGCCTCGATGCGGGCCGCCTCGAAGTTCGGCAGGTCCAAGTCCTCGACCTCGGGCGTCTCACGTCCGTCGTGGACCTGGAAGAGGTAGCGAGGCATGCGTGCCCTCAGATGATCGGGGAGCCCACGACGCTCAACCGCCAGTGTTCGGTATCGTACCGATAGCACGGGGTGACTGTGATCACACGTTCGGAGTTCAATCCATCGGCGTCGATGATGTGGAGGGAGGGCCGGACGCGGGCTCGACGACGCCGGCGCTCCCGGTGAGGACGGCGCACTGGTCCGGCCGCCGGTGCCCCTCACCCCCGCATCGCCGCCAGCGCCCGGAGGGCGTCGCGGTTCGAGGGGTCGTGCCCCAGCGCGCGATAGATCGGGTAGAGCCCCGCATAGGCGGCCGCCGCCCCGGCGTCCGGCCGGACGAGGCGCCGCGAGGGGGCGCCGAAGCGCCGCGCGCCCTCGGCATAGTCGGCCACGAGGCCGGCCGCCACGGCGCCGTGGATGGCGGCGCCGACGGCGGTCAGCTCCTCGCCCTCCGGCACCTCGACGTCGCGCCCGAGCACCTCCGCCATCACCCGCACCAGCAGCGGGTTCTTCAGGGCGAGGCCGGAGGTCAGGATCACCCGCTCGACGGGCGCGCCGCCGCCGAGCAGCAGGTCGACGATGGTGCGGGCGCCGAAGCACAGCGACTCGATGAGGGCGCGGTAGATCCCGGCGCCCGTCGTGCGCAGCGTCAGCCCCGCCAGGAGGCCGCTGAGCCGCGCGTCGCCGTGCGGCACGCGGTTGCCGCCCCACCAGTCGAGCGCCACGAGGCCCGAGGCGCCGGGCGCGAGGGCGCGGGCCTCGGCGTCGTAGGCCGCGAAGCTCTCGGCCTCGCTCCCCCCGCGCGGGAAGGCGCGCACGAACCAGGCGAGCGCGTCGCCGAAGGCCGCCTGCCCGGCCTCGAAGCAGCTCAGCCCCGGCAGCGTCGCGTCGCGCGCCACGCCCTCGATGCCGGGCGGCAGCGGCCGGGACGCGGCGTCGAGCAGCAGCCAGACCGCCGAGGTGCCGAGCGCCCCCACCAGCGTGCCGGGCGCCACCGCGCCCACGGCCGGCAGCACGGCGTGGGAGTCGATCACCGCGAGGGCCACGACCGCCTCGCCCGCGATGCCGGTGCGCGCGCGCCACGCCTCCGACAGCGGCCCGGCCGCGCCCCCCACGGGCAGCGGCGGCGCGAGCCGGGCGTCGAGCCCCGGCACGAGGCCGCGCGGGTAGCCATGGGCGGGATCGTGGAGCGCCTTGAAGCCCGCGAAGGCGAGGGAGCGGCGCTCCCGCCCGCAGAGCTGCCAGACGAGCCAGTCGCCCGCCTCGACGAAGCGCTCGGCCTTGGCCCACAGCGCGGGCGCGGCCTCCGCCATCTCGGCCGCCTTGGCCACGAGGCTGTTGGCCGAGAGCCGGCCCCCGCAGCCGTCGAGGAAGGCCCCGCCCGCCGCCGTGATGCGGTCGGCCTGCGCCTGCGCCGCCGCGTGCTTCCACAGTTTCACGTAGGCGTGCGGCTCGCCGGGGTGCAGGGCCGACAGCGGCGTGCCGTCGGCCCGGGCCGGCAGGGGCGAGCTCGCCGTGAAGCCGACCCCGATGCCGGCGACGCGCCGCCCGCGCCCGAGCCGGCCGAGGATCGCCTCCGCGGCCTCGCGATAGTCGGCGGCCTCCTGCAGGGCCCAGCCGGGCGGCAGGGCCGTGCCGTCCGGCAGGGCGGCCGACAGGATGCCGTGCCGGTAGGCGTGGCTGTGGCGGTCGACCACCCGGCCCGTGGCGGCGTCGACCAGCACGCCGCGGGCCGATTCGCTGCCGTAGTCGAGGCCGATGAGGTGGTGGCCGCCCGCCCGCCCGGTCAGGGGATCAGCCCTTCGGTCCTGGCCTCGGCCGTCACCCGGTCCCAGGCCGCGAAGACGTCGTCCCGGCTCAGCAGCGCGGGGTCGCCGGGATGCTCGGGATGGAGGCTCGCCAGCAGGACCGCGCCGCCCCTGACGTGGAAATGCGACACGGAGCCGTTGGGGTGCACGACCCTCTTGATCACATCGGGTTCGACGCTGCGCTGGCTCATGGATCCACCTCGCTCCCGTGAGTCGCGGCCCGCAGGGCGCGAGCCGGGCACGGCGCCAGTCTGGACGCGCGGGCGCACCCTGACCAGGGGCAGACGGCGCGGCGGCGCCGTGGCATAGGGCCGGGATGGACCTCACCGACTCGCCTCCCGCGATGCCCGCGACGCCCGCGCCCCGGCGCGTCGCCGTCACCCACCGCGCCGTGGTCCGCCTCGCCCTGCCGATGACGCTGGCCCAGATGTCGACGCCGCTGCTCGGCTTCGCGGATGCCGCGGTGATCGGCCGGCTCGGGCAGCCGGCGCTGCTCGGCGCCATCGCGGCCGCCGCCGTGGTGTTCGACTTCGTGTTCTGGGCGCTCGGCTTCCTGCGCCTCGGCACCGCCGGACTCACGGCCCAGGCGATCGGGGCCGGCGACGTCGAGGAGGAGCGCGCCACGCTGCTGCGCGCCCTCCTGCTGGCGCTGGCGCTGGCCGTGCTGGTCATCCTGCTGCGGGAGCCCATCGCCTGGATCGCCTTCGCGGCGCTCGACGCCTCGCCGGCCGTGACCGAGGCGGCGCGGGGCTACTACGACATCCGCATCTGGTCGGCGCCCTTCGCGCTCCTCAACTACGTGGTGCTCGGCGCCGTGATCGGCCGGGGCCGGACCGACCTCGGCCTCGCCCTCCAGGTCTTCATCAACCTGTCCAACATCGCGCTGAACGTGACGCTGGTGCTGGGCTTCGGCCTCGGCGTGCGGGGCTCCGCCACCGGCACGCTGGTGGCGGAAGCGACCGGCGCGCTGATCGGCCTCGCGGTGCTGGCGCGGCTCCACGGGCGCTTCACCATCGACCGGCGCCGCCTGGCCGACCGGGCCGCGCTGAGGCGCATGCTCGGCATGAACCGGGACATCATGGTGCGCTCGGCGTCGCTGATCTTCGCCTTCGCGTTCTTCACCGCCCAGGGCGCGCGGGGCGGCGACGTGGTGCTGGCCGCCAATGCCGTGCTGATGAACCTGTTCCTGCTCGCGTCCTTCTTCCTCGACGGCTTCGCCACCGCGGCCGAGCAGATGTGCGGGCAGTCGGTCGGGGCCGGCGACGGCCCCGGCTTCCGCCGCGCCGTGCGGCTCACGGCGCTGTGGTGCCTCGTCTTCGCGGCCGCCGTGTCGGGGCTCGCCTTCGCGGGCGGAGGCGCCTTCATCGCCGCCGTCACCACCAGCCCGGCGGTGCGCGAGGCCGCGGCCGCCTCCCTGCCCTTCGCGGCCCTGTCCCCGCTCTGCGGCGCCATGGCGTTCGAGTTCGACGGCGTGTTCATCGGCGCCACCTGGACGCGCGACATGCGCAACCTGATGCTCGTCGCGCTCGCGGTCTATCTCGCGCTGTTCTTCGCCCTGCGCCCGCTCGGCAATGCCGGGCTGTGGACGGCGCTGCTCGGTTTCCTCCTGGCGCGCGGGGCGCTGCAGGGCTGGCGCTATCGCGCGCTGGCCGACGCCACCTTCCCGAGGGCCGGCGGACCCGCGCCGTCCGCCGGCCGTTGATGAGGCGAACGGAGAGCACAGCCATGGACGCGCGCATCGAAGCCCTCGCCCGCGCCATCTGCGCGGGCGACGACCAAGACCCGGAAGCCCTCGTGGCCGTGCCGGACGAGGCGGGAACCCCGCGCGACGTCCCGCGCTGGGAGACCAGGACGGGGGAGGCCCGGCGCATCATCGCCACCTTCGAGGCCCTGGACCCCTCGGAGGCCCCGCCCGCGGCCCCGCCGGCCTGATGACGCGGCCCGAGCGCCGGGTCCCACACATTGTCGGGGTGATCACTGCCCTTGACCGCCCGTCCCCGCGTGCCGATCACCGTCGCGCTGGCTCGCGTCTTCGCGGCTATCGCACTCACACATCACTGACGCTGGGCGTTGGCCCCCTTCTCCCCGCTGGGGAGAAGGGCGAAACTCCTCGGCCGCCGAGATGTGTGAATCCGGTGGCTTCACGGGGAGGAGCGGAGGATGGGGCGCTCCGAGCCGATCGAACGGAAGCCGGATCAGTCCCATCGCACCGGCAGGCGCCTCACCCCGCGCAGCGCGCCGGGGTCACGCCACGCTACGGCGTCGCGCGGGCCGTCGAGCCGGAGCCGGGGGAAGCGCGCCAGCAGGGTCTCGAAGGCCACCCGGCCTTCGAGGCGCGCGAGGCTCGCGCCCAGGCAGTAGTGGGCGCCGGCGCCGAGCGCCAGGTGGCGGTTGTCGCGGCGCGCGAGGTCGAGCCGGTCGGGGTCGGCGAAGGCCGCGGGGTCGCGGTTGGCCGAGGAGATCAGCCCCATCACGGTGGCGCGCGCGGGCAGGCCGGTGCCGGCGATGCTCACGGCCTCGCGCGTGTAGCGCATCGCCACGGCCTCGACCGGGTTGGTGAAGCGCAGCAGCTCCTCGACGGCGCCCGGCAGCAGGGCGGGGTCGGCCCGCAGCGCCGCCATCTCGCCCGGATGATCGAACAGCGCCAGGGTGCCGTTGCCGATCAGGTTCACGGTGGTCTCGTGGCCGGCGAAGAACAGCAGGAACACCATGGCCACGAGTTCGGTGCCGGACAGGCGCTCGCCCGCCGCCTCGGCCCCGACCAGCGCGCTGATCAGCGCGTCGTCGGGCACGCGGCGCCGATGCGCCACCAGCCGCTCGAAGAAGCCCACGATCCGGATCAGTTGCGGCATCCACACCGCGACCCTCAGCGCCAGCGAGCGCGGCGGCGCCGTGAGGCCGCGCACGCGCCGCCGGAACTCGGGCCGCCGGTCCTCCGGCACGCCCAGGAGCTCGGCGATCACCGTGAAGGGCAGCGGCAGGGCGAAATCCGCGATGAGGTCCACCGCGCCGCCCCGGGCGGGGGCCGCCGCCTCGGCGCGGTCGAGCAGCGCCCCGGCGACCGCGCGGACCCGCCCCTCCAGCCCGGCGATGCGCCGGGGCGTGAAGGCCCGGCCGACGAGGCCGCGCAGCCGCGCGTGGTCGGGGTCGTCGGCCCCCACCATGGTGGCCGAGAGCGTGCGGATCGCGCGGGGCATCGGCAGGCCGCCGAAGAAGGGCGAGGGCACGCCCGCGCCGCGCCGGTCGTTCGAGAAGCGCGGATCCTTCAGCATCGCCGACACGTCGGCGTGGCGCGTCAGCACCCACACGGCCCCGCGGCCCGGCACGGTGGCGCGCACCACCGGGCGGTCGCGCCGCAGTTCGGCGTAGAAGCCGTAGGGGTCGGCCCCGCGCGCCGGATCCCACAGCACGATGGGAGCGTCGGAGGCTGTCCTGTGGGATGCGGAGGTCATGCGCTCTTGAAGCCCAGGATTGCGGCGCCGGCGGGGAGCGTCGCGGTCAGCCCGGCGCCCCGTAGCGGTGCAACCCCGCCCCGTGCCGCTTCAGCCAGGCTTCGGCCGCGTCCGTCTCGGGCGCGAGGCCCCGCGTCACGCGCCAGAAGGCCTCGGAATGGTCCATGTGGACGAGGTGCGCGACCTCGTGGGCCGCGAGATAGTCGAGCACGAGGGGCGGCGCCAGGATCAGCCGCCAGGAGAAGTTCAGCGCGCCGCGCGACGAGCAGGACCCCCAGCGCGAGCGCGTGTCGCGCAGCGTGATGCGGGCCACGGGCCGGCCGGCCGCCGCGGCGTGGCGCGCCACGGCCGCCGCGAGGTCGCGCCGGGCCTCGCCCATGAGGAAGTGCAGCACGGCCGCGGCGGGGTCGGCCGAGCGGGGCGACACGAGGAGCAGGGGCTCGCCGTCGGCCGCGACGCCCGATCGCACGCGGCGCAGGGCGCCCGGGTCGGCGACGACGCGGTGCTCGACCCCGCGCAGCGGCACGCGCGCGCCGGGCAGGAGGGGGATGCGGCCCGGGAGGGCGCCGAGCCGCTCGCCGATCCAGGCGGCGTTGCGCTCGGCGAAGGCCTGCGCGGTCTTGAGGGAGGCGCGCGGCGGCATGGTCAGCACGGCCGCGCCGTCGGCGGACCGCACCCGCAGGGTGAAGCGCCGCGCCGTCGCCACGCGCTTCACGGTGACGCGATGCGTGATGCCCCCGTGCGCCACCTCCAGCACCGGCCGCTCCGCGGGGGCGCGGCCCGTCGGCGCGTCGCGGGCGAGGATGCGGTGGAGGACCATCGCGTGAGCTTAAGCCGGGCCGCGGGCGCCGTCCACGGCGGGGCCCGGTCGCTCCACCCTTGAGCAAGCCCGGTCGTCCACATAGGGTCCGGGTCGGCGCCGGCGGGGGACTCCCCCCGAGGCTCCCCGGCCGTCGGGAACCGCAGGAGAGCGCGCTGGACCCCGTGACCCGAGGCCGAGAGACGGGACCGCTCTCGTGAACGACGCGCCGCTGTCCGTGCTGACGGCCTTCGTGGTCTTCAGCCGCATCGGCGCCTGCCTGCTCGTCATGCCGGGCTTCTCCAGCCCGCGCATCCCGGTTCAGGTCCGGCTGTTCATCGCGGTGGCGGTGTCGCTCGCGCTGACGCCGCTGCAGATCGACGTCGTGCGGCCCCTGCTGGCCGACGGCACGCCCGTGCAGCTCCTGGGCGTGATGGGGTCGGAGCTGCTCATCGGCGCGGGCATCGGGCTGCTCGGCCGGGTGTTCTTCGCGGCCCTGGAGTTCATCGGCGTGGCGGTGGCCATGTCGGTCGGGCTGAGCTCGAACCTCGGGGCGCCCGTGGAGGCCGACGAGCCGCTGCCCGCCCTCACCACGCTGCTGACGCTGGCCGCCACGGCCCTGATGTTCCTCACCGACCTGCACCTCGAAGTGTTCCGCGCCCTCCAGGCCTCCTACGGCAGCCTGCCGATCACGGGCGGCTTCGCCCCGCGCTTCACCCTCGACCAGATCGTCGGCAAGACCAGCGAGGCCTTCCTGCTGACGGTGCGGATCGGGAGCCCGTTCCTGATCTTCTCGCTGGTGATGAACGTCGCCGTGGGGCTCGTGGGCCGGCTCGTGCCGGGCATCCAGACCTTCTTCCTGTCGATGCCCTTCCTGCTGATCGGCGGGCTGCTGCTGCTGTCGATCGTCATCCGGCCCATGGTGCTCATCTTCATCGACGCCTTCGGCCGCTTCCTGGTGACGGGATGACGGACCGGCTGCGCGGCCTGCGCCGCATCCTCAAGGTCCAGGACCAGATCAAGCGCGAGGCGGACTGGCGCCTCGCCGAGGCCGAGCGGGCCGCCGCCGAGGTCGAGGCGGCGCGGGCGGAGCTCGCGGCCTTCCTGGAGCGCGACGCCACCGTGGGGCCGCTCGCGGTGGCGGCCGCCGCCCAGATGCGCCGGCTCGACGGGCGCGGGATCGCGGCGGCCCGGACGGTCGAGGACGAGGCCCGCGCCATGCGCGAGGCGACCGCGCGCCAGAAGCTCATGGCGAAGGGCGTGGAGAACCTGGCGCGCGAGGACCGGGCGGCGCGCGAGCGCCAGGACTTGGAGCGGCTGATCGAGGGCTTCGCGGCGCGGGCGGGGCTGCCCGAAGCGGGAGAGGCGTGAGGGCGGGAGCGGGCGCGGCTCAGGCCGCGACGCGGATCGTCGACGTGATGGCATCGACGCTCGTCGACAGGCCGCCGTCCTGCGCCCGCGCCACGAGCCCCAGTTCGGCGAGCGCCACGACGTCGGCGTGGACGCGCCTCACGTCGCGGTCCAGCGCCCGTGCCAGCGCCCGGACGCCGGTCGCCGGCTCCCGCCGGAGGTGGCGCAGCAGGTCGTAGCGCCTGGGGGTCAGCACGGCGCACAGGGCCGCCCAGTCCCGGAAGACGACGCGATCGTCCCCCGCGACGGGATGGCCGGCCTCGGCCGCCGTCCACGCCGCGACGAACTCGGCCCCCACCTCGTCGAGCGTGCGGCCGACCTCGACCTCAATGCCTGCCATGAGCCAACCTCCATGCCTGGACCGCCGCCGAGACATTGGCGACGAGCCGTTCCACGTCCCGGAACGGATAGGACGTCTCAACGCCGCCGTCGTGCCGATGATCGCCCTTGCCCCGCTCGTTGTCGAAGCCGATCACCCTGACGCCGTCCACGATGTAGACGAGCCTGTACTTGAACGCGTGGCTGGACGGCGGCACGGGTGCCGGCACCCGCCAGACCACCAGTTCGGCGCAGTCGCGCTCTCCGAAGGCCAGCCGGCGGCGGAAGATCAGCGTGGCTTTCACGCTCCCATCATGCGTCAGCAAACCGTTGGCATCAAGTGACAACGGCAGGGTATTTGTCCCCTCTCATAGCGACGGCGGCGCTCTTCCACCCGTCCTCATCCTCGAAGTTCGCGTCACCCGGTTTCCGAGATGGATCCGGGTATGGAGGCGGACGGGCAACCGTCTCATCGTGGGGCCACCGAGCCCGCCGCTCAGCCTGGTGTCCCGTCCGCAGGCCCATGTCGCGCTCCCGCCCATGTCGCACTCCCGCCCGCGACGCCGTCGATCGCGCGCCGCGGCCGCCGCCCGGACTTCCCGCGCCGCGGCACAGGGCCTATGCGGGTCGAGGTCCGACGCCGCGAACCTCCGCCCCTCGCAGAAAGCCCCGCCCTTGCGTGATTTCAATCGCCCCGGCCGCTCCCTCGCCATCGGCTCCGACGGCATGGCCGCCACCTCCCACCCGCTCGCGACCCTCACGGCCGTCGAGGTGCTCAAGGGCGGCGGCAACGCCATGGACGCGGCCCTCGCCGCCGTGGCGATGCAATGCGTCGTCGAGCCCGCCATGACGGGGCTCGGCGGCGACTGCTTCGCGCTCCACGCCCCGCGCGGCGGCCCGCCCACGGCGCTGAACGGCTCGGGGCGGGCGCCCGCCGCGGCCGCGGCCGAATGGTTCGCCGGACGGGGGCTGACGGCGCCGGCGCCGACCTCGCCCCACACCGTCACGGTGCCGGGCGCCGTCGACGCCTGGTGCCGGCTCAACGCCGACCACGGCTCCCGCCCGCTGGAGGAGCTGCTGCGGCCGGCGATCCGCGCCGCCGAGGAGGGCTTCCGCGTGACGCCCCGGGTCGCGGCCGACTGGGCCGCCAACCGCGCACGGCTGGAGGCCGACGCCGACGCGCGCGACGCCTACCTGCCCGGCGGGCGGGCGCCGCGGACCGGCGACCTCCACCGCATGCCGGCGCTGGCCGCGACGCTGCGGGCGGTGGGGCGGGAGGGCCGCTCGGGCTTCTACGCGGGCGCGGTCGCCGAGGGGATCGTGGGCAAGCTCCGCGCGCTCGGCGGCCTGCACGCGGCCGAGGACTTCGACGCCCAGCGCGCCACGCCCGTCGCGCCGATCTCCACGCGCTTCCGCGGCCACGACGTCTACGAATGCCCGCCCAACGGCCAGGGGCTCATCGCCCTGATGATGCTGCGCCTGGCCGAGACGCTCGACTTCGCGGGCGCCTCCGAGGCCGACCGCATCCACCTCCTGGCCGAGGTCACCAAGGCGGCCTATCACGCGCGCGACGCCTACCTGGCGGACCCGCTCCACGGCGAGGTGGCGGTCGACCACTTCCTGTCCGACGACTGGACGCGGCGCATCCTGCCAGAGATCGACCGGGCGAGGGCGAAGCCGCCCCTGTTCTGGGACGGCGTGGCCCACAGGGACACGGTGTGCCTGTCGGTGGTGGACCGGGACCGCAACTGCGTGTCGCTCATCAACTCGGTCTTCAACGGCTTCGGCAGCGGCATCTACGTGCCGGAGAGCGGCATCCTGCTGCACAACCGCGGCCTGTCGTTCCGCTTCGCGCCGGGCCACCCCAACAGCATCGCGCCCGGCAAGCGGCCGCTGCACACGATCATCCCGGGCCTCGTGTGCCGCGACGGGCGGCCCGTGATGCCCTTCGGCGTGATGGGCGGCCACTTCCAGGCGACCGGCCACGTCAACTTCCTCAGCGGCGTCTTCGACCGCGGCCTCGACGTGCAGGAGGCCTGCGACGCGCCGCGCTCCTTCGCCACCGAGGGCGTGCTGCAGGTGGAGCCGACGCTGGGCCCCGAGGTGCTGGACGAGCTCAGGGCCCGCGGCCACGCCGTCGAGGTCCAGGCGTCGCCGATCGGCGGCTGCCAGGCCATCCTGGTCGACGAGGCGCGCGGCGTGCTGATGGGCGCCTCCGACCACCGCAAGGACGGCATGGCGCTGGGCTACTGACGGGGGTCGACGGCGGCGGTGGTCTGCGATACACCGGGGCCGGGCCGGACGGGTCCGGCCGATCGGGGCGTCACCCTTGCAGATCAGTCACTTAGGCCCCGAGTTCGCCGCCGGCAGCCAGACGGGACACGACGGATGAACCCCCGCTTCTCCCTGCCGCGCGACAAGGTCCGCGTCCTCCTGCTGGAGGGCATCAGCGAGAGCGCCGCGGCCCTGTTCGCGCAGGCGGGCTATACCGGCGTCACCCGCCTGCCGAAGGCGCTCGACGGCCCGGCCCTCGCGGCGGCCCTGGAGGGCGTGCACATCCTGGGCATCCGCTCGCGCTCGCAGATGACGCGGGAGGTGCTCGGCGGGGCCGACCGGCTGATGGCGGTCGGCTGCTTCAGCGTGGGCACCGATCAGATCGACCTCGACGCCGCGCGCGACCACGGCATCCCGGTCTTCAACGCCCCCTTCTCCAACACCCGCAGCGTCGCCGAACTCGTCATCGGCGAGATCGTCATGCTGCTGCGGCGGGTCTTCCCCCGCTCGGTCCAGGCCCATGCGGGCGGCTGGGACAAGTCCGCGACCGACAGCCACGAGGTGCGCGGCCGGGTGCTCGGCATCGTGGGTTACGGCAACATCGGCTCGCAACTGTCGAACCTCGCCGAGTCGATGGGCATGAAGGTCGTCTACTACGACACCACCGACAGGCTCCGCCACGGCAACACCGACCCCGTCGACAGCCTGGCCGAGCTCCTGGCCCGGAGCGACGTCGTGAGCCTCCACGTCCCCGAGACGCCGGCGACCCACGGCATGATCGGCCGGGCCGAGATCCGCGCCATGAAGCCCGGCGCCTACCTGATCAACAACAGCCGGGGCACGGTGGTGGACCTCGACGCCCTGGCGGAGGCCCTGGAGGAGGGGCACCTGCGCGGCGCCGCCGTGGACGTGTTCCCGAAGGAGCCCGGCTCCAACGCGGAGCGCTTCACCACGCCGCTGCAGGGCCTGCCCAACGTGATCCTGACGCCGCATGTCGGGGGCTCGACCGAGGAGGCGCAGGAGCGCATCGGCGCCGAGGTGGCGCGCAAGCTCGTCGACTATTCCGACACCGGCTCGACCACGGGCGCGGTGAACTTCCCGCAGGTGCAGCTCTCGGCCCGCGCCACCGGCACGCGCTTCATCCACGTGCATCGCAACCTGCCCGGCCTGCTGCGCGCGATCAACGAGGTGTTCTCGTCGCGCGGCGTCAACATCTCGGCGCAATATCTTCAGACCGACGGCGACCTCGGCTACGTGGTCGTGGAGGCGGACCTCGGCACGGGGAACGCCGGGCTGCTGGAGTCGCTGCGCGCCATCGAGGGCACGATCCGGGTCCGCCTCGTCTACTGACTCAGGGTCCCCGCGAAAATAAGCGCTTCGTTCTCGACACCGGCCCGAGAGGTGCCTGGCCCACTCGATCGAAGCACTTATTTCCGTGGGAGCCCTCAAGCCGCCCCGGCCCTCCGCCGCAGCCGCTCGAGGAGCACCGTCGCCGGGTGGGGCAGCTCGACGCCGCCGAACCGCGCCGCCTGGGACCGGCAGGAATAGCCGGTCGCGGCGGGCGGCCTCGTCCCGGCGGCCGCGATGTGCCGCGCCCAGCCGTCCGCGAAGATGGCGCGCGACAGTTCGCGGTGCTCGGCCTCGTGCCCGTAGGTGCCGGCCATGCCGCAGCACCCGGCCTGGACGATCCGCAGGCCCAGCCCCAGTCGCCCGAAGACCGCGGTCCAGTCGCGCAGCGAGGCGGCCGCGTTGGTGCGCTCCGTGCAGTGGGGCAGCAGCTCGACCTCGCCGTCCCGCGGGAAGGCCGGGAGATCCTCCAGCCGTTCCGCCAGCCACTCCTGCGGGAGCCGCACCCGCGGCACGTCCGGCCCGGCCGCCCCGCGGTAGTCCGAGCGGTAGGTCAGCGTCATCGAGGGGTCGACGCCGACCAGCGGCAGGCCGGAGCGGGCCAGGGCGGCGAGATGGGCGGCGTTGCCCCGCGCGGCGCGCGCGAAGCCGCGCAGGAAGCCGTGCACGTGCAGCGCCTTGCCGTTGGGCCGGTAGGGCGCGACCCAGGGCTCGAAGCCGAGCAGGGCCAGGAGGTCGACGAGGTCGAGCACGACGCGCGTCTCGAAGAAGCTCGTGAAGGCGTCCTGCACCAGCACGACGCCGCGGGCGCGGCCCCCCGCGTCGAGCCCCGCCAGGGCCTCGGGCGTGGCAAAGGCGAGGCCCCGCGCGCGCAGTTCGGCGCCGAGGTCGAGGCCCGAGAGGCGCGGCGCGTCGACGAAGCCGAGCGCCGCCGTGGCCCGGCGCACGGGGCGGCTCCCCACGATGGCGTTGGTGAGCCGCGGAGCCCGCGCCGCCACGGGCAGCGCCGCCTCCAGCCCCGCCACGAGGTGGTCGCGCGGGCGGCGCAGGTAGCGCCCGTGGTAGAGTTCGAGGAACTTGGCCCGGAAGGTCGGCACGTCGACCTTGATGGGGCACTGGCCCGCGCAGGCCTTGCAGGCGAGGCAGCCGTCGAGCGCCTCCTTCACCTCGTGGGAGAAGTCGGCCTCGCCGCGCCGCGCGCGCCAGGTGTTGCGCAGGCGCGACAGGGCGGCGCGCCACCCGGCGGGCACCCGCAGGGCGGGGTCGAGGGCGTCGACGCCCTCGGCGGCGAGCAGCCGCAGCCATTCGCGCATCAGGGCCGAGCGGCCCTTGGGCGAGTGGCGCCGCTCGCGCGTCGCCTTCCACGACGGGCACATGGCGTCGTCGACGTCGTAGTTGAAGCAGGCGCCGTTGCCGTTGCAGTGCAGGGCCTCGTCGTAGGCGGCGCGGACGGGCTCGGGCACCTGGCGGTCGAAGGACCCCTTGAAGGGCACGCCGTCGATCCGGAGCAGGGGCGTGCCGGTCGCCGAGGCGATCTTGCCGGGGTTCAGCCGGTCGCCGGGGTCGAAGGCGCGCTTGATGTCGACGAGGCAGGGGTAGAGCGGGCCGAAGACCTGCGGCACGAATTCCGAGCGCAGGCCCTTGCCGTGCTCGCCCCAGAGCAGGCCGCCGTAGCGCGCGGCGAGCGCCACCACCTCCTCGGTGACGTCGCGGATCAGGCGCTCCTGCGCGGGATCCTTGAGGTCGAGCGCCGGGCGGACGTGCAGCACCCCGGCGTCGACGTGGCCGAACATGCCGTAGCGCAGCCCGCGCCGGTCGAGGAGGCCGCGGAATTCCGCCACGAAGTCGGCGAGGCGCTCGGGCGGCACCGCCGCATCCTCGACGAAGGGCACGGGGCGCGCCGCGCCCCGGGCGTTGCCGAGCAGGCCGACGGCCCTCTTGCGCATGGCCCACAAGCTGTCGACGGCCGCCCCCCTCGCGACCGCGTGGCCGAGCCGGGCGCCCGCGGGCCCCGCGCCTTCCGCGAGCGCCGCGGTGAAGCGCTCCACCGCCCCCTCGACCGCCGCCGGGCCGTCGCCCACGAACTCGACGAGGTTGATGCCGCGCACCGGGGCGCCCTCCTCCTCGGGGAAGAAGGCGCCGACCTCGGCCCAGATGTCGTCGCCCCGCGCGAGGTCGAGCACGGTCGAGTCCACCGTCTCGATCGAGGCCGCGCCGAAGCCCGCGAGGGCCCGCGCGTCGCGCAGGGCGGCGTCGAAGCTCGCGTAGCGCAGCGCCACCAGGGCCGAGGCGCGGGGCAAGGGCAGCACGCGCAGCTTCGCCTCGGCGATGAGGGCCAGCGTGCCCTCCGAGCCGCACACCACCGCGTTGAGGTCGAAGCGGCCGGCACGATCGCGGATGTGGGCGAGGTCGTAGCCGGTGAGGCAGCGGTTGAGTTTCGGGAAGCGCTCGGCGATCAGCGCCGCGTGGTCGCGCTGGACGCGGTCGACGGCGCGGTGGATCTCGCCGACCCGGTCGGGCCGGGCCTGGAGGGCGGCGAGTTCCGCGTCGTCGAGCGGGTGCGCGCGCCACGGCGTGCCGTCCGACAGGACGAGGCCGAGTTCGAGCACGTGGTCGCGGGTCTTGCCGTAGAGGCAGGAGCCCTGGCCGCAGGCGTCGGTCGAGATCATGCCGCCGACCGTGGCGCGGTTCGAGGTCGACAGTTCGGGCGCGAAGAACAGGCCGTGGGGCTTCAGGGCGGCGTTGAGCTGGTCCTTGACGACGCCGGGCTCGACCCGCACCCAGCCCGCCGCGGCGTCGATCTCCAGGATGCGGTTCATGTGCCGGGACAGGTCGAGGACGACGCCCGGGCCGAGCGACTGGCCGTTGGTGCCGGTGCCGCCGCCGCGCGGGCGCAGCGCGACCGTTTCGAACGCCCGCCGCGCCAGCAGGCGCATGACGAGGGCGAGGTCCGCCGCGGAGCGCGGGAACAGGGCGGCCTCGGGCGCGACCTGGTAGATCGAATTGTCGGTCGCCAGCACGGTGCGGTCCGCGGCCGTCGCCGAGATGTCGCCCGCGAAGCCGCCCCGCCGCAGGGCGTCGGCGAAGGCCAGGACGGCGGGCGTGGCGTCGGGCAGGCCGTGCAGGCGCGGGATCATGGACGTCGGCTCGGGTCCGGAGGGCGGGACGAGCCTCACATAGGCGAGGTGGGCCGGCTTTGCCGAGCCCCGCGCGCCCGGGCATAGCGGCGCATCGGCCGGCGGGGTCAGCCCTTCCGTTCCACCTCCACGAAGCCCATCGGCGCGTCGCCGCCGTTCATCACGTCGTGGCGGATGCCGGCGGGGCGCGAATAGGCGTCGCCGGCCCGGAGCGTCACGCGGGTCGGCTCGGCGCCGCCGGCGTCCACCACCATGGTGCCGTCCGTCACCATGACGATGGCGTAGGGCAGGGCGTGCTCATGCCAGCCGGTGGTGGCGCCGGGGACGAAGTCCCAGCGGGTGATCCGCACCCGGTCGTCGTCCGCCAGGACGGTCGGGACGGCCGGCACCGTGCAGGCGAAAACCATAGGTCACTCCCTCAGAGTCTGTGTCTGTCTCGAACTTGTGCCTGAATGCCCTCTGAGAACACTGATGAATTCTTGCCGGTTCAGGGGCAGGTGGGCATTCATCCACAAACTCTCAGCGCGCGATGTCTTCGAGCGGCCGACCGAGCGTGCGCGGCCCGAAGGCGCCGATCGCCACGACGATGACCGCCATGGCGCCGGCGATGAGGATGAAGACCGCGCCGACACCCTGGCGGGCCAGGAGCGCGCTGACGATGAGCCCCGCGAAGGCGCCGGACAGGCGGCTCCAGGAATAGACCAGCCCCACCGCGAGCGCCCGGATCCGCGTCGGGAACAGCTCGGCCTGGTAGCCGTGGAACGCGAAGGACATCCAGTTGTTCGACAGCGTGACCAGAACGCCGAGCGCGATCACCGGCCCGAAGCCGGCCGCCTGCGAGAACAGGAGCCCGAAGCAGGCCGCCGCCACCGCGGCCGCGCAGATCTGCCACTTCCGCTCGAACCGGTCGGCGACCAGCAGGCCCAGCAGCGGCCCGAAGGGGTTCGCCACCGCGATGGCGAAGGCATATTGCAGGCTCTTCGTCACGTCGACGCCCTTGGCGATCAGCAGGGTCGGCACCCAGGCGGCGAAGCCGTAGAAGCCGATCGTCTGGCAGAACTGGAACACCGACATCATCACGGCGCGCGAGCGGTAGGGCGCCCGCCAGACCTCGGCGAGGCCGGCGCGGCCTTGGGGCCCGGGCTGGGGCTCGGGCCGGGTCGCGGCGGGCCGCGCGGGCGGGAGCGGGCGGCCGAGGTCGCGCTCCGCCGCCGCCTCCAGCGTCCCCACGATGCGGTCGGCCTCCGCGACGCGGCCGCGGCGGGCGAGCCAGCGGGCCGATTCCGGCACGCGGCGGCGGATGATCCAGACGAAGGCCGCGCCCAGCGTGCCGGCCAGCACCACCCAGCGCCAGCCGTCGACCCCGAAGGGCGCCTCGGGCACCAGCAGCCAGGCGAGCAGCGCCACGGCCGGCACGGCCAGGAAGGACACGACCTGGTTCAGCGCGAAGGCGCGGCCCCGCACCGCGCGCGGCACGATCTCGGCGATGTAGGTGTCCACCGTGACGAGCTCGACGCCGAGCCCGATGCCGGCGATGAAGCGCCACAGGTCGAGGCCGAAGCCGCTCGTCTGGCAGGCCAGCGCCAGCGTGCTCAGCGAGTACCAGATCAGCGATCCCGTGAAGACCGCGCGCCGGCCGTAGCGGTCCGCCACGCCGCCCAGCGCCGTGGTGCCGACCCACAGCCCCGCGAAGGTGGCGAAGACGAAGGTGCCGAAGCCCGTGACGCCGATCCCCGCGAGGCCGCCGAAGACGCCGAGGCTGTCGGGCGTGAACAGCCCGCCGCGCGCCATGCCGGGCGCCACGTAGCCGGTGAAGAACAGGTCGTAATATTCGAAGGTGGCGCCGAAGGAGAGCAGCCCCACCAGCCTCCACAGCGAGCGCGTGGCGGGCAGCCGGTCGAGCCGGGCCGCGATGGCGGCCTCCGTCGCCTCCACGGGGGAGGCGGAGTCCCCCTCGGCGATGTCGAGCCCGGCGCGCGCCATGTCCTGTTTCCCCTCGATCCCGCCGGGATCCCCTCGGGCGCCCCTCCTACCCCGGCCCATGGGCCTTGGCGAGGTCGTCGACGTCCCGCAGGGCCGGGAACAGGCGCGACCACAGCAGCGCCACCGCCACGGTGCCGAGCCCGCCCAGCACCACGGCCGGCACGGTGCCGAACAGCCAGGCCGTCAGGCCCGACTCGAACTCGCCCAACTGGTTCGACGTGCCGACGAACATGGAGTTCACGGCCGACACCCGGCCCCGCATGCCGTCGGGCGTCTGGAGCTGCACCAGCGAGGAGCGCACCACCATGCTGAGCACGTCGCTGGCGCCGAGCACCGCCAGCGCCAGCAGCGACAGCGGGAAGGAGGTCGACAGGCCGAACGCCACGGTGGCGAGGCCGAACAGGCCCACGGCGAGGAACATCTTGACCCCGGCCCGGTGCGCCAGCGGATGGCGGACCAGCACCACGGAGGTGAGCAGCGCCCCGACCGCCGGCGCCGCCCGCAGCACGCCGAGCCCCACCGGCGTGGTGTGGAGGATGTCCTGCGCGTAGACCGGCAGCAGCGCCGTGGCGCCCCCGAGCAGCACCGCGAAGAGGTCGAGCGAGATGGCGCCGAGCACGATCGAGTGGTCGCGGATGTAGGTGAAGCCCGACAGGAGCGAGGCGAGGCTCGGCGGCTCGCGCGGCGGCGGCGCCCGCTCCAGGCGGATCCCCCCGATCAGGAGGCTCGCCAGGGCGAAGACCGCGGCCACCGCCGCATAGGCCAGGGCGGGCCCGGCGATGTAGAGGGCGCCGCCGACCGCCGGCCCCAGGATGGTGGCGGTCTGCACGGAGGAGGCCGACAGCGCGAGGGCGCTGGGCAGGGACTCGGCCGGCACCACCCCCGGCAGCAGCGCCGACACGGTGGGGCTCTCGAAGGTGCGGGCCGCGCCGATGACCGCGACGGCCGCGAAGATGACGTGGGCGCCGAGCCAGCCCTCGGCGCTGCCGAGCGCCAGGGCCGCGGCCGCCAGGGCCTCGACGGCCTGGCACACCCGCACGATCCTGCGGCGGTCGTAGCGGTCGGCGACGTGCCCGGCCGGGATCGTCAGGACGAGCATCGGCAGGAACTGCATCAGCCCGATGAGGCCGAGCTCCAGCGTCGAGCCCGTGAGGGCGAAGATCTGCCAGCCCACCACCACGGCGATGATCTGGAACCCCGCGGTCGACAGCGTCCGGGCGAGCCAGAAGCGCAGGAAGGCGGGCTGGCGCAGCGGCGGCGGGATCTTCGGCGGCGGGATCTTCGGCGGGGGGACGGCGTCGGGCAAGGGGCGGGGGTCCTTCGGGATGTGCCGACGCTTATGCACGCGCGGGCATCGCCATGGCGAGCGCCGATCGGCCCGGGGCGGAATCAGCCCGCGGCCGGGACGCGCGGGAAGGGTCGGCTGAGGAAGCGCGACCCCGCGAGGCCGAAGCGCCAGGGCGCCTCGGCGTTGCGGGTGATGCCGATCCGCGGGCCGGCCGCGATCGGGGGCGCGGCGGGGGGCGCCAGCAGCGCGAAGGGCGCGCGGTCGAGCGGCAGGCCGTCGTGGGCCGCCGTGATCCCCAGCGCCGCGCAGAGCCGGCCCGGCCCGGCGCAGAGGAGGCGCGGGGCGTCGAGGCCGCGCCGCGCCCGCATCGCCGCGAGGCCCTCCGTGGGCTCCAGCGCCCGGATCAGCACCGCGCAGCCGGGCTCCTCCCCGCCCACGACGTTGAGGCACCAGTGGATGCCGTAGGACCGATACACGTAGGCGCGGCCCGCGGGGCCGAACATGGCGCCGTTGCGGGGCGTGGGGCCGCGGAAGCTGTGGGACGCGGGGTCGCCGCGGGCATAGGCCTCGGTCTCGACCACGACCCCGCCGACGCCGTCGAGGAGCAGGGTCGCGCCGATGAGGTCGCGGGCGAGGTCGGCGACGGGGCGGGACAGGTCGGGAAACGGCTCGTGCGACGTCACCGGGGATTTTCGGGTCTCATCGTCCTGATGATGTATTCGTCGAACAGCGGAACGGTGAAGGCCGTGTCGCCATGCGCCGGGCTGTAGATCATGCCTTTCCGGATCAACGAGCTGCGCAGAGGCGCCACGCTCTCGACGGTCGATCCCATGACGGCCGCAATGTCTCCCGATCGGTGCGGGCCGCTGCCGAGAGTCGCCATGGCCGACATATAGTCCTTCTCGCGCGGCGTGATTCGGTCGAAGCGAACGCGAAAGAAGCTTTCATCGAGGCTTTGAACCGCTCTCGCTCCGGCGTTCAGCACATCCTGCGCCGTGATGGGCGAGGCCGCAGCGCTGTTCCACGTGTGGTATCCCCATTCCTGGATGAAATAGGGGTAGCCCTGCGTCAGGGAGATGATGAGATCGATGGCGTCGCGCTGGAACTCGACGCCCTCACGCCGCGCTGGCTCGCTGAGCGCCAGGGCGGCATCGGACGCCGGCAGGGCATCGACGCGCGGGTAGTCGAACAACCGTTCCGCATAGGACTTCGACTTCCCCGCCAATCCCACGAGTTGCGGCAAACCAGCTCCGATCAGCAGCAACGGCAGTTGCTTCTGCGAGACGCGGTGGATGGCCATGATGAGGGCGCTGAACTCGGCTTCCTTCACGTACTGCAGTTCGTCGATGATGATCGCCACGGACTTGCCGCGTGCCTTGGCGGCTTCGCCGACAGCCTGAAACAGGTCGGGCAGATCCGCCTCGATGTCCCCGCTGTCGGCGATCCCGGGCGATGGCTCTATCGTGAGACCAAATTCGACGTCGCCGACGTTGACCTTCACGGCCCTGGCGAAGGACCTCAGGGTGCCGAGCCCGCGCTTCACGGCCTCGTTGACTTTCTCCTTCATGTCCAAGCGGATCAGGATCCTGCGAAGGCACGGGATGAGAAGTTCGGGAAGCGACTTGTTCTCGGGCGTTTCGACGATGGCCGCGATATAACCGCTGCTTTCGGCCATCTCTTCGATCTTGTTCAGCAGCACTGTCTTCCCGACTCCGCGAAGCCCCACGATCATGAAGCTCTTGGCATGCCGTCCCCTCTGAACCCGAGCCAGCGTCGTGCTGCTGCGGGCGAGGATATCCCCTCGTCCGGCAAGTTCGGGAGGCTGACTGCCTGCGCCGGGAGCGAAGGGATTGCTGACGGGATCCATATCGACCTTATCGATCTTATCTCGCACCATGATAAGTTTGATAAGGTCCAAAAGATATATCGATTTCGGTTCGGCCGGTGAAAGGCCGAAAGCGAGCCCTCACCGCGCCTTCGGCATCTCCACCCTGTGCCGCGCCACCGGGATCATGGCCCGCACCCGCGCGACCCGCTCGGGCTCGATCCGCGCCGCCACCGTGCCGACGCCGTCGGAGGCCCGCGCCGTGACGTGGCCCCAGGGGTCCACCACCATCGAGTGGCCGTAGGTGGTCCGCACCTGCCCGCCCTGGGTGAAGGTGCCGGTCTGGGCCGCGGCCGCGAGGTAGCATTCGGTCTCGATGGCGCGCGCCCGGAGCAGCACCTCCCAGTGGTCCTTGCCGGTCTGCATCGTGAAGGCGGCCGGCATGGCGATGAGCGTCGCGCCGCGGTCCATCAGGGCCTGGAACAGGAAGGGGAAGCGGATGTCGTAGCAGATCGAGCAGCCGACCGTGACGCCCTCGCAGTCGTAGGTGACGACCGCCTCGCCGGGCTTGAAGGAGGCGCTCTCGCGGTATTCCGTGCCGTCCGGCGCCGTGATGTCGAAGAGGTGGATCTTGCGGTAGCGCGCCGCCTCGCGGCCCTCGCGGTCGAACGCCACGGTGGTATTGCCGATGCGGTCCTCGCCGGGAAGCCGCTCCAGCATGGAGCCCGCGTGGATGAAGACGCCGTGCCGCCGCGCGAGGTCCCGCATCGCGCGGTAGGCGAGGCCGTCCGGGAAGGGATCGGCCGCGGCGAGCTTGGCGTCGCGCGTGCCGCCGAGGAAGTCGAAGCATTCGGGCAGCAGCACCCAGTCGGGCCGGTCCTCGGCCACGGCGCGCTCGACGAGCGCCGCGGCCTGCGCCACGTTGGCCGAGCGGTCGTCGCCCGAGTTCATCTGGATCAGCGCGATCTTCATGGCAGCCCCGGCACATCCACCTGTGCCATTCGAGCACGCCGCCCCGCGGCCCGGCAAGCCCGGGGCCCGGTCCCGCGCCGTTTCGGCACGGATCAGGCCGGACGGCGCGGGCACGGGCATTGCGACGCCGGCGCCGGATCCGACGCCCGGCGGCACCGCCGCCCGGCACGGGATCCGGCCACGACGTCCGGGGATCCCACCTTGCCGCGCACCGACTTCCTCCTCCCCACGCCGCTGCTCCGCCCCGCGCGGCGCGGCCGGTCCCGCGCCGCGCGTGCGGCCGGGCGGGGCAAGACCAGCACGGCCGTCACGCGCATCGGCTTCCTCGCCCTCGCGGCGGGGCTCGACGCCGCGACCATCGTGGGCGTGGCGCTCCTGGCCGGCGTTCTGCTGGGCCACGGTGGCGACCTGCACGACCTCGTGCTCGGCGCCACCGTGGCGATGCTTTTCGTCGTGCCGGGCGCCGTGCGGCACGATTACGCCATCACGCGCTACCTGACCCACAAGGGCCACACCAAGCGCTCGCTCAGCCTGTGGGGCGTGGCCGTGACGGGCGCGCTGGTGCTGGCCTTCCTGACCAAGACCACGCACGACTTTTCCCGCGGCGCCGCGCTGTGGCTGGCGGTCGGGGGCTACGCGGGGCTGCTGGCCGTGCGGGCCGGGCTGGTGCAGGTGATGACGAGCCGCGCCTCGGCGGGCCGGGTGGCGTCGCGCACCATCTTCCTCGTCGGCGACGAGGACATGATCCGCGCCTTCTCGGACCGCCACGCGCCCCATCTGCTGGGCCTGCGCATCGTCGGTGCCGCGGTGCTGCGCCCCGGCGACGAGGACCGCGCCGACGACCTCGCGCTGGCGGCCGCCTCGGCTCGCGTGCTGCGCCCCGACGACGTCTACATCCTGGTGCCCTGGGGCGACCGGGCCCGGCTGGAAGCCTGCATCGACACGTTCATGGGCGTGCCGGCCGCCATCCACCTCCAGCCCGAGCGCTTCTTCGAGCAGTTCGACGACCTCCACGTCGTGCGCAACGGCACGGTCGCCTCGGTGCACCTCGTGCGCCGCCCCCTGTCGTCGAGCGAGGTGCTGGCCAAGCGCGCGGTGGACGTCGTGCTGGCCTCGGCCGCCCTGGTGGCGCTGGCCCCGCTCTTCGCCGCGGTGGCGCTCGCCATCAGGATCGAGGGCCGCGGCCCGGTGTTCTTCCTGCAGCGCCGCTACGGCTTCAACCAGGAGCCGTTCCGCATCTACAAATTCCGCTCCATGCGGACGCAGGAGGACGGCCGCGCCGTGCGGCAGGCCACGGCCGGCGACAGCCGCATCACGCGGGTCGGCCGCTTCATGCGCCGCACCAACATCGACGAGCTGCCCCAGCTCATCAACGTCATCCGGGGCGACATGTCGCTCGTCGGCCCCCGGCCCCACGCCATGGCGCACGACCAGGCCTTCGAGCGCGACGTGGCGCTCTACGCCCGCCGCCACAACGTGCGGCCCGGCATCACGGGCTGGGCCCAGGTGAACGGCTGGCGCGGCGAGACCGACACGCCCGAGAAGGTGCTGGGCCGCGTCGAGCACGACCTGTTCTACATCGACAACTGGTCGCTGCTGCTCGACCTGTCGATCATGGTCCGCACGGTGCTGTCGCGGAAGGCCTACCGCAACGCGGGCTGACCCCCGCTCACCAGGCGAGGTCCGCGATGGCGGCCGTGGGGCGGAAGGGGGACGCGCCGAGGAAGCGCTCCAGCGCCGCGGGGTCGAGCGTGCCGTCGCCCGGCCCCGTGTCGCCGCGGTGGATGCCGTCCGTGACGAAGAGCGCGTCGAGGTGCCCCCGCACGGCGCCGGCGATGTCGGTCCGCATGCCGTCGCCGACCGCCAGCACGCGCGCGGGATCGACCTCCCGGCCCCGCGCCCGGGACGCCAGGGACAGGGCGAGGTCGTAGATCGGGGCGTGCGGCTTCCCGGCATAGTGCACGACGCCCCCGAGCGCCTCGTAGCGCTCCGCCAGCGCGCCGGCGCAGAAGACCAGCCGGTCGCCGACGTGCACCACGACGTCGGGGTTGGCGCAGATCATCTCCAGGCCGCGCTCCCGCATGGCCGCGTAGGTGCCGGCGTAGTGGTCGGGCGTCTCGGCCCTGTCGTCGAACAGGCCCGAGCAGATCACGTGGGCGGCCTCGTGCAGCCCGCTCAGGGCCGGCGCGCGGCCGGTCTTCAGCCGCACCTCCTCCATCAGGGCGCGGTCGCGCTCGGGGCCGATGTGGTAGAACGGGCCCTCGCCGCGGGCCGCGATCAGCGCCACCGTGCTGTCACCGGAGGTGACGAGGTCGTCGTAGGCCGAGCGCGGCACGCCGAGCCTATCGAGCTGCTCCCGGATCGGCCCGTTCGGCCGCGGCGCGTTGGTGATCAGCACCACCGTGCCGCCCCCCTCGCGGAAGCGCGTCAGCGCGTCGGCGGGCCTCGGGAAGGCGCGCCGCCCGTCGTGCAGCACGCCCCACACGTCCGACAGGATCACGTCGTAGCGGGACGCGACCTCGGACAGGCCGGACAGGATCGGTGTGGGGGAGAGGCTCATGGCACCGGTTGGCCCCGCCGCGCCGGCCCTGTCAAGGCGGCGCCGGATCGCCGGACGCCGCGGCCCGACCGCGCCTCAGCTTCGGGGCACGTGCATGCGGCCGAACCGCTCGGCCCGCGCGAAGCACTCGGCCGCGCGCCGCGCGCCGAGGTCCCGGACCACGGAGGGCGCCCGCAGGAGGTCCACGGTCCAGAAGGCCCGCAGCCGCGGGAAGCGCTCGCGGATGATCCGGCGCGCCTTCCGGTCGTCGAGCGCGACATCCAGCCCCCGCGTCGCCGCGGCGGCGATCACCGCCGCCTCGCCGTCACCGAGGGCGTCCGGGGCCGGCGCCCCGACGATGTCCAGGAACAGCCCCACCTCCGCGCCTCCGAGCGTCACGACCTCGACCCTCGGCGCCAGCCCGCGCAGCGGGTGATCGTCCGGCGGAAAGGCGATCCGGGTGACGGGGTGGCGCGTGGTCTCGGCGACGACCTGTTCGGGCGTGAGGCAGGGGACCGCCAAGGCGTCGAGCACCTCGCCGAGGGCCTCGGTCGCCAGCAGGTTGATCCAGACGTTCGTGTCGAGCACGAGGCCGCGGCTGCCGGCCGGGTCAGGCATGGAGGGACGGGACTTCCTCGGCCTCGAAGGGCAGCAGAGCCTCCCTCAGCTCCAGCCGGTCGATGGCCAGCAGGTCGCAGACCTGCCCCTCCGAGAGCAGCCCGCGCTCCAGGGCGGTCGACGCCAGATAGGCGAGGCGCGGCGACACGGCCGGCGGCGGCGCGCCCGCCTCGCCGATCACGCCACGCTCGAACCCGCCCGCCAAACCGCGGGCTCGCATCGCGGTCCAGGTCCCCTGGGGCAGGAGGGTCAGGTCCTCCAGGCGCCGGCCCATGGCCTCCGCCGCGACGCCGAACTGGTGGGCCAGGAGGATCAGCTCCCGGACATCGAACCGGTGCTCCGGGCCGGCGATGCGCTCGAAGCGCGCCCGGACGCCGGAGGCCGGCATCAGCAGGGCCGATCCGAACCGCTTGGCGAAGCGTTCCTCCGCCGTGAGCGGGACGCCCTCCCGTTCGAGGATGTCGGCGTGCGCGCGGTCGGCCGCGAAATGCCCGGTCCCGTGGGCCGCGGTCTGGATCCGCCGCGTCCGGTGATGGTGGGCGTTGAGGAGCATGCAGGCGCCGACCGCCGGGTCGTAGGCGTAGAGCCCCGAGATCTGCGGCGGCAGCGGCCGGGCGAAGATCCGCAGACCCAGTTCGAGCTCCAGCACGCCGATCAGGTCGGGGATGGGACCCAGACCCCATCCGAGCCTCGCCCGCAGCGTTTCGGCGGCGTCGTCCGCCTGCTGGGCGACCCTCTGTGGCACGATCCGGACGGGAGGGGGGTAATCGGTGCGCGGTTCCTGACCGAGCAGCCGTTCCAACTGCACGGCGCCGGTGACGAGGCGGTTGAGCAGGGCCAGCGCCTGCGTCACGGCCTCGGACGAGTCCTTCCCCCCGGTCCGCCGAAACTTCGCCGCGAGGTCGACGTGGATGGCGTCGGGCGACGTCAGCCTGCCGACGCTCACGCCGTAGAGCCGCGCGAGGGCCAGCGTCTCGTCCGGCCTGACGGGCCGCTGGCCCTTCTCGATCGCCACCAGGGTCGTCCGGGCCATGCCGAGCGAGGCTGCCGCGGCGTCCTGGGTCATGTTGACCCCGAATCGCGCGGTGCGCAGCCGCTCGCCCATCGTCGCGGCTGGAAGGCTCGGACTGTCCATGGCACCCGTCACGACAATGTAGAGCTATACATTCGGTTCGGCCCTGACAATGTCAAGAGCGCCGCCGGATGGAGGGCGGCATGGCCGGACATGTCGGACCCTCGCGGTCGAAGCTGGCCGCCCGGCTCCCGCCGCCCTATAAGCCCGCATCGATCGCCCCGATCCGCCGATTGATGAAGACAGAAAGGTTTCACCCATGACCATCTCGCCCATCAAGCCGCTCTTCACCGCCCGCTCCATGTCGACCGGCGGCCGCAACGGCACCAGCAAGGCCGAGGACGGCACGGTGTCGGTGACGCTCTCGGTCCCCAAGGAGATGGGCGGCCCGGGCAAGGCCGGCACCACGACCCCCGAGCACCTCTTCGCCACCGGCTACGCGGCCTGCTTCGGCGGCGCGCTCGACTTCGCGGCCAAGCAGCACAAGAAGGACGCCACGGGCGCCGAGATCACCTGCGCGGTGTCGGTCGGCCCGCGCGACGCGGGCGGCTTCGGCGTCGCGGTGAAGATGACCGTGACGGACAAGCACCTGCCGACCGCCGAGCTGAAGGAGCTCGTGCACGAGGCCCACGAGAAGATCTGCCCCTATTCCCACGCGACCCGCGACAACATCGACGTGGTCTTCGACGTGCAGGGCGCCTGAGGACCATGCGCGCCGGCCGGTTTCCCTCCGGCGCGATCCTGCTCTAAGCTCCGGGGGACGGCGTGGCCCCCGGCGGGGCCGCGCCCGCCCGGATATCCAGCGAGCCCCGCCCATGCCGTCGTCCCAAGCCGCCTTCGCGCCCCAGACCGAGGTCCCCAACGACCTCGAAGCTTTCTGGATGCCCTACACGGCGAACCGATCCTTCAAGAAGAGCCCGCGCATGATCACGCGGGCCAAGGACATGTTCTACTACGCGGCCGACGGCCGGGCGCTGATGGACGGCACGGCCGGGCTCTGGTGCACCAATGCGGGCCACAACCGCGAGCCGATCGTGTCGGCCATCCAGGCCCAGGCGGCCGAGCTCGACTTCGCCCCGACCTTCCAGTTCGGCCATCCCAAGGCTTTCGCGGTCGCGTCCCGCATCGCCGCCCTGGCGCCGGCCGACCTCGACCACGTCTTCTTCTCCAACTCCGGCTCGGAGGCGGTCGACACGGCGCTGAAGATCGCCATCGCGTTCAACAACATGCGCGGGCAGGCGAGCCGCACCCGGCTCATCGGCCGCGAGCGCGGCTACCACGGCTGCGGATTCGGCGGCATCTCGGTCGGCGGCATCGTCACGAACCGCAAGCACTTCGGCACCATGCTGGGCGGCGTCGACCACCTGCCCCACACCTACAGCCGCGAGCACCAGGCCTTCACCAAAGGCGAGCCCGAGTGGGGCGCCCACCTCGCCGACGACCTCGAGCGCATCGTCACGCTGCACGACGCCTCCACGGTCGCGGCCGTGATCGTGGAGCCCATGGCGGGCTCGACCGGCGTGCTGCCGCCGCCCAAGGGCTACCTGCAGCGCCTGCGCGCCATCTGCGACAAGCACGGCATCCTGCTCATCTTCGACGAGGTGATCTCGGGCTTCGGCCGGCTCGGCTTCCCCTTCGCGGCCGAGCGCTACGGCGTGGTGCCGGACATGATCTGCTTCGCCAAGGGCGTCACCTCGGGCACCGTGCCGATGGGCGGCGTCGTGGTGCGCAAGCCGATCTACGACGCCTTCATGAAGGGGCCGGAGCACGTGATCGAGCTGTTCCACGGCTACACCTATTCGGCCCATCCGCTCGCCTGCGCGGCCGCGCTGGCGACGCTCGACGTCTACCGCGACGAGGACCTGTTCGGCCACGTGCGGCGGATGGAGCCGGTCTGGGCCGAGGCCATCCACGGGCTGCGCGGCTTGCCCAACGTGCTGGACATCCGGACCGTCGGCCTGGTCGGTGCCATCGACCTCGCGTCCAAGCCCGACGCCGTCGGCGCCCGCGCCTTCGAGGCCATGGACCGCGCCTTCCACGAGGCCGACCTGATGATCCGCATCACCGGCGACACGATCGCGCTGACGCCGCCCCTCATCATCACCGAAACCCAGATCGGCGACATCGCCGACCGGCTGCGCAAGCTCATCACCACCCTGCACTGACCCTCACGGGCCCCTCATCCGACCCGGCCTCTCCCGCCCGCGGGAAAGAACACCCCACGTTCCCTTCTCCCGCCTGCGGGAGAAGGTGTCGGCGCGCAGCGACGACGGATGAGGGGACTCCCGACCCCCGCCTCCTCCGACCGCGAGCCCCATGACCGACACCGCCAAAGCCCGCCTGCCGCGCGGCCTCGCCGACCGCGGCCCCGCCGACCTCGCGGCGACCGAGCGGATCACCGCGGCCATCCGCGACACCTACGAGCTCTACGGCTTCGAGGCCGTGGAGACGCCGCTCATCGAGTACACGGACGCGCTCGGCAAGTTCCTGCCCGACCTCGACCGCCCCAACGCCGGCGTCTTCTCGTTCAAGGACGACGACGAGTGGGTGTCGCTGCGCTACGACCTCACGGCGCCGCTGGCCCGCTACGTCGCCGAGCACTACGACGCCCTGCCCAGGCCCTACCGCTCCTACCGGGCCGGTCCGGTGTTCCGCAACGAGAAGCCCGGCCCCGGCCGGTTCCGGCAGTTCCTGCAGTTCGACGCCGACACGGTGGGGTCGGCCTCGGTGGCGGCCGACGCCGAGATCTGCGTCATGGCGGCCGACACGCTGGAGCGGCTCGGCATCGCGCGCGGCGACTACCTCGTGAAGGTCAACGACCGCAAGGTGCTGGACGGCGTCATGGAGGCCATCGGCCTCGGCGGCCCCGAGGAGGCCGGGCGGCGCCTCACCGTGCTGCGCGCCATCGACAAGCTCGACCGGCTCGGCCCCGCCGGCGTCGAGGCCCTGCTCGGCCCCGGCCGGCGCGACGAGAGCGGCGACTTCACCCGCGGCGCCGGGCTCGCGCCCGACGGCATCGCCCGCGTGCTCGCCTTCACGGCGGCGCGGGGCGAGGACGCCGAGGCCACGATCCGCAACCTGCGCGCGGCGGTCGAGGGCTCGGCGCGGGGCGCCGAGGGCGTCGACGAGCTCGCCGAGATCGCCGCCCTGGTGGCGGCGGCGGGCCGGTCGGACGACGTGGTGATCGACCCCTCGGTGGTGCGCGGGCTCGAATATTACACCGGCCCGGTCTTCGAGGCCGAGCTCCTGTTCACCGTCGCGGACGAGCACGGCGCGCCGATCCGCTTCGGCTCGGTCGGCGGCGGCGGGCGCTACGACGGGCTCGTGGCGCGGTTCCGCGGCGAGCCCGTGCCGGCCACCGGCTTCTCGGTCGGCGTGTCGCGCCTCATGGCGGCCCTGCGCGCCGTCGGCAGCCCGCTCGTCGGCGCCGCCGCGCCGCGCGGCCCCGTGGTGGTGGCGGTGCTGGATCGGGGCGAGCTCGCCCGCTACCAGGGGCTCGTGACGCGGCTGCGCTCGGCCGGCATCCGGGCGGAGCTCTACCTCGGCTCGGCCGGCCTCAACGCGCAGCTCAAATACGCCGACAAGCGCCACAGCGCCTGCGCGGTGATCCAGGGCTCGAACGAGCGCGACGCGGAGGGCGGCCCCGTGGTGATGATCCGCGACCTCCGCCTCGGCGCCGAACTCGCCAAGGGCTCGAAGGACCGCTCCGACTACCTCGAACTCCGCAGCAGGGCCCAGTTCCCGGTGGCCGAGGATGCCATGGCCGAGGCCGTGCGGGAGGTGCTGGCGCGCCCGTGAACCCCGTCGGCGCCCCGTCGCACGGTTCCGGTCCGATCGCTCCCCTCGACCGCTCATCCCCGTGCGGACGAGAATCCAGCGCCAGGAGACGGCCGAAGGCCGACACTCCCGATCGCGCGTCCCGCGCCGCACGGTTGCGGAGAGAGAGGACCGGCCTTCGGCCGGACATGTTGCGCCGAGTCCCCGCCTGCGCGGGGACGAGCGGCGGGGAGGGCGATCCGAGCCGATCGACGGGAAACCGCGTCAGGGCGCCTTCGGCCGGAACACCACGCGGCTCGCCCCGGCGTAGTTGACCAGGAGCGCCGCGCCCGAGGCCGCCGCGAGGCCGATCAGGGGGGCGTTCAGCGGCGGGGGCAGCAGCAGATCGCAGCCCACGTAGACCGCCACGTTGCAGGCGAGGCCGAGGCCCTGCACGCCGGCATAGGCCGCGAAGCCCGCCCACCAGCGCTCGGAGCCGGCGCCGCGGAACGCCCAGCGGCGGTTGAGCTCGAAGGTCGTGAGGATCGCCACCACGGCGGAGGCCAGCCGCGCCGGGATCGGGCCGAGGCCGAGCCCGTGGATGCCGGCCATGAGGGCCAGGGCGTCGACCGCGAAGCCGACGCCGCCGACGCCGCAGAAGCGCAGGAACTGCCCGGCGCCGCCCGGCGCTGGGACGGGGGACGCCGGGCGGGGGCGCTCGCGCCTGTCCCGGTCGATGTCGGCACGGTGGTCCATCGGGTCGCGCGGTCCTCCGCCCGGGACGATGTTGGGCGCGCGACCTTAACGGGCCGTCAGTTCGGGTGGAACACCACCTTGATGCAGCCGTCCTTCTTGTCGCGGAACGTCTTGTAGAGCTCCGGCCCGTCCTCGAGCTTGGTCGAGCGGTGGGTGATGAGGGACGTCATGTCGACCTTCTTGTCCTGGATCATCTTCGTCAACGGCTCCAGGTAGCGCTTCACGTGGGTCTGGCCGCTCTTCAGGGTCAGGCCCTTCTGCACGATGGTGCCCATGTTGACCGAGACCGGGCCGCCGTAGACGCCCGGCACCGAGACGATGCCGCAGCCCCGCACGGCGCGGATCGCCTGGTCGAGCGCCGTGGTGCGCTCGGCGGGGAGCAGCTTCTCCTTCACGGTGTCCACCAGGCCGGCGAGCCCGTGGGCGCCGCTGGCCTCCATGCCGACGCAGTCGATCACGCTGTCGGCCCCCTTGCCCTTGGAGATCTCCTTGATGCGCTCGTAGACGTCCTCCTCGGCGAAATCGATGATGTCGGTGGCGCCGGCCTTGCGGGCGAGTGCGATGCGCTCGGGAACTGTGTCGATGGCGATGATGCGCCCGGCGCCCATCACCTTGGCGGACTGGATGGCGAAATAGCCGACCGGGCCCGCGCCCCAGATCGCCACGATGTCGCCGCCCCGCACCTCGGCGTGGTCGGCGCCCTGGTAGCCCGTGGGGAAGATGTCGGTGAGGAACAGCGCCTCCTCGTCCGTCATGCCCTCGGGCACCTTCATGGGCGCCACGTCCGCCATGGGCACGCGCACGTATTCGGCCTGCCCGCCCGCGTAGCCGCCCGTGAGGTGCGAGTAGCCGAACAGGCCCGCCGTCGGGAAGCCGAACTGCGCGGCCGCCAGGGCGCCGTTGCGGTTCGACCGCTCGCAGACCGACCAGTTGCCGCGCTTGCACTGGTCGCACGCGCCGCAGTTGATGTTGAAGGGCACGACGATCCGGTCGCCCTTCTTGAACTTGGTGAAGCCCTGGCCGACCTCGACCACCTCGCCCATGAACTCGTGGCCGAGCACGTCGCCGCTCTCCATGGTGGGCATGAGCCCGTCCATCAGGTGGAGGTCCGAGCCGCAGATCGCGCAGCTCGTGACCTTGATGATGACGTCGCGCGGATCCTCGATCGTCGGATCGGGGACGTTGTCGCAGCGGATGTCGTTCTTGCCGTGCCAGCAAAGGGCTTTCATCGTCGGCCTCCCATCGTGTCTACGCCGGGCGGCCAACGTGGACCGTTCTACGGGCGTTCCGGGGCGGCCTCATCCCCCGTGGGGACCGTCACCAGGGTCACCAGGGCCGGTATCGGCCGCGGCCCTCGACTTCGGTCAGGACGCGGCTCCAATGGCAGGTTCTGTCGGGCTCGCGCGCCACCCGCACGGCGTGCCGCGCCATGAACAGGGCCTCCGCGCCGTAGCCGCGCAGGAGCCGGTCGACGTCGCTCGACACGGTGCGGGCCAGGAGCCGGGCGGAGAGCCATGACAGAGAGCGGCGAAGCATCATGTCTCCCCGCACGATTCGGAATGGAACCCCTCGGGCGGATCACGACCTCTGATCGGCTACGCTGGAGCAGATCGCGATCAGGTGGAATCACCTGATCGCGTGAAGATGCTCGTAAAAACAGGAGGCTGGAGCTGCGAGCCAAGGCGAGCGGCAACAGCTCCAGTGCTGTCCTATGTTAGTGCCATGGGCCGAATTGTCGCATTAAGATGCGGCCCCGGAGATGATCCGCCCCGCCTCCGGCGCGAAGGGGGACGCCATGCTGTTCGGAGCCTACGTCAGCGCTTTCCTCGGATGCATCGGCATGCTGGCCGTGCTCTGGCGGGCACTCCTCCACGCGCCGGACGACTGACGGGTTCCGGCCGTCGCGCGGACCCTCGCCTTGATGGCGGCGACGGAAGGCGCCATATGGCCGGTCGGCGGCGAGGGCGCCGCGCGGGATCGACCATGACTGAACGGCAACAGAGCGACGTGACGCTGAACGACGGCCGCACCATGCCGCAGTTCGGCCTGGGCGTGTGGCAGACCCCGGCCGGCAACGCCGCCGCGGTCGTGGCCGAGGCGGTCCGCGCCGGCTACCGGGCGGTCGACACGGCCTCGGCCTACGACAACGAGGAGGGCGTCGGCGAGGCGCTGGCGGAGCACCCCGACGTGTTCCTGACCACCAAGCTGTGGAACGCCGACCAGGGCTTCGACGAGACGCTCCGCGCCTTCGAGGCCAGCGCCGGGCGCCTCAAGCGCGAAGCGGTCGACCTCTATCTCATCCACTGGCCCGCGCCGCGCAAAGGGCTCTACGTCGAGACCTGGAAGGCCCTGGTCCGCCTGAAGGAGGAGGGCCGCGCCAAGTCGGTCGGCGTGTCCAACTTCACCGAGGAGCACCTGGAGCGCATCATCGGCGAGACCGGCGTTGTGCCGGCCTTGAACCAGATCGAGCTTCACCCGCGCTTCCAGCAGCGGGCGATGCGCGCCGTCCACGAGCGGCACGGCATCCACACCGAATCCTGGAGCCCGCTCGGCCAGGGCAAGCTCCTCGCGGACGCGACTCTGGTCGACCTCGCCCGCAAGCACGGCAAGACGCCCGCCCAGGTGGTCATCCGCTGGCACCTCGACAGCGGGTTGATCGTCATCCCCAAGACGGTGAAGGCCGGGCGGCTGCGGGAGAACGTCGATGTCTTCGACTTCCGCCTCGACGCCGGCGATATGGACCGGATCGCCGGCCTCGACGCGCCCGGCGGCCGGATCGGCCCGGACCCGATGACGGCCGCGTTCTGACGCCGCCGCGCCCCCGTTGCGCGGGGGGCCGCCCCACCCGTCACGCCTGCGGCGTGCCACCCTCCCCCACGGGGCTAGCGTCGGCACACATCACTGACGCTGGGCCTTGGCGCCCTTCTCCCCTCGGGGAGAAGGTGCCCGCGAAGCGGGCGGATGAGGGGGCCTCCAAAAGTAGTGGATCCCTCCTCATCCGGCGCTCCACGCCACCTGGGTCCCATCCCGGCGAGCGCCGGGATGGGTGCCCGATTCTCCCCGCTGGGGAGAAGGGTATTCCCCGCGGACGCCGAGATGTGTGCCAACGCTAGCCCGCTTGCGGGAGAGGGGCGCGCAGCGCCGGATGAGGGAGGCCCTCTTATCGCGCGCGCCGACGCCCTCCACATGCAAGGTCGAGCAGAGGAGACAGCCCATGACCGACATCAGCAGAGCCGGGACGTTCACGCTCGGCACCCGCGCCGTGAAGCGCCTCGGCTACGGCGCCATGCAGCTCGCCGGTCCGGGCGTGTTCGGGCCGCCGAAGGACCGGGCCAGCGCGGTCGCGGTGCTGCGCGAGGCGGTGGGGAGCGGCGTCGACCACATCGACACCAGCGACTTCTACGGTCCGCACGTCACCAACCAGATCATCCGCGAGGCGCTCCACCCCTATCCCGAGGACCTGGTGATCGTCACCAAGATCGGCGCGCGGAGGGGCGAGGACAAGTCGTGGAACCCGGCCTTCTCGGCCGAAGACCTGACGCGCGCGGTGCACGACAACCTCCGCAACCTCGGCCGGGAGGTGCTGGACGTCGTGAACCTGCGCCTGATGTTCGACCGCCACGAACCGGCCGAGGGATCGATCGAGGCGCCGCTCACCGTGCTCGCGGAGTTGCAGCGCCGGGGGCTCGTCCGCCACATCGGCCTCAGCAACGCGACGCCTCGGCAGGTCGCCGACGGGCGCGCCATCGCGGACATCGTCTGCGTCCAGAACCAGTACAACCTCGCCCACCGCGGCGACGACGCGATGATCGAGAGCCTCGCCGCCGCGGGCACCGCCTACGTGCCGTTCTTCCCGCTCGGCGGCTTCACGCCGCTGCAGTCGACGGCCCTGTCCGACGTCGCCGGGACGGTCGGCGCCACACCCCTGCAGGTGGCCCTCGCCTGGCTGCTCCGCCGCTCGCCCAACATCCTGCTGATCCCCGGCACGTCCTCGGTCGGGCATCTGCGCGAGAACCTCGCGGCCGCCGACCTCGATCTGACGGAGGACGCGATGGCCTCGCTCGATCGCATCGCGGTGGGGAGCGTGCCGGCCTGAACCTGTCCGCCGCGGCCTCCCGCCATCGGTGCTCATCGCGGATCGCGACGGGATCATAGGGCCGCTCGCAGAGCCGCTCCCGGGCGTGCGGGCGACCCTCGGCCCACGAGGAGACGGAAGATGGGCATCGACGGGAAAGTGGTCGCCATCACGGGGGCCGGCAGCGGGATCGGGCGCGCGACGGCCTCGCTGCTGGCGGCGCGGGGCGCGGCGGTGGTGCTGGGCGGGCGGCGCGAGGCGGCGCTGGCCGCCGTCGCCGGCGAGATCGCCGCGGCCGGGGGCCGGGCCGCCCATCGGGTCACGGATGTCACGCGGCGCGGCGATGTGCAGGCCCTCGTCGACCTCGCCTGCGCGCGGTTCGGGCGCCTCGACGTGATCGTCAACAATGCGGGGATCGCGCCGAACTCGCGCCTCGACGCGCTCAGGGTCGACGACTGGGACGCGATGATCGACGTCAACATCAGGGGCGTGCTGCACGGCATCGCGGCGGCCCTGCCGGTCTTCGGGCGTCAAGGCGCCGGACACGTCGTCAACGTCCTGTCGACGGCCGGGCTGAAGACCCTGCCGACGATGGGCGTCTACGCCGCCACCAAGAACGCCGTGCGGACCCTCACCGAGGCGCTGCGGCAGGAGGCGGGCCCGCGCCTGCGGGTGACGGAGGTGTCGCCCGGCTTCGTGAGGACCGACCTCGCCGACTCGATGACCGACCCGGCCATGAGGGCGGCCACGAGGGAGCGGGCGGCCGCCATCGCGATCCCGCCCGAGGCGATCGCCCGCGGCATCCTGTTCGCGATCGAGCAGCCGGACGACGTCGACGTCGGCAGCATCGTCATCCGCCCGACCGCGCAGGCTTGAGGTCGCGCCCGGGCCGAGGGGAGGGCAGCGCGAACAGCCCGACGCCGAAGCGGCTGTTCCGCCTTCCACCGAGCCCCGCCGAGGCGCAAAGGGCGCCCGCGGGCATCAGTGCTCCGATCGAGGGGACTTTCGCTTCCCGGGCCAGCGTCGGGAGCGAAGCGCTCGCTTCCGTGGGGACCCATAGGCCGGCGACATCGGACCTCTGGATCGTCGGACATCGGCTCCGATCGTGACCTCACCGAGACTCGACAGGGGCATGCGATGTCCGGCTCTTCGGCCTGTCGTCGATCGGGATGGAGCTCCGGCACGGGCTCGATACCGTCGACCACGTTCCCTGTCCGAGAACCCGACCGAAGCCGAAGACTGAGTCACGTCTCTGCGGATCCATCCACGCGCCCATTCCCTCCAGTAGACCTTCGATGTCGTCATCGAGATCCCAGCATCGAGGCGCGCAGAGAATGGAAAAAATCTCACTCTTCGACGCGAAACAAGGGTCGATGCGAAAACACGTCGACCCATCCATCATCGCGTCTATGTTGGATGATGACGAGACGGCCTGGAGCCTCCTTGGATGGGACAGTGGTGAGCGGGATCAAGGGAAACCTGGACATCGTGTCGACCGTGGGCATCTACGGGTGGGTGTGGGCCGGCGTCGAACCCGGTCGGCTTGCACGCGTCACTTGCACGGATCGCGGGGGACGAAGCGTCACATTCGTGGCGACGGAGGACCGCCCGGATGTCGGCGCCATCGTGGCGGCCGTCGGAAAACTCGGCTTCGCCGTTCCACTGGAGCTGTTCGATGGGCTCGACAGGCATGTCACCTTCACCGATGAGAGCGGAACGGTCCTCGTCCACGGGGACGACGTCGTGCTGCCGGCACCGCTGAGTCGCTCCCGCTCGCCGGACGACCCCCTGCCCGTCCTGCTTCATATTCCCAAGACGGGCGGCACCAGTCTGCGCAGAGCCATGGAGCCGTACCTGTCCAAGGCGGCCACGACTTACATCTACGCGGGGCAGGACAGCCTTTCGTTCGAGGAACTCGATCAGATGCCCCCGCATCAACGCTCTTGCAGCCGCTTGGTCATGGGGCACATCCTCTTCGGGACCGGGGCCTATTTCGGCCGCGCGGCCGAATATGCGGCGTTTCTGCGCCAGCCCGTGCCGCGCATCAGGTCCAATTTTGCACACCTCCTGGCTGAGGCCGGCCTCGACGAGGACAAGATCGAGCGCCTCGTCACGACCGTCAACGAGGGGTCGACCCACGACTTCGACAACGTGATGACGCGCATGATCGCGGGGATCGCCGCTGATCCCATTCCCTTCGGGCACCTCGATCGGGACGTCGTCGATCTCGCCCTTCACAACATCAGGACATCGTTCTTCTTCGTCGGCCTGAATGAGAGCTTCCGTGAACATTCGGCCATGCTGGGGCGAGCCCTCCTGGGGCGGGATATCCCGATGAGGTTCGACAACGTATCCCCCGGTCGTCCGCACGAAGGGTACGAACGGATCGACTGGGACGGGCTCCACCATCGCAACCGTTTCGACCAGATGCTCTACGATGCCGTGGTGGAGCAGCGGCTGGCCGGGGTCGACCTGCGACGCCGATGACGCGCCGGACGCGCGCCGCCCGCTCCAGCCATCGGACGGCCCTGATCCGGGATCGCGCCGCGTGGCCTCATCCCGACGGAGGGACGGCGTCGCGCGGCTCCGGTCCCGCCGGCCCGGTTCAGCCCGGCCGCGGCGCCGCGCCCGTCAGGAACAGCGACACGGCGGCCTCGACCCGTCGGTCGATCTGCTCGGGGTCGGTCGCGATCCCCAGCATGGCGGTGCGCGTCTGCCGGCCGATCACGAGGCTGAGGAACAGGTCGGCCGCCATCTCGGTGTCGTCGACCGCGATCTGCCCGTCCCGCACGAAATGGTCGAGCAGGGCGGCGACCGACAGGGTGGAGCGCTGCCAGCCTTCCCGCTGCACCGTGCGGGCCAGATCCGGGAAGCGGATGGCCTGGGCCATGACGATGCGGCTGATGGCGACGGCCTCGGGGGCGAGCGCGACGGCGATCATGCGGCGCGCCGCGCTCAGCAGCACGTCGCCGACGCGCGCCCCCGGCGCCGGCGCGTCCGGCGCGCTGACCGCCTGCCAGCGGTCGATCTGGCGCCGGAACACCGCGGCGAAGAGCTCGCCCTTGTCGCGGTAGCGCGCGTAGAGCGTCGCCTTGCCGACGCTGGCCGCCTCCGCCACCGCGTCGATGGTGGTGGCGTCGAAGCCGCGCTCCATGAACACGGCGGCCGCGATCTCGATCAGCCGCGCGTCGCGCCGCAGCGCCTCCTCCTGCGAGGGGCGCCCGCCCGTGCCGCGGCGGGTCCTGGTCGGTGGGGGGTCGGCCATGGCGTCGCGCGGCTCCGGGCGGCCTGCGCGATCCGGCGCGAGGCCCCGCCCATCGAATCTGCCCATCATAGCGCTCCCACGGAGACGAGGGCTCCGATCGAGGGGCCATCGGCCTCTCGGTCAAGCGTGCAGGGCGCGGCACTCTCTCCGTGGGGATCCATAGCGCGGATCGTTTCCCTTGCGTTCACCATCGCGCGTCATCATAACGGAACGGAACCGTTTTGTTCTATTCGATGGGCGACACGATGGACGGCATTTCCCCCGACCGGCGGGGCTTCGCGGCGGACGAGGGCCGCGACGGCGGCGAGAGCCCGGGCGAGACGGCGGCGCGCGGCGCCTCGCCCGATCCCGTGCCGGCCCCGCTCGACCGGGCCCCGGCCGACGCCACCTCGCCGCGACGGGCGGCGGCGGCCGAGCCGCCCGCCCCGGAGGCCGCGCGGCCGGCCCGCAGGGGCGGGGCCAGGAGGCTCGTCCTCGCCGCGCTGCTCCTCGCCGGCCTCGCGGGCGCCGGCCATTACGGCTGGCACTGGTGGACGGTGGGGCGCTTCCAGGAGACCACCGACAACGCCTTCCTCCAGGCCGACAAGGTGACGGTGGCGCCCCGCGTCGCCGGCTTCGTCGAGGCCGTCCTGGTGGGCGACAACCAGCCCGTCCGCGCCGGCGACGTCGTCGCCACCATCGACGGCCGGGACGCGCGCATCGCGGTCGCGGGCGCCAGGGCCGAGATCGAGAAGGCGAAGGCGCAGGTCGAGGGCTATCGCGCGGCCGTGGCGCAGCAGGCCGCCACCATCGCCTCCGCCAAGGCCGACATCGCCAACGCCGAGGCCGGCCTCGCCTTCGCCACCCAGGAGGCGAAGCGCTACGGGGACCTCCTGTCGGCCGGCGCCGGCACGTCCCAGCGCGCCCAGCAGACGGAGGCCGACCTGCGCCAGCGCTCGGCGACGCTCGACAAGAACCGCGCCTCGCTCGATTCCGCCCAGAAGCAGGTGAAGACCTACGAGGCCCTGGCGGCCAGCGCGGTGGCGGGCGTGGCCTCCGCCCAGGCCAAGCTCGACCAGGCCGAGCTGAACCTCACCTACACGGTCGTGCGGTCGCCGGTCGACGGCGTGGTGGGCGACCGCTCGGTCCGGGTCGGCCAGACCGTGCAGGCCGGCATGGGCCTGCTGACGGTCGTGCCGATGGGGCGCGACATCTACCTCGTGGCCAACTTCAAGGAGACGCAGCTCGGCAGCATGGCGGTCGGCCAGCCCGTGGAGTTCACCGTGGACGCCTTCGGCGACCACGCCTTCCGGGGCACGGTGGACAGCTTCTCGCCCGGCACCGGCGCGCAGTTCGCGCTGCTGCCGCCCGAGAACGCCACCGGCAACTTCACCAAGGTGGTGCAGCGCGTGCCGGTGCGGATCAGGCTCGCGGGCGACGACCCGCTGCTGCCCCGCCTGCGGCCCGGCCTGTCGGTCGAGGCCACGGTGGAGGTCGGGAGCGGCGCCGGACGCGACCCCGGCGCCCGGACGCTCGCCGGCCTGGCCACCCCCCGCTGAACTCTTCCGAGGCGCTTCCCATGACGGCCGATCCCGAGAGGGCCTCGCTGCGCCAGTGGCTCGCCGTGATGGCGGCGATCCTCGGCGCCTTCACGGCCATCCTCGACATCCAGATCACCAACTCCTCGCTCAGCGACATCGAGGGGGCGCTCGGCGCCTCGTCGGACGAGGGGAGCTGGGTGTCGACCGCCTATCTGATGGCCGAGATCATCGTGATCCCGCTCACGGGCTGGCTCGGCTCGGTCTTCGGGCTGCGGCGCTACCTCGCGGTCAACACGGCGCTGTTCATCGGCTTCTCGGTCGCCTGTGCGCTGTCGACGAGCCTCAGTGAGATGATCCTGTTCCGCGCCGGCCAGGGCTTCACGGGCGGCGTGCTGATCCCCACCGCCATCACCATCGTCCGGACGCGCCTGCCCAAGGGCCAGCAGGCGATCGGCATCGCGCTGTTCGGGCTGACCGCCACCTTCGCGCCCGCCATCGGCCCGACGGTGGGCGGCTGGCTGACCGACAACCTGTCCTGGCACTACATCTTCTACCTGAACCTCGTGCCCGGCCCCCTGGCGCTGGCGCTGCAGCTCTACGCGCTCGATCCCGCGCCGGCGCGGCTCGGCGAGCTCGCGGAGGGCGACTGGCTCGGCGTCGGCCTGATGGCGACCGGCCTGCCGGCCCTGACCTTCGTGCTGGAGGAGGGGCAGCGCAAGGACTGGTTCGGCTCGCCGGTGATCGCGGGGGGCACCGGCCTCGCGGTCCTAGGCATCCTCGGCTTCATCCTGCGCGAGCTCACGGCCACCCGGCCCTTCATCAACCTGCGCGTCCTCAAGAACCGCTCCGTCGGCGGCGGCTGCCTGCTGATGACGGTGCTGGGCGCCGTGTCGTTCGGCTCGATCTACGTCATCCCGGTCTATTGCGCGCAGATCCAGGGCTACAACGCCGAGCAGATCGGCACCGTGGTGATGTGGAGCGGACTGCCGCAGCTCGTGCTGTTCCCCGCCATGCCGCTGCTGATGAAGCGCTTCGACCCGCGCGTCCTGGTGGTGGCGGGCACGCTGCTCTTCGCGGCGAGCTGCTTCATCAACGTGAACCTCACCCACGACGTCGGCATGGACCAGCTCATCCTGCCGCAGCTCCTCCGCGCCGCCGGCCAGCCGCTCTTCACCGTGCCGCTGTCGCAGATGTCGACGGCGGGCCTGCCGCCGCGCGACACGGCCGACGCCTCGGCCCTGTCCAACATGATGCGCAACCTCGGCGGCTCGATCGGCATCGCCATGCTGTCGACGATGATCGAGCGGCGCGAGCACTTCCATTTCTCAGTGCTGGCCGAGAGCATGACGCGCAACGGGGCCGTGACGCAGGCGCGGCTGGGCGCGATGACGGCGGCCTTGCAGGCCCGCGTCGTCGACCCCATCGCGGCCCAGGCCCAGGCGCTCGGGCTCATCGCCGGCCAGGCGCGGCGCGAGGCCTACGTCATGGCCTACGGCGACGCCTTCTGGATCATCGGCGTGGGCCTCGTGCTCAGCCTCGCGGCCGTCGCCCTGCTGAAGAAGCCGCGAGGGGCGTCGGGCCCGGTCGAGGCGCATTGACCCGACGGGGTTCCCGCGCGGCCCGCACCCCGCTCGGGATGGGGGAGGATGGGTATTGTCCCGCTTCAAAGAGGGCCTACGGGGCGTGATCCCGCACCGGTTCCGCCTTCACCCTCGTCTTCTGGATCGAGACTTCGTCGACGCGGTGCCCCTCCATGCTGGTCACCCCGAAGCGCCACACGGCGCCGTCGACCTCGCAGTCAAAGCCGTCGCCCGTCACCGGGATGCGCCCGAGCCGGGACAGGACGAAGCCGGCGAGCGTCCGGTATTCGCCGCCGTCGTCCGGCACCGGGCCCAGGCCCACCTGGGCGAAGATCTCCTGGTAGGGCAGCGCCGCGTCGGCGAGGAACGAGCCGTCCTCGCGCCGGATCACCGCCACCTCGTCGTCCGTGTCCAGGATCTCGCCCGCCAGCGCTTCGAGGAGGTCGGCCTGGGTGACGACGCCCCGGAGCGCGCCGTATTCGTCGTAGATGAGCCCCATCTGCACGAGGCGGTTCTTGAACGTGTCGAGCACCTGCATCACGGTCGCGCCGTCGTGCACCACCAGGGGGGCGCGGACCGCCATCAGCAGCGCCGCCGGCCCGTCGTCGGCTTCCGCCGCCGGCAGCTTGCCGTCGAGGTGCATGTCGAGCAGGTCCTGCTTGCGCAGGATGCCCACGACGTTGTCCAGGGTCCCGCGCGCCATGACGATCTGCTCGTGCCGGCCCTGGCGCACGCCGCGCAGGATGGCCTCGGTGGTGCCGTTGGCGTCGACCCAGTAGACGTCGTGGCGCGGCGTCATGATGGCTCGCACCCGGCGCTCCCCCATGGCGAAGGCGCGCTCGACCACCTCCTGCTGCGTCTGCTCCACGAGGCCGGCGTTCCGGCTCGCGGCGACCAGCAGCTTCAGCTCCTCGGTCGAGTGGAGCCGGCCCTCGTCGTGGCCCCGCTCCAGGCCGAACAGCCGCATGATGGCGTTGCCGAGCCCGTTCAGCACGGCGATGGCCGGGCGGAACACGGTGAGGAATAGCCCGAGGGGGCGGATGATCCACAGCGCCGTGCGCTCGGGGCGCTGGAGGGCGAGGCTCTTGGGCACCAGCTCGCCGAGCACGATGTGGAACACCGTGATGACCGCGAAGGCGCCCGCGGCCGCCAGCGCATGGGCGCTGGCCGTGGCCCAGGCCCCGAGCATCTCCAGGGCCGGCCCGATCAACTGCGCCAGGGCGGATTCGCCGATCCAGCCGAGCCCCAGCGACGACACGGTGACGCCGAGCTGGGTCGCCGCCAGGCTGTCGTCGAGGTGGTCCACGGCGCGCTGCAGGAGCCGCGCGCTCCCGTGCCCCCCGGCCACCAGCTCCTCGATCCGGCTCCGGCGCACGCCGACGAGCGAGAACTCCGCCGCCACGAAGAACCCGTTGGCGGCGACGAGCCCGAGCACGGCCAGCACCTTGCCGAGGACGATGAGGATGGTGGCTTCCATGCGGGGGTCCTGAAGGTGGGGCCGTCGAGGGCCGATCCGGGGTCAACGTGCGAGAGGGCCGTTCTTCACCGGACGACCTCCGGGGGCTCGGCCCCCGAGCCCGCGGAAGGCCGAGGGCCTTTGAGACCAGGCGGAGGTCGATCGCCCTACAGCCAGTCGATGCGCTTGAAGCGGGCGTAGAGCAGACCGCAGATCGTCAGCGTGACGGCCAGCACGGCGTAGTATCCGTAGCGGAGCTTGAGCTCGGGCATGTTCTCGAAGTTCATCCCGTAGATGCCGGCGATGGCGGTCGGGATCGCCAGGATGGCGGCCCAGGCGGCGAGCTTGCGGGTGACCACGCTCTGGCGCTGCTGCTCCAGCAGGAGGCCGATCTCGAAGACGGCCCGCAGCACGTCGCGCAGGCCCTCGACCCGCCCGGCCACGCGCCGGATGTGGTCCTCGACGTCCCGGAAGTAGGGCCGCATCGCGGCCTCGACGCAGGGCAGGTCGAGGTGCTGGAGGCGCGCGCTCATCTCCAGCATGGGCTGCAGCAGGCGGGCGAAGCGCGCGAGCTGCCGGCGGTAGGAGAAGATGCCGCGCACGTCGTCCTTCCCCAGCGGGGCGTCGAGCACGCGCCCCTCCAGCGACAGGACGTCCTCCTCGATGGCGTCGATGACGGGCCCGTAGCCCTCCACGATGAAGTCGAGGATGCCGTGCAGCACGTAGTCGACCCCGAGCCTCATGCCCTCGGGGAAGGCCTCCAGCCGGTGCCGCAGGTCCGCGTGGGTCCGCGCCGACCCGTGGCGGACCGTGATGATGAAGTGGCGCCCGACGAAGATCGCCGTCTCGCCGTAGACCATCTCCTGCCGGTCGAGCGTCGCGGTGCGGGCCACGATGAAGAGCTGGTCGCCGTAGGTTTCGAGCTTGGGCAGCCGGTGCTCGGCCAGCGCGTCGTCGACCGCCAGCGGGTGGAGGCCGAACCGCTCGGCCAGCAGCCTCAGCTCCTTCTCCCGCGGCTCCACGAGCCCGATCCAGACGAAGTCGTCCGCGCCGAAGGTCCAGGTTCGGCTCTGCTCGAGGTCCACGGGCTCGGCCGCGGTCCCGTTCCGGTAGATCTTGCCCGCCACGAAACCCAAGCGATCGGCCTCAGCGTCCACGGGAGGCCCGGCCCCTTGCCGACCCCGGGGCGCGGGCGCGCGGAACCACCCTGGACTGTCCCATGCCTCGCGCACCGCCGGCTCTCGTCGCCCCGATGGTAAGGGGGATGGCCGTATGAATCCTAGATCGGCCGGGAGGCGACTTTATAAAGGGCGCATAAAGGCCGGGCGAGCCGTCCGCGGCCGGGAGGTCACGCGCGGGGCGCGCGACGCCCGTCCCGCCGGCCGCCGGGCGATCGAGGGATCCCGTCGCCGCCATGCTCCCCTCCACGCTCGCCACCCTCGCGGCCCTCCGCCGCGGCGACCTCGCCGGGGCGCGGGAGCTCCGCCTGCCCGGCGGGGTCGGGGGTTTTCCGCCCGAGATCTTCGGCCTCGCCGACACGCTGGAGGTGCTGGACCTCGGCGGCGGCACGCTCGCCGACCTGCCGCCCGACATGGGCCGGCTCCGGCGCCTGCGCGTGCTGTTCTGCTCCGGCAACCGCTTCGCGCGCCTGCCCCCGTCGCTCGGCGACTGCGCGGCGCTGAGCCAGGTCGGTTTCCGCGGCACGGGGATGCGCGAGGTGCCGGGCGAAGCCCTGCCGCCGCGCCTGCGCTGGCTCACCCTCACGGACAACCGCATCGAGCGCCTCCCCGCGGCGCTGGGGGAGCGGCCGCTCCTGCGGAAGCTGATGCTGGCGGGCAACCGCCTGGCGGATCTGCCCGCGACGCTGGCCGAGGCCCCGGACCTCGAACTGGTGCGGCTCGCCGCCAACCGCTTCGAGGCGCTGCCGCCCTGGCTCGCTGCGCTGCCGCGGCTCGCCTGGGCGGCCTGGGCCGGCAACCCGCTGGAGCGCGCCCCGGCGCCCGCCCCCGTCCGGCTCGTGCCCTGGTCCGACCTCGAACCCGGGGCGCTCCTCGGCGAGGGCGCGTCGGGGCGGGTCCACGCCGCGCTGTGGCGGGAGGCGGGGCGGCCCGTCGCCGTGAAGCTGTTCAAGGGCGCCATGACCAGCGACGGCCTGCCGGAGCGCGAGATGGCGGCCTGCCTCGCGGCGGGCCCGCATCCCAACCTCACGGGCGCGCTCGGCCGCATCGCCGGCCACCCCGAGGGCGCCGAGGGGCTGGTGATGCCGCTGCTGCCGGCGGGGTGGCGCGTCCTCGCCGGGCCGCCGAGCGCCGAGAGCTGCAGCCGCGACGTCTACGCCCCCGCGCTGCGCCTGGCGCCCGCCGCGGCGCTCGGCATCGCCCGCGGCGTCGCGCGGGCCGCCGCCCACCTCCACGCCCGCGGGCTGCTGCACGGCGACCTCTACGCCCACAACATCCTGTGGGACGGGGCGGCGGGCGAGGCGGTGCTGAGCGACTTCGGCGCCGCCTCGGCCCTGCCGCCGGGCGCGGCGGGCGCGGCGTGGCGGCGGGTGGAGGCGCGGTCCTTCGGCCTGCTCCTGGGCGAGCTGCTGGACCGCTGCGGGGAGGCGCCGGACGGGCTGCGCGCGCTGGAGCGCGCCTGCGTCGGCGAGGACCCGCGGGCGCGCCCCCTGATGGCCGAGGTGGTCGCGGCACTCGACGGCGTCCGGACGACCTGAAATATAGCATCGATCTGGTTTCAAAAGGCCCTCGACCTTTTCTCGGGTTTCAGGGCAGAGCCCTGAAAAGGCTTGCGGATTGAACATCCCTTCTTCAGGATTCCGCCCCACAAGCACGAGTCTAGACTGGACAATACCCCACCCCCCTCATCCTGAGCCGGGCGCGGAGCGCCCGTGTCGAAGGATGAGGGGGATGGGGTATTGCCCCGCATAAATGAGTATCTGTGGCGTGCCGCTCTCCCTTGGGGCCTCGGAGGCCCCGCGCCATGTCGCCGCCGGACCGACCCCGCGGCCGGCACATCCGTTTCAGGATTCAAAAATTCTCGGATGTCCGGCCAGAAATCGATTGCTAAGCCGCCAGGATCGGACAGAATCGCTCGACGTTGAACGCGGTGAATATCCGGACGCGTTCAGGTGCGTGGCCGGCCGCGCCCTTCGCCTCGACGATCAGGATCCCGCGTCCCGCGTGCTGTCCGGCCATCATCGACCCGGACCCGACCTCCACCAGGGACGATCCTCCGCGATGCCGCAGGATGTTTTCTCGTCGAGGGAAATCCTCAAGATCCGGGAGAGCTTCGGCGACAGCGCCGTCTGGCAGTACCATCCCCCCATCGACCGGCTGCTCCTGTCCGATGCCGCCCGGCGCATGCTGGATCGGGACGGGGCGGTCGACGCCGGCCTCTCGTCGCTGGTGAGTTCGCTCCGCTGCCAGGACGGCTTCAGCACGGGCGATTTCCGCGACGCGCTCCTGTCCGGCCTGCTCGACGGCCAGTCCTTCGAGGTCGCGCGGTCGAGCCAAGCCGCGCGCGTCCTCATGATGCGCTACAGGCGCCTCGTCGCCGCGGACGGCCGTTCGGAACGCCTCGACGGGTTGTTCATCGACGTCACGGTGCAGCACGATGCGCTCCGCATGATGAGCCAGCGGCGCCGTCGCGCGCTCGAACTCTTCGAGAAGATCGGCTTCTTCGAGTGGCAGACCGACGGGCCCGGCCGGCTGCTGCCGTCGATGGAGTGGCAGGCGCTGACGGGCCAGCCCCTGAAGGACCAGCCGACGGGCTGGCAGGAGATGATCGCCCCCGAAAGCCGGCGGGAGGTCGCGGACGCCGTGGCGCGGGCGACCGCGGATCCCTCGGGGGGCTTCTACGCCCAGTTCTCGCTGAGGACGGCCGCGGGCGAGACGGCCCGTTTCATCAGCAGCGGCGCCCTGGTCGGGAACGATGACGGCGGCCGGCGCGAGATGTTCGGCCGGGTCCTCCGCTGCCCCCCGATCGACGAGGGCCGGGTGCCCCTGAAGGCGCCGGCCGCGGCCGTGGTGGCGTCCGGGCCGGAGTTGCGCGCCGCGCGGGCTCTGCTGGGCTGGTCGATGCAGGACATGGCGGCGGCGGCCGAGATCTCCGTCTCGACGGTGAAGCGGCTGGAGGACGGCGAGATCAGCATCCGCGCCAGCAACATGGCGCGGGTCGTCCAGGCCCTCCAGGCCGGCGGCGTGCTCTTCCTCATGGCCGACAGGGGCCGGGTCGGCATCTCGCTGCGGGGCGGCTGAGGGTCATACGGCCGACACTGCCCTCGTCCCGACCACGGCCTCGAGGTCGCGATGCTTAACCGCGGCGGATCGGCTTTCCCGGAGGGCAGGACGGCCGTAGGACCGTTCTGGACCACGGAGCAGGCGCGGGCCCGGTTCTTCCCCCCCGTTCACGAGGGCGCGAGCCGAAATCAGGCTTTTTTAATGCAGTCGTCGCTCGAATCTTACCGGATTCGTTAACGCGCATCGCGCAATGTGGTTCCAGGAGCGGGCCACAATCCGTCGGCATGACGCCTCATCCCGCCCATGACAGGCATCGACGGCGGCACCGGCTCCGGCCCGGACGCCCGCGGTCGACGATCTCCCAGGTCGTGTCAATGTGAAGTGGATGCCAGATGCTCGCGTTGCTCGTCGATGACAGCCGGAGTAGCCTTTCGCACCTGAAGCGCGTGCTGGAACTCCTCGGCGACGTGGACGGGCGCGCCTTCGAGGACGTGGACCTCGCCCTGGAGGCGGCGGGCCGGATCCGCTTCGATCTGGTGATCGTCGACCACATCATGCCGAAGATGGACGGCATCGCCTTCATCCGGCTGCTCAGGGACCGGCCGAGCTACGCCCAGGTCCCCATCGTCATGCTCACGGCCAGCTCCAGCCAGGCCGTGCGGCTGCAGGCGCTGGAGGCCGGCGCGACCGACTTCCTGCCCAAGACCTCCAGCGGCTTCGAGCTCGGCGTGAAGCTGCGCAACCTCGTGGCCCTGTCGCGCGCCGTGCGCCAGCGCGATGACCACGCGGACTGGCTGGCCCGCGAGATCGAGATCGCGACCCGCAAGCTGAACGAGCGGGAGGAGGAGATGATCTTCCGCCTGTCGCTCGCGGTGGAGTACCGCGACAACGACACGGGCGACCACACCCTGCGCGTGGCGCGCTACAGCCGCATGATCGCCGAGGAGCTGGGCCTGCCGCCCGAGGAATGCCGCAGCATCTACCTCGCGGCGCCGCTGCACGACATCGGCAAGGTGGCGGTCCCCGACCAGGTGCTGCTCAAGCCCGGCCGCCTCACCGACGACGAGACCGCGATCGTCCGGACCCATGCCGCGGTGGGCGGGCGGATCCTGGGCGACAGCGCCTCCGACCTGATGCGGCTCGCGGCCGAGATCGCCGGGCACCACCACGAGCGGTGGGACGGGCGCGGCTATCCGATGCGGATCGCCGGGGACGCTATCCCGCTCAGCGCCCGCATCGTCGCGGTGGCGGACGTCTTCGACGCCATGACGACGGTGCGCCCCTACAAGGCCGCCATCCCGGTCGACGAGGCCCTGGCCTGTCTCGACGCCGAGCGCGGCGGGCATTTCGACCCGCGCTGCCTCGACGCCTTCTTCGCCGCCTACGCGCGCGCCCGGTCCTCCGAAGGCTGGGGGGAGGGGCCCGACGGGGCCTCCGCCCCGTCGGGCCCCGAGGGCGGGCCGGCGGACCCCGCCACCACCGTCGTGCCGTTCCGGCGCGCCTCCGTCGCCTGACCGCACCCCGGCCCGGGCTCGCGCCGGACCGGTCCTTCCCGCCGCGCCGGACGCGACCGCGTTCCGGCCCCATCGAGAGTGAGCGCCGCCCAGTGAGCATGACCATGACGTCCGAGGCTCGAACGGAACATCTCCTGGGCGACGGCCTGCTGGCCAACGCCGACGACATGCACGCGCGCCTGAAGGGCGCGCTGGCGGGGAGCGGGGCCGTGACGCTCGACCTGTCGGGCCTGGGCGCCGTCGACCTCAGCTTCGTCCAGATGGTGGTCTCGGCGTCGCTGACGGCGGAGCGCGCGCGCCGGCCGCTGACGCTGACCGGCCTGTCGACGGCGCTGTGCGCCACCTTCGAGAGGGCCGGGGTCGAGATCGATCCGACCCTGGGCCGCATCACGCGAGACTGAGGATCCACCATGGCCACCATTCTCACCGTCGACGACTCACCGAGCGTCCGCCAACTCGTCCGGATCGTCCTCGAAGGCGCCGGCTACACCGTGATCGAGGCCGAGAACGGGCAGGAGGGCCTCACCCAGGCCACCTCGACCGCGGTGGACCTCGTCATCACCGACCTCAACATGCCGGTGATGAACGGCCTCGACTTCATCCGCGGCCTGCGGGCCATGCCGGCCGTCGTGGGCGTGCCGATCGTGTTCCTGACCACGGAGTCGAACGACGCCGTCAAGCAGGAGGCCAAGGCGGCGGGCGCCACCGGCTGGATCACCAAGCCGTTCAAGCCCGAGCAGCTCCTCTCCGTCGCCACCAAGCTGGTGCGCAAATGAGCGCCGTCGATCCCGCCGAAATCTTCCGCCAGGAAGCGGGCGAGCTGCTGGACAGCCTGGAGGTGACGCTGCTCGACCTGGGGAACGACCCCGGCGACCGCAGCCTCGTGGACGGCGCGTTCCGGGCCATGCACACGATCAAGGGGTCGGGCGCGATGTTCGGCTTCGACCGGCTCGCGGCCTTCACGCACGACTTCGAGACCGCCTTCGACCTCATCCGCCAGGGCAAGGTCGCGGCCAGCCGGGAGCTCGTCCAGGTGGCGCTGGCGGCCCGCGACCACATGCGGGCGCTGATCGAGACCCCGGACGAGGCCGACGCGGTGATCGGCCAGTCCATCCTGGACAACCTCCAGAGCCTGATGGCCCCCAGGGCGGGCGGCGCCGCTCCCCCCGCGCCCACGCCGGCGGCTCCCCCCGCGCCGGCGGGACGCGGCTGGCAGCTCGCCTTCAGCTTCAAGCCCGACGCCCTGCGCAACGGCACCAACCCCCTGGCGCTGATCGACGAGCTGCGCGACCTCGGGCCCTGCACCGTCCGGGCGGTGTTCGACGGCGTCCCGACGCTCGACGCGCTGCGCCCGCAGGACCTCCACCTCGGCTGGTCGGTCACGATCGAGGGCGACTGCCCCCGCCGGGCGATCGACGACGTCTTCGTCTTCGTGCTCGACGACATGACGCTCGCCGTCACGCCGCTGGGCGCCCCCTCGGCCGCCGCCGTCGTGGCCGAGGCCGTGGCCCCGGCGCCCGCCCCCGCGGCGCCTCCGGCCCCGGCCGACCCCGCGCCCGCCGCTGTCCCGGCGCCGGCCGAGCGGCGCGAGACGGCGCGCCGCGCCGACGACCGAGCCTCCTCCAGCGTCCGCGTCCAGGCGGAGCGGCTCGACGAGCTGATGGACCGGGTGGGCGAACTCGTCATCGCCCAGGCCCGGCTGAGCCAGCTCGCCCACGGCCGCACGGACCACGGGGTGAAGACCATCGCCGAGGAGATCGAGCGCCTCGCCTCGGGCCTGCGCGACATCACCATGGGCATCCGCATGGTGCCGATCGGCTCGCTGTTCGCGCGGTTCCGCCGCCTCATCCACGACCTGTCGCGCGACCTCGGCAAGCCGGTGGACTTCGTCACCGAGGGCGAGGAGACGGAGCTCGACAAGACCATGATCGAGCGGCTCGCCGACCCGCTCGTCCACCTGATCCGCAACGCCATCGACCACGGCATCGAGAGC
>CAXTBR010000024.1:0-55060 GCA_964242785.1 uncultured Lichenihabitans sp. | reverse complement strand
AGCGGCGTGCGCAGCTCGTGGCTCATGTTGGCCAGGAAGGCGCTCTTGGCCCGGTTGGCGGATTCGGCCGCCTCCTTGGCGGCCGAGAGTTCGAGTTCGGCGAGCTTCCGCTCGGTGATGTCGACGTGCTGGCCGACCCATTCGCGCACCGCGCCGCCCTCGTCGAGGATCGGCACGGCCGACACGTCCATGTGGCGCCACAGCCCGTCGGCCCGCCGGAGCCGGTGCTCGACGACGTAGCGCGCGTCCGCCGCGGCGGCCGTCCAGGCGTCGACCGTGGCCTTGCGGTCGTCCGGATGCACGGCGTCGAGCCAGCCGTCCCCCGCGTAGGCCTCCGCGTCCTGCCCCGTGAAGGCGGCCCACTCGGCCTGCGGGCCGTCGAAGGCGCCGCCGGTCTTCGCCGTCCACACGATGGCGGCGCTGGCCTCGGTGAGGACGCGGAACCGCTCCTCGCTGTCGCGCAGCCGGGTTTCGGTCCGCTTGCGCACCGTGACGTCCGACACCACCATGCCGGCGCCCTCGATCGGGCTGGCGCCCCCCGACGAGCGGATGGGGTAGAAGGTCACCTGGTAGTCGCGCGGCTTGCCGTCCCCGGCCCTGACCTCGATGTTGGGGATCGGCCGGCCGCCCTCCACCACCTGCCGCAGGCGCGCTTCGAGCGGCTCGCGGAGATGGGGCAGCACGTCCCAGATGCTGGAGCCCACGGCGGCGCTGAGCGCGCGGTCGCTCATGGTGGACAGCGCCCGGTTCATGTGGCGGACGTGCAGCGAGGGATCGAGGAAGCCGAGCCCCACGGGCGCGTGGTCGAGCACGCCTTCGAGGAGCGCGCTGGCGGCCCGCTGCTCGGCCCGCCGGTGCGCCGCGAGGCGGGCGATCAGCGCGAAGGCCGCCAGGGTCGCCAGCAGCGCGAGCACGGCGAGGGGCCACAGGATCAGCCGGTCCCGGGCGCGGGCCGCGAGGACCGACGCCTCCGCCCCCGCCTGGGCCCGGGCCACGAAGGCCCGCAGGCGATCCATGATGGTCTTGCCCTCGCCGAGGCGAAGCCCCGTGATGGCCGCGGCGGACCCCGCGTCCCGATATTGGGCGACGGCGCGGGCCGAGGCCGCGCGGCGCTCGTCGACCAGCCCCTTGAGGACCGGCATGTCGACGTCGAGCCCCGCCATCGCGGCCATCTCGGCGTCGATGCGCGCCAGGGCGGCCTCGTAGGGGTCGAGGTAGGACGCGTCGCCGGTGAGGAGGAAGCCGCGCTGGCCGGTTTCGAGATCCTTCACGGTGGACAGGACGCGTTCCAGCCCCACCACCGTGGCCCTGGCCCGGTCGATGGTCTCGGTCGACAGGTGGAACGCCACCGCCGACCCGATCCCGCTCAGGGCCGCCACGAGCAGCAGGGCGCCGGCCAGCATCGCGGCGCGGCTCAGCCGCCCGTGATGGCCCTCGTCGTGGGGAGTCGCCTCGGTCACTGGACACCCTTCTTCATCGCCTCGCCCGGCGTGCCCGGCCGGCCCAGCCCTATAACGCGGGAGTGGGTCCGATGTCCCGGCCGCCCGTCGATCGGGGCCGCGACCGACGCGCCGAGGATCGGCTGGCAGGCGATGCAGCCCCCTCCCCGCCGGCTCATTCGCCGATGACGTGCAGGACGATCTCGCGGCGGTGCGGCCGGGAGCGGTGCTCGAAGAGGTAGATCCCCTGCCAGGTGCCGAGCAAGAGGCGGCCCCCGTCGACCGGCACGGCGAGGCTGGTCTGCGTGAGCGCGGTGCGCAGGTGGGCCGGCATGTCGTCGGGCCCTTCGAACGCGTGCTCGTAACCCGCGCCCTCGGGGGCGATCCGCTCGAAGTAGCGCTCCATGTCGGCCCGCACGGTCGGGTCGGCGTTCTCCTGGATCAGCAGCGAGGCCGAGGTGTGGCGGCAGAAGACCGTGAGGAGGCCGGTGGCGATGCCCTGCCCGGCGAGCCAGCGCGCCGCCGTCGCGGTGACGTCGTAGAGCCCCTTGCGTTGCGTCGCCTGGGTGAAGCGGTGCAGGGCTTGGCGCATGGGGGGCTCCTCGGCGACGCGGCCGCGTCCCGCGGCCAACCGCGGACCCGGTCCCGGGTTCCCCCGCGGCGCCCCGGCGTGATCGGGCCGCCACAGGGGACGGCGGTTTTGGCCGCGCGGCCGGATTGCGGGCCGCGCCTCCTTGCGCCCGCGGCGAAGCGCTGCGAAAGGATTCCATCAACGTTTGGTGGACATCACTGTCCCTCGGCCGGGGCGGATGCGGCCGGACGGCGGGCGCGCCCGGGCCGCCATTTCCGGGTCGCCATTGCAATGCCAAGGTGGGACGACATGCGGGGCCTCGTGGGGTCAGGGACGTTCGGGCGCCGCTGCGCCGCGATGACGGTGGCGGCGGCCGTCGCGGCTTCGGCCGGGCCGGCACGGGCCGAGGGGGGCGGACTGTTCGGCTTCCTGTCGGCGCTGACCGGCATCGGCGCGCCGCCCCCGGCCGCGGCGCCGGCGCCGAGCGAGGGCGAGCAGGTGCGGCCGCTCACGGTGCGGCGCACGCCCAAGAAGGCGGCCCACGCCGGGGCCGGCCGCGCCCGCATGGCCCGCGTCCCCACCAAGACCGGCCCGGTGTCGATCTACGAGGACCCGACGCTGCGCGACGGCGACGCCGTGATGACCAAGAATGGCATGAAGGTCTTCGCCGGCGGCCACTTCTCGCCCGACCATCCCTACGGCGAGGCGGACTTCATCGCGGTCTCGGACTCGAAGGCCGTGGCACCCAACCTCAAGAAGACCGTGATCGAGCTCAACAAGCTCCCCCACAGCTAGAGCTGTTGCCGCTCGCCTTGGCTCGCAGCTCCAGCTCCAGCCTCCTGTTTTTACGAGCGTCTTCACGCGATCAGGTGATTCCACCTGATCGCGATCTGCTCTAAGCAGGCTTGCGTCGGAAGACCGACGCTTCGCCTGCCGAGCTTCCCGTTTTGTCGCAGGTCTTGGTCGAAAGAGCGCGTGACGCTCTCGCGAAACCCGCCGAGGCCCCTCCATCCAAGCCCTCAGGCCGTGGGGGCCCTCGGCCCGAGACCGCCTCACACCTTCTTGCGGCGGCTCTGGCGGTACTGGTCGACCACCACGGCCGCCACGATGATGATGCCCTTGACGATGCCCTGCACGTAGGCGTCGATGCCGATGAAGGTGAAACCCGAGGTCATCACGCCCAGGATCACGGTGCCGATCACGGTGCCGGAGATGCGCCCCGCGCCGCCCGCGAGGCTGACGCCGCCGATCACGGCCGCCGCGATGGCGTCGAGCTCGTAGCCGACGCCCATGCTGGCCTGGCCCGAGGCGGCGCGCGCCGAGGTGACGAGACCGGCCAGCCCCGACAGCAGCCCGGCCAGCGTGTAGACCAGCATGAGGTGCCGGCGCACGTTGATGCCGCTGACCCGCGCGGCCTGGGGGTTGGCGCCGATCGCGTAGGTGAACTTGCCGTAGCGGGTGTAGCGCAAAGCCACGTGGAAGATCAGCGCCGTCACCAGGAAGATCACCACCGGCACGGCGCCCGAGCCGATCCAGGTGTAGTTGTCGGCCAGCATGGAGATGGGCTGGCCGCGGGTGTAGAGCTGCGCCACCGAGCGGGCCGTCACCATCATGCCGAGCGTGGCGATGAAGGGCGGTATGGCCGTGATGGCGATGAGGCTGCCGTTGATGAGCCCCCCGATCCCGCCGATGACGATGCCGCAGACGACCGGCACCAGGAAGGGCAGCCCCGTGAGGGCCGGGAACACGGCGCGGGCGTAGCCCGGCTCCTGGGCGAGGCTCGACGCCACCATGGCCGAGACCGCCAGGACGGAGCCCGACGACAGGTCGATGCCGCCCGTGATGATCACCTGCGTCACGCCGATGGCGATGAGCCCGACGATCGACACCTGCAGGATCATCACGAGGAGGCGCTGCGGGTTGCCGAGGAAGCTCTGCCCGCGCACGCCCCAGCCGAGCAGCTCGAAGAACAGCGCGATGCCGACGAGCACGAGCAGGATGCCGAGCTCGTTCGGCAGCCGCCGCCGGCCCTGCCTCCGCTCGGCCACCGCGATCGTGTCGGCCGATGGTTCGATCATGGTGTCCTCCCGTTCCGCACGCCCGTGGCCCGCCCGGCCCTTCTCGTCCGGCCCGTCACGCCGCCGCCAACTGCATGATCGAGACCTGGTCGGCCTCGGACCGGTCCAGGATCCCGGTCATCCGGCCGTCGTGCATCACCGCGATGCGGTCGCTCATGCCCAGCACCTCGGGCATCTCGGACGAGATCATGATGACCGCGACGCCCCGGCCGGCGAGGCGCGAGATGAGGCGGTGGATCTCGGCCTTGGCGCCCACGTCGATGCCCCGCGTCGGCTCGTCGAGGATCAGGATCTTCGGGTCGGTGAGCAGCCAGCGGCCGATCAGCACCTTCTGCTGGTTGCCGCCGCTGAGGTTCTCGATGCGCTCGTCGAGGTCGGGCGTCTTCACCCGCATCGCGTCCTTCATCCTGTTGCACTCGGCGTCGATGGCGCCCTGGGCCACGAAGCCGCCCCTCACGTAGCGGTCGGTCAGCACCGCCATCTCCATGTTCTCCCGCACGGAGAGCATGAGGAAGCAGCCGGTGTCCTTGCGGTCCTCGGTCAGCAGCGCCATGCCGGCCCGCATGCCGTCGCGCGGCGAGCGGATCGTCACGGGGCGGCCGTCCAGCAGGATCTGGCCGCCCGTCGCGGGCGTCACGCCGAAGATCGTCTCGGCCACGTTGGTGCGGCCGGAGCCGACGAGGCCCGCGAGCCCCAGGATCTCGCCACGGCGCAGGTCGAACGACACGCCGCCGAACACGCCCTCGAGCGCCAGATCCCGGACCGACAGGATGACCTCGCCGATCTCGGCCTCCTCCTTGGGGAACATCTGGGTGATCTCGCGCCCCACCATCATCTGGATGACTTGGTCGCGGTTGAGGTCCTTGGCCGCGTGGGTGGCGATGTAGCGGCCGTCGCGGAAGATCGACACCTCGTCCGCGATGGTGAAGAGCTCGTTCATCTTGTGCGTGATGTAGACGATGCCCTTCCCCTGGGATTTCAGGTCCGCGATGATGCGGAACAGGTGGTCGACCTCCCGGTCCGTGAGGGCCGAGGTCGGCTCGTCCATGATCAGGATGTCGGATTCGTAGCTGACCGCCTTGGCGATCTCGATCATCTGGCGCGTCGCCACCGAATGGTCGCGGACCTCGGACGCCGGGTCGACGTCGATGGCGAGGCGGCGGAACAGCTCCCGCGTGCGCCGGTTCAGCTCGCGGTGGTCGACGAGGCCGAGGCGGTTCAGCGGCTCGCGCCGGATCCAGATGTTCTCCGCCACCGTCATGAAGGGCATCAGGTTGAGCTCCTGATGGATCATGGCGATGCCGGCTTCGAGCGCGTCGAGCGGGGTCGCGATCTTGATGCGGCTGCCCTTGAGGCGGATCTCGCCCGTGTCGGGCTGGTACACGCCCGCGATGATCTTCATCAGCGTCGACTTGCCGGCGCCGTTCTCGCCCATCAGGGCGTGGACCGTGCCGGGGCGGACGCGCAGGTTGACGTTGTCGAGCGCCACGACGCCCGGGAACTCCTTGCGGACGTTGTCCACTTCGAGGAGGTAGGGCGCCCCGGCGACAGCCCCCGACTCGCGCACGGCCTTGAACGTCGTCGGGCTCAACATGGGCGTCCTCCGGTCGCGCGCCGAATTGCGGGGGCGCTTTATTGTCGTGGATCATCGGCCCGGCGGCCGCGTCCTGTAAAGGGCGGAATCGCGTGGTGGCGGCGCAGCCCCGCGCCTCCCCGCCGAACGGTCCGGCGGCGCCGGGGCGCCGCCGGCGGGGGATCAGTTGGTCATGTAGCTCTTGTAATTGTCCTTGGTGACCTTCTCGAAGGGCACGTCCACGAAGGACGGCACCGCCTCGCCCTTGATCAGCGACAGGGCCGCGTCCACCGCGCCCTTGCCCTGGCCCTTGGCGTTCTGGAACACCGTGACGTAGAGGTTGCCGTTCCGCACCTCGTTCAGGCCGTCGGCCGTGGCGTCGATGCCGCCGATGCACATGGTCTTCGGGTCGACGCCGGCCTGCTTCAGGGCCAGGATCGCGCCGATCGCCATCTCGTCGTTGTTGGCCGCGACGCCGTTGAGCTTGGCGCCGGTGGTGATCCAGTTGTTCATCAGGTCGATGGCCTTGTTGCGGTCCCACTCGGCCGTCTGCTTCTCGACGATCTTGATGTCTGGGTGCTTGGCCATGACCTCCTCGATGTCGGCGGTGCGGTCGAGGGCGGCGTTGTTGGAGAGCTGGCCTTGCATGACGACGATGTTGCCCTTGCCGTTGAGGCACTTGACCAGCTCCTCGCCCTCCAGCACGCCCGACACCTTCTCGTTCGAGCCCACGAAGGCGACGCCGGCCGGCAGCACCTTGTCCTCCGGCTTGCGGTTCACGTAGACGAGCGGGATCTTGGCCGCCACCGCCAGTTGCGTCATCTTCGGCGTGGCCGAGGTGTCGACCGGGTTGACGATGATGGCGTCGACCTTCTGGGCGATGAAGTTCTGGATCTGGCTGATCTGCTTGCCGGTATCGTCGTTGGCGTCCTCGGCCTGGATCGTCACGCCCCTGACCTTGGCCTCGGCCGTGATGGCCTCGCGCACGCTGGTCAGGAAGTTGTCGTCGAACTTGTCCATCGTGACGCCGATCGTGGTGGCGGACGCGGCCGTGGGCAGGGCGACGGCGGCCACCGCGGCGGTGGCGAGCAGGGCGAGGGTCAGGCGCTTCATCGATGTTCCTCCTCAGGTCGTCCCGGGGATCGGGACCGTCCCGGTTGTCGGGACCGCCGGGCTTCGGACCTCGGCGATGGCGGATGCGCGAGAGGCCGCGGGCATCCCCGCGGCGCCCGCGCGCGGGATTCAGGCGGCGGGCCGGTCGACCGCGCCGGAGACGAAGGCCATGCTGTCGCGCAGGGCCGCCTCGATGTCGGCCCGCCCGTGCACCTCGGGGGCGAAGGGCTCGAAGGACACCGGGCCGGCGTAGCCGGCCGCGAGGAGCGCGCGCACCTGGCCGACGTTGTCGATGAGGTCCCGCGCGTCCACCAGCACGCGGTGCGGGTCGCGCATCCGGTCGGCGCCCACCGCCGGGTCCACCACGCCCGACACGTGGACGAGGCCCGTCATCTCGGGGAACAGCTCCGTCTCGCGAGCGACGTGGTGGTGGAACGTGTCGTGCACGAGCTTGAAGGTGCCGGCGCCGTCGACGGCCCGGATGGCGTCGACCGCCTCGCGCTTGGTGCGCAGGGAGCATTCCGCGAAGCCCAGCGGCTCGACGAGGCCCATGACGCCGGCCCCGTCGAGCAGGGGCTTCAGCGCCGCCAGCGCCTCCCGCAGGCGGCGGAGCCGCTCGCCGTCGGGGGCCGCGTAGGCGGCGTCGTTCAGCGGGCACATGACGATGGCCTCGGCGCCGCAGGCCGCGGCGTCGTCGATCAGGCGGCGCGCCTGCCCGGCCCGCTCCTCGTCCCACATGTTGAACGGGTAGAGGGCGTTGATGCTGACGATCCGCGCGCCCGCGCGCTCCGCCATGGCCCTGACGTCGCCCGGCGGCGTGCCGTCCGCGATGGCGGTGCCGGCGATGTCGTTGCGGATCTCCACCGCGCCGACGCCGAGCCGCCGCGCCAGCGCCAGGAAGTCCCGGAGGCTCAGGCGCGGGGCCGCCATGTGGTTCAGCGCGAAGGGGATGGTCGTCACGTCGTGTCCTGTCGAGGGCCGGGCGGAGCATGGCCCCGCGAGGTGCGGCCAGCGCCGCGGCGTGAGTGAGGGTCGGACGGGCCGGTGCGGGCCCCTTCTCCCCGGATCGCATATTGGAGCGATCCGATCGTTATTCGTTCTTGATGGAATGATTATTCCAATCCTCGCCCGCCGTCAATCGGCCGCTCGCCGCCGGACGGCGCGTCAGCCGAAGGGCACGACCCTGTTGTCGACGTCGTGGCCGATGTCGGCGCGGCCGAGCCAGGGGATGCCGGAGCGCGCGCACCAGAACCGCGTCACCTCCTCCTCGTCGAGGCCGAAATCGGGGTCGTTCGGCGGGATCGCGCTGCAGCGCCCGAGCCGGATGCCGGCGACGCGGCGGATCCCCGGGTTGCCCGTCACGTGCGACAGCGCCCGGTCGATGCGGTACATGGGCTCGGACACCTCCTCCAGCATCAGGACGTGGCCGTCGAGGTCGGGCTGGAGCGCCGTGCCGAGCAACTGGCTCAGGATGGTGATGTTGAAGGCCGCGCATCTTTGGCCCGGCACGACGGACGGCTCCAGCGCGTCGCGGGCGCGCTCGACGAGCCAGCGCAGCGCCCGGGTTCCGGCGCGCTCGCCCCCCTCGCGCATCACGTCCTGCGCCACGGGGCCGTGGGCGGCGCCCGTGCAGCCCGCGCCGTAGAGGCCGGCGAGCAGCGTGCCGGCGTCGCTGTAGCCCAGGAAGGGCTTGTGCCGGGCGCCGGGCGCGAGGCCGGCCAGCACGGCCTCGGCGATGCGGCACGAGCCGTAGCCCCCGCGCCCGAACCACACGGCGTCGACGCCCGCGTCGTTGGCGGCCGCGACCACGGCGGCCGCACGGGCGTCGTCGCCGCCCGCGAAGTGGCCGTGCCGCAGGAAGCACTGCGGGTGAAAGTCGATCTCGGGCGGATCCTCGGGATAGAGCGCCGCCGCCAGGGCCCGCACCCGCCCCGGCACCTCGGGCGACAGCGTCGACGCCGGCGCCACCACCGCGATCCTCATGCGACGCCGCTCCCTGTCACGCTCCGGCGAGGGGCCGTCGCCCTCCGACAGGCGCCCTTGTAGGGGTGGCGTGACCGGCCGGCAACGGATCGCACTCGGAAATGGGATTTCGAAGGGCGAGCCCTTTGGCGGGGTCTGGGGCGGAGCCCCATCGGTCTCCGTGGCAACCCCGAGGTGGGCCCGCGTCCGATCCCCTGTTCCGGATCGACGCCCGACCCCATCGGACGAAGTCGAGCCGAGGGGGAGATCTTGGATGGGTCAAAGATAGACGTCACTAGACATCGCAGCGCGGTCCATCGTCTCAGGGCTCTGCCCTGAAACCCGCAAAAGGCCGGGGGCCTTTTGAAACCCACTCGGAGTATTGCGCCGCGGTGGCATCCGTGGTCCTGTGCCGCGCCACGGACCGACACAGGTCCGCGGCCCGCGATGCCGGCGACGGGCGGCCTCGACACACTCGCCCGAGAGCCCTCCATGCGCCGCCCCCACGTCTACGAGCGATCCGTCCCGCGCCCCCGGCGCGACGCCTATCAGGTGCCCGACAACGATCCCGGCGAGGCGGCCCGCACGGTGGTCCGCGCCCTGGCGGGCCTCATCGCGGCCGCCGACGCCGCGGGCCTGCTGGCCCTGGTCGGCCTGCTCGACGCCGCGCGGGTCGAAGCCGAGCGCCTGGGGCACGGCGGGGCCGGATCCACCTCATAGAGGCTCTCAGAGTTTGTAAATGTATCGAACTTGTGCCTGAATGCCCTCTGAAAATACTGAGGAATTTCTGCCCGTTTTGGGCCAGATGGGCATTCATTCACAAACTCTCAGCCGCGCGAGGCCGTGACGCCGCCCCGCGGCGCGCGTCCCTTGAGGGCCTCCGGCAGGGCCGGGGCCGCGCGCTCGGCCATGTGGTCGTCGAGCGCCTGGAGTTCGGCGGGCGAGAGCCGCAGGCCCAGCTTGGTGCGGCGCCACGCGACGTCGGCCGCGGTGCGGGCCCATTCGCGGCTCATCAGGTGGTCGACCTCGGCCTCCGTCAGCGTGGCGCCGAAGTCACGGCCGAGATGCGCGGCCGCCGTGGCGTCTCCCAGGATGGCGCGGGCCGCGGTGCCGTAGTGGCGCGCGAGGCGCCGGGCGTGGTCGGGGGCGAGGAAGGCCCACCGGGCGCGGATCTCGGCCACCAGCGCCTCGAAGCCGTCGACCGGGAAGTCGCCGCCCGGCAGGGCCGCGCGCCCCGTCCAGCCCGACTCGCCCGACAGGGCCGGCAGGTGCGGCGCCATCAGCGCCATGGCGTGTTCGGCGAGCTTGCGGTAGGTCGTCAGCTTGCCGCCGAACACCGACAGCAGCGGCGCCCGGCCGGGGCCGGCGTCGAGGTCGAGCACGTAGTCGCGCGTGGCGGCCTGCGCGGTGCCGTCGCCCTTGTCGTAGAGCGGCCGCACGCCCGAGTAGCTCCACACCACGTCGGCCTCGAGGACCGGCTTGGCGAAATACTCGCTGGCCGAGCGGCAGATGTAGCCCACCTCCTCGGGCGTGGCCCGCACGTCGGCGGGGTCGCCCTCGTAGTCGCGGTCGGTGGTGCCGATCAGCGTGAAGTCGGCCTCGTAGGGGATGGCGAAGAAGATGCGCCCGTCCGGGTTCTGGAAGATGTAGCAGCGGCCGTGGTCGTAGAGCTTGCGCACGACGATGTGCGAGCCCTGCACGAGCCGCACCTTGGCGGCGCCGTTCTGCCCCAGCGTGTTGTTGAGCACCTGCCCGACCCAGGGCCCGGCGGCGTTGACCACCATCCCGGCGCGCACCGTCGCGGTGGCGCGCGTGCCGCGGTCCTGCAGCGTCACGCTCCAGCCCTCGGCATCGCGCTCGGCCGCCACCGCCTTGGTGCGCGTCAGCACGGTGGCGCCGCGGTCGGCGGCGTCGCGCGCGTTGAGCGCCACGAGGCGCGAGTCCTCCACCCAGCAGTCGGAATATTCGAAGCCCTTGGCGAAGGCGCCGGGTTTCAGCGGCGCGCCGGCGGCGTCGGAGCGCAGGTCGAGCGTGCGGGTCGGGGGGAGGCGCTCGCGGCCGCCGAGGTTGTCGTAGAGCAGGAGCCCGAGCCGCAGCATCCAGGCGGGGCGCAGCCCCTTCTGGTAGGGCAGCACGAAGCGCAACGGCCAGATGATGTGGGGGGCGATGCCCCAGAGCACCTCGCGCTCCATCAGGGCCTCGCGCACGAGCCGGAACTCGCGGTGTTCGAGGTAGCGCAATCCCCCGTGGATCAGCTTGGTGGCGGCCGAGGAGGTGCCGCTCGCGAGATCGTCCTGCTCGCACAGGATCACCTTGAGGCCCCGCCCCGCCGCGTCCCGCGCGATGCCGCAGCCGTTCACGCCCCCGCCGATCACGGCGAGATGGTAGGTGGTGTCCAAGGCTGTCCTCCCCGGGCGGCTTCGTCCGTCTCGGCCCCGCAGGATAAACGAAAGCCGGGGCGCTTCAAGCGATCACGACGAACCCTCAAGCGAAAACGCGGCCCGCGGTGTCGCGGGGCGCCGCGTTGCGCTAAGCTGCGGGACGGCGCGGGAAGCGCGCCCCTGCGGGGCGCCGGGAGGGATCGATGGCGGTGCGGCTCAACCTGGCGGTCCGGGGCCTGTTCGCCACGCCGGTCGCGGCGCTCGACGTGCCGGACGCCGGGCGGATCAACGCGGCGCTGAAACCCGCGATCCTGGAGCGCCGCGCCGCGCACCCGTCCGTCCAGGCGTCGAACGCCGGCGGCTGGCACTCGGACCGCGACATCCTGGACTGGGGCGGCCCGGCGGCGGGCGAGATCATCGACCTCGCCAAGGGGATGGCGGCGCAGCTCACGGCCGACCGGGAAGGCCGGCCGATCCGGCCCGCCTGGACCGTGCGCGCCTGGGCCAACGTTAACACGGCCGGCCACGCCAACGTGGCCCACTACCACGCCGGGGCTTTCTGGTCGGGCACCTATTACGTCGAGGACGGCGGCTGCGCGGCCGACCCCTCGCTCGGCGGCGAGTTCGAGATGCTCGACCCCCGCGGCCCCGGCCCCGGCATGTATGCCCCGGCGCTGAAGTTCACGGGCGACGGGGCCTCGGTCGGCGGCGCCGAGACCATCCGGCCGAAGCCGGGGCTGCTGTTCCTGTTCCCCTCCTGGCTGATGCACCAGGTGCGGCCCTACCGGGGCATGGGCACGCGCATCTCGGTCGCGTTCAACTTCAGCCTGTGAGAGCCTGCTTGACTGCTGGAGTGGGTCTACGCCGCAGATGTTTCGGGCCGTCGACAGGAGACCTGCGATGGCCGTAGCGGGGCTACGGTCGAGCGGGGCGACGCAGCGACGGCCCGAAACAGCGCGGCCCTCCGGGTCGAGCCGCGATGGCCGCCTGATGCGTCGAAGGCCTCGCCGATACCGCGGGTATCGGCATCGCCCTTCTCCTGTCATCCGGCACATCGCAACTCGACGTAGACCCGCTCCAGCCGTCAAAGAGGCTCTGAGGGGCGGCGTGTCGAAGCCCGGCCGGCCATGAGCATCGCGGGCGCCAGGGCGCCGACGCGCCGCCAGATCGAGATCGTCGACTGGCTGCGCGAGAAGGGGCGCGTCACGGTGGAGGACCTCGCGGCGCATTTCGCCGTGACGCCCCAGACCATCCGGCGCGACCTCAACGACCTCAGCGACGCCCAGATGGTGGTGCGGGTGCACGGCGGCGCCATGGTGGCGTCGGGCGTGGTCAACCTCGCCTACGAGGCGCGCAAGCTCATCGCCGGGCCGCACAAGCGGCTGATCGGCGAGGCGGCGGCGCGGCTCGTGCCGGACCATTCCTCCGTGTTCCTCACCATCGGCACGACGACCGAGGAGGTGGCGCGGGCGCTGAGCGGCCATTCCGGCCTGCTGATCATCACCAACAACCTCCAGGTCGCGGCCGAGCTCTACCGGCACGCGGGCATCGAGGTGGTGGTGACGGGCGGCAGCGTGCGCCGCAGCGACGGCGGCATCGTGGGCGCGCAGGCCGAGGCGCTGATCGCCCAGTTCCGGGTCGACCTCGCGGTGATCGGCACCTCGGCGATCGACGCGGACGGCACGCTGCTCGACTTCGACATCCGCGAGGTGCAGGCGGCGCGCGCCATCATCGAGCACGCGCGGCGGGTGGTGCTGGTGGCGGATTCGAGCAAGTTCGCCCGCTCGGCCCCGGTGCGGGTGGCGCATCTCGACGACGTCGACATCCTGGTGACGGACCGCTTGCCCTCGTCCGCCGTGGCGGAGCTGTGCCGCCAGCACGGGGTCGAGGTGGTGGAGGCCGGGGGGCCGCTGGAGGGCGAAGAGATCTGAGAAAGTATAGATCGAAATTCTGCTTCCGCCCTGTAACTTCGCGTCAGTCCTGGTTTCAAAAGGCCCTCGGCCTTTTGCGGGTTTCAGGGCAGAGCCCTGAAAAGGCTGAATGACTCTTTTTCAGGGCTCCGCCCTGAAACCCGCCAAAGGGCTCGCCCTTTGGAATCCGTCACGAAGGGGAACATCACACTGGAATCCGATGAGAGCCTCGACGGAAACCTGCGATGAGACAAGAAGCTGAGCAGGCGAAGCGCCGGCCTTCCACCGCAAGTCTGCTCAGGCTTCGTCCTCGTCCGATGCCGACGGTTCCGACACCATGGCACTCTCGCTGTAGTCGCTGGCGATGTTGCCGGAGATCAACGAGACCTCGCTGCCGTCCAGCCGGCGCAGGTCCCACTGCGTGATCCAGCCCTTGATGTACTGGCGCATCGTGCGCGAGCTGGTGCGTTCCCCCAGCAGCAGCGCCGGCGCGGGCCAGCCATAGGCCGTGCTGTAGAGGCGCAGGACCTTGTCGTGGCAGGCGGCCAGGTCGTCCGGCGTGGGCGGCAGCAGCCGGTGCATCGTCACGGTGCGCTCGATGTGGCGGATGCCGGCCAGCGCCAGCGTGGCCTCGTCGGCGCGTCCCTTCAACAACAGCCGCTCCGGCAGTTTCTCGCTGTCCAGTCGAGCATTGATGACGGCGGTGGCGAAGTCGTCCGTGATGGTGTAGCCGACGACGATGCCCGGAACGCGCCGCGCACCCTCCAAGCCGAGCCACTCGCCGAGACGCGCATAGGACAGGGCACGCTGCAGCGGCGTGTACCGGCCGATCAGTTCGACTTCGTCGAACAGGATGCACCAGCCGGCGTAGCCTGCCGCACGGAACAGGAGTGGCGCGAAGCGGGTGAGCTGCTCGGTCATCCTGGCGGCGGGGAGCGACTTCAACGCGAACATCCTGTCGGCACCGGCCGCGCTCAACGCGAGCCGAATGGCGGGAGTGCTGACTTTCGCGCCGCCCCACAGGCGCGCGATGCGGCGGAGCATCTCCGGAGTGGTGGAGGCACGGCGCAAGAGGAACAGGCAGGCGGCGAAGATCGGCGCGAAGCCGGCCTCGGGCGTGCTCACGGCGACCTCCAGCGCGTCCAGCACCTCGGGTCTCTGGCGCAGGATGGCGACGCAGGCCGTGGTCGGGTCGTCCGGGCGGTCGGGAAGCGCCGCGTCGCGCAGGGCGGCGGCCAGCACGTGACCCGGGTGCGACAGCGGGGTTTCCTTGCTGACGACGACGCGGCTGACCACGAATCCCTGCTGACGGGCGACCTCGGCCAGGTAGCCGAGCAGGTGCGACTTGCCGGCGCCGAAACCGCCCGCCAGTCCGACCCCGGCCGGTGCTGGACCACCCTCGGCCCATGCGCCCGCCAACGCGGCCTCGAAAGCGTGCTCGATGCGGGTCTGCTCGGTGCCGAGCTGGCGGATGGCGGCCCGGTTGGGCACGCCGGCCCGCAGCGCCTCGATGGCCGTCCGGATCTCGAGCGTCACGGGGAGAGCCACAACAACGGTGCGACGGGGTTCTGCCTGTCTCCCGGCCGCACGTCGGGCCAGACGCGCATCTGCAACGCCGCATACTGGCTGAGCGCACGGCGAGGGTCGCCCGTCGCCAGTGCGGCATCGGCCAGCACCGCCGCGAACAGGCCCGGCATGTGCTCGACGTCGTCGATGACCTCCCGCAACACCTCGTAGCTGTCCATCACCGCGGCCGGGGAATAGCGAAACGCGCCTTCGGCGGCCGTCGTGCGCGACAGTTGTCGCACATCCAGCACGACCAGCAGCCCGCTGACCCCGGCCTTGCGCAGGAAATGACAGAGGGAGGCCAGCATGGCGCGCGCGTTGGTGCGGGATATGCGGACCGAGATCTCGGCCGCGCGCAGCAGCGCGACCGGCACTCTCTCGCCCAGCAGCCACTGCAGCGCCGGTTCAGGCCCATCGCCGGTGTCCGGCTCCAGTCGAGACAGGCACAGCGTCAGGAGCGCGGCGCGGAAGTCCTGCGCCAGGCGCCGGTCCTCCCAGAGTTCGGCGGTCAGCCACTGATCGCGTCGGCGCGTCAGCAGGCTGGGCGACACGGCGAAGGCTGCGGCCAACTCGCCCATCGTCAACGCCTCGCCCGGCCGAGGCCAAGGATAGGAGTTGCTGCCGAACACCGTCTCCAGATAGCGCTGCAGCAGGGCGTTCCAGGGCATCGCGCGGGCGATGGCGAAGAACAGCTCGTGCATCATGTGGATGCGCGTCTGGCCGGCATCGATGTGCACCGTCAGCATGCCGCGCGCCTGGCCCACCGCGATCAGCCGCGTCGCAGCGGCGGCGAAGATCGCATCGTCCATGATCGCGAACTTGACCGAGGCGCCCCCGGCCGGCACGAATTCGGACAGGTACTCACGATCGAGGATCGACACCCACTCAGCGAGCGGCAGCGGCCTGCTCGTCAACTCGTCCATCGGAGGGTTCCAGGATGAAGCGTATCGCGTAATAGTCGTGCTGATCTCCCGACTGGTCGAACATGGTCAGCCGTTTGCTCCCCTTACGCCCCGTGGAGCCGCCGAGTTCGAAGCGGTGCCCGCCGGTGCTGGCGGCGTCGGGGTGACGGTCCAGCCGCAGCAGATCGGAGGCGAACTCTTCCGGAGGGTAATCGGCCGCGGCGGCGGGCAACACGGTCATCTGGTCGTAGAGCTCCGCCAGCGCCACGAGCGGACCCGTGCCGGGCAGGGTCGGACGCCAGGCCGGATCCTCGACGCGCGCCATGCTGCCGTAGAGGACGAGCAGACGGTCGAGGAACTGGCGGGCGTTGAACCGCTCCGGTCGCTGCTGCAGCGCCTTGAGCTGGGCGGCGAGGAAGCTCGGCCGGATGCGCCGTTCCAGCTTGCGCCCGATCCGCACGCCCTGTGATCGTCCGTCGAGCCGCAGGGCCACGGGATAGACGGTGATGCGTCCGTCGCGGCGCACCAGCACGACGTCCTGAGCCCGAGAGGCCGCGGCCAACTCGTCGAGCCAGGCGCCGTCGCTGAACGCTGCGGCGACATCATAGTCGAGCGCGGCACCTGCTTCGGCGAACATCCCACCGATGCGCACGGCGTCCGCCTGAGCCGCAGCGATGAGGCCCGGCAAGCTGGCGAGAGCTCCTTCCTTCGCGGACCGGCGCAGCCGCCGTGCCGTCTTCGACAGCGCGGCGAGCTGCCTGTCGGCCTCACCCAATTGGACGTCGACGGCCGCGAGGGTCTCCTCCAGAGAGCGTGGGGGCGCGGTGGCATCGGATGGTGCGGTGGTCATGCTGGCGATCTACGGTTCCACGTCATGGTCAGAAAGCGACACCTCTGTGGAACAAACTATCAATGTTTTCCGCCGTCGTCAGCCCGATGACGTCGACGATCCCCTGACTCATACGAGCCGTCGCTGACATCGGGGCGGCGAGCGAGACGTTCGGTGGCGGCTCTGCGCTCGATGTCATGCTTGGCGGTGAATCGACCGATCTCATGCGCGTGCGGCGGCTCTCCGAAGCGCTGCTGCCGGACAGCCACGCGGAGAGCCGGGCCTTGGCGGCAGACCTCCGAGCCGGAGGGTCGGAGGGCATGGCCTACCCCAGTTGCCGCCAGCCTGACGGCGAGTGCGTGGCGCTGTTCTACCCCGACCTGGCGTCCAACCCGGTTCAAGGGCGCCACCTCGATCACCCTTGGGACGGCGCGCGGGTCGACGTGTCGCGCTCGCCCGTCCCGTTCGGTCCGGTTCGCACGACGTGGATGGGGAGTGAGGCCGCCGCCTCCGAGATGCCCCGGATGCAGGCCAGCGCGGTCGGCGAACGCAGCAGGCTTTCGGTCGTGACGCCGAAGCCCGCGACGGATGCGAACGGCCCCCACGGGTTTGGATACGGACTGCCGAAGCCGGCGTCGCGCGTCTCGCGGGTGAAGAGGCGGTGGATGAAGTCGAACACGGGACCGGAAACCGCGCGCGCGGGAGCTAAATCAATTAGGCGTTCAAGAGATTTCCTGGACCGCTATGCGCCGGTCATACTTCGAGTTTCTCCACCTTACTAAGGTGGTCAATCTTCATCGTCAGCTTCGGCTGTCTTGTTTCTTCGCTGAAGAGCCGCGTTGCCGAGGAAAGCGCTGATCCCGCCGACGAGCGCGCCGGTCGCGATGATGCCGGCCGTCGCATAGGCCTGCTCTTCAATCGCGTGCCAGATGGTGTAGAAGCAGCCGAAGACGAATCCGGCCGCCATCACGTATCCAAGGATATTTGACGCAGTTTCGGTCCCGGACTTGCGATTTTCCAGCTTGCGGCGGTGTTTCGCCTCGGCGCTGAAATTCGTCAGCCACCTCGCGGGCCAACCCTGGCACGACCCTGTCAAGGTTTGCCAACTCGAACGAAGGCGGCATCGGGCCAGCCCAGACGTGGGTCATTTCCTGGAAAAGGACCTCGCGTTCCTCGGGCTCCTCATCACGCATGGGCGTCGGCCCATGCTGATGTGTAGCCTGTGGAGTTCCAGACCCGTTATCGTCCGACACGGATCCGCGCTTTGACGGCGGCGTGCTTCAGCCCGTTGCCCACGACGATCCAGTCGCCGGCTAGAGCGGTCGAGTCAGACGAATGGCGCTTGTGCGAGCGCACGGGCCCGACAAGGCCGAACGTGCTCATGGTCACAAGCCCGTGCGTGAAGCCATTCAGCACGGCGGAGAAGATCGTCTTCTGCACGCGACGTGACGCTTTCCGAGGCAGTTGGAGGGTGTGGTGGGATACTGACATGTGGTTCATCATCTCCCCCGGTTCGTCGGCGTCGCCGCATACGCGATACGTACGACTCGATCATCACCGAGGCGTAACGAAACGTACCGAACTTCGTTCGGTTTGCACATCGCGAAAAGCGAATGGCACGCATCACGTAGCCGCTTGTGAATGTCGCGCAAAGCGTAACGCGTTTTTCCTCGTGCCTCCAGATCGAAGCCGGTTCGTTCATCACGCCCAGAAAGCGCGTGCCGTTAATTGCACGATGCCAGTTCGCCGCAATCGTCGCGAAACCACAGCCCCACACGGAACCCGGTAGGAAGCCGCCTGCTTCCTATGCGCTTCCTGCGATCTCAGCCCTAAGCGGGGCATCGCTGAAGAACGTTGATTTTGCAAGGAGAACTGGCGCACCCGAGAGGATTCGAACCTCTGGCCTCTGCCTTCGGAGGGCAGCGCTCTATCCAGCTGAGCTACGGGTGCCGACCCCGGAAGTCTTATCCGATCGCACACTGCCCCGCAAGGACCGCGTCCCAGGCTCGTGGTCCGTGAGATGCAGCTCATGACGAAGCCGACACGTCCTTCTCGCCTGAAATCCACGAGCGGCTCGCCCGGGTCGGACGTCGGCGACGCGTCGACCTCATGGAGCCGCCCTCCGAGATGGGGCGCCTCGTCGGTTGCGCGCCGCCCATCGAGGCCGCGATCCTGCCCTTCCAGTTCGGCTGTCGGACGCCCACGCGGTGGCGCCGAGCCCCGTGTCGATGACCCTGGCTGGGCCTCGCCGTGAGCGTCTCCGGCATCACGGATTCCAAAGGGCTCGCCCTGTGGCGGGTGCAGGGCGGAGCCCTGCAAAGGCGATCTTAACCCGGCCGGCCGATCGTGTGAGATCTCGACATCCCGTGACGGGGCGATGCCCCTCGGCCGCGTGGCGCCTCGCCGCCGGCCTTCCCGACGAAAGACGACCCGATGCCGTTCCGCTTCCCGACCCTGTTGGCGACCGCCTGCCTCCTGGCGCAGCTCTCCGCCGCGGCCGCGCAGGACGCCGGCCGCCAGTCGGACGAGGACGCCTGCCGCCCCGACGTGTTCCGCCTCTGCGTCTCCGAGATCCCGGACGAGGGCGCCATCGTGGCCTGCCTCAACGCCAAGCTGGAGAGCCTCAGCCCGGCGTGCCATGCCGTGATGGCCCCGACGTCCTCCATCACGAAGCCCCGCAAGCCGCGCAAGCCTCGCCCGCAGCGCGCCGACGCGGGCTGACGGAGCCGCGCCGACGCGCTGGAGAAGCGCGCCGGCTCGGCTATGATGGGGCAAACGCGGGAGCGGCCCCATGTCGGACGTGGCGAGGTCGGACGTGGCGAGGCGGGAACGATCGAAGACGGTGGCGGACTACGAGGCCGTCGTGGCGGCGCGGCCGGACGAGGAGCGGTGGGAGCTCGTCGGCGGCGTCCTCGCCCCGATGCCGAACCCGACCGAGACCCATCAGCAGATCGTCGGCGGGATCTACGCCCGCCTGCGGATCGCGATGGAAGCCAAGAGCTGCCGCGTTTCCGCGGGCGGCCTGCGGGTGCAGCGCTCCGACGACCGCGGCGAGGACACGGCGGCGATCCCCGACATCGTGGTGCGCTGCGGGCCGCGCCGCGACCGCAATTTCGTCACCGACCCCGTCGTGGTGGTGGAGGTGCTGTCGCGCTCCACCATGCGGCACGACAGGGGCGCCAAGTTCGACCTCTACCGCAGCCTGCCGACGCTCCGGCCTATCGCCCTCGTCCACCAGGGCCAGATGCGGGTCGAGCATGATCGCCGCGGCCCGGACGGGTGGGTGCTCGACGTGCTGTCCCGCCCCTCCGACCGTCTCGTCTTCGACGCCGTCGACTTCGACGTCCCCGTGCCTCGCCCCGTCGAGGCGCCCGGCCCGGAGGACGGAGAGGCCCCGACGCTCATCCCATGACACGACCCAGCTTGAGGGATTTCCCATGACGCTCGACCTCGCCATCCGGGGCGGCACCGTCGTCACCGCCGCCGACACGATGGCTTGCGACGTCGGCATCCGCGGCGGCCGCATCGTGGCGCTGGGCGAGGACGTCGGCCCCGCCCAGCGCAGCATCGACGCCGCCGGGCTGCTGGTGCTGCCGGGCGGCATCGACAGCCACGTCCACCTCGACCAGTTCCAGGGCGAGGGCATCGCCATGGCGGACGGGTTCCGCTCCGGCACGACGAGCGCCGCCGCGGGCGGCAACACCTGCGTGATCCCCTTCGCGCTCCAGCGGCGGGGCGAGAGCCTGCGGGCCGCCGTCGAGGCCTACCACGCCAAGGCGCGGGGACAGGCGCTGGTCGACTACGGCTTCCACCTCATCGTCACCGACCCGAGCCCGACCGTGCTCGGCCAGGAGCTGCCGGCGCTGGTCGGGGACGGCTACACGTCCTTCAAGGTCTTCATGACCTACGACGACATGGTGCTGACCGACCGCCAGCTCCTCGACGTCTTCGACGTCGCCCGGCGCGAGGGCGCGCTCGTCATGGTGCATGCCGAGGGCTACGATTCCATCAAGTTCATGGCCGACAGGCTCGAAACCCGGGGCGACACGGCGCCGGCCTTCCACGCGACGTCGCGGCCCGAGACCGTCGAGCGCGAGGCCACGCACCGCGCCATCGCGCTCGCCGAGCTGGCCGGCATCCCCATCATGGTGGTGCACGTGTCGGGGCGCGAGGCCATCGAGCAGATCGAATGGGCGCGGCGGCGCGGCCTCACGGTCCACGCCGAGACCTGTCCGCAATACCTCGTGCTGACGGCCGCCGACCTCGACCGGGCCGGCCTGGAGGGCGCGAAGTTCGTCTGCTCGCCGCCGCCGCGCGACGCGGCCTCGCAGGAGGCCGTGTGGCGGGGGCTGGCGGGCGGCCTGTTCCAGACCTTCTCGTCCGACCACTGCCCCTTCCGCTTCGACGACCCCGCCGGCAAGACGGGCGCGCGGGCGCGGGCCTCGTTCCGCGGCGTGCCGAACGGCATCCCGGGCGTCGCGGCGCGGCTGCCGATCCTGTTCTCGGAAGGGGTGGGGAAGGGACGCATCACGCTGCAGGACTTCGTGGCCCTGACCTCGACCAACCACGCCAGGATGTACGGCCTCTACCCGCGCAAGGGCTCGATCGCGGTGGGGGCCGACGCCGACATCGCCCTGTGGGACCCGTCGCGGCGCGTGACCCTGACCCAGGACCTCATGCACCACGGCAGCGACTACACGCCCTACGAGGGGCTGGAGGTCACGGGATGGCCCGTCACCACCATGGTGCGCGGCACGGTGGTGTTCGACGGCGGCCGGCCCGCGGCGCCGGTCGGCCACGGCCTGTTCCTGCCGCGCGGCGCCTCGGGCGGGGCCTCCGCGACGAGCCGCGGGCCTTGAATCTCGCCCGCCCCGGAGCTATGTTGTCATCGTGGCTTCGGCCAATATGGCGATAAACGGAATCCGGAATAAACCATACGGACCCCGGGGCGGTACCGGGCGGGTCCACCCAAACCTTCGAGATCGAAGGTTTCGGTGGGCCCGAAATAGGATTGACGTGGGTGTAAAGGGATCTCTTTTGCTCGGCATGGTACCGCCGTTATCGGGCTAAACCTATAGTTGCCAATGACAACTATGCTCCGGTGGCCGTCGCTGCGTAATGCGGTGAAGGTACTGGGAATCAAGCCCTAGGGGGTAGCACTTCTAGGCGGGGTTCGGAGGCACCTGGCAACAGAAGCCTCCACTTCTGCCAGCTTTTTCATCCATCGTTGCGTCGGCACGTTAAGGCCCCCTTCGGCATTGGCCGCTAGCCTTCACACATGTTCTCGGGGAACGTGCGGATGGCGGGCGATCGGGGGTGGGCGGAAACGATGGATCTGTGGCCCGTCATCCTGGCGGCGGCCGTCGTGACAGGCGGATGGGGGGCATTTGCGGGCCTGAGATTCGATTGGGCCGGTGCACAACCTTTGATCCTGGCCTGCATCGGGCTGGAATTGCTGGCCATGTTTTACAGGACGTGGCGCCCCGATCCGAAACTGTCGGCGACATTGAGTGGCTTGGCACAGGTCGTTGCCACCTCGGCCGTGGCGGCGACGTTTTCCTATGCGGTGGCGAGCACCGGTGGCGCGCTGTGGGATGAGACGCTGGTCTCCTGGGACCATGCGCTCGGGCTCGATTGGCAGGCCTATCTCGCCTTCTTCGATGCGAGGCCGCGACTGGCCCTGATCGGCACGCTCGCCTACCAGAGCCTCCTTCTCCAACTTCTCATCACGCTGGCATGCTTAGGCTTCTCTGGACGTCTGCGGGAGTTGCGCAGCTTCGTCCTCGCCTTTGTCCTCGCCGCTATGACGACCGATTTGCTCTCCGGCCTCCTGCCGGCGATGGGAACCTACGTTCACTTCGGGCTTCATCCGACGGATTTCAGCCACATCCAGCCCGCTGCGCCCTATCTGCATGTCGGCACCCTCAACGGACTACGCGACGGCACCATGCGAGTGATGTCCATCGGCACCGCTGAGGGGATCATCACGTTCCCGAGCTTCCACGCTGTCCTCGGGGTGATGTTCATGATGGCGCTCTGGCCACTGCCACTCGTGCGCTGGCCCATCCTCGTCCTGAACCTCGCGCTCATCGCCGCGACCCCGATCGATGGCGGCCATTATTTCGTGGACGTGATGGCGGGGGGAACGATCGCCGTCCTCGCCATGTTCGCCGCGCGCGCACTCACGCGCCGGAGCCCGAACGGTGTCGGCCAGCCGATCCGCCGCGTCGCCGACGAGACTCGCGTCGAGGCTTGATCGTATCGCGACGAGGCTCGTCTGCAGACCTGGACCGCGCCCGCGCGTTTCGCACATCGTGACGTGATCCTGCTCAGGACCGGAACCGACCCATGCGCGCCTATCTCGATCTGCTCGACGCGGTGCTGGCCGAGGGCGCGCGCAAGTCGGACCGCACCGGTACCGGCACGCTGTCGGTCTTCGGGCCGCAGATGCGCTTCGACCTCGCCGCGGGCTTTCCGCTCGTCACCACCAAGAGGCTGCACCTGAAGTCGATCGTCCACGAGCTGCTGTGGTTCATCCGCGGCGACACCAACGTCGCCTACCTCCGCGACAACGGCGTCTCCATCTGGGACGAATGGGCGGACGAGCGCGGCGACCTCGGACCCGTCTACGGGCGGCAATGGCGCTCCTGGGAGGGCGCCGACGGCCGCACGCACGACCAATTGACCGACGTGCTGGCCGAGCTCCGGCGCAACCCCGACAGCCGGCGCCTCGTCGTGTCGGCCTGGAACGTCGGCGACCTCGACCGCATGAAGCTCCAGCCGTGCCACTGCCTGTTCCAGTTCTACACGGCGCCGCTCCCCGACGGCCGCCGCCGCCTGTCGCTCCAGCTCTACCAGCGCTCGGCCGACCTGCTGCTGGGCGTGCCCTTCAACATCGCCTCCTACGCGCTGCTGCTCGCCATGGTGGCCCAGGTCTGCGGGTTCGAGCCCGGCAGCTTCGTGCACACGCTCGGCGACGCCCACATCTATTCCAACCACCTGGAGGCGGTGCGGCTCCAGCTCGGCCGCGCGCCGCGCGCCCTGCCGCGGCTGCGGTTGAACCCCGAGGTCCGCAGCCTGTTCGACTTCACCTTCGACGACATCGCCTTCGAGGGCTACGAGCCCTGGCCCGCCATCCGGGCGGCCGTGGCGGTGTGACCCCGTGGCCGCCACCCTCCGTCCCGCCGCCCCGGCCGACGCGCCGCTGATCCACGCCCACGCGGTCGTCTCGACGCCTGCCGACGGGGCCGCGGCCCTGTCCGGCGACATCGCCGAGCGGGACGGCCGGCCGGCCGGCTTCGCGCCGTGGTCCTACGGCGTCTCGACCTTCGCGGGCCGGCACGGCATCCAGCTCGAAGACCTCGACGTGCGCCCCGAGCACCGCAGGCGGGGGCTCGGCAGGGCGCGGCTGGCCGCGGCGGGCCCACGAGCGTGACGGTCCCGGTCGTCCTCATCGCGGCCGTGGGCCGCAACGGCGCCATCGGGTTGCGCGACGGCCTGCCCTGGCGGCTGCCGGGCGACCTGCGGCACTTCAAGGCCCGGACGATGGGCAGGCCCGTGGTCATGGGGCGCCGGACCTTCCAGTCGCTCGGCCGTCCGCTGCCGGGCCGCTTCCTCGTCGTGGCGTCGCGCGACCCCGCCCTGGCGCTGCCCGAGGGCGTCGAGCGCGCCGCCTCGCTCGACGCCGCCCTGGCGCGCGGGCAGGCGCTGGCGGCGCTGCACGGCGCGGGCGAGGTGATGGTGGCGGGCGGGGCCGAGATCTACCGCGCCGCCATGGACCGCGCCGACGCGATGCTCCTCACCGAGGTCGACCTCGCGCCCGAGGCCGACAGCTTCTTCCCTCCCGTCGATCCCGCCCTGTGGCGCGAGGCGTCGCGCGTCCCGCAGGCGCCGGGCCCGAACGACGAGGCGGGTTTCGACCTCGTGGCTTGGCAGCGCCGCTGAGGGCACCCCCGATTGCTGCGGCGCCCCCGCTCGCCTATATGCCATCCACGGCGCTTCGCCGCTGACGAGGAATGGGATGTCCTGTAGCAATCAAGGCGGCGGCGGCCCGTGGAAGCCCGGCAATTCGGGCCCGTGGGGGCAGGGCCCCGGCTCCGGCGGCGGCGGAGGACAGATGCCCCCCGATCTCGAGGAGTTCATCCGCCGCAGCCAGACGCGGCTGAAGGGCCTGTTCCCCAACGGCGGCCTCGGGGCGCTGAGCCTCGCCGCGATCCTGCTGGCCGTGCTGCTGCTGTGGCTCGCCAGCGGCTTCTACACCGTGTCGCCCAACGAGGTGGGCATCAACCTCGTCTTCGGCCGCTACACCGGCAAGACCGCGGCGGGCCTGAACTACAACCTGCCCTATCCGATCGGCGACGTCGTCAAGCTGGCCGTCACGGACCGCAACGCCATCGACATCGGCTTCGTGTCGAGCGCCGACGCCCGCCGCTCCTCGCTGCAGACCAACTCCGACGTCCCCGCGGAGAGCCTGATGCTGACGGGCGACGACAACATCGCCGACGTGAAGTTCCGCGTCATCTGGCAGATCGACCCCGAGCACCCCGAATATTACGCCTTCAACCTGCGCCACCCCGACGAGACCGTGAAGGCCGTGTCGGAGAGCGCCATGCGCGAGGTGATCGGCCGCTCGCAGATCCAGAACATCCTGACCTCCGGCCGCAAGACCATCGAGCCGGCCGCGCAGGACCTCATCCAGAAGGTGCTGAACGACTACCGCATCGGCATCCTGGTGCTGCAGGTGCAGTTGCTGTCGGTCGACCCGCCCCAGCAGGTGATCGCGGCCTTCCGCGACGTGACGGCGGCCCAGCAGGACCAGCAGCGCCTGCGCAACGAGGCCGAGGCCTACGCCAACCGCGTGGTGCCGGAGGCGCGCGGCGGCGCCGCCGCCATCGTGCAGGAGGCCGAGGGCTACAAGACCCAGACCGTGCAGGAGGCGGCCGGACAGGCCTCGCGCTTCGACCAGGTCTACGCCCAGTACAAGAACGCCCCCGACATCACGCGCGAACGCATCTACATCGAGACCATGGAGTCCGTCCTGGCCGGCGCCGACAAGACCATCATCGACAAGGGCGGCCCGGGCGTGCTGCCGGTGCTGCCGCTCGGCGCCGACAGGGCCGTGCCCGGCCTCGGGGTGAAGCCATGAGGATCGGCGGCTCCATCGCCATCGCGCTCCTCGTGCTCATCCTCGTCGTGGCGAGCGGGGCGGTCTTCACGGTGGACCAGACCGAACAGGCGCTGGTGCTCTACTTCGGCCAGCCGGTGCGCGTCATCCAGGACCCGGGCCTCCACGCCAAGATCCCGTTCTTCGAGAGCGTGGTCGACCTCGACAACCGCATCCTCGACCTCGAATCGGACAAGCAGGAGGTGCTGGCCTCCGACAACCAGCGCATCCTGGTGGACGCCTTCGTGCGCTACCACATCTCCGATCCCTTGAACTTCTATCAGGCGGTCGGCTCGGTGGCGCGGGCCAACAACCAGCTCGGGTCGATCCTCAACTCGGCCCTGCGCCGGGTGCTGGGCGAGGCCACGCTGCCGCAGATCGTGCGCGACAAGCGCGCCGACCTCATGGTCAGCATCCGCGACCTCGTGAACACAGAGGGCGCGCGGCTCGGCGTCACGGTCAACGACGTGCGGATCCGGCGCGCCGACCTGCCGGCGGAGCTGAGCGAGAAGATCTACGGCCGCATGCAGAGCGAGCGCGCCCGCCAGGCCGCCGAATTCCGCGCCCAGGGCTCGGAACAGGCCCAGACCATCCGGGCCGACGCCGACCGTCAGGTCGTGGTGCTGCGCGCCGAGGCCCAGAAGACGGCCGACACGCTGCGGGGCACGGGCGACGCCGAGCGCAACAGGATCTTCGCCGAAGCCTACGGCCGCGACCCGAAGTTCTTCTCCTTCTACCGCTCCATGCAGGCCTACGTGTCGAGCCTGCGGCCCGACCGGACGAAGCTGGTGCTGAGCCCGGATTCGGAGTTCTTCCGCTTCTTCAACGACCCCGACGGGCAGGCCGGCGCCCCGGCGCCCGCCATCCCGGCCCCGCCGGCGCCCTGACGGCCGAGCGCCCCCGCGGCCTTCGTGCCGCGGGGGCGCCGAATTGCCGGGCCTCCCCGCTCCTGTATGATGCGGGCGCTGCGGCCGGGCGATCGAGGGCCGGCATCCGCGGCCCCACCCCATCCGCGGATCACGCCCATGCCCGTCGCCCCCCTCCCGCCGACCCCGCGCCGCGGCGTCTTCACCCTGGCCCGGCGCGCGGCCCTGTCGGCCGCCCTGGCGGCGCTCGTCGTCCCGGCCGGTCCGATGCCCCCGGCCGCGCGGGCCAAGGGTCTCGACTCCCTCGCCGACCTCGCGGCCGGCGTCACGGACGCCGTGGTCAACATCTCGGCCGCGCAGGTGACGGAGGGCAAGGTCGCCAACGCCACGCCCAAACCCGCGCCCGGCACCCCGCTCGACGACCTGTTCGAGCAGTTCTTCAAGCGCCAGCTCGGCAGGAAGGGCGGCGGCGAGGGCGGGGACGACGACGCGCCGCGCGGGCGCCGCTCCAACTCGCTCGGCTCGGGCTTCATCGTCGATCCCGCCGGCATCGTGATCACCAACAACCACGTGATCGACGGCGCCAACGACATCACCGTGATCCTGACGGACGGCACCAAGCTCAAGGCCGAGGTGCTGGGCAAGGACAGCAAGGTCGACGTCGCGGTGCTGAAGGTCACCCCGGCGCACCCGCTGAAGTCCGTCTCCTTCGGGGACAGCGACCTGATGCGGGTGGGCGACCCCGTGATGGCGGTCGGCAACCCCTTCGGCCTCGGCGGCACCGTCACGGCCGGCATCGTGTCGGCCCGCCACCGCAACATCGATTCGGGCCCCTACGACAACTACATCCAGACCGACGCCGCCATCAACAAGGGCAATTCCGGCGGGCCCCTGTTCGACATGAAGGGCGAGGTCATCGGCATCAACACGGCGATCCTGTCGCCCTCCGGCGGCTCCATCGGCATCGGCTTCGCCACGCCCTCCGACACGGTGATGCCGATCATCGACCAGTTGCGCGAGTTCCACGAGGTGCGCCGCGGCTGGCTCGGCGTCCACGTCCAGCCCGTGTCGGACGAGGTGTCGGACGCGCTGGGCCTGGGTTCGCCCCACGGCGCGCTCGTGGCCGGCCTCGACGACAACGGCCCGGCCGGCCCGGCGGGCCTGAAGACCGGCGACGTGATCGTGAGCTTCGACGGCCACGGCGTGCGCGAGTCGCGCGAGCTGCCGGCGCTGGTCGCGGCGGCGCCGGTCGGCAAGGACGTGACGGTGTCGATCATCCGCGACGGCAAGCCCCGGGACCTGACGGTGAAGCTCGGCCGGCTCGACGCGCCCGTGCAGGCGGCGAGCCTCGACAAGGCGGCGCCGGCCGACGCGCCGAAGCCGGCCGTCCAGGCCGCGCTCGGCATGGGCCTCATCCCGCTCGACGACGGATTCCGCAAGCGATACGGCATCAAGGACAGCGTGCAGGGCGTGGCGGTCACGGCCGTCGAGCCCGGCTCGCCCGCGGCCGACAAGGTCAAGCCCGGCGACGTGGTGGTGGAAGTGAACCAGGTCGCGGTCGGCGATCCCGCCGACATGCTGAGCAAGATCGACGCCGTGAAGACCAACGGCAAGAAGACCGCGCTGCTGCTCGTGTCCAACGCCCAGGGCGACGTGCGCTACGTGGCGCTGTCGCTGAACTGAGGCAGGTTCGCCGGCCCTCAGCTCCGCCGCTGCGCCGTAAAGCGCGCGGCCTCGGCGAGGTCGGCGGCGCGGGCCGGCGGGAAGAGGGACAGCGCCTCGACCGCCTCATCGGCCAGCGCGTCGCGGCGGCGCTTGGCGGCGTCGAGGCCCAGGGCCGCCACCAGCGTCGCCTTGTTGCGGTCGGCGTCCTTGCCGGCCGCCTTGCCGAGCGTGGCCGCGTCGCTCTCCGTGTCGAGGATGTCGTCCGCCACCTGGAAGCAGGCGCCGAGCGCGCGGCCGTAGCGGCGCAGGGCGTCGCGCTCGGCCGCATCGGCCCCCCCCAGGATGGCGCCGGCCTCGACGCCGAACAGCAGCAGCGCCCCGGTCTTCATGGACTGCATCCGCATCACGAAGCCCGCCTCGTGCGGCGCCTGGGCGCGCTCGGCCTCGAGGTCGAGCGCCTGGCCCCCCACCATGCCGCCGAGCCCCGAGGCGCGGGCCAGGCCCAGCACCAGGGCGGCCCGGACGGCCGGGTCGGCGTGGGTGCGCTCGTCCGCCACCACGTCGAACGCGTAGGTGAGCAGCGCGTCGCCCGACAGGATGGCGGTGGCCTCGTCGAAGGCCCTGTGGGCCGTGGGGCGGCCGCGGCGCAGGTCGTCGTCGTCCATGGCGGGCAGGTCGTCGTGGACCAGCGAGTAGCAGTGGATCATCTCCAGGGCGGCGCCGGCGCGCAGCGGACCCTCGCCCCCGGCGCCGAACAGCCGCGCGGTCTCGGCCACCAGGAAGGGCCGCAGCCGCTTGCCGCCGCCCAGCGTCGAGTAGCGCATGGCGTCGAGCAGCCGGCCCGGCCGCGCCACCTCGCCCGGCAGGGCGGCGGGCGCCAGCAGCCCGTCGAGCACCGCCTCGACCGCGTCGGCGACCGATTTCAGGCGGCTCTCGAAGGTGTCCGAAGGCGCTTCGGTCGGCATGGGAGACTCCGGATGGGTGCGGCACGGCGCCGGTCACGCCTTCGGGCTTTTGGCCGCTCCGTCCCCCAGGGTCAAGCGGCGGAGGCGATCAGGGTCGAGGGGAAGAGGGGGCGTCGGCGCGCCGCAAAAACAGCAGTTGGGCGATGCCGGCCTCGCGCCGCTCGACGAGGGTGAAGCCGTCCGGCGGCGCCACGGCCGCGGTCCCGGCCTCCTCCAGCACGCAGAGCGCGTCCGGCGCGAGCCAGCGCCCCTGGAGCAGCGCCGCCAGCGCCGCCTCGCCGAGGCCCTGCCCGTAGGGGGGATCGAGGAAGGCGAGGTCGAAGGGCGCCGCCGCCACGTCGCCGAGCCTGCGGGCGTCGCGGCGGAAGACGCGGCAGAGGCCCGCCACGCCCAGGGCCTCGACGTTGTCGCGGATCAGCGCCCGCGCCTCCGCCCCCTCCTCGACGAAGAGCGCGTGGGCGGCGCCGCGCGACAGGGCTTCGAGGCCGAGCGCGCCCGTTCCGGCGAAGAGGTCGATCACCCGCGCGCCCGGCACGGGGTCTCCGTAGCGGTGGAGCAGCACGTCGAACAGGGTCTCGCGCAGGCGGTCGGAGGTGGGACGCGTGGCGTCGGAGGAGGGTGTCCGCAGCGCCCGGCCGCGGAACCGCCCCCCGACGATCCTCACGGCCGGCCGCTCGGGGGCTTGCCGCCGCGGGGCCGGCCGCCGCCGGCCGGGCGCCCCCCGCCGGGGCGGCCCGCATCGGGGCGGCCCTCGCCGCCGGGGGGCCGGCCGCGCCCGCCCGCGGGGCGGTCGGCGCCGAAGCCGCCCGCGCGGCCGCCGGGCTTGCCGGGGCGCGGCGCCCCGCCGAAACCGCCCGGCCGGGCGCCGTCGGCGGACCGCTCGCCCCGGCCCGCGCCGCCCTGGGCCTTGTTGCGGCCGGTCGCGGGTCGCTCGGAGCCGAAGCCGCCCGGCCGTCCGTTGGGCTTGCCGGAGCCGGAACGCGGGCCGAAGCCGCGGGGCCTCTCGTCGCCGCCGGTGCGCTCCCCGCGGGGTGCTCCGCCGAAGCCGCCGGCCCTCTCGGCACGGGGCCTGTCGCCGCCGCGCACCGGCCGGGCCTCGTCGTCCCGCCGCCCGCGCGCGGGGCCGGCGGCGGGGCGCTCGCCGAAGGTGCCGCGCCGGGCACCGCCGGCCTCGGCGCGGGTCTTCTGCCGCCCGGCCACGTATTCGCCCCGCTCGGCCGCGAAGCGACGGGCGTTGCGGCTCTGGCCGCCGCGGCTTTCGCCGCGCTCGGACCCGGCCTCCACCGGGACGACGCGCTCGACCGCGACGGCGCGGCCCCGGCGGTCGGCCGTGGCGCCGCGCTCGATGCGGCGGCGGCCCTCGCCGACGGCCTCGTCCTTCCGCGCGCTCCGCAGCGCCGAGACGTGGGGCCGGGGCGGGGGCGCCTCGGAGCGGCTGGGGCGGGGCGGGGCTTCCCCCTCGGGGGCCCTCGTCCCCTGCCGGGCCGCCGGCTCCTCCCGCGGCTCGAAGTCGACATTGGCCTGGGCGGCGAGCTTGGGCCCGAGCTGGTCGCGCAGCACGCGGGTCGGCACGGCCTCGACCGCGCCCTCGGGCAGCTCCCCGAGCTGGAACGGCCCGAAGGAGATGCGGATCAGCCGCGTCACGGCGAGGCCCAGGGCCTCCAGCACGCGCTTGATCTCGCGGTTCTTGCCCTCGCGCAGACCCATGGTGAGCCAGGCGTTGGCGCCCTTGACGCGGTCGAGCGTCGCCTCGATGCCGGCGTAATCGACGCCGTCGAGCGTGATGCCGTCCTTCAGCCCGTCGAGCTTGGCCTGGTCGACCGCGCCGTTGGCCCGCACCCGGTAGCGGCGCAGCCAGCCCGTGGCGGGCAGCTCCAGCACGCGCGCGAGCCCGCCGTCGTTGGTGAGCAGCATCAGGCCCTCGGTGTTGATGTCGAGCCGCCCCACCGAGACGACCCGCGGCAGACCCTCGGGTAGGTTGTCGAAGATGGTCGGCCGGCCCTCGGGGTCGCGCGCCGTGGTGACGAGGCCGCGGGGTTTGTGGAACAGGTAGACCCGGGTGACCTCGCGCTCCGGCAGGGGCTGGCCGTCGACCGTGATGCCGTCGCCGGGCTTGACGTTGAGGGCGGGGCTGTCGATCACGGCGCCGTTGACGGCGACGCGGCCGGCGGCGATCCAGCCTTCCGCGTCGCGGCGCGAGCACAGGCCCGCCCGCGCCATCACCTTGGCGATGCGGGCGTCGTCCTTCGGGGGGGCGGGCTCGGCGCCGCGGGTCTTGGACGCGCCGTCCCTGCGGCCGGGGTCGCGGGGGCCGGCGTCGCGGTCGGCGCGGGGGCGGTCGCTCCCCGGGCGGTCGCGGGGGGCACCGGCGCCGCGCGGCGTCTCGCCGCCGCGGGCTGCGGGGCGCGTCGGCTTCTCGAACGTCGGCCGGTTCGGCGGCTTGCTGGTGTCGGTCATCGTCCCGTGATAGCAGGGCGGCGCCCGGGAGGGGAGTGTGCATTGCCGCGATCGCCACGCGAGGACCCCTTCGCTCGCGCCTTCGCCGAAGCCCGGTCGGCGGCCGCGCGGGGCGAGGTGCCGGTGGGGGCCGCCGTGGCGCGCGACGGCCTCGTCCTGGCCTCGGCCGGCAACCGCACGGTCGCCGACCGCGATCCCACGGCCCACGCCGAGGTCCTGGCGATCCGGGCGGCCTGCGCGGCGCTGGGCTCGGAGCGGCTCACCGGCTGCGACCTCTACGTGACGCTGGAGCCCTGCGCCATGTGCGCCGGCGCGATCTCCCTCGCGCGGCTGCGGCGCCTCTACTACGCGGCGCCCGACCCGAAGGGCGGCGCCGTCGATCACGGTCCCCGCTTCTACGCGCAGCCCACCTGCCACCACGCGCCCGACGTCTACGGCGGATTGCGCGAGACGGAGGCGGCCGAGATGCTGCGGGCCTTCTTCCGCGGCCGGCGGGGCGGGTGAGGGCGCCTCAGGGGGCGCCCGGCGGCAGGTGCCGCGGGATGTTCATGCGGTCGTGAAGGATGCGGACCACCTCGATCGTCCCCGGTCCGGTCGCGCGGTAGAGCAGGAGGTGTCGGCCGCGACGACCCCGGCGCGAGACGTGGAGCGTGCGGAAGCCCGGTCCGATGTCGTCGCGCGCGATGCTTCCCGCGATCTGCGGACCAGATTGAGATCGAGGACCGACCCGGCGATGAGGGACTTATAGGCTCCGGCCTGTGCGTGACCGAACCTGACCCGCGAATATCTGACGATCTCGACGAAGTCTCGTCGGGCCTCGGTGCCGAGGGAGACCCGCCAAGGCGCTGCCGTCACTGAACGTCCTTGCCGGACAGGATCTCGTCGCCGAGGGCTTCCAGGTAGGCGGCGAGCTCCGACGCATCGGCGAACTCGACGTACTCGCCCCCCTCGATCGCCTCAATCCCCACCTGCGCGGCGGCACGGAGTTCGTCGAGCGTCCAGCCGCCCTGGGCGTCTCCGACGTTCTGGTCCTCGACGAGGCGCAATCCCTCGTCCACCACCTCGCCGGCGTCGCCGTAGCGGCCACTGCGGACGAGGGCCTCGACGAGCCTGTCCTGCTCGTCGGTGAGCACAATGCTGCGGGTCCGCATGGGTTGGCTCCGGGTGATCGGCGCATCATGCGCGGCGGCCGGGCTCCCCTCAACCCCGCTGCGGCACGCTCCGCTTTCGGCTGGGCGGAGGAGGGCTCATCAGAGGGTACCCGGCGGAAGGTGCCGCGGGAAGTCCATGCTGTCGTGGAGGATGCGGACCACCTCGATGGTTCCCGGTCCGGTCGCGCGGTAGAGCAGGAGGTGTCGGCCGCGACGCCCGCGGCGCGAGACGCGGAGCGTGCGGAAACCCGGTCCGATCTCGTCGCGCCGCGCGCTGCCCGAGACCTCAGGGCCTGCTTCCAGGTCCGACAAAGCATCGATCAACAACTGTTCATAGGCGCGGGCCTGAATGGCTCCGAACCTGGCGATGGATGCGAGCAGAATGCCGTCGAGATCGTCGTCGGCGAAGGCACCCAGGCGCACGCGCCAGGCCTTCGGCGTCATCGCCGCCGCTTGCCGGCCAGGAGGTCGTCCGTGCGGCCTCTCACATGGGCGGCGATCTCCGACGCGTCGGCAAACTCGACGAACTCGCCCCTCTCGATCGCCTCAATCCCCACCTGCGCGGCGGCACGGAGTTCGTCGAGCGTCCAGCCGCCCTGGGCGTCTCCGACGTTCTGGTCCTCGACGAGGCGCAATCCCTCGTCCACCACCTCGCCGGCGTCGCCGTAGCGGCCACTGCGGACGAGGGCCTCGACGAGCCTGTCCTGCTCGTCGGTGAGCACGATGCTGCGGGTCGGCATGGGTCCACTCCGGGTGATCGGCGCATCATGCGCGGCGGCCGGGCTCCCTTCAACCCCGCCGCGGCGCGGTCCCGTCCCTCACGCCGCGGCGCGCTCCGCGTCCGGCTTCAGGCCCAGCAGGCGGCAGATCGCGTAGACCAGTTCGGCCCGGTTCATCGTGTAGAAGTGGAAGTCGCGCACGCCCTGGTCGACGAGGTCGAGCACCTGCTCGGCCGCGACGCCCGCCGCCACCAACTGGTGCGTGGCGGGGTCGTCCTCCAGGCCGGCGAAGCGGTCCCCGAGCCAGTCCGGCACGGTGGCGCCGGTCCTGCGGGCGAAGTTCGCCGTCTGCTTGAAGTTCTGGATGCAGACGATGCCGGGCACGATCGGGATGTCGAGCCCCCGCGCCCGCACCCGGTCGACGTAGCGGAGGTAGAGGCTGTTGTCGAAGAAGAACTGGGTGATGGCGCGGGTCGCCCCGGCGTCGACCTTGGCCTGGAGCCCGTCGAGGTCGGCGTCGAAGCTGGCGCTCTCGGGGTGCTTCTCGGGATAGGCCGAGACCGACACCTCGAAGTCGCCGAGCGCCTTGATGCCGCGCACGAGGTCGGACGAACTCTCGTAGCCGCCGGAATGGGGCGCGAAGCGGCTGCCGACGCCGCCCTCGGGGTCGCCGCGCAGCGCCACGATGTGGCGCACGCCGGCCGTCCAGTAGTCGCGCACCACGCCGTCGATCTCCGCCCGCGTGGCGCCCACGCAGGTGAGGTGGGCAGCGGGCTTGAGGTGGGTGTCGCGGGCGATGCGCGCCACGGTGTTGTGGGTGCGCTCGCGCGTCGAGCCGCCGGCCCCGTAGGTCACGGACACGAAGTCGGGGTCGAGCGGCGCCAGGCGCTCGACGCTGCGCCACAGCGCGGCCTCGGCCTCGGCCGACTTCGGCGGGAAGAACTCGAAGGAGACGCGGATCGGCGCGCCCGGCAGGCGGCTCGGGCGCAGGGTGTCGGGCGGGGTCATCGGTGGTCCTCGACGATCGGAAGCGGTGGGCAGGCCGCGCGGCGGACGGGCGCGGTCACGCGACGTCCCGGTGCAGGGCGACGGGCGCGTCCGAGAGGGTGCGGCGGTCGCGCCCCATCCACAGCGACACTGTCAGCTTGTCGGCCTCGCCCTCCAGGGGCGCCAGGTCGCGGGCCGGCAGGGCGTCGAGGCCGGCGTCGCGCAGGAAGCCGTCGATCTCGGCCCGCGCGAAGCCGAGCCGGCGGTGGGCGTGGTCGGCCCGCAGGCTCTCGTCGGCGTGGGGGGCGAAGTCGACGACGAGCAGCCGTCCGCCGGGCCGCAGCGCGCGGGCCGCCTCGCGCAGCGCGCGGGCCGGCTCGTCGAGGTAGTGCAGCACCTGGTGGACCACGACGAGGTCGTAGCCGTCGCGCTCCACCGGCAGGGCGTAGATGTCGCCCTGGCGGAGCTGCACGTTGCGCAGGCCCCCGCGCTCGACGCGCAGCCGGGCGAGGTTCAGCATGGCGTGGCTGCCGTCGACCCCCACGGCGCGGTCGGCGTGCGGCGCCAGGATCTCCAGCATGCGGCCCGTGCCGGTGCCGAGGTCGAGCAGCGCGTGCACCCGGGCCGGCCCGACGGCCTCCACCACCGCGGCCTCGACGCGCTCCTCCGAGACGTGCAGCGCCCGCACCCGGTCCCAGTGGGGCGCCTGGGCGGCGAAATAATGCTCGGCCGCCGCCGTGCGGCTCCGCCGCGCCTCGGCCAGCCGCGCGTGGTCGGCGCGCAGCGTCGCGTCCTCGGGGTCGATGCGCCCGAGGATGTCGCGCACCAGGGCCGCGCCCGTGCCGCGGTCCGCGGCCGTGAAGAAGGCCCAGGCGCCCTCGCGGTGGCGCTCGACGAGCCCGCCCTCGACCAAGAGCTTCAGGTGGCGCGACACGCGCGGCTGCGACTGGCCCAGGATGGTGACGAGCTCGCTGACCGTGAGCTCGGCCTCGGACAGCAGCGCCAGGAGACGCAGCCGCGTGCTCTCGCCGGCGGCTTCGAGCGCCGCCAGGGCGGAGGAGAAGGGGAACACGGACTTCGTCATCGGGATGGACTCAAACATATAAAGATATGTTTATGCCATTGTGCCCCGTTTCGCAATCGGCAAAAACGCGCGGACGGAGGGCCGAGCCGCGATCCCCGGCGCCCGCGCGTCAGCAGCCGATGCAGATGTGCAGGTCGTGTTCCAGCTTGAGCTGCTCGGCGCGCTCGGCGGCGGTCGGCTTCGCGGCCTTCTGGGTCTGGACGACGGAGGGCTTGGCGCCGGCCGTCATGCGCGGGGCGGGACGGGGCGCACCGGCTGGACCGGGCGGGGGCGGGACGGCGAGGCCGCCGGGCGCGGTCTGGGCTGCGGCACCGCCGAGGGGGAGCGCCGCCGCCATCGCGGCCGCCACCAGCGCCGAGACGAGATTGAACCGCATCATGTGATCTCCCCTGGGCGTCGCCTCCGCGTCGGTGCGGAGGCGCGTCTCATGCATTGTCCGGCCGATCGGCTGAGGTCGCCCCCTCGGCCGCTCGTCCCCGCGAAGGCGGGGACCCAGCGCAAGATGTCCGGCCGGAGGCCGGCCCTCCCTCTGCAACCGCGCGGCGCGGGGCGCGCGATCGAGAGTGTCGGCCCTCGGCCGCCTCCCCGCGCTGGATCCCCGTAGGCACGGGGATGAGCGGAGAGGGGAAGCGATCACGCCGCCGCGGGGGCGGCCGCGTCGGCGGCGTGGGCCGACGACCCGTGGAGCGCCCGGTAGCGCGCGTAGCGCTCCGCATAGGCGGCGGCGAGCGCGGGGTCGGGCGCGACGGTGCGCTCGACCGCCGGCGGCGGCATCAGCGCGGCGGGGTCGCGGCTCCCCGTGGCGGCGGCCTGGCCGAGCCGCGCCGCGCCGGTGGCGGCGCCGACGTCGGCGGCGGTCGAGACGTCGAGCGGCCGGTCGAGGATGCTCGCCATGATGGACAGCCACACCGGCGAGTTCGCCCCGCCGCCGACCGCGAAGGCGCGGGCGACGTCGGTCCCGGCGTCGTTCAGCACGCGCAGGCAGTCGCGGAACGCGAAGCCCACCCCCTCCAGCACCGCCTGGGTGAGGTCCTCGCGCGAGCTGGTCTGGTCGAGGCCGAGGAAGCCGCCCCGCGCCCCGGCGTCGTTGTGGGGCGTCCGCTCGCCCGACAGGTAGGGCATGAACAGCGCCGGCGAGGGCTTCGACACGCGCTCGCCGAGCGCCGCCGTGAGGGACGGGGCCGGCGCGCCGACGAGGCGGGCGAACCAGTTGAGGCTGTCGGTGGCCGACAGGATCACGCCCATCTGGTGCCAAGTGTCGGGCAGGGCGTGGCAGAAGGCGTGGACCGCGCCCTCCGTGTTGGGCGAGAAGCGGGCGTTGGACACGAAGAGCACGCCCGAGGTGCCGAGCGACAGGAAGGCCGTGCCCGGCGTCACGGCGCCGATGCCGCAGGCCGAGGCCGCGTTGTCGCCCGCACCCCCCGCCACGACCGGGGCGCGGTCCATGCCGAAGCGCGTCCGCAAGTCCTCGCGCAGGCGCCCGGTGGGCTCGGTGCCCTCGAACAGCTCCGGCATCTGGCCGCGGTCGAGCCCCGTGGCGGCCAGCAGCGCTTCCGACCAGCGGCGCCGGCCCACGTCGAGCCAATAGGTGCCGGCGGAATCCGACATGTCGGACGCGTAGTCGCCCGTCAGCCTCAGGCGCACGTAGTCCTTGGGCAGCAGGACCTTGCGGACGCGGGCGAAGACGTCGGGCTCGTGCCGGCGCACCCAGGCGAGCTTCGGGGCCGTGAAGCCCGGCATGGCGATGTTGCCGGTCAGGGCGCGGGCGTCCGGGCAGGCCGCCTCGATCTCGGCGCATTCCGCCGCCGCCCGCCCGTCGTTCCACAGGATGGCGGGCCGCAGCACGGCGTCGTCGGCCCCGAGCAGGGTGGCGCCGTGCATGTGGCCCGACAGGCCGATGCCCGTGACGCCCGCCATGCGGCGCGGCTCGGCTGCCGCGAGGGCGTCCAGCGTGTCGCAGACCGCCGACCACCAATGCTCCGGGTCCTGCTCGGACCAGCCGGCGCGCGGGCGGGACACCGGCACCGGGGAGGAGGCCGAGGCCGCGATGGCACCGTCCTCCCCCATGAGCACGGATTTGACCGATGTCGTGCCGATGTCGATGCCGACGAACATGGATCCCCCCGCGTCTCCCCAGGCCCGCAACTTGCCCCAACGGGGAGCGCGGCGAAAGGGGGAGACGGAGCCCGCTCGACGGCCGGGATGGAGGCTGCATCGCGCGGCCCGTGCCGCCCGACCCGGAGGGCCGCGCCGTCGCGGCCGTCCAACGGACTCCGAGGGATCGGCGCCGGCGGTCCGCCGATGGCTCATCCGTGTCCGGCACCGGAGACACCGCCATCGCCCCGACACCCATCACGAGCCACCCGCCCAAGGGCTCGCCCTCTGGACGCCATCCCCGACGGGGTCAGCCAGCGATGCGGCGGCGCCACTTGTCGAGGGCCACGACGGCCCAGACCGCCTCGACGAGCCCGAAGGGCCAGGCCCCCTGCAGGAATCCATAGGTCGAGCCGAGGCCGCAGGCGCCCGCGAAGAGCAGCGTGAACAGAGGCGCCCGCGCCTCCAGCGCGTAGGTGACGAGCATCGCCGTGACGGCCACGAGGCCGAAGAGCGTCAGCCCGTCCATCAGCGGCCGCCGAGGCGGCGCGGCGGGGGCTCGCGCAGGACGAAGCGCGCGTATTCGGCGCCCGCGTGGCGCACGGCGCGGTCCCGGTGGACATCCTTGTGGCCGGGCAGCACAGGGTAGTCGTCGAGGCGGAGCAGGTCGTCGAGCCGGGCGGCGAGCTCGCGCATCGTCATGATCCGGCCCCGCGCCGCCTGACCCTGGACGTAGAGCAGGAACTGCTCGCACAGGACGTGCAGCGCGTAGAGCTCGTCGCGGTCGAGGTAGTTGGCGGCGATCCGGGCCTCGTCGGCGCTGGGCGCCTCGCCCGCCACCCGCTGCAGGCCCATGTTGGGCGCGTCGTGGTCGGCCCGCGCCAGGATGACGTCCGAGGGGGTGTGGCCCGTCACGGCGAAGACGAACTTGTCCTGCAGCGTGGCGTAGAACCGCTTCGCCGCCGGCGCGCCGTCGTCGTGGTCCTCGGCCGCCTGGCGGAAGAAGGCCCGCACGGTCTCGTAGATGTTGGTCTCCTCGGCGCGCAGGGCGCGCAGCCGCGTCGCCAGCTTGTCGGACGCGGCGGGGTCGTCCCGCAGGCGCGCCTCGTTCAGCGCGAAGCCGTCGACCGCGGACGCCCGCAGGGTCTGGCCGGCCCAGCGCCGGAAGGCCGCGGCCTTGGCCGAGCTGACCCGGTAGCCCACGCACAGGATGGTGTCGAGGTCGTGCAGCTCGCCCGTGCCGGCGCCGCCGGGGCGCACGGCACCGAGCCCCTGCTCGCCCTTGAGGGTCGCCAGCTCCTTCGACACGGTCGCGGCCCCGACGCCGAACAGCTCCGCCATCTGGGCCTGGGTGGCCCAGATCGTGTCCGAGCCGACGTCGACCCGCAGGTCCAGCGCCCGGTCTCGCGGGCCGAAGCGCACGAACTCCAGTTCGAGCTGGTCGGCGCTGCCGGCGGGCTCCGCGCGGCGCGCCCTGCCCGGCGCGGGCCTGCCCTCGGGGCGGTCCTCGGCGGCTTCGAGGAGGGGGGCGGCGTCCCGCGCATCTCGGGAAGCGGAACGCGGTTTCGGCATGGTCCCGGCCTCGACGGCATCTGCGATCCCCGTCAACGCGCGACGGGCTTTCCGTTCCTCACCGCCGCCCCGCCGCATCGTCGCCCGTCCTGCGCTGCGCCAGGCCGTGCTCGGTCTTGTTCCAGCGCTGCGGGTCGCGCCACAGCTCGAACAGGGCGCGCCAGGCCGCCACCGAGACGAGCAGGAGGTAGAACGGCAGGGTGGCGATCCAGGGCGCGAGGTCGAGGCGGCCCATGCGCCGGAGCCCGCCGACCACCGGCCACAGGACCGCCGCGGCCCCGCCCGCCAGGAGGACCGCGGCCGCCGCGACGGACAGCCACCACAGCGGCGTCTCGGGACGGAACAGCGCGCCGCGGCAGGCTTCGGCCAGCACCACGCCCAGGAGCGGCGCCCCCGCGAGGCAGCTCAGCACCGTGCCGGACAGGGACAGCGCGACCGACAGGCCGCCGACCCAGCCGAGCTCCCGAAACAGGCGGCGCGGATGGCGGGTGTGGACCAGCAGCGTGACCATCCAGCCCTTGAGCCAGCGGCTGCGCTGCGGCATCCAGCGCGCCACCGTGAGCGGCGCCTCCTCGAACGTGTCGGAGTCGAGCGAGCCGACCGCGAAGCCGAGGCGCGCGAGGCGGAAGCCGAGGTCGATGTCCTCCGTCACGTTCCAGGCGTCCCAGCCGCCGACCCGGCGCAGGGCCGCGGCGCGGAAGTGGTTCGACGTCCCCCCGAGCGGGATCGGCAGGCCCAGCGCCGCGAGGCCCGGCTTCACCACGTGGAACAGCGCCGCATAGTCGAAGGCGAACATGCGGGCGATCCAGCTCTCGTCCGCGTGGTCCACCGTGAGCCGCGCCTGGAGGCAGGCGAGCCGGCCCGGCGCCGCGGCGAAGCGCGCCGCCGCGGCCCGCAACTGGCCGGGGTCGGGCCTGTCCTCGGCGTCGTACACCACCACGAGGTCGCCGCGCGCCGCCTCCAGCCCGGCGTTGAGGGCGCGGGGCTTGGTGCGGGGATGGCCGTCGGGCAGCGCGACGACGTCGTAGCGGACCGGCAGGCCGAGGCGCGCGACCGCCTCCAGAGTGGCCCGGTCGCCCTCCTCCAGCATGATCTTGATGTCGAGCTTGGCGGGCGGATAGTCGAGCGCGTCGAGGTTGCGGACCAGTTGCGGCAGGACCCGCGCCTCGCGGAACAGCGGCACGATCAGCGTGTAGACCGGCAGATCCGCGTCGGGCAGGGGCGGCGGGCGTGCCTCCGGCGGGGCGCTCGCCGCCGCCACGAGCAGCCGCAGCGCCACGGACCCGGCGAAGACCGCGAGCAGCAGCACCGACACCGCGAGCCCAGTCGCGCCCGGCGCGGCGCCGAGGCCGAAGGCGGCCGCGACGAGGACGGCGAAGGCGGCCAGGATCTGCCGGGGCGCCGCCCCGCCCCGGGCCGAGAGCGCCGCGTCCCAGTGGGACAGGCCGCAGGCGGCGTCCTCGCAGAGCCCGGTGGCGTCGTGGCGCCGCAGCAGCGCATCGAGCCGCCGCGGCGTGGTGACGGCGAAGTCGTAGCGGCCCCTGTCGGCGAAGCCGTGCGCCGCCACGAGGTCGCGCAAGGCCACGCCGCGCGGGGCGATGACGTTGGCGAGGTTGCCGGGGTTCGGGGCCAGGGCCGCGCAGCCGGCGGCCGAGCAGGCCAGGCGGTCGACGCCGCCGCGCGCCAGGGGCAGCGGGCGATCGAGGGCCCGCGTCCCGAAGTGGCGGGCGAGCAGGCGGTAGTAGCGTTCGTCCGAAAAGCCGAGGCCGAAGAGCGCCGCCTCGCCCGTCACGCCCGCGGCGTCGGCGGCGCGGGAGGCGCGCGCCAGCAGCTCCGCGGGGATCCCCTGGGCCGCGAGGAAGGCGAGTTCGGCCGGGAGGCCGTCGTCGGCAGGAGGGGCGGCGGGGCGGCGCCCCCGCCTGAACTCCGGGAACAGCGCATCCGCGAAGCGCCCCGCCGGCCGGTGGCGGAGGTCGTGGGAGACGGCGGGGCGATCGTCGAGCAGCATGCGGGGTCGGCCGTGACAGCTTCACCCTTTGTTAACCTCTTCGACCTGGAGTCGAAACGCCGCCTCGGAGTTCTCGACAGGAAAGTTCGCGTTTTCAACCGAGGACGGCGTTCGGTGCCTCGGCCGCCACCCGCTACTCGCTGGCCACGAGGCCCGCCGCCGGGTTGCGGGGGAAGCCGCGCAGGCGCGCCAGCACGGCCGCCAGCGGGTCGCCGCCGAGGGCCGCCGTGACGAAGTCGCCGTGCGCCACGCCGTCGCCCGCGTCGACGAAGACCACGCCCCCGGGCGGGATGACCTGGTTCAGGCTGTCGTCCGTGATGGCGATGCCCCCGGCCCTGAGGCGCCGGCGCAGCGCCTCGTTGCCGGCGCGCGACGACTTGCCGTAGAGGCTGACGAAGAACCCCGGGCCGCGATGCGCCGCGAAGCCCGCGAACGTGTCCTCCTCGCCGTAGAGCGCGTCGAGCAGCACCACGCCGCGGATCCGGTGCCCGGCGCCCCCGTAGCGCAGCGCCGCGGCGGCCGGCAGGTAGCCGCCGCTGTAGCCCACCAGGATCACGGGCGCGGCGTCGAACACGAAGGCGGCGTCGGGCGCGCCGTAGAGTGCCGCGAGATGCCGGCCCGCCTCCTTCAGGAACTGGGCGAAGACGCCCGGCTCCCAGAATCGGCCGGCGCTCGAATCCTTGGCGTCGAGGGCGAACTGCGGCGCCACCAGGGCGGCGTTGATCCCCGACGCGGCGAGCTGGCGCGCGACGCCCTGCCGGTCGCGCACGTCGCGCTCCAGCATCGCCTCGTTGCCGTGCAGGAACACGACGAGGGCCGCGGGGCGGCGCGGGTCGAAGCCCCGGGGGATCGACAGCAGCACCCGCCGCTCGCTGTAGCTCTGGTCCTCCCACAGCACGCCGTTGCGCAGCGAGGAATGGCCGAGCCGGCCATCGTCGTTCACGTCCATGAAGGGCGTGCCGCGCCCGGGCGCGGTGCCGTGGAACGGGAAGGGCGTGGTGTCGAAGGGGACGAGCGCCAGGGCGGCGTCGGCCGTGGGCGACAGGCCGGCGGAGCGCCGCGCCACGCCGGCGGCGAGCGAGGGCGGGCTCGGGGTGCAGGCGCCCGCCAGCACCGGCAGGGCCGCGGCGGCGAGCGCCAGGAAGGAACGGCGGGAGCGTTGGCGCAAGGGTCCGGCCCGGTTGAACCGCGGCGGCGATCGCGACCGCATACCCTCGAACCTCCCCGTTTACGGTGAACGGACCCTTAACGGCAGAGTCGCGGCGAGCCCGGCCGCGGCGGGCCGGCCGCGGCCGAGGATCGGCAGCACCACGGCGAAGAAGGCCGGGATGGCCACGAGGTAGGCGACGCCGCCGACCGCCAGCACGGTCGACAGGCCGAAGGCGGTGGCGACCAGCGGCACGGCCGCGGCCCCCACCACCGAGAAGCAGCCGTTGATACCCCAGGCCCACAGGAACATGTGCTCCTTGCCGAGCCGGGCCAGCCACGTCATGGCGGTGGGCATGGGGAAGCCCATGAGATAGGCCGGCGGCGCCACCGTGAGGAAGCAGATGAGGAGCCGCCACGCGTAGGGCAGCGTGCCGATCACCACCAGGGCGCGGTCGAGGAACAGGCCGTAGCCGATCAGGATGACGCCGATGGCCAGCAGGATGACGGGCAGCACGACGCGCGCCCGGTCGAGCGTGCGCTCGGCCGTGAGGCTGCCCAAGCCGGAGAAGACCAGCATGGCCGTGATGAGGATCGAGGCCGACACGGTCGCGTTGTTCAGCGCCAGCGTGTAGTCGGCGATGAGGCCCACCTCCACTGTGATGTAGCCGAGGCCCAGGCAGGCGAAATACAGGATCGTGCGGCCCTTGCCGGGCGCTCGGCTGAACACCGTGCGCCAGCCGAACAGGACCGGGATCACCACCAGGGAGGCGGCCGCGACGCCGGCGATGCCGAGCGTCGCCCAGAGCAGCAGGTAGCCCCACTCGTCCTGGACGATCTCCAGCCGGTCGAGCAGGCCCGGCAGGTCGCGCGGCTTCACGTAGGCGGCGAAATAGGGCCGGTCGTTGGTCAGCGGCCGGGCGTCGAAGACGTAGCGGTCGGCGACCGCGTCCCAGCCGCCGTAGACCAGCGCGTGCCAGGCGAGGCGGCCCATGAGGGTCGAGGGCAGCACCTTGGGGGCCGGGCCGGGGCCACCGCCGTCGTCCTCGGCCTCGTCGGCCGCGGGCGCGGCGCCGTCGGCCGTCGCGGCCTTGCCGGCGGCCGGGGCGGGCGCGTCCGAGAAGATGGCGTTGCGGTAGTCGGCGAGGAGCTTGTCGGTCGCCGAGGCGTCGAACGGGATGCCGGGGTAGTAGATGTCGTCGAACGACATGGCGCGGGTGTGGGCGCGCAGGGTGGCGACCTCGGCCGGGGTGAAGCCGCCCTTCTTGTACAGCACGGTCGCGGTCGACAGGTAGGTCGAGACCGCGAAGAGGCTGTTCTCGATCGCCTCGGGCCTGTCCCGCGCGCCCGCGTCGGGGTCCACGGCGCGGGCCGCCCCGGCGACCGTGCTGTAGAGCTTGAGGACCGATTTCGGCGGCTCCTCCTTGTTCCACAGCGTCACCGACAGGATCCCGCCGGGCTTCAGCGCCCGCATGTAGGTCTCCATCGCCTGGCGGGTGTAGCCGTATTTCTCGACGATGGCGAAGCCGCCCGGCGCCGACAGCCCGGCCGAATCGGCGAGGCTGAGGTCGACGACGTCGTAGGAGGCCGGGTGGCCGGCGAGGAACAGGCGGCCGTCGTAGTCGACGACGTGGACGCGGGGGTCGGCGAGGACGTCGCCGGTGAAGTCGCGCAGCGCGCGGTCGGTGCGGAAGGCGTGCAGGATGGCGGGGTTCGCCTCCGCTACCGTGACGCTCTTCGAGCCGTCGCGCAGGGCGACGTCGGTCGAGATGCCGCCGCCGAACTGGATCACGAACGTGTCGGGGGCGTGGGCGATCAGGTAGGGGTAGACCATGGGGAGGAAGCGGAAATAGGCCGTCTCCTCGGGCTTGAGGTCGCGGATGATGCCGCTCGGGCCCTCGCCGTCGACGTAGAGGCCGAGATAGGCGTTCTCCGGCACCTGCGGCAGGTTGAAGGCCGCGTTGTCGCTGAGGCCCGGCGCGAAATGCAGGTAGGAGGAGCCGTAGACCGCGATGTCGCCGAAGGGCGAGTAGTTGCGGTAGACGAGGTGGGCGTCCGGGAACTTGCGGGCGTAGGAGACGCCCTTGTAGTCCGACACCGCCAGGGTGTTGAGCCCCAGCGCCGGCGGCAGGGCGAAGTGGGCCGCGAGGGCCGCGGCGCCGGCGCCGAGCAGCACGGCGTCGGCGCGCCACGCCCGGCCCCGCGCCGCGGCCGAGAACCAGCACAGGCCCCCGGCGAGCGCCAGGACGATCGGCGTCACCACGAGGTTCTCGGGCGGCAGCAGGAACAGCGTGCCCAGGAAGGCGAGCCCGCCGAGGCCCGCCCCCACGAGGTCCGCGAAGTAGACGCGGGCGAAGAAGCGGTCCGCCTTCAGGAACACGGTGCCGAGGAACAGCGCCCCGGCCAGGAAGGGCACGAGGTAGAGGGCGAAGTTGGCGGCGAGCCGCCACTTCTGCATCGGGTCCGACAGGAGGAAAATGGCGTTGAACGGCACCTGCTGGGCCGCGAGGTTCGCGGCCACCAGCAGGGGCGCGAAGAGCACGAGCGAGGCCCCCGCCACCGCGCGCCAGCGGCGGGCGAAGAAGCCCTTGCCGATGCACATGACGGCGCTGACGAGCCCGAAGGCCAGCATGGCGAGGCTGACCACGAGCGAGCCGAAATGCGCCCAGGACCCGACCGAGAAGATCCGCATGATGCAGATCTGCAGCGCGATCACGGCGCCCGCCACGAGGCCGACGCCGAGGTAGAGCGGCAGGCTCGGCGCGAGCGGCGGGTCGGAGATCTTGTCCCTCATGCGCCCGCCCCGCACCCGCTCAGGGCTCCCACGGAGATCAGTGCTTCGATCGAGGGCTCGCTCCCCTCTCGGGCGAGCGCCGAGATCGAAGCGCTGATCTTCGTGGGGACCCTCACTTGTTGTGGTTGCCCTGGATGGCGTCGCCTTCGAGCTTGGTGAAGGGCACGAAGGGCACGACCTTGTTGAAGATGTCGGAGCGCGCCACGCTGATCGTGCCGTCGGCCGCGACGTTCTTCTCGACCTTGAGGACGCGCTGCGCGCCGGGCGGCCCGACCGGGATCACCATGATGCCGCCGGGCGTCAACTGCTGGAGGAGCGGCGGCGGGATGTGGTCGATGCCGCAGGTCACGACAATCTTGTCGAAGGGGCCGTTCTCGGCCCAGCCGTAATAGCCGTCGGCGTTCTTGGACGCGATGGCCTTGAACTCGTTGTAGCCCTTGCCGATCAGTTCGTCGTAGGTGGCGCGGGTGCGCTCGGCCAGCGGCTTGATGATCTCGATCGACCACACCTTGTCGGTGAGGTGGCTGAGGTAGGCCGACTGGTAGCCCGAGCCCGTGCCGATCTCGAGCACCTTCTCGCCGGGCTTGATGTCGAGCGAGCTCGTCATGCGGGCCACCGCGTGCGGCCCCGAGATGGTGACGCCGTAGCCGATGTCGAGGAAGGCGTGGTCGTAGGCGCGCGGCAGGTTGGGCGCGCGCACGAACTGTTCGCGCGGGGTGAGGAGGAAGGCGCGGCCGTCCTTGTCGTCCCACACGTCCTTGTTGTGCAGCAGGGCCTGGTAGCGGTCCCAATGCTCGCCCAGGAACTTCGGGTCCTCGCCGCGGTTCGCCACCATCCACTTGACGTAGTCGTCGCGCCCCGTGGTCGGCGGCGACAGGGCGGCGTCGTAGGGCTTCGGCACGTCCGCGAAGGCGCGGCCTCCGCCCAGCAGGGCCGCCGCGGACGCCCCCGCCCCGATCAGAAAGTTGCGACGATCCAAACCCGCCTCCGTTGGCGCTGTCCCGCGCCCGTCGGAACGCGGTCGTAGGTTGTGGCGGGACGCTACGGGCGGGGCGCGCGGATGGCAAGCGCGAGCGGAGCGGTGGAGCCCCGATCGGGCACGACGCCCGTGGACGCGGTGATGGCGTCCCGCCCATCGTCGAACGAAGGCGCGTGGCGGCCACGGCCTGCACCGGATTCACCCGCGGGATGAGGGATCGGCGACCTTCGGCCGAAGGACAACGGATGATCGGCGCCCTATTCATGCATCCTGGAAAAGTTCCAGATCCGCGTTGACACCGAAAATATCATCTCGCATAAATGCAGACGGTGATTGTTCGCCACCGATGAGCACTTCTTCAAAAACATCCGATTTTATCGACCTTCCCCCCACAAGCGGGATGGCACATTTCGCATCTGATCGCGAGAGTGACGGCATCTCTCCGCTGATCTCATTCGAGCCATAGCTCGAACGAAAATGTCTGACGTCGAAACCGTGGTTTTCGACCTGTCTCCACTCGTCTTCAAAGATCCAATCCATTGAACCGATCGAACCGGGAGCTTCGCGATGGGACAGCAGCTTTTCCTGAAGAAGAACCTCATCACTATCGAGGAGGATGAAATCCAAGGCGATGTGCTGGTCGGACTGCAGAAGAAGGCGGAGATCTTCGCGTTCTTCCGCATCTCCACGCCGCCGGCAGGCTTCAAGGAGGGCCTCCGCGACCTCATCGAAGGCGTCGCGACGACGAAGCAGACGAGGATCTACGAGGAAAGCCACGGGCTGGATGTCGTCAAGGTCAACGTCGCCTTCACCGCCGACGGCCTGCGTAAGCTCGGCGCTCCTGGCGTCGACGAGGCCGATCCGTCCTTCGTGGCGGGCATGAAGAACAAGGCCGCCGAGTTGGGGGATGACGTGAACGGGGATTGGCTGTCCCCCTACGTCGACGACGGGATCGACGGCGTGTTCCTGATCGCGGCTTGGGACAAGCATCCGCAGGCCGCGATGGGACTGGCCAAGACAAGACTGAACGCCATCGTCGACGACTTCGGCAGTTCGGTCGCCATCCTCCGCGAAGAACTGGGTCAGCTCAACCCGGCGGCTCCGGGACATGAAGTGTTCGGCTTCGCCGACGGCGTCTCCCAGCCGGCCGTCGAGGGATTGCACAGGCCGGACGCCGCCGTGGACCAGAGCTTCCCCGGACAGGACATCGTGAGACTGGGGGACTTCGTCCTCGGCAACTACCCAAAGGAGGACGGCGGCGTGGCCACGCCGCCGGTCCCCTGGATGGAGAACGGCTCCTACCTCGTGTTCCGCAGGCTCCGGCAGCACGTCGACGTCTTCAACACCTACGTGGAAAGCAACTTCGGGGACTTCGCCGACACGCCCAGCCAGTTCGGCGCCCGGCTGATCGGGCGGTGGAAGGACGGCAGCCCGCTCGCGCGGGACCCGGTGACGACCAACCCGCACCATGGCGAGAGCAAGCCCCGCGAGAACAACGACTTCGAGTTCGGCATCCCGAAGGTCGGGCAGGAGCGATGCCCGTTCAACGCACACATCCGCAGGGTCTACCCGCGCAGCGACGTCCAGGAAGGGACGGACAGTGCGGAGGCCCGCCGCATCCTCCGGGCGGGGATCGCCTACGATCAGAGCGCGGGCGGCGAGGTCGACAAGGGCCTGCTCTTCGTGTGTTACCAGAGTTCAATCGTCGAGAAGTTCGAGTTCATCCAGACCCGGTGGGCGAATGCCGACGATATCCCCTTCGACCCTCCCTATCCGGCGGGCCTCGCCCAGAACAAGCCGGCGAAGCCGGGGATCGATCTCATCATCGGGCAAGGCCCGGCGCCCCGCGAGGCCGATTGGACGGTCGACAGCACGGCCGACCCGGCGAAGACGCTGACGAACGTCCCGAAGTTCGTCACGGCGACCGGCGGCGGTTATTTCTTCTCGCCCTCCATCAGCGGCTTGAGAGCGCTGACATCGGCCGTGAAGCCGGCAGCAGACGGGGCACCGGCCACCGTCGTCACGGAATGAGGTTCTCGGCGGGCATCGACGGCGCGGCCCGGGCCGGTCCCGCCCCCCGTTTGCGCCGCCGCCCCCCCTCGGCTAACCCCTGGTCCCGCTCCCCCCGGGGCCGGAGATCCAGGGCATGTGCGGCATTGCGGGCATGATGATGCGGGACGGGGCCGCGGTGCCGTCCGCGCGGCTCGACGCCATGGGGGCCGCGCTCGCCCACCGCGGCCCCGACGGGCACCGCGACTACCGCCGCGGCCCCATCGCGTTCCGCCACGACCGGCTCGCCATCATCGACCTCGCGGGCGGCGACCAGCCGCTGTTCGACGATCCCGGCCGCGCCCTCGTGGTCAACGGGGAGATCTACAACTACGTCGAGCTGAAGGCCGCCCTGCCGGGCGCGCCCTGGCGCACGGGCTCGGACTGCGAGCCGCTGCTGGCCCTCTACGACCGGCACGGCCTCGACTTCCTGGCGGACGTGCGCGGCATGTTCGCCCTGGCGCTCCACGACCCCGCCGCGGACCGCGTGGTGCTGGCGCGCGATCCGTTCGGCATCAAGCCGCTCTACTACGCGGTCGAGCCCGAGGGCGTGGTCTTCGCCTCCGAGGCGCAGGCCATCGTGGCGGGGCGGCGGCAGGCCGCGGGCCGCGACGCCCCGGCGTTCCGGCCCACGGCGGCCCACGAACTGCTGCAACTGCAGTTCACCACCGGGCGGCCCACGGCCTTCGAGGGCATCGAGCGCCTCCTGCCGGGCGAGATCCTGGTGGTCGAGGGGGGCGCGGTCGTCGAGCGCCGGCGCTGCCCCCCCGTGCTGCCCGAGGCGATCCGCCGCCGGCCCGAGGCGCGCGCGCTGGCCGAGGTGGACCGCACCCTGATGGACAGCGTGGCGGTCCACGAGCGCTCCGACGTGCCCTACGGCCTGTTCCTGTCGAGCGGCGTGGATTCCTCGGCCATCCTGACCGCCATGGCGCGGCTCGACGCCGAGCCGGTGCGCTCCTACACGGCGGCCTTCCCCGAGACGGGCGTGCACGACGAGCGCGAGACGGCCGCCGCCATGGCGCGCGCGGCCGGGGCGCGGCACACCGAGCTGCCCATCACGGCCGGCACGTTCTTCGCGCGCCTGCCCGAGATCTGCGCGGCGCTCGACGATCCCGTGGCCGACTACGCCGTGGTGCCGAACTTCCTGCTGGCCGAGCGCGCCGCGCGGGACGTCAAGGTGGTGCTGTGCGGGGTCGGCGGCGACGAGATCTTCGCCGGCTACAGCCGCTACCGGCGCCAGGCGCTGCCGCGCTGGCTCGGCGGCAGGCCGCGCCGCCGCAAGGGCCCCTGCGACGGGCTCGACCTGTTCAACCGGCCGCTCGCGGGCTGGCGCGACGGCATCGCGGCGGCCGAGCGCGAGGTCGCGACCCACGGCTTCAACGGGCTGCAGCGCGCCCAGGCGCTCGACTTCGCCGACTGGCTCCCCCATTCGGTGCTGGTGGCGCTCGACCGCTGCCTCATGCATTTCGGCCTCGAAGGCCGCACCCCCCTGCTCGACCGCGCGGTGGCGGACCTCGGCTTCGCCCTGCCGAATCGCCTGAAGCTCCGGCGCGGCCAGGGCAAGTACCTGCTGCGGCGCTGGCTCGCCGACGCCAACCCCGCCGCCCGGCCCTTCGCCCGGAAGCTCGGCTTCACGGTGCCGGTGGGCGAGTGGATCGCGCGCGACGGCGCGCGCCTGGGCGAGCTCGTGTCGCGCGAGCCCGGCGTCGCCGAGCTGTGCCGCCCGCAGGCCGTGCGGGACGTGTTCCGCAGCGCCGACAAGGCGCAGCGCCTGCTGGCATGGCGGCTCCTGTTCTTCGCCCTCTGGCACCGCCGCCACATCCGCGGCCTCCCGCCCGAGGGCGACGTCCGGGCCTGCCTGGAGGCCGCGTGACCTATCGAATCCATCGATGGTTCATGCCGGCATTTTGCGGGTTCTGCGCGGAGGTCGGAGCGGCTAGACAGCCGGGGCGCGCCGCGGGCCTTCCGCGGCGTCCGTTTAGAAGGTCCCATCCATGAAGAAGATCGTCATCGCGGCGGCGCTGCTCGCCTCGGCTTCCGTCCCGGCTCTGGCCCAGGCGATCACCACCGAGCCCGCCAAGGTCGAGGCCGGCACCTATGCCATCGAGCCCGAGCACACCCGCGTCACCTTCAACGTGTCGCACATGGGCTTCACGAAATACGACGGCGAGTTCCGCAACGCGACCGGCACGCTGATGCTCGACTCGAAGAAGCCCGAGGCCTCGACGGTCGACATCAAGATCCCGACCGGCAGCGTCGTGGTGCCCAACGCCAAGCTCAAGCAGGAGCTCGACGGCCCCCAGTGGCTCGACGCCGCGAAATATCCGGACATCACCTTCAAGTCGACGGAGGTGAAGGGCACCGGCACCGGCACGGCCGACGTGACGGGCGACTTCACGCTGCACGGCGTGACCAAGCCCCTCGTCCTCAAGGTGACGTTCAACGGCGCCGGCACCAACCCGCTGAACAAGAACTACACCAGCGGCTTCGAGGCGACCGGCAAGCTCAAGCGCAGCGACTACGGCGTGAAGACCTACGTGCCGATGATCGGCGACGAGGTCGACATCGACATCTCGGCCGCCTTCGAGAAGCAGAAGTGACGGCCGGCTGAGGATCGGTTTCCGAAGGGCTCGCCCTTCGGCGGGTCCAGGGCGGAGCCCTGGTCCGGCCTTCCTCCGATCATCTCCCCTCTCCCCCGCTCATCCTCGCGCCTGCGGGGATGAGCGGGGGAGAGGCGCCTTTGAAAACCTGGGGCAACGCGACGGCCTCAGGCCCGACATCATTCTTCGATGACCATCCGGGAGCCCGGCGGCGCGCCGCCGACCGCCCGCACCTCCCTCCGGAGAGCCCCGCCATGCGCCCGCCCGCCGCCGCCAGCCCCTCGGGCCGCTACAACGGGGTCGCGATCGTCCTCCACTGGACCATCGGCCTCGGCATCCTGGCCATGCTGGCCATGGGGCTCGCCATGACGCACGGGCCGCTGTCGCCCCTGGCGAAGTTCAAGCTCTACCAGCTCCACAAGTCGGTCGGCATCACCATCCTGCTGGCGGCGGCGCTGCGCCTGCTGTGGCGCTTCACCCACCGTCCCCCGGCCCTGCCGGGCGACATGCCGCGCTGGGAGCGGGGGGCCGCCGAGGGCACCCACGTCGCGCTCTACGCCCTGATGATCGGCATGCCGCTCGTCGGCTGGGCGCTGGTGTCGGCCTCGCCCCTCAACATCCCCACCGTGCTCTACGGCGTGGTGCCCTGGCCCCACATCCCGGTCGCGGAGTGGCTCGGCGTCGGCAAGGCCCAGGCCTCGGCGGTGCTGGCCGCGGTCCACGCCGACGGCGGATACGCGCTGATCGCGCTGTTCCTGCTCCACGCCGGCGCCGCGCTGCGGCACCACCTCGTGCTGCGCGACGGCGTGCTGCGCCGCATGATCCCCGGCCTGCCGTGGCTGGGCCGCCCCCCGAGAGAGACGCTCCCATGATCCGTTCCGCCATCCTCCCCGCCGCGGCCCTGCTGACCGGCCTCGCCGCCGCCTCCCCCGCGCGGGCCGCCGCCTGGACGGTCGACGCGGCGAAGAGCCGGCTCGGCTTCGCGGGGCAGCAGACCGGGGCGCCCTTCACGGGCCGCTTCAAGACCTGGACGGCCGCGATCGACTTCGACCCCGCCCACCCCGAGGCCGGCCACGTCACCGCGACCGTGGACGTCGCCAGCGCCGCGACCGACGACCCGCAGAAGGACGAGGCCCTGCCGGGCTCCGACTGGTTCGACGCCGCGCGGTTCACCACCGCGAGTTTCGAGGCCACCGGCTTCACGCCCAAGGGCGGCGACGCCTACGAGGCGAAGGGCAAGCTGACGCTGCGCGGCGCGTCGAAGGACGTGGCGCTGCCCTTCACCCTGACGATCGCCGGCGACGCGGCCCATGCCGCGGGCAAGGCCCAGTTGGTGCGGACCGACTTCGGCGTCGGCCAGGGCTCGTGGGCGAGCGGCGACTACGTGGCGCTGGCCGTCGACGTGGACTTCGACCTCGTGGCGACGCGCAAGCCCTGAGGGGACGCCGTCACGGCTTCTTGTGCAGGCTCAGGGCGATGTCGTTCAACTGGAGCGTCGCCGAATTGACCTCGCCGACGGTGTCGGCGAGGCCTTTCTGCAGCGCCGCCATGGATTTAGCGAGATCGGCGTGGAGGCTGGCCGTCTCGGTCTTCACCCCGGCGATGTCGCCCTTGAGCGACGCCACGTCGATCGTCTGGACGCGCAGGTAGACGAGCCCGAGCAGCACCGCGATGGCCCCGAGCGCCGCGGTGGAGAGCGCCAGCAGCGTCACCACGATCCAGCGGAACCCCCGGCCAGCGGGCGGCGGGACGGCCGCCGCGGCCCGCTCCACCGGGCCCCGCCTCGCCTCGTCACGATCCGTCGCCATGGTCCCCCCGATCGTCGCGCCGGCATCCCCGACCCGACGACACGACGCGCGAGCCGTGCCTTTCGATGCACCGATGGGCGCGCAAGGGGCGGGGATTTCCGGCGGAGCGCGCGGGTCGCTGTTGATTTTGCGCCGCAACACGGGCATATGGAGGCGAGCCGGACACATGCGACGCGACGATGCGCGCATGCTTCTCCCACCCCGGAGTGGGAGTGTCACGTCGCCGGCCTTTTCGCGCCCCGCTCCGGACGATGGCAGCCTCCCTCCTGGGGATTGCCTGGAGGCTTGCGGCGCCGTTCGAGCGAGTCCTGATATCTTGACGACATTTTCCGACCTCGGCCTCCCCGCGCCGATCCTCAAGGCGTTGGCCGCCGAGGGCTACGAGACCCCGACGCCGATCCAGGCCGGCGCCATCCCGCACGTGCTGGCCGGCCGCGACCTCCTGGGCATCGCCCAGACCGGCACCGGCAAGACCGCGGCCTTCGCGCTGCCGATCCTCGGCCGCCTGATGATGACGGACGCCCAGCCCAAGCCGCGCGGCTGCCGCGTGCTCGTCCTGTCGCCGACCCGCGAGCTGGCGAGCCAGATCGAGGCGAACATCATCGCGTATGCCAAATTCCTGCGCTTCTCGACCACGCTGATCTTCGGCGGCGTGCCGGTGGGCCGGCAGATCCGCGCCTGCGCGCGGGGCGTCGACGTCGTGGTGGCGACGCCCGGTCGCCTGATCGACCTCATCAACCAGCGCGCGCTGACGCTCGACGAGGTCGGCGTCTTCGTGCTCGACGAGGCCGACCGCATGCTCGACCTCGGCTTCATGCGCGACATCCAGCGGATCGTCGGCCTGCTGCCGAAGAAGCGCCAGAGCCTGTTCTTCTCCGCCACCATGCCGCCCGCCATCGCCAAGCTCGCCGGCTCGCTGCTGACGAACCCCGTCGAGGTCGCGGTGGCGCCCGTGTCGGCCACGGCCGACCGCATCGCCCAGAGCATCATCTTCTGCCCGACGCGCGACAAGCAGGCCATGCTGCACGGCCTGCTGGCCGACGCCGCGATCAGCCGCGCGCTGGTCTTCACCCGCACGAAGCACGGTGCCGACAAGGTCGTGAAGCTGCTGAACGCCTCGGGATTCAAGGCCGACGCCATCCACGGCAACAAGTCCCAGAACCAGCGCGAGCGCGCGCTCGGGGCCTTCAAGGCCGGCAACTCGCGCCTGCTCGTCGCCACCGACATCGCGGCGCGCGGCATCGACGTCGACGGCGTCAGCCACGTCATCAACTTCGACATCCCCAACATCGCCGAGACCTACGTGCACCGCATCGGCCGCACGGCCCGGGCGGGCGCCGAGGGCTCGGCCATCTCGCTCTGCGGCGAGGACGAGCGCGCCTACCTGCGCGACATCGAGCGCCTGATCCGCCAGAAGGTGCCGGTCCGCGAGGGCAAGCCCGGCCCCGTGTCGGCGCCGGCCCAGGCCGAGGCGCCCTACCGCGATCCCCGCGCCCAGCGCGGGCGCCAGGGGCAGGCGCCGGCCGGCGAGGGACGCGGCGCCGAGGGGCGCGGCGGCCGCGCCGCGCCGCCGCGGGGCGCCGCCGCCCCGTCGCGGCCGCGCGATGGCGCGCCCGGCGCCCCGCCCCGCCCGCGGGAGGGTTTCCGCCCGGCCGACCAGGGGGCCGCCCGGCCGCGCCGCGAGGACGACCGCCGCGCCCAGCGGCCGCGCTGAAATAGCCGCGCCGGGCGCGCTCCCGGCCCTTGCGCGACGGAAGCGCCCCGCCCTAACATCCCGGTCATGGTCGAAATTGCGATCACGATCCGGGGGGCACGGACGGGCGATGCGGAAGCCATCGCCGGCGTCCACGACGCGGCTTGGCTCGACGCCTACCGCGGCATCATCCCGGGCCGCGAGCTCGACAAGATGGTGGCCCGGCGGGGCCCCGCCTGGTGGCTGAAGGCCATCCGCAACGGCAGCCGCCTGTCGGTCCTCGACTTCGACGACTGCATCGGCGGCTACACCAGCTACGGCCGCAACCGCGTGCCGGCCCTGCCCTACCGGGGCGAGATCTTCGAACTCTACCTGGCGCCGCAGTTCCAGGGCATGGGCTTCGGGCGCCGCCTGTTCCAGGCCGCCCGCAAGGACCTGGCCGAGCACGGCTACGGCACCTGCCTCGTCTGGGCCCTGGCCGACAACGAGCGCGCCACCTCCTTCTACCTCCGGCTCGGGGGCCGCATCGTGCGGCGGGCCGAGGAGCGGTTCGGGCAGGACATGCGCGGCCGCATCGCCTTCGGCTTCGATTGACTCTGCCGACGGATGGCGCGGGCTCGCCTGTTGCCTGACGGGCGCCAGTTTGCCAGAACCGGGCGGCAGCCGGCGCGGACCAGCGCCGGACCCGATACGAGTCCGGAGGACGCCCCTTGAACATCGACGCCATCGCGATCGGCAGGAACCCGCCCGACGAGGTCAACGTCATCATCGAAGTGCCGATCGGCGGCGAGCCCATCAAGTACGAGATGGACAAGGAGGCCGGCATCCTGACGGTGGACCGCTTCCTCCACACGGCGATGCGCTACCCGGGCAACTACGGGTTCATCCCCCACACGCTGTCGGACGACGGCGACCCCTGCGACGTGATCGTGGCCA
>CAXTBR010000023.1:0-55231 GCA_964242785.1 uncultured Lichenihabitans sp. | reverse complement strand
GCGACACCGTCGGCGACCCCTACAAGGACACGGCCGGCCCCGCCGTGAACCCGGCCATCAAGATCACCAACATCGTGGCGCTGCTGCTCCTGGCCATCCTGGCGCATTGAGACGGCCGGCCCCCGAGGCGTTCCCGCGATAGCGCTTGCGGGGCGCCCCGGAGGGGATCATGCTGTCCTGTCAAGGCGGGCCCGCCCGGCATCGGGACGGGACCCGCGCATCGTAGGGAGGGCCGAGCATGTCGACGCTTTCGTTGATCCTGTCGCAGAAGGGCCGCGACGTCGTCACGGCCCCGCCCCACCGCACGGTGCGGGAAGTCGCGCAGGTGCTGCACGACAAGGGGATCGGTGCCGTCGTGGTGACGGGCGCCGACGGCATCGTGCTCGGCATCTTCTCGGAGCGCGACGTCGTCAAGGTGCTGGCCGCCGGGGACGGGGCGCTCGACGATTCCGTGTCCAGGCACATGACGTCCCGCGTCGTCACCGCCACCGAGGACACGGGCGTGCTCCAGCTCATGGAGCGCATGACGGAGGGCCGCTTTCGCCACATCCCGGTCGTCGAGCACGGGCGCCTGAAGGGCCTCGTGTCGATCGGCGACCTCGTGAAATACCGCATCGCCGAGATCGAGACCGAGCGTCAGGCCATGCTGGACTATATCGGCACGGCGTGAGCGCGGGGGTCACACGGTTTCCTCAGTGATCGCTGCCCTTCACCGCTCCTCCCCGCGCCTGCGCATAGGCGCTCATCTCGGCGAGAAATACCCCACCCTCCTCATCCTGAGCAGGGCGCGGAGCGCCCGTGTCGTCCTTCGGCCCCTCGCTCAGGATGAGGGAGGGTGGGGGGAAAAGGGGTTTCTGCTCCAATCTCAGCGCCTATGCGCGCCTGCGGGGACGAGCGGCGGAGCGGGCGGTCCGAGACGATCGGCCGGAGACCGCATCAGCCCTCGTCGGGCTTCGACAGGGTGCCGTCGCGCTCGACGCGGCGGTAGAAGCAGCTCGGGCGTCCCGTGTGGCAGGCCCCGCCGTCGCCGCCGACCGCGACGCGCGCCACCAGCGCGTCCTGGTCGCAGTCGACCCGGAGCTCGATCAAGGTCTGGACCTGCCCCGACGTGTCGCCCTTGCGCCACAGCGCGCCGCGCGAGCGGGACCAATAGTGCACGGTGCCGGTCTCGAGCGTCAGGCGCAGGGCCTCGGCGTTCATGTGCGCCACCATGAGCACGCGGCCGTCCTGCCCGACCGTGACGCAGGTGACGAGGCCGGCGGCGTCGAAGCGCGGGGTGAAGCGGGCACTCTCCTCGATCCCCTCGTCGCCCGCCGATCTGACGTCCGTCATCGCCCCTCCGGTCTCGCGGGCGTCCGCCGCGGCACCTATATACCGTCGATCAGAGGCGCCGTCCGCGACATCCCATGCTCAGCGACATCTACAACGACCGCATCCTCGAACTCGCCGCCAACCTGCCCCGCATCGGCCGGCTCGCCGCCCCGCACGGCAGCGCCACGACTCAGTCCAAGCTCTGCGGCTCGACCGTGACGGTGGACGTCGCGCTCGGCCCGGACGGCAGGATCGCGGACTTCGCCCACGACGTGAAGGCCTGCGCGCTGGGCCAGGCCTCCTCCTCCATCATGGCGCGCAACGTCGTGGGGTCGGGCACCGACGAGTTGCGCGCGCTGCGCGACGCGATGCGGGCCATGCTGAAGGCGGGCGGGGCGGCGCCGGACGGCCGCTGGGCCGATTGCGCGGTGTTGGAGCCCGTGCGCGCCTACAAGGCGCGCCACGCCTCCACCCTGCTGACCTTCGACGCCGTGGTGGAGGCCGTGGAGAGGGCCGAGCGGGCGCGGGCGGACGAGCCCGCCGCGGCCGCGGTCTGAGGCGGCGCGCGTGGCCGGGATCGCCGCGCCGCGCCGCGCCGCCATCCTGCTGATCCGCGCCTACCAGCTCACCGCCTCTGCGCTCCTCGGCCGGCAGTGCCGCTACCTGCCGACCTGCTCGGACTATGCCGCCGAGGCCGTGCGGCGGCACGGCGTCTGGCCCGGCGCCTGGATGGCGGGCGCCCGGCTGTGCCGCTGCCATCCCTGGGGCGCCTGGGGCTTCGACCCCGTGCCGCGCCGCTGCGACCCCTTCGACCCCCTCCGCCCGTGGCGCTACGGGCGATGGCGCATGCCGGCCGTGACCGACCTGTCGCCGGACGAGCCGGATCAGGACCGCGCCAGCAGCTCCGCCGCCAGGCCGTAGATCCGCTGCCGCGCGGCGGCCGGCAGCCCGCGCAGCACGTCGAGGTAGGTCCGGCCGACCTCGCAGAGCCGCGCGTCGGGCAGCGGCGAGTCCGGCGTGGTGCCGTCGATCAGCAGGCCCACCTCGGCCGGCGACAGGCCGCGCGCCGCGAGGGCGGAGGACAGGGCGTCGAGGTCGGCCTGCGTCGGCGCGGAGCGGTCCGGCGGGTGGTTGCGGCCGTCCGCGATGGCGTCGAGCGTGCGGTCCGCCAGGGTGGCGACGAGGCCGCGGTGCGCCGCCGTGAAGTCCGCGATGGAGGCGTCCGTGATCCCGTAGAGGAAGTCGACGCATTGCCGGGCATTGAGCGGCGCCAGCCCGTCCAGCATGGCCGAGCGGGCGTCGAAGAAGCGGTCCAGGGCCGCCGACCCCGCCTGGGCCGCCAGGATGCCCTGCGACTGTTCGAGGTCGCGCATCGCGTCCCAGATGGCGGCATTGGCGCTGGACGAGCGCCCGGCGGCGCCGAGCTGGGCCAGCAGCGTGTCGTAATCGTGCGGAAAACCCGCCTTCAGCCGGGCGTAGAAGCTGGCGAATTCCGGGATCTCGGCGATGCGGTCCTCGGGCGCGGCCATGGGCTGCGGCAGGACCGGCACGGCCGGGGCGGGCGACCGCATCGCCTGCTCCAGCGCCGCGATCGGCGGCGCCTCCCGCGCCGCCTCGACGCGCCCCGCCATCGCGCGCCACCCCAAGAGGCCGAGGACGGCGATCGCGAGGGCGACGAAGACGAGGCGAAGCGTTTTCATGCGGTTGGGAGCCGGACAGGTGCCTCGACCTTAACCGAAGCCGGTCCCGGCGCAAGGCCGGCGGAGGGGCCGGTCCAATGGCCTGCGATCCGGGCCACGATGTCGAGCGGAAGGCATCGGAGCCGTCCGGTTTCAAAAGACCCCCGGCCTTTTGCGGTTTTCAGGGCGGGCCCTGAAGAAGATCGCCAGTCGAAGACGGCGGTCGACGTCGGAGATACTTCGTCAGGCTCTGCCCCATAGGCACTCAGATTGCAGCAAAGACCCTGTTTTCCTCCATCCTCCCTCATCCTGAGCCTGTCGAAGGACGAGACGGGCGCTCCGCGCCCTGCTCAGGATGAGGGAGGATGGAGTATTTCTCCGTCTCGATGAGGGCCTATGGGGCTCCGCCCTGAAACCCGCCAAAGGGCTCGCCCTTTGGAAACGCTCTGTTCACGTCGTGTGTTGAATCCCTGGTTAGAATGGGTCCTCACTGGACGAGGCGTTTCAACACTCAACGCGAACAGAGCCTTTGGAAACCATCATGGCCGACACCCGCGTGTCGAGCGCCGGAGTACGCCTCAAGAAGGCTCAACAGCAAAAATCTTGAGCAATTCCCGCTGATTTTGCCTCTTTCGATGCCATATCGAGAGATGTCAGGTCGGCGACGGTGCATCGGCATCCCGACCGGCAGGAGAAGAGCCATGCTGGGACTCGCCGGATCGTCCTACGCGCTGTTCGCGGTCGTCTGGGGACTGATGTGCGTGGTGTCGGGCGCCCTCGTCACGGACACGCTGCTGCGCGACAGCCGCGCGGCGGACGAGACCCGCTTCGAGGGCTGACCGCCCTCCTCCGCCGGATTGCACCCGCCCCGCCTTTGCTGTAGCGCCTCATCTCCCCGCGCGAGGGTCCGGCCCCGCCCGGGGAGCCGCTTACGCCGACCTGTTTCGGCGACTGAGCCATGAGGAGCACGGCCTTGATCGAACTCACGTTTCCCGACGGCGCCAAGCGCCCCTACCCCGCCGGCACGACCGGCCTCGACGTCGCCAGATCGATCTCACCCTCGCTCGCCAAGCGCACCGTGGCGCTCGCCCGCGACGGCGTGACGGTGGACCTCGCCGACCCGATCGAGGCCGACGCGCGGATCGAATTCCTGACCCGCGACGACCCGCGGGCCCTCACCCTGATCCGCCACGACGCCGCCCACGTGCTGGCCGAGGCCGTGCAGGGTCTCTATCCCGGCACGCAGGTCACCATCGGGCCGGTGATCGAGGACGGCTTCTACTACGACTTCCTGCCCGAGACGCCCTTCACGCCGGACGACTTCGCGGCGATCGAGAAGCGCATGCGCGAGATCGTGGCGCGCGACCGGCCCTTCACCAGGGAGGTGTGGAGCCGCGAGCGGGCGAAGAGCCACTTCGAGGCCAAGGGAGAGGGCTTCAAACTCGAGCTGATCGACGCCATCCCGGCCGACCAGGACCTGAAGATCTACCGCCAGGGCGACTGGCTCGACCTGTGCCGCGGCCCCCACATGACCTCGACCGGCAAGGTCGGCACGGCCTTCAAGCTGATGAAGGTGGCGGGGGCCTATTGGCGCGGCGATTCCGACAACCCCATGCTGTCGCGCATCTACGGCACGGCCTTCGCCAAGCCCGAGGAGCTCGAAGCCCACCTCAAGCGCCTGGAGGAGGCCGCCCGGCGCGACCATCGCCGCCTGGGCCGCGAGATGGACCTGTTCCACTTCCAGGAGGAGGGGCCGGGCACGATCTTCTGGCACCCCAAGGGCTGGAACCTGTTCCAGACGCTGATCGGCTACATGCGGCGCCGGCAGGAGGGGGCCGGCTACATCGAGGTCAACACGCCGATGATCCTCGACCGATCGCTGTGGGAGACGTCGGGCCACTGGCAGACCTACCGCGAGAACATGTTCGTCACGACGACGGAGGACGAGCGCGTCTTCGCGCTGAAGCCGATGAACTGCCCCGGCCACGTTCAGATCTTCAAGAACGGGCTGAAGAGCTACCGCGACCTGCCGCTGAAGATCGCCGAGTTCGGCACCGTGCACCGCTACGAGCCCTCGGGCGCGCTGCACGGGGTGATGCGGGTGCGCGCCTTCACCCAGGACGACGCCCACATCTTCTGCACCGAAGACCAGATCATGGCCGAGTGCCTGAAGGTCAACGACCTCATCCTGTCGATCTACGCCGACTTCGGCTTCGACGACGTGTCGATCAAGCTGTCGACGCGGCCCGACAAGCGCGTCGGCTCGGACGAGGTGTGGGACAAGGCCGAGGAGGCGCTCGGCCGCGTCATCGAGAACGTGGCGGCCCGCGGCATCCCCACCTCCATCAATCCGGGAGAGGGCGCCTTCTACGGGCCGAAGCTCGAATACGTGCTGCGCGACGCCATCGGCCGCGACTGGCAGTGCGGCACCCTGCAGGTGGACTTCAACCTGCCGGGCCGCTTCGGCGCCTTCTACATCGACCCCCACAGCGACAAGGTCACGCCGGTGATGCTGCACCGGGCCATGTTCGGCTCGCTGGAGCGCTTCACCGGCATCCTGATCGAGCATTTCGCCGGCCACATGCCGCTGTGGCTGTCGCCCGTGCAGGCCGTCGTCGCCACCATCACGGAGGAGGCCGACGACTACGCGCTGCAACTGATCGCCGAGGCGCGGCGGATGGGCCTCAGGGTCGAGGGCGACCTGCGCAACGAGAAGATCAACTACAAGGTGCGCGAGCACTCGCTGGCCAAGATCCCGGTGCTGCTCGTCGTCGGCCGCAAGGAGGCGGCCGAGCGCACCGTCTCGATGCGCCGCCTCGGCTCCCCGGACCAGACCGGCGGCGCGGCCGAGGCCGTGCTGGCGGCGCTGGTCGCGGAAGCCGTGGCGCCGGACCTGCGGCGCACCATCGCGGCGGCGGAGGTGATGGAGTAGAGCCTAGAAGTATTCTAGGCAATTCCGAAGCAAAATAGATCTTTATTTCTTTGGAATAGAGTGCATAGCCCAGATCTTGGTCAAATTATGTCAGTCAATCCTAACAAATTTAGGCTTTGGACTTATAATTTTCGGTGCCATTTGTTTGACGTGAAGCCAGTTAGGTGCATTTACGCCCACAAGCTTGTGAGTAGATGTAACGAGGTCTTTTTGCGCTGCCTCATCAAGAGCCATTTCGATATCGACAACTAACGCATCAGGATATTTTTCCAACTGCTCTTGTATCTTCTGCGCTTTGGCGCTTGGCTTAATGTAATATGGAGGGACATGCTGTTTTCCCAAAGTGCAAACCGCTCTTGCAACAGCATGATAGGCGTCGTTGTAGAGGCCCATAAATCCGTTTGGATCCTCCAAAGAAACTACCCACAATCCTGTTTTATTGTCATAGCGAAGACCGCTGGGGTTTCTCGGATCCGAGGACTCCGGAACTATGCCAATCCTCAAACCAGCTCCGCCTTCTAGTTGAGCAAAATTAGATTTTACAGTAGCAGCAAAATGCTTTGCATCATCTTCGGCTGAAAGAAACAAATCAGTCTTCCAAATCTTTTTTATCCTATTGTTTAGTTCGCTTTCTGCATGATGGCCTTTTGCAGCTATCGAAACCCACGGACCAAATCTAAATGGCTTTCCGCTACCTTGTGGTAGCAGATAGGAGTCAGTACCAGCTTCATCGACTACCGCATCCATAAATCCGAGAAATTTCGCACGTTCCTGACCAAAAAGTATTGATGTAGGAGTACTATCCTTGACGAACCGGGACGCTCTTCGCATCGCAGCGCTAACGGGATTGATTACAGATGGCTCCCGTCCAATAATTGCCTCGTGCACAGCCCATTCAAAACCATCGCCGCGCATACCTTTATCACGTTCAAGCCTTGCAACCTTGGCAAATGGTCGCATTCTAACCTTATCCAATGGAGTATTCATGTCTGTTAGGTCTTCGGTCGAAATTGAGTCTATAAGAGCACGCATGATTGATCGACAGACAGCGTACAATGCTCTTCCGTACTCGTCCATTGGTGCAGATTGCTCAATGAATGTGATCTGAGCTGCCATTTTTGCTCCCATATACAGATTAGAACCAACCTTGGCGGGCAAAACAAAGTCACGTTACATTCAGGAACATTGAACTTAGCTCCATACCCTACATAGCCGCATCTCTCTTTGGTTGCAAAGAATCTGCAAATATCAATAGAGTCTTGTCATTAGCAAGCTTTACTCTACTTCGGGGCGATTGGGACAGAGTGTAATTCTGAAGGCCTTGACGTATTCGGCGCCGTTTCAACCGGAGTGGGCGTAAATACAGGTGCCGATACGAACGACGCCGCCGCGGCCGCGTCGGCCAGCGCCTTGGCCTGAGGGGCCGGCGGGTCGCCCAGCATGACGGCGGGCTTGCCGCCCTCGACCAGCGCGGCCCAGACCTTGGCGCCGCGCGGCGCCCACAGCACGTCCAGCGTGTTGCCGGCGCAGTCGTGCACCTTACACAGGTGGTCGAGCCGGTAGGGCGTGCCGGCGACGTCGACCGTCTTCATCGGCACGGCCGTGCCCTCGCCCTGGCTGGAGGCGGCCTTGACCCAATCGGGGGCGGCCTTGGCCTTCACGAGGCGGGCGAAGTTGCCCTTGTAGGGCTGCAGCGCCAGCACGTCGAAGAGGTAGGTGTCGGGCTCGGCGGCGCGGGCCGCGCCCGACAGGACGAGGCCGATGGTGAGCGCGGGCGCGGCGAATCGCATGGGACACTCTCGATACGCGGATGACCGGACTCAGTGTCGCCGCGGCACTGCCCCGCGGCAAGCCCGTCGCCCCGCCACACTCCGCCGCGCCGGCGCCTTGCACCGGTCCGTCGTTGCGGGCAAACCTGCGCGGGCAGACCTGCGCGGGATGGGCGACGCTGTGGAGAGGTGAATGAGGCGCGAACTGATCCGGACGGCGGTCCTCCTCGGCGCGGCCGTGCCCGCCACGGCGAGAGCCGCCGACGCCGCGGTCCCCCTGCTCATCACCGTGCCGCCGCCCGCCACGCTGCGGGGCGCCGCGGCCCGGGACGCCGCGCCGCTGCCCAGCATGGCGCTCGATCCGCAGGTGCCCGAGTCGATCTACCACGGGCTCTCGATCGGCTCCGAGATCTTCGGCGTGTCGGGCCACGGCATCAGGGGCGGCATCGGCGGGAATGTCTACGCGGGCTACGACCGCGTGCTCGACAACGGCCTGCTGGTCGGGCTGCAGGGCGCCACCGGCTACGGCCCGGCGCTGTGGAGCCGGCCGGGCCTCAAGGGCTTCGACTTCGGCGAGGCCAGCGCGCAGGTCGGCTATCCGATGGGGCGCTTCACGCCCTTCATGACGGCGGGCCTCCTGGTCGCCAAGCCCGTCACGGGGGCGGCCCTCGCCACCGACGCGACGGGCGGCCTCAACGACCTGATGAACGGCGCCGGCAACCTCTACGCCGCGCCCCGCGTCGGCGCCGGCTTCGCCTACGCGCTGACGAACAGCACCACCGTCACCTTCGACGTGTCGGTCGGCCGGGGCCTGGCGGGCGCCCTGCCCTGAGGGAAGCGCGTCAGAAGTGGCTGAAGGAGCCGCGGGCGAAGAGTCTCGGCGCGCCGTCGCGGCCCCGGAAGGCGACCGGACCCGTGCCGGCCACGACGCGGCCGATGGCCGTCACCGGCACGCCGGCCGCCCGCGCCGCCGTCTCGAAGCCGCGGGCCGCGGCCTCCGGCACGCTGGCCAGGATCTCGTAGTCGTCGCCCCCCGTCACGGCGACGTCGAAACCCTCCGCGTCCTCCGCCGCGCCGCGCCGCGCCGCCTCCGACAGCGGCACGGCCGCGAGGTCGACCTCGGCCGAGGTGCCCGAGGCGCGCATCATCTTGGCGAGGTCGCCCACGAGCCCGTCCGACACGTCCATGGCGCCCGAGGCGAAGTCGAGCAGCGCCGCCCGTAAGCCGAGCCGCGGCCGAGGGTGCAGATAGCGGTCGAGGAGGTGCGCCTCGTCGGCCGAGGCCGCGCGGCCCGAGAGCCGCAGCCGCACCCCGAGCGCCGCGTCGCCGATCGTGCCCGAGACGTAGAGGCGGTCGCCGGCCCGCGCGCCGGTGCGCGGCACCATGCGGCCCGGGGGCACGGCGCCGAAGGCCGTGATCGACAGGGTGAGCGGCCCCGGCGTCCGCACGGTGTCGCCGCCGAGCAGCGGACAGCCGTGGAGGGCGGCGTCCTCGCCGAGGCCGCGCGCGAAGGCGCCGAGCCAGTCGGCGGTCCAGCCCGCGGGCAGCGCCAGGGCGAGCGTGAAGCCGAGCGGCTCCGCGCCCTTGGCGGCGAGGTCCGACAGGTTCACGCGCAGGGCCTTGCGGGCGATGCTGTCGGGCGGGTCGAGCGCGAAGAAGTGGACCTCCGCCACCAGGGCGTCGAGCGTGACCACGAGGTCGCGGCCCGGCGGCGGCACGATCACGGCCGCGTCGTCCAGCAGGCCGAGCCCGCCCGGCCCCGCGATGGGGGCGAAGAAGCGGGCGATCAGGCTGTCCTCGTCGAGCGGCGCGGCCATGGGGTGGAGGGTCCGGGTGACGTTTCGACGAGGCTCTTGAGACATTCAGGGGTGTCGACGCCGGTCTTGAAGTCCGGTTTCAAAAGGCCCTCGGCCTTTTGCGGGTTTCAGGGCAGAGCCCTGAGACGGATCGCAAGATGTCGAAATCGACCATGATCGACAGACTGGGTCGAAAACCGGTCGCCGGGGCTCCGCCCTGAAACCCGCCAAAGGGCGAGCCCTTTGGAAACCGATTCGCGCGAGGTCGTCATTCCGTACGCCATCAGAGGCAAGCTTCAAGATCCGACTTTGGCGCCGACATCGCCGACGAGACCCTCCGCCCAGTCCTCCGCCTCGGCTTCGCGCGCCTCGTCGGCCGCCATGGCGGCATAGCCGGCCGACACGTCCTGGGCGACGACGTGCGGACGCCCGAGATCGTCCAGAAAACGGCTGATCCGATCCTGGCCGACGATGCTGTGCAGACCCTCGTAGACGTCCGCATCCAGCGTGATGGTCAATCGCTTCGACATCCCGGCCCCCGCCATCGCTCCACCCCGCCCCGTCCTCACAGGTTCTCCACCTGCGACACGCCCGCCAGCGAGCGGAGCGCGTGGGCGACCTCGGGCGACACGAGGTAGCGCTCGGTCAGCTTCACCTCGGCCTCGCGCTCCCCGCCGCCGACCGGCACGAGGAACGACACCTCGCCGTCGCCGCGCCGCCCGAGCGTGGCGCGGATGGCGTCGACCGGCGCGCCCTCGCGCAGGTGGACGCGCAGGCCCTTGCCGATGCGGCAGGCCGCGGCCTCCAGGCCCTCGGCCTTGATGATCCGCACCCGCACCTCGTCGCCCTCCGCGCTGGCCTGCACGTCGAGCAGCACGGCGTTGCCCTTCTCGAACAGGTCGCGATGGGTGTTCAGCGTCTCCTGGAACATGATGGCCTCGTACTGGCCCGTCGGGTCCGACAGGGTGACGATGCCGATCTTGTTGCCCGACTTGGTGCGCCGCTCGTTGCGGTCGAGCACGGTGGCGGCGAGCCGGGCGCCGCTCTTGCCGCCCTTGACGTCGCGCGAGAACGACGCCCAGCGCTCGACCTTCAGCCGCTCCAGCACGCGGCCGTAATCGTCGAGCGGGTGGCCCGACAGGAAGAAGCCGACGGCGTCGAACTCGCGCTTCAGCCGCTCGGCCGCCGGCCAGGAGCGGCCCTGCGGCAGGCGCAGTTCGGACGTCTCGTCGGCACCGCCGAACAGCGCGCTCTGCCCGGCCTGCCGCTCGCCGTGCATGCGGTTCGCCTGGGCCATCATGGATTCGATGCCGCCGAACACGGCCGCGCGGTCGGCTTCGAGCTCATCGAAGGCGCCAGAGGCCGCGAGGCTCTCCAGCACTTTCTTGTTGACCTCGCGCGGGTTGATACGGCTCGCGAAGTCGCCGAGCGAGGTGAAGGGCCGGTCGCCGCGCGCCCGCACCAGCGCCGCCACCTGCCCCTCGCCCGCGCCCTTCACGGCGGAGAGCGCGTAGCGGATGGTGCGCCTGGCGGCATCCACCTCGAAGTCGACCCCCGACAGGTTGACGGAGGGCGGCTCCACCGTGAGCCCGAGGCGCTGCGCCTCCTGCCTGAACTCGGACAGCTTGTCGGTGTTGGCCTTGTCGAGCGTCATCGAGGCGGCCAGGAACTCGACCGGGTAGTTGGCCTTGAGATAGGCGGTCTGGTAGGAGATGAGCGCGTAGGCGGCGGCGTGGCTCTTGTTGAAGCCGTAGTCGGCGAACTTGGCCAAGAGGTCGAAGATCTCGTCGGCCTTGGCCCTGGGGATGTCGCGCTCGACCGCGCCGTCGACGAAGCGCGCGCGCTGGGCGTCCATCTCGGCCTTGATCTTCTTGCCCATGGCGCGGCGCAGCATGTCGGCCTCGCCGAGCGAGTAGCCCGACAGGGTCTGGGCGGCCTGCATCACCTGTTCCTGGTAGATGATGACCCCGAACGTCTCCTTCAGCACGGGTTCGAGCTTCGGGTGCGGGTATTCCGGCACCTCCTCGCCGAGCTTGCGGGCGCAGTAGACCGGGATGTTGGCCATCGGCCCCGGCCGGTAGAGCGCCACCAGCGCGATGATGTCCTCCAGGCGGTCGGCTTTCATCTCGGCCAACGCCTTGCGCATGCCGGCCGACTCCACCTGGAACACCCCCACGGTCTCGCCGCGGCCCAGCATGGCGTAGCTCGGCTTGTCGTCGAGCGGGATGGTGGACAGGTCGAGCGCGATGCCGCGCCGGGCGATCAGCTTGATGCAGGTGTCGATCACCGTCAGGGTCTTCAGGCCCAGGAAGTCGAACTTCACGAGGCCGGCCGGCTCCACCCACTTCATGTTGAACTGGGTGGCGGGCATGTCGGACTTGGGGTCCTTGTAGAGCGGCACGAGCTCGTGCAGCGGGCGGTCGCCGATGACGATGCCGGCCGCGTGGGTCGAAGCGTTGGAGTAGAGCCCCTCCAGGGTCCGCGAGATGCCGAGGAGCTTGGCGACCTTCTCGTCGGCCTCGGCGGCCTCCTGGAGGCGCGGCTCGCCCTCGATGGCCTGGGCCAGGGTGACGGGGTTGGCGGGGTTCTGCGGCACGAGCTTGGCGAGCTTGTCGACCTGCCCGAGCGGCATCTCCAGCACGCGGCCGACGTTGCGCAGCACGCCGCGCGCCAGGAACGACCCGAAGGTGACGATCTGCGCCACGCGGTCGACGCCGTAGCGCCGCCGCACGTACTGGATCACCTCCTCCCGCCGCGTCTGGCAGAAGTCGATGTCGAAGTCCGGCATCGAGATGCGCTCGGGGTTGAGGAACCGCTCGAACAGCAGCCCGAAGCGCATCGGGTCGAGGTCCGTGACCGTGAGCGCGTAGGCCACGAGCGAGCCCGCGCCCGAGCCGCGGCCGGGCCCGACCGGGATGTCCTGGGCTTTGGCCCATTGGATGAAGTCCGACACGATCAGGAAGTAGCCGGGGAACTTCATGTCGGCGATGACGTCGAGCTCGAAGGCGAGCCGCGCCCGGTAGTCGGCCTCCTCGAAGCCCGGCGCCGGCCCGTGGGCGGCGAGCCGCGCCTCGAGCCCCGCCGCGGACTGCTCGCGCAGCGCCACCTCGGCGTCGAGCGGCGCGCCGTCGAGCGACGTGTAGTTCGGCAGGATGGGCTTGCGGGTGCGGGGCCGGTAGCAGCAGCGCCGCGCGATCTCGACGCTGTTGGCGGTGGCCTCCGGCAGGTCGGCGAAGAGCTTCACCATCTCGGCGCGGGTGCGGAAGCGGTGCTCGGGCGACAGTTGCCGCCGATCCGGCGTGCCGAGCACCTGCCCCTCGGCGATGCAGATCAGGGCGTCGTGGGCCTCGTGGTCCGCCACCGCGGCGAAGAAGGGCTCGTTGGTGGCGACGAGGCGCAGGGATCGGCCGTAGGCCATCTCGACGAGCTGGGCTTCGAGCCGCCGCTCCTCGGCGAGGCCGTGGCGCTGGAGCTCGACGTAGACGTTCGCGGCCCCGAAGGCGCCGACCAGCCGGTCGAGCCGGGCCGCGGCGGCCTCGGGCTTGCCGGCCGACAGCACGCGGTCGACCGCGCCGTTGGGGCCGCCGGTCAGCAGGATCAGCCCGGCCGTGCCCCCGGCGAGCCGGTCGATAGCGACGTGGGGCTCGTCGCCGGGCTCGGGCCGCGTATAGGCCTCGGAGGCGAGGCGCATCAGGTTGACGTAGCCCTCCTCGGTGGCGGCCAGGATGACGACCGAGCCGCGCGCGTTGCGGTGCACGTCGCGCCCGAACAGGGCGCCGTCGCCGAAGTCGATCGTGAGTTGCACGCCGGTGATGGGCTGCACGCCCTCCTTGGACAGCTTCTCGGAGAATTCGAGGGCACCGAACAGGTTGTTGGTGTCCGTGATGGCCAGCGCCGGCATGGCGTCCGCCACCGCCAGCTTGGCGAGCTTGGCGATGGTCAGCGCCCCCTCGCGCAGCGAGAAGGACGTGTGGACGTGGAGATGCACGAAGCCGGGTCCCTGGGTCGTCACGCGCCGTCATCCTCCGGAGGTGACGAAAACTCTGCGCCGGAGGCGCCCCCGAGTCGAGTCGCGCGGTCGCCCGCACCTGGGGACGGGCCGCGCGTGAGGCCAAAGGGTCGCGCCAGGAGGCGTCGCTTCGGGAACCGCGGCTCAGCCGTTCAATTCGTCGGCCGTGAAGTCCGACAGGCCGAAGGCGATCCCCGCCATCGCGGAGGCGGGCGGATCATGCTCGCGGCGGCGCAGCTCGCCGCGGAGGATCTTGCCCGACACGGTCTTCGGCAGCGCCTCGACGAATTCGATCTGGCGCACCCGCTTGAAGGGCGCGAGGCGGCCGCCGAGCAGCCGGAAGATCGACAGCGCCGTGGCGCGGTCGGGCGCGGCGGCCGCCGCGAGGATCACGTAGGCTTTGGGCACCGCGAGGCGCAGCGCGTCGGGCCGCGGCACCACGGCGGCCTCCACCACGGCCGGGTGCTCGATCAGCGCGCTTTCGAGCTCGAAGGGGCTGATGCGGTAGTCCGACGACTTGAACACGTCGTCGGCGCGGCCCACGAAGGTGAGGTGGCCGTCGCCGTCGAGGACGGCCACGTCGCCGGTGCGGTAGAACGCGCCCTCCGGGCCCGTGACGCGGCCGTCCTCGCCCTGGTAGCCCTGCATCAGGCCCATAGGCCGGTCGGCCCCGAGCCTCAGGCACACCTCGCCCTCGCGCGCCGGGCGCCCGTCGAGGTCGAGCAGCGCCACCCTGTAGCCCGGCAGGGGACGGCCCATGGTGCCGGGCCTGACGGGCTGGCCGGGGCTGTTGCCCACCTGCGCGGTGGTCTCGGTCTGGCCGTAGCCGTCGCGGATCGTGAGGCCCCAGGCGCGGCGCACCGCGGCGATCACCTCGGGGTTCAGCGGCTCGCCGGTGGCGCAGACCTCGCGCAGCCGCGTGCGCGTCGCCGCGAGGTCCTCCTGCACGAGCAGCCGCCAGGCGGTCGGCGGCGCGCAGAAGGTGGTGACGCCATGGGCCGCGACCGCGGTCAGCAGCCCCGCCGCGTCGAAGCGCGGCTGGTCCACCACCATCACGGTGGCGCCGGCCGTCCAGGGCGCGAAGATCGAGCTCCAGGCGTGCTTGGCCCAGCCGGGGGACGACACGTTGAGGTGGAGGTCGCCGGGCCGCAGCCCCAGCCAGTAGAGGGTGGAGAGCGAGCCCACGGGATAGCTCGCGTGGCTGTGGCGCACGAGCTTCGGCTTCGCGGTGGTGCCGGAGGTGAAATAGAGCAGGAGCGGGTCGTCGCCGGCCGCGCGCTCGGCGGGCGAGAAGCCGTCCGGCAGGGCCTCGGCCTCGTCGAGGCTCGACCAGCCGGGCGGGGCAGGCCCCTCGGTCACGACCCGCAGCACGGCGGCGCCGCAGACGGCGTCGCACTTCGCCACCTGGTCAGGCGTCGCCACGATCGATCGGGCGCCCCCGCGCTCCAACCGGTCGGCGAGCTCCGGCGGCGTGAGCACCGTCGTGGCGGGGATCACCACGGCGCCGAGCTTCATGGCGGCCAGCACCGTGTCCCACAGCGGCCCCACGCCGCCGGCGAGCAGCACCAGGGGATCGCCCTTGCGCAGCCCCAGGGCCGCGAGGTGGTTCGCCACGCGGTTCGAGCGGCGCGCCAGGGTCGCGAAGCTGACCGCGCGGTCGGTGCCGGCCGCCGGGTCGACGATCCGCAGCGCGGGGCGGTCGCGGCTGGCCGGGTCAGCGGCGAGTCCGGCGTCGAACCAGTCGAAGGCCCAGTTGAAGCCGGACGCGTCGGGCCAGCGGAAGCCCGCCACGGCGGCCCCGTAATCGTCGCGATGGCGGAGGAGGAACTCACGGGCTTCGGCGAATGTCGTCATCCATCCCTCCCGTCCCGGACGGCCCTCGCGGGACCTGAGGAACGTCGCACGGGCGCGGGTCCACGATCGCCGGGGGTGACCTCCCCCTCGGGTACCGTATTCACATATCACTGACGCTGGGCGTTTGCGCCCTTCTCCCCTCGGGGAGAATCGGGCACCCATCCCGGCTTGCCGGGATGGGACCCGGGTGCCCGGTAGGGCGGATGAGGGGGCCTCCAAAGGTGATGGATCCCCCTCATCCGGCGCTGCGCGCCACCTTCTCCCCGCTGGGGAGAAGGGCAACCCCCGCGGGCACCGAGATGTGTGCCAACGCTAGCCCCAACGGGGAGAAGGGCAACCCCCGCGGGCACCGAGATGTGTGCCAACGCTAGCCCCAACGGGGAGAAGGGCGGAACTCCCTGGTCGCCGAGAGGTGTGAATCCGATAGGCCCTTGGGTGTGAGGCGGCCGTGGCCGCCGTCGACCCCACCGGAGCCGAGCCTGTCGCACGGGGAATCGGAGCAAGCGATGGCTCGAAACCACGCTTCGGCACCGCCTCGCGAGCGATCACGCGCGCCTCCCGCCGGCATGGAGCTTATGACGGCCAGCCCCGACGGGGGCCGATGTGTCCCGGTCAGCGGGCGAGCGCCGCGCCCCTCACTTGGGCGACAGCACCATCACCATCTGCCGGCCTTCCATGGATGGCTCGGTCTCGACCTTGGCGATCGTGCCGGTCTCGGTCCTGACGCGGTCGAGCAGCCTGTAGCCGATATCCTGATGCGCCATCTCGCGCCCGCGGAAGCGCAGCGTCACCTTGACCTTGTCGCCCTCCTCGAAGAAGCGCTTCACGGCCCTCATCTTCACGTCGTAGTCGTGCTCGTCGATCCCGGGCCGGAGCTTGATCTCCTTCACCTCGACGACCTTCTGCCGCTTGCGCTGCTCGGCCTGCTTCTTCTGCTCGGTGAAGCGGTGCTTGCCGTAGTCGAGGAGCTTGCAGACCGGCGGGGTGGCGTTCGGCACGATCTCCACGAGGTCGAGACCCGCCTCCTCGGCGATGCCGAGGGCTTCGGTGATCTCGGTGACGCCCCGGTTCTGGCCTTCGGCGTCGATCAGCATGACTTCGCGCACGCGGATGTCGCGGTTGATCTTCGGCCCGTCCTTCTGCGGGACCGGAGCGGCTTTCATGGGACGACGAATGGTTCTCTCCTCGAACGGGGAATCGGATGGCGGGCAGGATACGACGAAATGCCCCGCCGCGGCGATGCGAGGGGGCTCACGGGAGGGAAGATCGGCGTCCCGACCTCAACAGTCAAGCCCGATCGCGCTGGCGCTTTCGGGTGAGGACGGCCCGTCGGACCGACCCGATCCCGGCCGGGACAGGTCCCAACGCGCCACGGTGACGGCGCGGCGCGGACGGCGTAAGCTGCGCCGTGGATCTGCGTGTTCCCGATGGATCGGGGGCCGCCGCGGCGAGGGTGGTTTGATGGTGGACGGCGTCGATCGGGGAGTGCTCCAGGGCAAGAGGGTGCTGATCGTCGAGGACGAGGCCCTGATCACCATGCTGTTCGAGGACATGCTGTCCGATTTCGGCTGCGACGTCGTCGGCCCGGCCATGAACGTCCGGCAGGCGATGGACGTGGCGCGGTCCGCCGCGATCGACGTCGCGGTGCTCGACGTCAACCTGAACGGCGAGTCGAGCTTCCCCGTCGCGGCCCTGCTGGAGACGCGCGGCGTCCCCTTCGTCTTCTCCAGCGGCTACGGCGCGAACGGCCTGCCGCCGGAATGGCAGGACCGCCCGACCCTGCCCAAGCCCTTCACCTCGGACCAGGTCGCCGACGTCCTGGCGGGCCTGCTGGCCCCTTGAGGATCCCGCCGAGGGCGGGATCACTTCCGGTTGCCGTCCGCGTCGAAGGATTCGAGATAGGCCAGGATGTTATCGACGTCCTTCTCGCGCGTCAGGCCCGCGAAACTCATCTTGGTGCCCGGCACCACGCCCCTGGGATCCACGATGTAGCGGCGGAAGGTGGCCGGATCCCACACCAGCCCCGAACCCTTGTTGGCCTCCGAATAGGAGTAGCCCGCCACCGCGCCCGAATGCCGGCCGATCACCCCGTTGAGCTCGGGGCCGACGGCGTTGTGGGCACCGGGGCCGATCTGATGGCAGGACAGGCACTTGGCGAAGACCTTCTCGCCGAGCGCCGGGTCGCCGGCGGCCGGGCTCGCGGCGGGCGGCGCGTCGTCGGCCGCCGCCGGCATCGCGATCCCCAGGGCGAGGGTGGCGAGGAAGCCGAGGACGGCCGGGGTGGAGGCGTGCATCGCGGGGTGGTCCTTTCCGGGACGGGTCGTCAGCGCTTCTGCGTCGCCTGCTCGACGAAGGAGATGACTTCCAGCGCCTTCCAGGGCTTGGGCATGAAGCGGGCGTTGCGCGGCAGCCGGTAGGGCCGCTCCAGGGCCACGCCGGAGGTGACGCAGATCGCGATGGTCGGCCAGCGCACCGCCACGAAGGCCGCGAGCTCGACCCCGTTCAGCGGGCCCTTCAGCCGCACGTCCGAGAACATGGCGGAGACGCGGTCGGCATGTTCCTTGAGGTAGTCGAGGGCGGCGTCGACCGAGTCGACCGCCACGGCCGCGACACCCGCCTCCCCGATCATCTCGATCGCCATCTCGGCCAGCAGGGCGTCGTCCTCGACGATCAGCACGACGGAAGGCTTGTCCATGGTCGACGCCCTTCAAACTCAACCTGCGGGGCCGCCCTGCAGCCGTGCAGACCCCTATCACTTCGACCTCCCCGCCGCCACGGGAAAGCCCCCGGGCCCAGGGCGGCGCGGGAGGCGGGACGCCCGGGGAGCGGCGAATCACCTCGACGCCGATCCCCGCCGACGATACCACGGCGCGGGACATCTCCGGGCCGGGCGGGACCTTTCGTCCCTCCTCGCCGTCCGGGGCGCCCTTCTCTGGCGGGCGCGCGAACGACATATGCACGGGTGCGGGATGGCCGGCCGGGGCCGGCCGAGAGAGGGAGAGGCGGGATGTTCATCGCCATGAACAGGTTCAAGGTCGTCAAGGGCGAGGAGAAAGCCTTCGAGGACCTGTGGCTCAACCGCGAGAGCCACCTCGACCAGGTGCCGGGCTTCGTCGAGTTCCACATGCTGCACGGGCCGGAGCGGGACGACCACACGCTCTACTCGTCCCACACGGTCTGGGCCGACAGGGACAGCTTCACGGCCTGGACGACCTCGCAGCAGTTCAGGTCGGCTCACGGCGGCGCGGGCTCGTCGCGGCAGATGTACCTCGGCCATCCGGAGTTCGAGGGCTTCGAGGTGATCCAGACGCTGACGAGGTCCAAGGCGGCGCCCGAGGCGGCGTGACACGAAATCCGCGACCCGAACGATACGGTCGCGGGTCGAGGCGGGGATTGTCATCGAACGGCCGCGGAACGGCGCTTATCGTGGCCCACACGGGCCGCAGCGCCGGACTGCGCCGTGACCCAAGGAGGGGAAGCGGACGATGGGCGCGGACAGCGGAATTTTCGGGTTTCGTCGGCTTGCGGCGGCCCTGCCGATGGCGGCGCTGCTGACGGCGGCGGCCATGGCGCCGGCCGTGGCGGCGGGGCCGTTCACCAACTTCGCGGGGGAGTGGACCGGCAACGGCGACATCGCCATGACGGACGGGTCGCGCGAGAAGATCCGCTGCAAGGCGAGCTACTCGGTCGGCCCCAGCGGGGAGGCGCTGAACATCAACGTCAACTGCGCCAGCGACAGCTATCGCGTGAACATCATCAGCAACGTGGTGGCGCAGGGCAGCTCCTTCTCCGGCACCTGGCGCGAGACGACCCGGCAGGTCCAGGGTGACGTGACGGGCCGCGTGCCGACACCGGGCGAGTACCAGGCCAGCCTGGAGGGCACCGGCTTCGGCCTCGCGCTCTCGGCCACCAGCAACGGCAAGGTCCAGTCGATCACGATCGTGGCGCAGGGCACCGACGTGCAGAACGTGAAGATCTCGCTCCGCCGGGCGTGACGGCCGGGAGGTGAACCGCCCCCTTCACGGCTCGTCCCCGGCTTCCCGGGGACGAGCGGCGGAGCGGGCGATCCCCGGGGTCGATCGGCCGAAGCCCGCCTCACTCCGCGGCGGCGGTGCCGATCTGCCCGCGGCCGAAGCGGCGCGCGATCCCGACCAGGAACGTCATGGTGGGGCGCAGGATCAGGAAATCCGCCACCAGCGCCGCCAGCATGGCGAAGGCGCTGAGCCAGCCGAACAGCCGCAGCGACGGCAGATCCGAGAAGACCGTGACGGCGAGGCCGCAGGCCAGAACCACGGAGGTGAGGATCAGCGCCGGCCCCATCAGCACGGTCGCGCGCTCGACCCCCACCGCGGGGTCGCGGTCCGGGTCGTCCTCCTGCCGCAGCCGGTTCAAGAAGTGGATGGTGGCGCTGAGCCCGAGCCCGAACGACACCGTGAGGGCCACGACGCTGACGAACTGGAGCCCCTGCCCCAGCAGAAGCAGCAGCGAGCCCGACGCCACCACGGGGAAGATGCCCGGCAGCACGGCCGCCAGCGCCACGACGACCGAGCGGAACGCCAAGCCGATGAAGACCGCGACGAGCAGGAATTCGAGCGTCAGCCCGCGGTTGAGCTTGTCGATCATGCTGGCGCTGTTGCGGGCCGCGATCACGGCCAGGCCCGTCACCGCGACCGTGTAGCCGGGGTGCTTCGCCCGCACGGCGCCGAGGCTCGCGTCCAGCGCGTCCACCACGGGCAGGAGCTGGCTCGCGTCCTTGTCGGGGATGCGGCCCGACACCAGCACGGCGTCCTCGGGCTCGGACAGGAAGCGCCGCACGAGGTATCGCGGCAGGAACCCGACGTAGCGCTTCAGCGTCTCGGGGTCGTCCTGCCCGGCCCTCTCGGCGAGCCAGCGCCGCAGCGACTCCAGCGACCACACGTTGCCGAGGCCGGCCTGCCCCTCGACGGCGCGGTGGACCTCGGCGATGACCGCCAGGGTCTCGGGCCCGTAGAGCGTCTGCCCGCGCGGGAACTCCACCAGCACGTCGATGGGGTTGGCGCCCGCCAGTTCCCTGTCGAGCCGCGAGCTCGCCTGCACGGCCTGCTCCTTGTCGGGCACCTGCTCGGCCAGCCGGTAGCTCGGCTGGAGGTGCGCATAGGCGAAGGCCAGCGCCGCCACCGCGGCCACCGCCACGAGGCTGTAGGCGCCGGGGTGGCTGACCATGCGGGCCGCCACCCAGGCGCAGAAGCGCCGCAGCGCCTGCACGCCCGTGTCCGAGCCCCGCGTGACCACCGCCAGCCGGTCGACGTTGCGCACCAGCAGGAGGCCCAGCAGCGGCACCAGGATCAGCACGGCGAGGAGCGCGATGACGGTCGAGACGAGCCCGGCCTCGCCGAAGGTGCGGATGAGATCGGATTTCGTGAACAGCAGCGCCGTGAACGACAGGGCCGCGGTGGCGTGGGTGAGCACGCAGGCCGGGCCCACGACCAGCACGGCCTCGCGGAAGGCCTGCCGCTTGCTCTCCCCCGCCATCAGCCGGTCGCGCGCCGCGAAGGTGAGCTGCATCGAATCCGAGAAGGAGATCACCATGATGAGCGGCGTCATCACGTTGAGGAACATGTTGAGCCGGAAGTCGAGCCAGCCCAGCGTCCCCAGCGCCAGGAGGATGGCGATCAGCGGCGGCCCGGCCGCCACGACCATGAAGGACACGCGGCGGAAGAACAGGATGGCGATGAGGCAGCCGGCCGCGAAGCCGATGGCGTTGTAGAGCACCCGGTCGCGCTCGACGGCGTCGCGGATCTCGAGCTGCATCACCGGCACGCCGGACAGCTCGCCCCGCAGCCCCGAGCCGTCGAGGTCGTCGCGCACCGTCCTGCGGACCTCCGCGATGGTCCTGGCGGCGTCGGCCCCCTCAGCCAGCGCGGGGTCGAGGGCCAGCACGACGAGGGCGAGGTGCCCGTCGTCCGACAGGAGCTTGCCCCGGATGATGTCGTTGTTCCTCACCCGGCCGATGAGCGCGTCATAGGCGGCGCCCTCGGGCAGCGGCTCGGGGAAGAGCGCCGGCGGGATCGAATGGCCGGGCTCGGGGGCCTGGCGGGCCGAGAAGAGCGAGATGATGCCCTTGGTGCCGTCGACGAGCTGGAGGTCGGTGACGAGGTTGCGCAGGTGGTCGAGCGGGTCGCGGTCGAGCAGCCCCTCCCCGGTCACCACGACCAGCACGTCGAACTCGTTCGAGGGGAAGCGCCGCGTCACGTCCTCGAACTGGTGGAACTCCGGCGTGTCCGAGCGGAAGAGCTGGCTCAGCGAATCGTCGACCTTGAGGCGCGCCACCCCGAAGGCCGCGCCGACCGCCAGCAGCAGCAGGAGGACGGCGGCGATCCGAGGTCGGGCGAGGCCGAGGAGGCCGATGCGCTCGGCGCCGAGCGCGATGTCGACCTTGCGGCGCCGCCGCATCGGGGCGGCGGCCGGCAGGTCGCCGGGCGGGGTGTCGTGGGTCAGGCGGGACTCTCCCTGCACGGTTCGGTCGCGCTGCCGCCGGCGCGCGGCGCCCTCTTCGGCCCCGCGTGGCTCGATCCTCCGGGACAGCCGACGCGTTCCCCGCGACATCCCCCGGCATGACGGCTTTTGCAGGGCTCGTCCGTCGGGGATCGCCGCGGGGCCCGATGGGACCCGCATCGACGCGCCGCGACCGAAGCCGTCGTCCCCGCCGTCGCCGGGACCGCCTCACGCGTGTCGAACGGCCCGACGGCAGGATGCGGCCCCGGCGAGCCGGGATCAGGCCGTCTGCAGATAGACGGGATCGAAGCCCGCGAGTCTCTCCAGGGCGGGGAAGTCGAGGATGGTCAGGCTACCGCGCCTCATCTCGATCAGCGCGGTCCGGCGCAGCTCCTGCAACATGCGGTTGACGTGGACGCAGGACAGACCGAGGACGTCGGCGAGTTCGGCCTGGGTGATGTGGAGATCGAAGCTGTCGTCGCGGGCGAGGCCGGCCGCCTTCAGGCGCACCGCCAGCTCGCAGAACAGGTGCGCGAGCCGCTCCAGGGCGGTGCGCTTCCCCATGCTCACCAGCCATTCGCGGGAGATGGCCTCGTCGCGCAGGAGCCGGCGCCAGAGGGCCTGCGCCATCTCGGGATCCAGGCCGACCGGGTTCGACACCCGGTCCGCCGGGATCTCGCCGAGCGTGCAGGCCGTCAGGGCGGCGACGCTGTAGTCGGCCCGGCCCCGCATCACGGCTTCGAGGTCGCACACGTCGCCGGGGACCAGGACCGCGGTGATCTGGCGCCGCCCGTCGCTCAGCATCCGGTAGCGGCAGGTGTGTCCCTCCAGGAGCAGATGCGCCATCTCCGGGATCTCGCCCTGCCGCAGCACATCCTGCCGGACCCCGACCAGCCTCTCGCGCACCACCGCCTTGAGCAGAGGTTCCGCCCCGTTCAGTTGCGGGGCCGAGGACCGCTCCGGCCGTCTTCCCCGCGCTCCCGATGTGCTCATCCCGAGAACCTTTGTATGCATCCAAGATCATCACATAGGTTGGTCACATGTGTCCGGGGAGGGGTCCGGAAGAGAGCGTCCGATAGTGGACAGTCCCGCGGGAGGGCCCGCCTCATCGGCCGGTCGGTCCCCTGAGTGCGGTCGCATCCGGCCTCCAGCAGGGCCGCCCGGGGAACGATTCTCCGGTGTTCCGTCACGCGTCGTGGCGAAGCGATGCAGGAGCGGCACCGCCGGCCGGCAATCGACGGAAGATCGCGGCACTCGGACCCCCGCATCGTCGAGATCACGGATAGGGCCGGCCTGATCGTCCTCAAGCTTCCATCCCCGCTGCTCGCCCGATCGCGTCGACTATACGTACCATATCGTACAGTGATCTCCGAGATGACGCGCCGTCGTGATTGGTTGTTGCGACCCGGGTCGATCCGTTTAAAATCCACGGTGCGTTCCTGTGCTGAGATGTCCGCTCCGCGGCCTGCGGGGGTTGGGCAAACGATCGATGCTGGTCCCCGCGCAGAAGCAGCCCCGTAACCGACTCCTGGCCGCATTGTCGGAACCCGACTGCGAGGCCCTGCGCGCCGCCTCCGAGCCCGTGACGATGCGGCGCGGCGACGTGCTCTCGGGGGCGGACGAGATCCTCACCCACGCGGTCTTCGTCGAGGCCGGCGTGATCTCGGCCGTGGCCCAGACCGCGGGGGGACGGCGCATCGAGATCGGCCTCGTGGGACGCGAAGGCTTCATGGGGGTGCCGCTCCTGCTCGGCGTCGACCGCACATCCCACGAGAGCCTGGTCCAGATCGAGGGGGAAGCGCTGCGGCTGCCGCGCGCCAGGTTCCTCGAACTGCTGGAGCGCCGCCCGGCGATCGCCCCCCTGCTGCTGCGCTACGCCCACGTCTTCCACGTGCAGACGGCCCAGACGGCCGTGTCGAACGGCAGCTACACCCTGGAGGAACGCCTCGCCCGATGGCTGCTGATGTGCCACGACCGGGTCGACGGGGACGACTTCCCGATCACCCACGCGTTCCTGGCCACCATGCTGTGCGTGCGCCGGGCGGGCGTGACCACGACGGTGCACGTCCTGGAAGGCGCCGGGATGATCGAGGCGCAGCGCTCGCGCATCCGGATCCTGGACCGGCCCAAGCTCGAAGCCGCGGCCGGCGACAGCTACGGCGTCGCCGAGGCCGAGTACGGACGCCTGATCGGGCCACCCGAGAAGGCGAAGCGGCCGGCCTCCTCCCAGGGCCCCCCGCGGTAGTGCCACAGCGCCAGACCCTCGATGCGCCCGGCGATCGGCAGCACGGCGTCGAGTCGCCGGCGCGCGTCGCGGGCCTCGTCGGACGACGCCTTGTTCTGGATCGTGGCGTGCGGCCGATAGCCCTGGGCGTCCTGCGCGGTGAGCCAGCCCTTCCAGGCCGCCGCGAGGCCGGACCTCAGCGCCACCAGCCCGGGGCAGTCGATCTCGAAGGCGACGCCGCGGCCGAGGAAGCGCGTCGCCGCCATCGTGAAGTCCATCGGTCCTGTCGCGGCGCAGCGCGCCGCCGTCAGCGTCGAGATGGCCCGCAGCTCGGCGCCGGGCAGGTGGTGGAACAGCGTCGCGTGGGCCGGCACGCGGTTCAGGGCGGCCGGGAAGAAGCGCCGCCGCAGGCCGTCGAGCGCGTCGAAGCTCTGCGGGTCGAACAGGGCCGTCATGATCAGGGGATCGAAGGCGGGGCGGACGGGGGGCACGGGATCGGACATGGCGGTCTCGGGTGATCGCCGGCCGGCCGGCGCGTGCCCTGGACATAGGCCGCGGCGGCATGCGCCGAACCGGAGAACGCGCGCGCTGCGGCCGAGTGACGCCGATCCCGAAGCCCTGCGGCCCGGCGGGGCACCGGCCGTCGCCCTGGCGTGTCTGGCCGAGGAGACGGAGGGCGGGCCCGGCCTCGCCACGGGGCCGCCGTCGCCCTATCGTCCCCCTGACTCCCGACGCAGAGGACACGATGGTCGCCATCCGCTCGACGACGCTCGCCCACGACGGCTGGCTCAAGCTCCACGTCGCGACCCTGTCGGGGGACGATGGGGTTGAATTCAAGCGCGAGATCGAGGACCACGGCCCCGCCGTCGCGGTGCTGCCCTACGATCCCGTGCGGCGGGTCGCGCTGCTCGTCACGCTGCCCCGCGCGCCGGTGCTGTTCAGCGACGAATCCTCCGACTTCCTCGAAGCGCCGGCCGGCCTGCGCGAGGACGGCGAGGACCCGGCCGACTGCGCCCGCCGCGAGGCCGAGGAGGAGGTGGGCGTGAGGCTGGGGGCGGTGGAGGGGGCCGGCCACACCTGGAGCATGTGCGGCATCTCGACCGAGCGCATGCACCTCTACCTCGCCCCCTACGCGGCCTCCGACCGCACCGGCGCCGGCGGCGGCCTCGCCGAGGAGCACGAGAACATCACGGTGGCGGAGGTGCCGCTCGCCGCGCTCCGCGACATGGCGGACCGGAACGCCCTCGATGACATGAAGACGCTGTGCCTCGTGCAGACGCTGCGGCTGCGCCGCCCGGAGCTGTTCGACTGACGAATCGCGCCGGATTCGGACTCATCGGCCGGCGACGTGCCGCTCCCGGGCCGCGCGCTGCTCCTCGTCGAGACGCTGACCCTGTCGACGGAACCAACCGTACAGGCGTCCGAAGACGATCAGGAGGCCTGCCGCGAGGACGGAATATTGTTCGATCAAAGTCATCCCTCGCTCCTCGACAATCAGAAAGCTCGTCACCCCGGAAACTGATCAGGCTCTTATGGGATTCCAAGGTGATGTTCCCCTTCGTGACGGACTCCAAAGGGCGAGCCCTTTGGCGGATTTCAGGGCAGAGCCCTGAAAAGAGATGATTGAGCCTCTTCAGGGCTCTGCCCTGAAACCCGCAAAAGGCCGAGGGCCTTTTGAAACCAGAACTGACGCGACAGTCGCGACCCGACATCATCACCCCAAAACCCATCATGAGCCACTGATCAGAGCCAATTCAAAGACCCCTTGAACATAGAGATGGAAGCTCTTCGTCATCATCGTCCAGACTCGTGTCGTGATCGCTTCGCGCTCGACTGCGTCCAGATCGTTTGCTAAGATATGGGTCAGCAGCGTCGTGCCATCAGAGCACGTCTTCGACGGCATCCGCCGCTATGGTGCTCCGCGGCCGGACCACGAACTCCAGGCCCAAGGTCATCATCAGGTCCAGGATGGTGCTGAACTGCGTCCCGGGCTGGCCCGTCTCGACGGACGAGACCGTGGCCTGGCGCAGGGTCGTCGACCGGCCGAGGGCCGATTGCGACAGCCCGAGGCCCCGTCGCCGTCGGCGCAGGGCGGCGCCCATCTGGGCGGGCGTGCGGACGATCTGTTCCACAGTTCGGCTCCGATCCCTCGATGCCCCACGACTCCCGTGTGACTCCGTCGGCTGCCCTCCGGGATACCATACGTTCGCGCGTATAAAGATGAAAAATACGCGAGACCGCATGAATCGCGATCACGAGCGCGGCCGCGCGATGATCCGCCGGCATGGTCGAGGCCGCCGCGATGCCGACGCGGACCTCGGCGTCCGTGGGCGCGCCGGACGCGCGGATCTGGCGATCGGCGCGGGATCGGACTACGAAGGGCGCATCCCGGCCGCGCTCGGCCCCCGCCTGCGACGGAAGATTCCATGCGCCTGATCCTGGTCGGCGGCGGGCTCGCCAACAGCCTCATCGCGTATCGCCTGGCGGGTGCCCGCCCGGACGTCGACTGGACCATCCTGGAGGCCGGGGAGGAACTCGGCGGCAACCACACCTGGTCGTTCCACGCCGGCGACCTCACCTCCGAGCAGGGCGCCTGGATCGAGCCCTTCGTGTCGGCCCGCTGGCCCGGCTACGCGGTGGCCTTCCCGGACCTGGAGAGGTCCCTGCCGCTCGGCTACCGCTCGGCTTCGGCGGAGCGGATGCGCGCCGTGATGGCGGGGGTCGGCGATCCGTCGGCCATCCGCACCGGCGCCGCCGTGCGCGAGCTGCGCCCCGACGGCGTGACGCTGGCCTCCGGCGAGGTGCTGCGCGCCGACGCCGTGATCGACGGCCGCGGCTACCGGCCGAGCCCGCACCTGCAGGTCGCCTTCCAGAAGTTCTTCGGCGTGGAGGTTCGCACCGCCGCGCCGCACGGGCAGGCCGAGCCCATCATCATGGACGCCACCGTGCCGCAGCGCGACGGCTTCCGCTTCGTCTACACGCTGCCCTTCGCGCCCGACCGGATGCTGATCGAGGACACCTATTATTCGGACGGGCGCGACCTCGATCTCGGCGCCACCCGCGCCCTCACCCTCGACTACGCCCGCCGGCGCGGCTGGACGGTGGCCGAGGTGCTGCGCGACGAGACGGGTGTGCTGCCGATCGCGCTCGGCGGCGACATCGGGCGGTTCTGGGCCGACGGCGAGGGCGTGGCGCGCAGCGGGCTCCGCGCCGCGCTGTTCCACCCCACCACGGGCTATTCCCTGCCCGACGCCGTGCGCCTCGCCGACCGCATCGCCGCGCTCGGCGACCTGTCGGCCGCGAACCTCCACCGCGAGACGCGCGCCCACTCGATCCGCTGCTGGCAGGAGGCGGGCTTCTACCGCCTGCTCGACCGGCTCCTGTTCAAGGCCGCCGACCCCGACCGGCGCTACCGGCTGATCGAGCGCTTCTACCACTTCTCCCCGGACCTCGTGTCACGCTTCTACGCGGGCCGCTCCACCCTCTATGACAAGGCGCGGGTCTTGAGCGGCAAGCCGCCCGTGCCGATCTTCCGCGCGCTGCGCTGCCTGCGCGAACCCTCGAACCTGGCGACAGCCCCATGAACGCACCCTTCATCACCTCCACCGCGCCGGGCGCCGGTGGGCGGCGCGCGCGGCCTCGGGCGGTCGTGGTCGGCTCCGGCTTCGGCGGGCTCGCCCTGGCGATCCGGCTCCAGGCCGGCGGCTTCGACGTCACCGTGCTGGAGAAGCGCGACAAGCCGGGCGGGCGGGCCTACGTCTACGAGGACGCCGGCTTCACGTTCGACGGCGGCCCCACCGTCATCACCGACCCCACCTGCCTCGAGGAGCTGTGGACCGCGGCGGGCCGGCGCATGGCGGACGACGTCACGCTGGTGCCCGTGCACCCCTTCTACCGCCTGTGCTGGGAGGACGGCTTCACCTTCGACTACGCCAACGACCAGGCCGAGATGGACCGGCAGATCGCGGCCGTGTCGCCGCGCGACGTCGCGGGCTACGCGAAGTTCCTGCGCTTCTCGGAGGCCGTGCTGGAGAAGGGCTACGTGGGCCTCGGCGCCGTGCCGTTCCTCGACTTCCGGTCGATGGTCAAGGTCGCGCCCGCACTGGTGAAGCTCGAATCCTACCGCAACGTCTACGCGCTGGTGGCGCGCTTCATCAAGGACGAGCACCTGCGGCAGGCCTTCTCGTTCCACACGCTGCTGGTCGGCGGCAACCCGTTCAAGACCTCGGCCATCTACGCGCTGATCCACGCGCTGGAGCGGCGCTGGGGCGTGTGGTTCCCGAAGGGCGGCACGGGGGCGCTCATCGGCGGGATGGTGAAGCTGTTCGAGAGCATCGGCGGCACGATCCGCCTGTCCTGCGCGGTCGAGACCATCACGACCGCGGGCGGCCGCACCACCGGCGTGGTGCTGGAGGACGGCACGGCGCTCGACGCCGAGGTGGTGGCGTCCAACGCCGACGTGATGCACACCTACCGCGACCTCCTGAAGGCGGACCCGCGCGGGGCCGCTGAGGCCAAGCGCCTCGCCGGCAAGCGGTTCTCCATGTCGCTTTTCGTGGTCTATTTCGGCCTCAAGGGCGACCATCGCGGCCTCGCCCACCACACGGTCTGCTTCGGGCCGCGCTACCGCGAGCTGATCGCCGAGATCTTCGGGGCCGACAAGCTCGCCGACGACTTCTCGCTCTACCTCCACGCCCCCAACGCCACCGACCCGTCGCTGGCGCCCCCCGGCCACAGCGCCTATTACGTGCTGTCGCCCGTGCCGCACCTCGGCACCGCCGACATCGACTGGGCGGTCGAGGGTCCGAAGTACCGCGACCGGATCTTCGACTATCTCGAGGAGCGCTACATCCCGAACCTCAAGCGCGACCTCGTCGTGTCGCGGATGCTGACGCCCTTCGAGTTCCGCGACGAGCTGAACAGCCACCTCGGCTCGGCCTTCTCGCTGGAGCCGATCCTGACCCAGAGCGCCTGGTTCCGGCCCCACAACCGCGACGGGAAGATCGCCGGGCTCTACTTCGCGGGAGCCGGCACCCATCCGGGCGCCGGCGTGCCGGGCGTCGTCGGCTCCGCCAAGGCCACGGCCTCGCTGATGCTGGCCGACGCGGGGCTCGCGCCCATGGGGGCCGCCGAGGCGATGGAGACCGCGGGCGTCGCGCCCGCATGACGGACGCCGTCTCGGAGGCCAGCCGGCAGAGCATCGAGGCGGGCTCGAAGAGCTTCGCGGCCGCGGCCCGGCTGTTCGACCCCGCGACGCGCGACAGCGCGCGGCTGTTCTACGCCTGGTGCCGGCACTGCGACGACGTGATCGACGGGCAGGCGGGCGGCATGGGCCGCATCGACCGGGGCGGCACGCCGGCCGAGCGGTTGGCGGCACTGGAGCGGCAGACGCGCGAGGCCCTCGCCGGCGTGCCCCAGGCGGACCCGGCCTTCGCGGCCTTCGCCCGCGTGGCGCTGAAGCACCGCGTCCCGGAGCACCTGCCGCTCGACATCCTCGACGGCTTCCGCATGGACGTCGAGGAGCGCAGCTACGCGACGCTCGACGACCTCCTGGCCTACTGTTACGGCGTGGCGGGCGCCGTGGGCGTCACCATGGCGGTCGTCATGGGGGTGGAGCCGGGCGACGACGCCGTGCTCGACCGCGCCTGCGACCTCGGGCTCGCCTTCCAGCTCACCAACATCGCCCGCGACGTGATGGACGACGCGCGCCTCGGCCGCGTCTACCTGCCGGCCGAGCTGTTCCGCCGCGAGGCCGTGACGCCCGCCTTCGTGCTCGACCCCGCCAACCGCCGCGCCGTGGTCGAGGCCACGCACGCCTTGCTCGAACTGGCGGAGCGCTACTACGCCTCCGCCCGCGTCGGCATCGCCCGCCTGCCCTGGCGCTCGGCCTGGGCGATCGCGACGGCGCTGCGCGTCTACCGCGAGATCGGCCGCCGCGTGCGCTTCTCGCCCGACCCCTGGGCGCAGCGTCAATCGGTGCCGCGCTGGCGCAAGCTGTGGCACGTCGGGATCGGCAGCGCCCAGCCCGCACTCTACCGCATCGTCGGCACCCCGCCGCGGCGGGGCCTGTGGACTCGTCCGGGCGCCACGGGCGGCGCGCGGAGCTGAGTGGCGGCGAAGTGCATCGGGACCGGCGTCGCTTGACCCCGGTCCGTCCGCGATGGGAGCGCGCGCATGGCGGTCGTCCACCTCATCCACGGATTTCTCGGGGTGGGCAAGACCACCTACGCGCGCCGCCTGGAGCGGGAACGATTGGCCGTGCTGTTCACGCATGACGAGTGGATGGCACGGCTCTACGGCGTCGACTCGCCCGCAGCGCTGTTCGCCGAGCGGGCGGTTCGCGTCACCGCACTGATGGAGGTGGTCTGGACCCGCTGCATCGCGCTCGGCGTCGACGTCGTCCTCGACAGCGGTTTCTGGTCGCGCGCCGAACGCGACCGCCTGCGGGCGCTGGTCCCCGAACTAGGGGGCGAGATGCGGCTCTATCGCCTGTGCTGCCCGGACGACGTCGCGCGGGAGCGGATCGCCCGGCGCAACCTGGACCTCGACGGCAGCCTCAATATCTCGCCGGCCACCTACGACACCCTGAGAGCCCGCTTCGAGGCCCTGGGCGAGGACGAGCCGAGGATCGACGTCGCGGCCGGTTCCGATCTACCCGGTACGGTTTGAGCGCGAGGATCGAGGACCCGTCGCGGTCCACCCACATGGGCATGGCCGCTCCCGGCGATGGCTCGGAACGAGCACGACATCACGTGCCGCCATGCGCCGGAGACGTGCTGAGGGTTCGCCTTTTCAGAACCGAGACGGAATGTGGCGGGGCGTTCAGCGCGCCGCCACAATCGCCACCCCTGCCCCGATCATCGCCCCGCCAGCGACGCGGTTGACGCGGCGCACGATCCGCGGCGTCCGCAGCAGCCGTCGCGCCCGCGTGGCCAGGAGCACGTGGCCGCCGATCACCACGCCTTCGACGGCGAGGATCACGGCGGCGAGTTCGCCGAGATGTCCCGCGGTGAGCGACGCGCCCACCACGTTGGGCAGCAGCGCCATGGCGAAGAGCGGCATCTTCGGGTTACCGAGATTGAGAGCGACGGCGGTGGCGAAGACCGTCGCCAGTCCACGCCGGTCGCTGATGGTCTCCGGCGCCGGCACGACCGGGACGGCGGTCCACATCCGGTACCCCATCCAGACCAGCTAGGCGGCGCCGGGGAGGCGCAACACTGCCATTAGGGCACCCATCTGCGCCGCCAGCACCGACAGGCCCAAGCTCCCCAGCACCAGAAACACGAGCACGCCGACCGTGGTCCCCAGCCCATATGCGAGGCCCGAGGCGGCGCCATGCGACACCGTGCGGGCCACGATGGTCATGTTGTCGGGGCCGGGGCTTGCCGCGAAGAGGAAGAAGGCGGCCGCGAAGGCGGCGAGGGTCGAGAGATCCACGGCGGGCTCCGGTAGGCAGCCAAGGCAGGTTGCACGCCGGCGGGATCTCGGGCAAGCCGGCAGCCTTCCGCCCCGACAGGAGGACCGCCATGACGCTCCGCCCTCTCCCCCAGAAGACCATCGGCGTACTCGGCGGCATGAGCGATCAGGCGACGGGCGACTATTACCGCCTGCTCAACGCGGGGCTGAACGCGCATCACGGTGGCTGGGATAACGGCGAGATCGTCGTTGTGTCGGTCAACTTCGGCAACATCCAGGATTTCGTGCGCCACGAGCGCTGGGACGAGGCCCGACGCTACCTGTCCGAGAAGGTTGATCGGCTGGAGCGGGCCGGGGCCGAGGTGGTGATCTGTGCGTCCAACACGATGCACCGCGTCGTGGAGCCGATCATGGCGGCGCGGGCGACGCCGTTCATCCACATCGTCGACCCGACCGGCGCCGCCATCCGGGCAGCGGGATTGCGGCGCGTCGCCCTGCTCGGCACGGGTGCGACGATGCGCTCGGAGGAGATGGCGCGGCGCTACGCCGAGCGTTTCGGCGTCACGGTGGTCTCGCCGGACGAGACCGACGCCGCCGCGGTCGACCGCATCATCTTCGATGAACTCGTGCGCCGCGACCTCCGGCCGGAGTCGAAGGCCGAGTACCTTCGCGTGGTCGATACCCTGCGCCGCGCGGGTGCCCAGGGTGTGATCCTGGGCTGCACCGAGATCTTCCTGCTCATCGGCCAGGACGACATGCCGGGCTTCCCGGTGTTCGACACGACCACGCTACACGTCGAGGCGGCGGTGGATTACGCGCTCGGGAAGGACGCCACGGCCTGACCGGGCCACCACCCTGTCACCACGCGCCGGATGCCACCGAGGTCGCGGTGCGCCGCGATGCCGTGGAAGCCGACCCCGGCCATCAGGTCCGACACGTCGCCGTCCTGGCCCCGCCCGACCTCGAAACCCGCGACGCCGCCCGGCGCCAGCAGCCGCGGCAGCTCGGCGGCGAGGATACGGTAGGCCGCGAGGCCGTCGGCCCCGCCGTCGAGGGCCGCCGGGGGATCGTGGTCGCGCACGTCGCGGTCGAGGCCCGCGATGGCGTCGGTCTCGATGTAGGGCGGGTTCGACACCACGACGTCGAAGCGCCCCGACGCCAGGGCGGTTGCCCAGTCACCCCCGACCACGAGGCTGCGCGCCGCGAGGCCGTGATCCGCGAGGTTGCCCCGCGCCACAGCGCAGGCGGCGCCCGAGCGATCGACGGCCCAGCCCGCGGCGGCGGGCAGTTCCGTCAGCAGCGCGCAGAGGATGGCGCCGGAGCCGGTGCCGAGGTCGAGGATGCGCAGCGGCTCGGCGCGCCGGGGCGCGAGCGCGTCGAGCACGGCCGAGACCAGCGTCTCGGTGTCGGGGCGGGGGTCGAGCACGTCGGGGGTGACGCGCAGCGAGAGTCCCCAGAAGTCGCGGCGGCCGAGGATGCGCGATACCGGCTCACGGGCGGCGCGGCGCGCGACCCAGCCATCGAGGCACGCCGCGGCGTCGGGCAGTATCGGCCGGTCGGGATCGCGGATCAGGGCGACGCGGTCGAGGCCGGCCGCGGCGAGGAGCAGGAGCCGGGCATCGACCCCGGGGTCGGGCACGCCCGCCGCCGCGAGGGCGAGGGTAGCCGAACGGAGCGCCTCGGTGAGTGTGAGCATGGGCTGAACTGCACAGGGTCGATCGCACCCTTCTCCCCTGCGGGGAGAAGGTGGCGCGCAGCGCCGGATGAGGGGGGATCCACCACCTTTGGAATCCCCCTCATCCGCCCTGATCGCGGCTTCGCCGCGACGGGCACCTTTTCCCCGAGGGGAGAAGGGCACGACCGTCGAGGGTCGGGCCTATCCCGCAGCCTTCTCCATGACGCGGCGCAGGCGGGCCGCGAAGGCGGCGGCGTCGGCCGGGAGTTCGCCGTCCATGATGCGGGCCTCGTCGTGCAGCAGCCAGGCCGAGTCCTCGACCACCGCCCGGTCGCCCTGGCCGGCGAAGCGCTCGGCCAGCGCCGTCACCAGCGGGTGGCCGGGGTTGATCTCCAGCACGGGCTTCGACTGCATCCCGCCGAGCTTGCCGTGCTGGGCCAGGATCTTCTCCAGGCGCCGGTCCGGGCCGAACTCGGGGGCGATGAGGCAGGCCGGGCTCTCGGACAGGCGGTCCGACGCCCGCACGTCCTCGACCGACTCGGCCAAGGTCTGCTTCATGAAGGCCAGCAGCGTCGCGAGCTTGGGGCCCACGTCCTCGCTCTTCGGCTCCTCGCGTCCCTCGGCCAGGGGCACCGACTTGATGTCGGCCGCCCCCTGCGTCACGGACTTGAAGGGCTTGCCGTCGAAGCCGGCCGCGTTCTGCACCCAGAAGGCGTCGACGGCGTCGGGCAGCAGCAGCACCTCGATGCCGCGCGCCCGGAAGCCTTCGAGCTGCGGGCTCGACTTCAGCCGGGCGAGGTCGTCGCCGACGAGGTAGTAGATCGCGGTCTGGTTGGGGCGCAGGTCGGCGACGTAGTGCGCCAGCGTGCGGGCGCCGTCGGGATGCGCCGTGGTGGCGAAGCGGGCCAGCTTGAACAGCCCGTCGCGCCGCTCGGGGTCCTCGTAGAGCCCCTCCTTGAGGACGGCCCCGAAGTTCTCCCACACCTTGGCGAAGCCCTCGGCGTCGTTGTCGGCCATCTTGCCGAGGTCGCCCAGCACGCGGTTGGTGACGCCCTTGCGGATGGCGGCGAAGACGGGGCTCTTCTGCACCATCTCGCGCGACACGTTGAGCGGCAGGTCGGCGGTGTCCACCACCGCGCGCACGAAGCGCAGCCAGCCCGGCAGAAGATCGGCCTCGTCGGAGATCAGCACGCGGCGCACGTAGAGCTTGGTGCGGCCCTTGCGCTGGGGGTCGAACAGGTCGAAGGGCTTCGAGCCCGGCACGAAGGCCAGCACCGAATATTCGTGCCGCCCCTCGGCCCGGTAGTGGATGGTGAGGGCCGGCTCGTCGTACTGGGCCGCGAGCGTGCGGTAGAACTCGGTATAGTCCTCGGGCTTGATGTCGTTCTTCGACTTGGCCCAGAGCGCCGCGCCGTCGGTGAGGCGGCGCGGCTCGCCGTCCGGCGTCTCCTGCAGGTCGATCGGCACCGCAACTGCGCCGGAATGCTCCTTGACCAGCCGCTCGACCCGGTAGGGCTCCAGGAACTCGCCGGCCGCGGCCTCGTTCAGGTGCAGGGTCACGCGGGTGCCGCGCGCGGGCGCCTCCGCCTCCGGGAGCGGCGACACCTGGTAGTCGCCCTTGCCGTCGCTGGTCCAGCGCCAGGCCGCGTCGGAGCCGGCGCGGCGGGTGAGGACCTCGACGCTGTCCGCCACCATGAAGGCCGAATAGAAGCCGATGCCGAACTGGCCGATGAGGTTGCCGCTCTCCTCCTCGGCCTCGGCGCCGATCTTGTCGAGGAACGCCTTGGTGCCCGAGCTCGCGATGGTGCCGAGCGCCCGGTCGAGGTCGTCCCGGCCCATGCCGACGCCGTTGTCCACCACCGCGAGGGTCTTGGCGTCCTTGTCGATGACGACCCGGATGGCGAAGCCCTCGCCGTCGGCGGTCAGCGCCGGCTCGGCGATGGCCTCGTAGCGCAGCTTCTCGCAGGCGTCGGCCGCGTTGGAGATCAGCTCCCGCAGGAAGACGTCCCGCTCCGAGTAGATGGAATGGACCATCAGGTCCAGGAGCCGCGACACGTCGGCCTGGAACGGTCTGGTCTCGCCCGCGCCGCCGGTGGCGGCGCCTTGGGCCGTCTGGATGTCAGCCTCGCTCATGGACCCCGTGAACCTTTCCTTGGAGATGTCCCGCGGCCCGGGGCCGCGGGGCGGCTCCGCTCGGGCACGGCCGGGACGGTGATGCTGCGTCGATCCGGTCGCGCCGGACCGCGAACCCTCGGGCGGGCGGGCCGCGCGCGGGAGCAGACCACATATCGAGCCTGGGTCCGGGGACCGCAAGGCGGACCGTGGCGGAAAAGAGACCGGGATCGCCGGTCCGCGGGCCGGCCTTGAACCGCTGCGGGCCGCGGGCCATTCTCGGCCGAGGCATGGAGCGCGGGATGAGCGAAGGCGAGACGCCGGACGAGCGGCGGCAGGAGGCGGGCGAGTCGGTGGTGGCGCCCTTCCCGGTGCGGCGGGCGCCGCCGGTGGCGGCCCCGGCCCCGAGCGCCCCGGTGGTGTCCTTCGACCGGCACGAGCTCCGGGAGATCTTCAACCTCTACGGCCGGCGCGTGGCCGAGGGCGAATGGCGCGACTACGCCATCGATTTCCGCCCCGACAAGGCGGTGTTCTCGATCTATCGCCGGGCCTCCGAGGTGCCGCTCTACCGCGTCGAGAAGGACCCGGCGCTGGCGCGGCGCCAGGGCGCCTACGCGGTGGTGGCGGCGACCGGACTGATCCTGAAGCGCGGGCCGGACCTCGCGCGGGTCCTTCAGGCTCTCGACCGCAAGCCCAAGCTCGTCGTGGTGTGATCCCTCTCTGGGCTGATCAGCTCGCAGACATCCAACCCGCTCATCCCCGCCTGCGCGGGGATGAGCGGCGGAGTGCAGGCGTTATCTGAAGGTCATCATGAAACCGACTTTCGCGCACGAAAAAAGGCCCCGGATCGCTCCGGGGCCTCCCTGTTCGCGGCACAGTGGTATCAGTTGTTGCGGTTGCCCGTGAGCTGGATCAGCGCCGTGAAGATGTTGATGAAGTCGAGGTAGAGCATCAGGGCGCCGTTGACGGCCTTCTTGGTGGCGACCTCGTAGCCGTCGTCGGCGAAGTACATCTCCTTGATGCGCTGGGTGTCCCAGGCGGTCAGGCCGGCGAAGATCACGACCGACAGGATCGAGATGCCGAACTGCAGGGCCGAGCTGGCCACGAAGATGTTGACCAGGCTGACGATGATCAGGCCGAAGAGGCCCATCATCAGGAACGAGCCGATCGGCGTCAGGTCGCGCTTCGTCGTGTAGCCGTAGAGGCTCAGCGCGCCGAAGGTCGCGGCCGTCTCGAAGAAGGCCAGCGCCACCGACTGGCCGGTGTAGACCAGCAGGATCGACGACAGCGACAGGCCCATCACGGCCGAGAAGGCCAGGAACATGTTGCGCGCCGCGGCGGCCGACATGCGGTCGATGCGGAACGAGAAGAAGAACACGAAGGCGAGCGGCGCCAGCATGACGACGTAGCGCAGCGGGCTTCCGTAGAGCGCCACGCCGAAGCTCGTCAGGTACATGCCGTGGAACCGGGCCGCGGCCTCGGCGGGCTCGCGCGTCACCGCGAGCATGTTGGTGCCCATGGCGACCAGCCCCGTGACGGCGAGCCCCAACACCATGTTGTTGTAGACGCCCAGCATGTAGCTGCGCAGCCCCTGGTCGACGTCGGCGCCGGCCCGGGCCGCGGTCCCGCCGTAGCGGAACGACGGATTGCGGTAGTCGGACATGAGATCCTCTCTGATGACGGCCTGCCCCGCGGGTGGGCCGAAGTCAGACCGGAATATGGCGGCCGCGGGCGGGACCGACAAGGCCGCGACCCCCGCCGGACGGGCTCCAGGCCCCCCTGACGCCATTAAATCGCGGTAAGCTTGACCGGGACCCGGCCCCGCCGGTGCCGGGCGATGGGGGCGCGAAGCCGCGCCGCCCTTGCGCGGGTGCCGCGCCCGGTTACAACGCGAGCCACCATGCCCCGAAGGCCCGGCCCATGAGCAGCACGACCGCCGCCCCGTCCTCCGACTCCTCGACCGCCTCCACGCGGGCCGAGACGCTGGGGGACCTCCGGGTCGAGATCGACCGGATCGACGCCGCCATGCACGAGAGCCTGATCGCGCGCGGGGCGATCATCGACCGGCTGATCGCCGTCAAGGCCCGCGCCGGCGGCGGCTCGGCCTTCCGGCCCGACCGCGAAGCTTCCATGATACGCCACATCGCCGAGCGCCACCGCGGCCGCCTGCCCCTCGACACGGTCGAGGGCATCTGGCGCATCATCATCTCGACCTTCACGCACGTCCAGGCCGCCTACGCGGTCCACGCAGACGCCTCGGCGGGCGACAGCGCCATGCGGGATTCGGCCCGCTTCCACTTCGGCTTCACGGTGCCGCTGCACACCCACCAGGGGCCGGCCGCCGTGGTGGCGGCCGTGCGGCAGGCCGGCGGCGACCTCGGCCTCGTGCGGCTCGACGGCGGCATCGCGGCGGGCGCGTGGTGGCGCCGCCTCGCGGGCCCCGACGCCCCCAAGATCATCGCCCGCCTGCCCTTCGTGGAGCGCCCGGACCACCCCGCCGGCATGCCGGTCTTCGTCGTCGCCATGGCGTCGGCCGCGACGCCGGCCACCGAGGTCCTGCTCCACGACGTCTGGGTCGACCGATGGCGAGACGGCCTTCCGGCCGCGGTCGCGGGCCTCGGCGGCGAGGTCCTGGCCGAGGCCGCCGCCGACGGCGGGCTGGCGCTGCTGGTCGCGCTGCCGGGCGACGGCGCATCGGCCGGCGCCGACCCCGTCGCGGGTTCCGCGGCCGCGCTGCGCGACCGGCTCGCCGCGCTGGCGGGCGACGCCCGGGTCGCACCGGTCGGCAGCCACGCGGCCCGCTACGATTTCACCCCGGCCTGACACGTCCCTCAGCGTCTCGAGAACCCGCCCATGCCGACCACCGCAGCCCCCCGCCCCGTGCCCCGCGCCGGCGTCCTCGCCATCGAGGCCTACGTACCCGGCAAGAGCGCGGTCGCGCCCGGCGTCAAGCTGCACAAGCTGTCGTCCAACGAGAACCCGCTCGGCCCCTCGCCGAAGGCCCTGGCGGCCTTCGCGGCCTCGGCCGCCAAGCTGGAACTCTACCCGGACGGCTCCGCGACCCGGCTGCGCGAGGCCATCGCCGGGCGCTACGGCATCGATCCCGCGCGGATCATCTGCGGCTGCGGCTCGGACGAGCTCCTGTCGCTGCTCGCCTACACGTATATCGGGCCCGGCGACGAGGCGATCCACACGACTCACGGATTCCTGGTCTATCCCATCGCCATCCGGGCGGCCGGCGGCGTGCCGGTGGTGGCGGCCGAGCGCGACCTCACGGCCGACGTCGACGCGATCCTCGGGTGCGTGACCGGGCGCACCCGCATCGTCTTCCTCGCCAACCCCAACAACCCCACTGGCACCTACCTGCCCTTCCCGGAGGTGAAGCGGCTCCACGCCGGCCTGCCGCCCCATGTCCTCCTGGTGCTCGACGCCGCCTATGCCGAATACGTCCGCAACAACGACTATTCGTCCGGGCTGGAGCTGGCCGCGACCGAGAACAACGTGGTGATGACCCGCACCTTCTCGAAGATCCACGGCCTCGCGGCCCTGCGGGTCGGCTGGGCCTACGCGCCCCCGGAGATCTGCGACGCGCTGAACCGCATCCGCGGCGCCTTCAACGTCAACCTGCCGGCCATCGAGGCCGGCATCGCGGCCGTGCAGGACCACGCCCACGAGGACGCGGCCGTGGCCCACAACGCCCATTGGGCGGCGTGGCTGGCGGCGGAGCTGCGCGGGCTCGGGCTCGACGTGGTGCCGAGCGTCGGCAATTTCCTGCTGGTCGGCTTCCCGCGCGACGCCGGCCGCACCGCCGCCGAGGCCGACACGTACCTTGCCGCCCACGGCCTCGTGCTGCGGGCCGTGACCGCCTACGGCCTGCCCGGCCACCTGCGCCTGACGGTCGGCACGGAGGAGGCCAACCGGCTGGTCGTGGACACGCTGCGGCGCTTCATGGCGGCGGACCGCCCCCATGGGTGAGGGAGTCGACGCCGGCGTGGTGTTCGGGCGCGTCGCGGTGCTGGGCGTCGGGCTGATCGGCGCCTCGGTGGCGCTGGCGGCCCGGCGGGGCGGGCGCGTCGGCACTGTGGTGGCCTACGACGCCTCGGCGGGCGTGCGGGAGCGGGTGCGCGAGCTCGGCCTCGCCGACCACGTCGCCGCGGACGCGGCCGAGGCGGTGCGCGACGCCGACCATGTGATCTTCTGCGTGCCGGTCGGCGCCATCGGCGCGGTGGCGGCCGAGGTCGTGCCCCACCTCAAGCCCGGCGCGGTGCTGAGCGACGTCGGCTCGGTGAAGGGGTCCGTGGTGGCGGCGGTCGTCCCGCTCCTGCCCGCGGGCGTCGAGTTCGTGCCGGCCCACCCCGTGGCCGGCACCGAGTTCTCCGGCCCGGACGCCGGCTTCGCGGGCCTGTTCGAGGACCGCTGGTGCATCCTCACGCCCTGCGAGGCGTCGAGTGACTCAGCGATGGCGCGGGTGCGGGCGCTGTGGGAGTCCTTCGGCGCCAGGGTCGACACGATGACGCCGGCGCACCACGACCTCGTGCTGGCCATCACCAGCCACGTGCCCCACCTCATCGCCTACAACATCGTCGGCACGGCCGAGGAACTGGAGAGCGTGACGAATTCGGAGGTCATCAAGTTCTCGGCCGGCGGCTTCCGCGACTTCACCCGTATCGCGGCCTCGGACCCGACGATGTGGCGCGACGTGTTCCTCAACAACCGCGAGGCCGTGCTGGAGATGCTGGGGCGCTTCCTCGAGGACCTGTCGTCGCTCCAGCGCATGGTGCGGTTCGGCGACGGCGACGGCCTGTTCGCGTTCTTCACCAAGACGCGCGCCATCCGCCGCTCCATCGTGGCGGTCGGCCAGGAGACGGCCGCGGCCGACTTCGGGCGGCGCGACGGCACCCCCTCCTCAAGGGGCGGCGAGGACGCGTAGGCCGAGCGGCTGCGCGAGGCGCAGGACGTAGCCGTCGGGGTCCGCCACCACGAACTGCCGCTGGCCGACCTCCCGGTCGCCGCGCCGGTACCACTTGTCCTCGACCGCCATGACCAGCGGCCAGCCGGCCCGCTCCAGCCGATCGAGGATCGGCGCCACGGCCGCGACCGCGACCTGGAGGTTGATGCCGTTGCCGAGCGGGGTGCGGAACGGCCCGTTGAGCCAGTTCCGCCCCGTCGGATCGTGCCAGTCGAGCATCAGTTCGGCCCCGTCGCGGCCGAGGTAGGCGAAGCCCTCCTCGGGCCTGTCGTAGAGGATCTCGAAGCCGACGAGGTCGCGCCAGAAGGCGAGGCTCCGCGCGAGGTCGGTGACGGCGAGTTCGGGGACGAGCGTGGCGGAGGGCGTCGGCATGCGGATCGTTCCCTCGTCGAGGATCTCAGGGGACTCGCCCTTTGGCGGTCAGGGCGGAGCCCCGGAAATCTCTGTCGTCGAAGCTCAAGATCAGGGCTCTGCCCTGAAACCCGCAAAAGGCCGGGGGCCTTTTGAAACCGAGCTCTTCATCTATGCAGGTTCGACCGTCAGGCTCTGGCGCAGCGCCTTCTTGTCGATCTTGCCGACGCTGGTCTTGGGCAGCGTCTCCATCACCTCGATGCGCCCGATCCGCGCGTAACGGCTGAGCTCGCCCGCCGCGATCTCCGCGTCGAGCCGCGCGTTGAGGCGCTCCAGCGTGACCGTCCGGCCCGGCACCGGCACCACGACCGCGACCGGCCGCTCGCCCCAGTGGGCGTCGGGGACGCCCACCACCGCCACCTCGCCGACCTCGTCCAGCGCCGCGATGGCGTCCTCCATCGTCACCGAGCAGAGCCACTCGCCGCCCGACTTGATCACGTCCTTCAGCCGGTCGCGGATCTGGATCGTGCCGTCCGGGTGCATGCAGGCCACGTCCTGGGTGTGGAGCCAACCGCCGCGCCACAGCGCCTCGGAGGCCGCGTCGTCGCCCAGGTAGCGGGACGTCAGCCAGGGGGCGCGCACCACCAGTTCGCCCTGGCTGCGCCCGTCGGCCGGCAGGTCGCGCATCTCCTCGTCGACGACGCGGGTCGCCACCAGCGGCACGGGCGCGCCGGCCATCGTCAGGGCCGCGGCCTCGGCGTCGCCGTCGAGCCCGTCGCGGGCGAAGCTGCGGGCGTGGGTGACGATGGGGCAGGTCTCCGACATGCCGTAGCCGGACACGAGGTGCAGTCCGCGGCGACGGCCCTCCCGGTACAGCGCGCCCGTCAGGGCCGAGCCGCCGATGATCATCGCCCAACCCGCGAGGTCGTCGCCGCGCTTGTCGGCCGCGCCCAGCACCATCTGCAGGATGGTGGGCACGCAATGCGAGTAGGTGACGCCCTCCCGCGCCCGCAGGTCCAGGATCATGCCGGGCTCGTAGCGGCCGGGATAGACCTGCTTCACGCCCAGCATGGTGGCCAGGAAGGGCACACCCCAGGCGTGGACGTGGAACATGGGCGTCAGCGGCATGTAGACGTCGTCGATGCCGAAGCCGCGGCTCCGCGTGACGCCGAACACCCCGCAGCAGGCCAGCGTGTGCAGCACGATCTGGCGATGGGTGAAGCTCACCGCCTTGGGGCTGCCGGTCGTGCCCGTGGAGAAGAAGGTGGTGGCGACGGCGTTCTCGTCGAAGTCCCGGAACGGGTAGTCGGCCGCGGCCCCGGCGACCAGCGCCTCGTACTCGGCCCCGGCGTAGTCCGGCAGCGGCGCGTCGGCGCCGTCGGCGATCAGCACCACGGCCTTGACGCCCGGCAGCCGCGGCAGCGCCGCCTCGACGAGGGGCAGGAAGTCGCGATGGACCAGGATGACCTCGGCCCTCGCCTGGGCCAGCGTCATGATGACCTGGGCGGGGGGCAACCTGACGTTCACCGTCTGGAGCACCGCACCCATCATAGGGACGGCGAAGTAGCATTCGAGGTAGCGGTGGCTGTCCCAGTCCATGACCGCGACGGTGCTGCCCTCCTCGACGCCGAGCGAGGCCAGCCCCGAGGCGAGCCGCCTGAGCCGCGTGCGGAACTCCGCGTAGCTCATGCGGAACTGGTCGCGGTAGACGATCTCGTTGCCGCGCGACGCCTTGATGCAGTTGCCGAGCAACTGCCCGATGGTCAGCGGGAAGGCGTAGGCTTCCGCGGTCGGCTCGACGAAGCGCAATGGCATCCTTCACCTCCCCTGGCTTTCCCCTCACCTTGCCCGCTTCCGGCCGTGTCGAACAGCCCCGTCGTCCCCGCGCCGGAGAGGGAGGAACCGGGCCGACGTTGTTTGCCCCTCGCGATTGCCGTATGCCTGAGGCAACGGCCTCAGGGTCGACCCGACGGGAAGGAGAGGCTCCATGTCAGGCGCCGTCATCGCGGGCTACGTCCGCTCGCCGTTCCAGCCCGCCGGCAGGGGCAGCCTCGCCCGCGTCCGCCCCGACGACCTCGCGGCCCAGGTGGTGCGCGCCCTCGTGGCCCGCACGGGCGTCGATCCCGAGGACATCGAGGACCTGCTGCTCGGCTGCGCCTTCCCCGAGGGCGAACAGGGCCTGAACCTCGCGCGCCTCGTCGGCCTCATGGCGGACCTTCCCCTGTCGGTCGGCGGCGCCACGGTGAACCGCTTCTGCGGCTCCTCCATGCAGTCCGTTCACATGGCGGCCGGCGCCATCGCGATCGGCGCCGGCGAGGTGTTCATCTGCGCCGGGGTCGAGAGCATGAGCCGGGTGCCGATGGGCGGCTACAACCCCATGCCGAACCCGGAGCTCGCGAAGAGCCGCCCCGGCGCCTACGGGACGATGGGCGAGACGGCCGAGAACGTCGCCCGGCAGTACCAGATCACCCGGGCCGACCAGGAGGCCTTCGCGGTGGCGAGCCAGCGCAAGGCCGCGGCGGCCCGGGCCGAGGGGCGGCTCGCGGCCGAGATCGTGCCGGTCGAGACGAAGGCCGGCGCCGTCCGCGAGGACGGCTGCCTCCGCCCCGACACGAGCCCGGAGGGCCTGGCGGCCCTCAAGCCCGCCTTCGACGCGGAGGGAACCGTCACGGCCGGCACCTCCTCGCCGCTGACCGACGGTGCCAGCGCCCTGCTGGTCTGCTCCGAGGATTACGCCGCGCGCCACGGGTTGAAGCCCCTGGCCCGCATCGCCTCGGTCGGCATCTCGGGCTGCCGGCCCGAGACCATGGGGCTCGGCCCCATCGGCGCCAGCCGCAAGGCCCTGGCCCGCGCCGGCGTCGCGCCCTCCGGCATCGACGTCGTGGAGCTGAACGAGGCTTTCGCCAGCCAGGCCATCGCCTGCGTCCGGGACCTCGGCCTCGCCGACGAGGCCCTCAACCGCGACGGCGGGGCCATCGCGCTCGGGCACCCGCTCGGCGCCACCGGCGCCCGCATCGTCGGCAAGGCGGCCGGGATCCTCCACCGGGACGGCGGTCGCTACGCCCTCGCCACCCAGTGCATCGGCGGCGGCCAGGGCATCGCCACCCTGCTGGAGCGCATGTGATGGCCGCGGCGGGCGAGATCCGCCGCGTCTGCGTCATCGGCGCCGGCGTGATGGGGGCCAGCATCGCCGCACAGGTCGCCAATGCCGGCGTGCCGGTGCTGCTGCTCGACATCGTGCCCGAGGGCGCGGGGGACCGGAGCGGGCTGGCCCGCGCCGCCGTGGCCCGCCTGCTGAAGACCGACCCGGCCCCCTTCATGTCGCCGGAGGCCGCGGCGCTCGTCGAGGTCGGCAACCTGGAGGACGACCTCGCCCGCGCCGCGGGGTGCGACTGGGTCATCGAGGCCGTCGTCGAGCGGCTCGACCTCAAGCAGGCGCTCTACCGCCGCCTCGCCGCCCTGCACCGGCCCGGCACCGCGGTCAGCTCCAACACCTCGACAATCCCGCTGGCGCAGCTCCTGGACGGTCTGCCGGAGACCTTCGCCCGCGACGTCCTCATCACCCACTTCTTCAACCCGCCGCGCTACATGCGGCTGCTCGAAGTCGTGCCAGGGCCGGGGACCGACCCCGCGCTGGTCGCGCGCGTCTCGTCCTTCGCGGACCATCGCCTGGGCAAGACGGTCGTGCGCTGCAAGGACACGCCCGGCTTCATCGCCAACCGCATCGGCACCTACTGGCTCCAGCGCGGCGTCAATGCCGCGATGGACGGCGGGCTCTCGGTCGAGGAGGCCGACGCCGTCATGGGCCGGCCCTTCGGCATCCCCAGGACCGGCGTCTTCGGGCTGCTCGACCTCGTCGGCCTCGACCTCATGCCCCACATCGACAGGAGCATGACGGCGCTGCTCCCCGCCGACGACGCCTTCGTGGCGGGCCATCGCGACAACCCGCTGCTCACCCGCATGATCGGCGAGGGCTACACGGGCCGCAAGGGCAAGGGCGGCTTCTACCGGATCGACCGCGCGCGCGGGAAGCTGCGCGAGTCGATCGGCCTCGTCACGGGCGCCTACGAGCCCTCGCGCGAGGTGAAGCTGCCCGAGGCCGCGCGCGACATGCGGGCGCTGATGGCCTCGGACGACCGCTACGGGCGCTACGCCTGGGCCGTGATGGGCGACGTACTGAGCTACGCGGCGAGCCTCGTGCCCGCGATATCGGACGACATCGCCGGGGTGGATGCCGCCATGCGGCTCGGCTTCAACTGGAAGCACGGCCCCTTCGAGATCATGGACCGCCTCGGCCCCGCGGCCGTGGCGGCGCGCCTGGCGCGCGACGGGCGCCCGGTGCCGCCGCTGCTCGACGCCGTGGGGGCGCGGACCTTCTACCGCGTCGAGGGCGGCAGGGCCGCGTATCTCGGCACGGACGGCGCCTATCACCCGCTGGAGCGGCCCGCCGGCGTGCTGCGGCTGGAGGACGTGAAGCGCCGTGCCGAACCGGTGCTGAAGGATGACTCGGCGGCGCTGTGGGACGTGGGCGAGGGCGTGGCCTGCTTCGAGATCACGACCAAGATGAACAGCTTCGATGAGGGCGTGCTGGGCCTCCTGGAGAGGAGCCTCAGACTCGTGGCCGAGCGCTTCAGGGCCCTGGTGATCTACGGCGACGGCACGGATTTCTCGGCCGGCGCCAACCTCGCCCAGGCGCTCTTCGCGTGCAACATCGCGGCCTGGGGCGAGATCGACAAGCTCGTGCGCCTCGGCCAGCGGGTGTTCAAGGCGGTGAAATACGCGCCATTCCCGGTGGTGGGCGCCCCGGCGGGGCTGGCGCTCGGGGGCGGCTGCGAGCTCCTGCTGCACTGCGACGCCATCCAGGCCCACGCCGAAACCTACGCGGGGCTCGTCGAATGCGGCGTCGGCCTCGTGCCGGGCTGGGGCGGCTGCGGCGAGATGATCGAGCGCTGGACCGCGGCGCCGCGGATGCCGCAGGGCCCCATGCCGGCGGTCGCCAAGGTGTTCGAGGCCGTGTCGACCGCCAAGGTGTCGAAGTCGGCCGCCGAGGCCCGGGCCTCGAGAGTGCTGCGCGAGCGCGACGGCATCACCTTCAACCGCGACCGGCTGCTCTTCGACGCGCGCGCCCGCGCGCTGGCGCTGGTCGAGGGCTACGCGCCGCCGCCGCGGCCGGAGTTCAGGCTGCCCGGCCCCTCGGGGCGGGCCGGCATGGCCCTGGCGGCGCGGGGCTTCCGCGCCCAGGGCCTCGCCACCGACCACGACCTCACGGTGGCGGACCGGCTCGCCACCGTCCTGTCGGGCGGCGACGCCGACCCGCTCGACGTGCTCGGCGAGGACGACCTGCTGGCGCTGGAGCGCGGCGCCTTCCTGGCGCTGATCCGCACACGCCCCACGCTGGAGCGGATCGAACACACGCTGACCACCGGCAAGCCGCTGAGGAATTGAGGAAAGCGGGGAGACGCCTCCCTTCTCCCGCCCGCGGGAGAAGGGAATCCCGACCCGATGAGGATCCCCACCATGCAGGTCTACCAGGCCCCGCTGCGCGACATGCGCTTCGTCCTCCACGAGCTCCACGGCCTCGGCGCCCTCACCCGGTTGCCGGCCTTCGGCGACCTGTCCGAGGAGGTGGTGGACGGCGTGCTCGACGAGGCGGCCCGCATCGCCGCCGAGGTGATCCTGCCGACCAACGCGCCGGGCGACATCGAGGGCTGCGCGCTGGAGAACGGCGTCGTCCGCACGCCGACGGGCTTCCGCGCGGCCTACGACGTGTTCCGCGCCGGCGGCTGGCCGTCCCTCGCCGGGGACCCGGCCTACGGCGGGCAGGGCCTGCCGGAATGCATCAACAAGCTCGTCGAGGAGATGGTCTGCGGCGCCAACCTGTCGTTCAGCCTCTACCCCGGCCTGACGCACGGCGCCGTCCAGGCGCTGGCGCTCCACGGCTCGCCCGAGCTGAAGGAGCGGTTCCTGCGCAAGCTCACCGAGGGCACCTGGTCGGGCGTGATGGCGCTGACCGAGGCCCATTGCGGCACCGACCTCGGCCTGATGCGCACCCGGGCGGTGCCGGACGGCGAGGGCGCCTACCGCATCTCGGGGTCCAAGATCTTCATCTCGGCCGGCGAGCACGACCTGACCGAGAACATCGTCCACCTCGTCCTCGCCCGCCTGCCGGACGCGCCGCCCGGCATCAAGGGCATCAGCATGTTCCTGGTGCCGAAGCTGCTGCCGGCAGGGGACGGCCGGCCCGGCGCCCGCAACGGCGTGATCTGCACCGGCCTCGAACACAAGATGGGCCTCAAGGCCTCGGCCACCTGCCAGATCACCTACGAGGACGCCCAAGGCTGGCTCGTCGGCGCGCCCCACAGGGGCATGCAGGCCATGTTCACCATGATGAACGAGGAGCGTCTCGGCGTCGGCATCCAGGGCCTCGGCGTCGCCTCGGCGGCCTATCAGTCCGCCGCCGCCTACGCGAAGGAGCGGCTGCAGGGCCGCTCGCTCGGCGGCGCGAAGCGGCCCGACTTGCCGGCCGACCCGATCGTCGTCCACCCGGACGTGCGGCGCATGCTGATGACCATGCGGGTCAACGCCGAGGCCTGCCGGGCCGTCGGCATCTGGGTGGCGCAGGCGGTCGACCGGTCCAAGCACGCCGAGAGCCCGGCCGAGCGCCGCGAGGCCGAGGACTTCACGGCCCTGATGACGCCGGTGGTGAAGGCGCTCTTCACCGACATCGGCTACGAGATGGCGAGCCTCGGCGTGCAGGTCTACGGCGGCCACGGCTACATCCGCGACCACGGCGTCGAGCAGTTCGTGCGCGACGCCCGCATCGCCATGCTGTACGAGGGCACCAACGGGATCCAGGCGCTGGACCTCGTCGGCCGCAAGATGCCGGCCCACATGGGGCGGCTGCTGCGCCCCTTCTTCCACCCCATCGCGGACTATATCGAATCCACGCGCGGCCACGCCGCCGTCGGCCCGCTGGTGGCGGCGCTGGAGCGGGCCTTCGGCATGCTGCAACTCGCGACCGGGCAGATCGCCCGGGACGGGCTGAAGGACCCCGAGGAGGCGGGCGCCGCCGCCACCGACTACCTGCGCCTGATGGGCCTCGTGGCCATGAGCTACATGCTGACGCGCTCGGCCGAGATCGCCGCAGCCCGGATCGCGGCCGGCCAGGACGGCGACGGCTTCTACGCCGCGAAGCTCGCCGGCGCGCGCTTCTTCACCGACCGCGTGCTGCCGCAGACGGCCTCGCTCTTCCTCGCCATCGAGTCCGGCAAGGCCTCCACGATGGCGCTGCCGGAGATGGCCTTTTGAGCGACGGGGAGCGCGGGACGCCGCCGGGGTTCCGGCCCCTGGAGGTCACGCCGGCGCGGGACGCGGGGTTCAACCCCATCGCGTTCCACGCGCGGCGGGCGGGCGACGCCCTGGCGCTCGGCTTCCGGGTCGAGCGCCGCCACCTCAACCCCGGCGGGCGCTGCCACGGCGGGGTGCTGGCGGCTTTCTGCGACGTCCACCTCGCCTTCGCGGTCCTGTTCGAGACGCCGACGCTCGCCACCACGATCCTGCCGACCGTCAGCCTCAACCTCGACTACCTCGCCGGGGTCGGCGACGGCGCCTGGGTCGAGGCCGTCGGCGGCACCATCGCCGTCACCCGCAACCTCGCCTTCGCCCAGGCGGTGGTGACGGCCGACGGCGTACCGGCCGTGCGGGCGAGCGGCACCTACAAGGTCGGCGGCGCCCGGGTCACGAGCCTGGACACGGGGGCCTGGCTCCGGGGGCAGGTCGACCGGGGCTGACGTCATCTACGCGTTGACGCGCGTCCTCCGGTCCGCGTTCGGCCGGTAGGACAGCGCCTCGGCGAGCTGAGCGCGGCCGACGCCCTTCGCGCCGTCGAGGTCAGCCAGCGTGCGGGCGAGCTTCAGAACGCGGTGGAAGCCGCGGGCCGAGAGGCGGAGCTGCTCGGCCATGGCGCGGACGAACTCCACCCCGCCCGCGTCGACCGCCGCCACGGCCTCGACGGCGTTGGCGGGCGCCGCCGCATTGGTGGTGACGCCCGGCAGGCCGAGGTCGGCGTAGCGCCTGACCTGGATGGCCCTGGCCCGCGCGACCCGCGCCGCCACCTCGGCCGAGCCCTCCGCGGGCGGGGGCAGGACGAGGTCGGCGGCCGAGACCGCCGGCACCTCCAGGTGGAGGTCGATGCGGTCGAGCAGCGGGCCCGACAGCCGCGCCCCATATTGCGCCATGCAGCGCTCGTTGGGCTGGCGCTTGCAGGCGTAGCCCGGCTCGGTGGCGAGGCCGCAGCGGCACGGGTTCATGGCGGCCACGAGCTGGAACCGCGCCGGATAGGTGACGCGGTGGTTGGCGCGGGCGATCGACACCTCGCCGGTCTCGAGCGGCTGGCGCAGCGAGTCGAGCACGGGTGTGGCGAACTCCGGCAGTTCGTCCAGGAACAGCACGCCGTTGTGGGCGAGCGAGACCTCGCCGGGCCGCGCGCCCGTGCCCCCGCCCACCAGCGCCGGCATGGAGGCGGAGTGGTGCGGCGAGCGGAACGGGCGCCGGTCGGTCAGCGCCCCGCCGGCCAGCGCGCCGGCGACCGAATGGATCATCGACACGTCGAGCAGTTCGCGCGGCGTCATCGGCGGCAGGATGGAGGGCAGCCGCGCCGCCAGCATGGACTTGCCGGAGCCGGGCGGGCCGTTGAACAGGAGGTTGTGGCCGCCGGCCGCGGCGATCTCCAGCGCCCGCTTGGCGCTCTCCTGGCCCTTGACGTCGCGGAGGTCCGGCAGGTCGCCGGCGGCGGCCCGCACGGCGGGCTCGGGCCGGCCCAGGAGTTGGCTCCCCTTGAAGTGGTTGGCGAGCTGGATCAGCGAGCGGGGCGCGAGCACGTCGAGGTCGCGCGCCGCCCAGGCGGCCTCCGAGCCGCAGCTCGCGGGGCAGATGAGGCCGTGGCCGGCCGCGTTGGCCGCGACGGCGGCGGGCAGCACGCCCGACACGGCCGAGATGGAGCCGTCGAGCGCCAGTTCGCCCAGCACGGTGAAGCCCTGCAGGGCGTCGGACGGGATCGCCCCGATGGCCGCCATGACGCCGAGCGCGATCGGCAGGTCGTAGTGGCTGCCCTCCTTGGGCAGGTCGGCGGGCGCGAGATTGACGGTGATGCGCTTGGCCGGGAGGGCGAGGCCCGAGGCCGTCAGGGCGGAGCGCACCCGCTCGCGCGATTCGGCCACGGCCTTGTCGCCGAGCCCGACGACGTTGAACACCACGGCGCCGTTGGTGATCTGCACCTGCACGTCGACGGGCCGGGCCTCGATGCCCTGGAACGCGACCGTCGCAACCCGCACGACCATCGCGTCCCCCGCCGAATGCGCCCGATCGTTGCGGAGGCTAGCGGGCGTCGGCCCGCCCCGCAACCCGCGCCGGTCGATCTCCGGGCGCTATCCACGTCTCTCGGCGTGGGACGGATCCTGGCGCCGGTCTCCCGTCCGTCGTAGGCTGCGGGCTTCGAGGTGACCGCATGCGCCGTCTCAGTCTCGCCGCCGCCGCGGCCGTCCTGCTCGCGGCCTCGCCGTGTCCCGCCGAGGAGGCCGGCCCCTTCGGCCTGCCCTGCTTCGTCCTCTGCGGCCCGGCCGAGGGCGGGGCGCCGCTGCGGCACCCGAGCGCGGCCGAACCCGGCCATCACCGCGCGCGGCGCTCCGCGCGGCGCGCGCGATACCGCGACGAAGCGGAGACGCCCGATCCGAGGCGCCGCCGGATGGCCTGGAGCGGCGGCCGGCCGGACCGCGACCCCCCGCCCCGCCGTCGCCTCGCACCGGTCGCCGTGCGCGCCCCTGCCCCGCCGGAGGTGGCGGTCAAGGCGCGGCCGGTCCCGCCCGCCGCGGAGCCCGCGACGCTCGATCCCCTGCCGGACGTCCCCGTCGCGCCGCTGGATTGAGGCGTGAGGCCGAGGGGCGCGATCAGCGCTTCGGCGCCCCGGCCGGCACGGGCGCCAGCGGCGAGCCCGCCAGGGTGGCGCGCTGGTCGAGCTCGCCGTCGATCTCGGCGCCGACCAGCAGCACCAGGGCGCTGACCCAGAGCCACAGCAGCAGCACCACCACGGCGCCGAGCGCCCCGTAGGTGGCGTCGTAGGACCCGAACTTGCTGACGTAGATCGAGAAACCCACCGAGCCGACCAGCCACAGCACCGTGGCGATGGCCGAGCCCCAACTGATCCAGCGCCAGTTCGCGCCCTTCCGGGAGGGGCCGTAGCGGTAGATCACGGCGAAGCCCATGGCCACGAGCACGGCCAGGATGGGCCAGCGGGCGAGGTCGATCAGCGTCGTCGCGATGCCGTCGAGCGCCAGGAACTTGAGGATGATCGGGATCACCGCCACGGCGAAGATCACCACCACGGCGAACAGCACCGCGCCCACCGTCAGGCCCAGGGCCATGAGCGTCTGCACGATGAAGGAGCGCGTCTCGACCTCCTCGTAAGCGATGTTGAGGCCCGTCATCACCGACGAGATGCCGGCGCGCGCGCTCCACAGCGCCAGGAGTACGCTGGTCCCCAGCGCCCAGGACAGGGTCGAGCCGGCCGTCTTGGCGAAACTGTGGAGCCCGTCGATGATGAGCTTCAGCGCCTCGGGCGGGAGCAGGTTGCCGTATTCCGACACCCGGCTGGCCACGTCGTCCGGGTTGCCCACCAGCGCGTAGAGCGACACCATCGCGGCCAGCGCCGGGAAGATCGACAGCATCACGTAGAAGGCGACGCCCGCCGCCACGAGGCTGATGTTGTCGCGGCCGAAGCGGTCGTAGACCGCGCGGGCGACGCCGATGAAGCCCGGCGGATGCTCGGTGGGCGTGCCGTCGGACCCCGCCTTGGTGTCGGCCGCGTTGGCGCCGGCCGGGGTTCCAGGCTTGGTCTGCGCCGAGGCGCCGCCGGCCCCGGACGGCACCCGGGCCGGCGGCGCCCCCTCGCCCGGTGCGAGCTGCGGACGCTTCAGGACGCCGACCAGGGCGAAGCCCAGCACCGCGATGGCGGTCAGGGCCGAGCCGGACGGCGCACCCCTCGAAATCGGTTCGTTCATGTGTGGATCCCCATGGCCGCGAGCTAATGCTTGACCGCAGGAATCGTTGCACCGCGCCGGCCGCGACGCCGCGCCGTCATTGGATCTATTCAGTACAAAACGAGGTCCGGACAGATCAGGACCGGGTCGACACCGCCGCTCAGCCCTCGACCTCTTCGCGGATCAACTCCAGCGTGAGCCACTGGTCCTCGGCGGCCGCGAGCTTGCCCTCCGCGTCGGCCAGCCCCGCCGACAGCTTGGCGAAGCGCGCCGGATCGCGGGCATAGAGCCCCGGATCGTCGAGCGCCGCCTGCAGCCTCCCCTTCTGGGCGCGCATCTCGTCCATCCGCCGGGGCAGGGTTTCGAGCGCGTGCCTGTCCTTGCCGCTGAGCTTGCCGCGCCGGGCGACGGGGGCCGCGGAGGCCCGCGCCGCCGGGGGAGCCGCGCCGGCGCCGTCCCGCGCGCGAGGCGCCACGCCGGAGCCGCGCTGCGCCACCATGTCGGAATAGCCCCCGGCATATTCGGTCCAGCGGCCCTGCCCCTCGGCGTTGATCACCGAGGTCGAGACGCGGTCGAGGAAGTCGCGGTCGTGGCTCACCACCACGACGGTGCCGGGATAGTCGGCCAGCATGTCCTGCAGGAGGTCGAGGGTCTCGAGGTCGAGGTCGTTGGTGGGCTCGTCGAGCACCAGGAGGTTCGAGGGCAGCGACAGGGCGCGGGCCAGCATCAGCCGGCCGCGCTCGCCGCCCGACAGGCGCGACAGCGGCGTGCGGGCCTGTTCGGGGCCGAACAGGAATTCCTTCATGTAGCCGATGACGTGCTTGCTGGCGCCGTTGACGATCACCTGGTCCGAGCCGCCGCCGGTCAGGGCGTCGCTGAGCGTCGTGTCGGGCTTGAGGCTGGAGCGCGCCTGATCGAGCGTCGCGAGCTGGACGTTGGCCCCGATCCTGACGTCGCCGGCGTCGGGCGCGTCCCGCCCCGTGAGGAGGTTGAGCAGGGTCGTCTTGCCGGCGCCGTTCGGCCCGATGATGCCGAGGCGGTCGCCGCGCAGCACGCGGGTCGAGAAGCCGCGCACGATCGGGCGCTCGCCGTAGCTCTTCGACACCTCCTCGGCCTCGATCACGAGCTTGCCCGAGGTCCGGCCCTCCGACACCGTGAGTGTCGCGAGGCCGACGGCCCTGGTGGCCTCGCGCCGGTCGCGGCGCAGTTCGCCGAGCTCGGCCATGCGGCGGACGTTGCGCTTGCGCCGCCCCGTCACGCCGTAGCGCACCCAGTCCTCCTCCATGGCGATCTTGCGGTCGAGCTTGTGGCGCTGGGTCTCCTCCTCCTCGAGCACGCCGTCGCGCCAGAGCTCGAAGGCCCTGAACCCCTGGTCGAGGCGGCGGGTGCGGCCGCGGTCGAGCCACACGGTCGCCCGCGACAGGTTGGACAGGAACCGTCGGTCGTGGCTCACCAGCACCAGGGCCGAGCGCAGCCCGGCGAGCTCGCTCTCCAGCCACTCGATGGCCGGCAGGTCGAGATGGTTGGTGGGCTCGTCGAGCAGCAGGATGTCGGGCTCGGGCGCCAGCACCCGGGCGAGGGCGGCCCGCCGGGCTTCCCCGCCCGACAGGTGCGCGGGCGCCTCCTCGCCCGTCAGGCCGAGGTCGTTGAGCAGCGAGAGCGCCCGGTAGGGATCGTCGAGCGGCCCCAGCCCGGCCTCGACATAGGCGAGCGTCGTCGCAAAGCCCGAGAGGTCGGGCTCCTGCGGCAGGTAGCGCAGGCTCGCGTCGGGCTGCAGGAAGCGCGTGCCGCCGTCGATCTCGGCGAGCCCGGCGGCGACCTTGAGCAGCGTCGACTTGCCTGATCCGTTGCGGCCGACGAGGCAGAGCCGGTCGCCCCGCGACACGGAAATTTCGGCGCCGTCGAGCAGCGGGGCGCCCCCGTGGGTGAGACGGACGGATTGGAGGGTCAGGAGCGGTGGCGGCATGCCCCAGCGGTGGCACAGCCGGGGCCGTCCGCCAATGGGGAAAATTCCGCGTCGCACGCGCGGGCGAGGCGACGAAAGCGCCCTGCGGGGTTATGGTGCCCGAGCCGCGGCCACGCGACCCCGCGATCCAGCATGGGAGACCGCCTTGACCCAGGACACCGATGGCGCCCGCCTGAAGGCGCTGCAGGCCTACGGCCGGTCGGCGACGCTGCCCTCGCTGGCGGCGCTGTTCGCGAGCGATCCCAAGCGCTTCGAGCGCTACCACGTGCGGCTCGGCGACCTCGTCTACGACTACTCCAAGCACCGCGTCGACGATGCCGTTCTGGGGGCGCTGTTCGCCCTGGCGCGGGCGGCCGATCTCGAGGGCAAGCGCGACCGCATGTTCGCGGGCGCCGTGGTCAACCCAACCGAGCGCCGCCCGGCCCTGCATACGGCGCTGCGCAACCTGTCCGGCCAGCCCGTCATGGTGGACGGGCGCGACGTGATGCCGGACATCCTCGCCGAGCGCAGGAAGCTCGAAGCCTTCGCCGAAGGCGTCCGCAGCGGCGCCCTGCCGGGGGCGACCGGCAAGGCGATCACGGACATCGTGAACATCGGGATCGGCGGCTCCGACCTCGGGCCCGCCATGGCGGCGCGGGCGCTGTCGCCCTTCGCCTCGCCGACCATCCGCGGGCATTTCGTGTCCAACGTCGACGGCGCCGACATCGGCGACACGGTGGCGGGCCTCGATCCCGCCACCACGCTGTTCATCGTCTCGTCCAAGACCTTCACGACGCTCGAGACCATGACCAACGCCCGGACGGCGCGGGCCTGGCTCGTCGCGGCGCTCGGGGAAGACGCGGTCGGGCACCATTTCGCGGCCGTGTCCACCAAGCTCGACCTCGTGGCGAGGTTCGGCATCCAGCCCGACCGCATCTTCGGGTTCTGGGACTGGGTGGGGGGGCGCTACTCGATCTGGTCGAGCATCGGGCTCGCGCTGACCATCCTGATCGGCCCCAGAAACTTCGAGGATTTTTTGCGTGGCGGGTTCGAGGTCGACACCCACTTCAGGCAAGCGCCGCTGGCGCAGAACATCCCGGTCCTGATGGGGCTGATCGGGGTCTGGTACCGCAACGTGCTCGGCTTTGCGACGCAGGCCGTGATCCCCTACGACCAGCGGCTCGGGCGCTTTGCGGCCTACCTCCAGCAGCTCGACATGGAAAGCAACGGCAAGGGCGTCCACCTCGACGGCGCGCCGGCGCGGGACGCCACCGGCCCCGTGGTGTGGGGCGAGCCCGGCACCAACGGGCAGCATGCCTTCTTCCAGCTGCTGCACCAGGGCACGGAAGTGGTGCCGATCGACTTCCTGGCCGCCGCCGAGCCGACGGAGGCCGACCTCCACCACCACGAGATCCTGCTCGCCAACTGCTTCGCCCAGAGCCAGGCCCTGATGCTGGGCCGCGACCTGGCGGCCGTGACGGCGCAGCTCGAGGCGAGCGGCCTGGCGCCGGACGCCGTCAAGGCGCTCGCCCCGCACAAGGTGTTCACCGGCAACCGGCCATCGGCGACCCTCCTCTACCGCAAGCTCGATCCCGCCATGCTGGGCCGGCTCGTCGCGCTGTACGAGCACCGCGTCTTCACCATGGCGGCGATCTGGGACATCAACCCCTTCGACCAGTGGG
>CAXTBR010000022.1:0-57359 GCA_964242785.1 uncultured Lichenihabitans sp. | reverse complement strand
TGGCCGAAGTCGATGCCGGTCCAGCCCGACATGAAGACGAGCGAGCCGTCGTAGCTCACGTAGCGCCCGTAATCCTCGAACTTGGCCCGCGCCTTGGCGTCGGTCTCGTCGACGATCACGGTCAGCAGCGTGTAGACGAAGAGCTTGCGCGGATCGCGTCCGGCCGCAGCGGCGCGGCGGCGGACGTCGGCCACGTAAGCCTTCAGGATCGTCTTGGTCGGCGCCGCGACGAACACGCATTCGGCATGTTCGGCCGCGAAGGCCTTGCCCCGGCTCGAGGCGCCCGCCTGGTAGATCACGACGCTGCGCTGGGGCGAGGGCTCCGACAGGTGGTAGCCCGGCACATCGAAGAAGCGGCCCTTGTGGGCGATCTCATGCACCTTCTCGGGATGGGCGAAGATGCGGGCCTCGCGGTCGCGCACGACTGCGCCCTCTTCCCAGCTGCCTTCCCAGAGCTTGTAGAGAACCTCGACATATTCGTCGGCGACGTCGTAGCGGTCGTTGTGGGCCACTTGCGCGGACTGGCCGAGGTTGCGGGCGCCGCTGTCGAGATAGGACGTCACGATGTTCCAGCCGACCCGGCCTTTGGTGAGGTGGTCGATCGTCGACATGCGCCGGGCGAACGGATAGGGGTGCTCAAAGGAGATCGAGGCCGTGATCCCGAAGCCGAGATTCTTCGTGACGACCGCCATGGCCGGGACGAGCTGCAGCGGGTCGTTGACCGGAATCTGCGCGCCCTGCTGGATCGCGTAGTAGGCGCTTCCCTTGTAGACATCGTAGACGCCCAGCACGTCGGCAATGAAGATGCCGTCGAACACGCCTCGTTCGAGCGTCTGCGCCAGACCCGTCCAGTATTCGAGGTCTTTGTACTGCCAGGACCGATCGCGCGGGTGGGCCCATAGACCCGGAGACTGGTGGCCCACGCAGTTCATGTCGAATGCGTTGAAGCGTATCTGCCGCGTCATTCCAACTCCGACGTTCGTCCTGCACAGGCGGCCCGGCTTGCTGCGGTGCAGCAGCGCCTGAGCAGGTGCAAGAAAGCCGAACCGAAACCGTTTGTCTACTAGATTTATGGATTTTCTTGCTGACGAACGGCCTCCTGTCCGAATGCGGAGGTGGCGGTTCGCCACGGCCGTTCTCCGGAGCACCTGTCGCGCGTCGGTGAGGGCAAGCCTCCTGCCCACCATGGAGCGTTCAGGAACCTGAAAAGATCGACACCTTGGCGTCGTCCATTCGCGCTTGCGCTGGCGCCTGAAGCATAGAAACTGCATACCTCCCCTCCGTTGCATCGGCGACAGGACGGCAACCCATTCTCGTGTGACTCGAAGTCGAAGCTTGCCGGAAGCCCGAAGTCCGCCAGGATGCCGGGTCGGCGATCCGTTCCCTCGGGGGACGCAGGCAGGACGTGGTCCACCTCCATCTCGCTCGATGCGAGGGGCGTCCGGCACATCCAGCATTGTTCGAGGTGGACGTTGTCGGAGGTTCAGTTCCCGACGTGTCGGGGTCAAGGCGACGATCCACGCGCGACCGGCCTTCCCCGTCGTGGACCGCTTCCCGGGACGCCGCATCGCCCCTGGCGGGCGGAGCCATGGTGCGGTGCGGGATCACTTGCCGAGCAGGACGTCCGGCATGATCTCCAGGACCGCCTCGACCATCTGCACGCCGTCGGACGTCCCGCAGCCCGCCGCATGCGCAGCCTTGAGCAGCGCATCACCCTCACCCCAAATCAAAAGTATCCTTCAGGGCGGAAAATCCTCCGGGAAAATGTCGCGAGTCCACCACATCGGCCGCTGGCATGAGTTTTTCACTGCAGTCAGTGACCCGCCGTCTATGAAACTCACGAGCGCATAATTCAGTGACGCTCGCGTTAAGGTAGGTTGCTTCTATTTAGACCCGTGACGCCGTTCATGGAGGCCGGCAGCCGCACCGAGTCGCTGGTGTCGGCACCCAGCGTCCCCAGCGCGCTGGCGACCGCCACCGCGACCCCTGAGCCTCCGCTCGATCCCGCAGGGATGCGTTCGGGATCCCAGGGGTTGCGGCATCGGCCGTAGTGCGGGTTTCAGGTCGTGCCGCCCCGGGCGAACTCGTGCATGTTGGTGAAGCCCGTCACAGCAGCCCCGGCGCGCTTGAGCCGCCGCATCACCACGGCGTCCTCGGCGGCGACGTTGTCGACGAGAATACAGCTCCCCGCCGTCATGCGGCGGCCCGCGACGGCGATGTTGGCGTAAGGGCAACCGGCATGCCGTGGAAGGGGGCCCAGGTCGTAAATCCGGTCCAGCAGGGTCCAATAGCCTGTTTGATTGCTGCGATGGGGCTGCGCTGCCCCCGATCTTCGGATGACCGGCAGGAGAGGGGCCCTGGCCTCGGGCTGGCCCGAGCCCAGCATGGAGGTGCCCCAAGTCGGGCAGGCCCGACGTGGGGTGAGTGTGGCCCACGCCACGGTCGAGGCCCTCGGCGAGGGTCCCATCGCGGCTCGCCGCGATGGGGTCCCACGGCTGACTGGATCGCCGACAAACTGCCCGCGCCCATGCGCCAGTCCGCCTCCGTCCGCATGACAGCAAAGCCCATCCGATCCACGGCCTTCGCCAGCCTTATCCAAAACGGGCCAGTCCCAATCCCAGAGGTGGAAAGTCGCGCTCAGGCCAGGAGCACGTCCCGCAGCCCATTCGCTCTCATGTCCGCCAGAGCCCCGGAACCGGCTTTTCGGTCGGTCACCAGCAGGTCGATGCCGGCGCAGCCGCAGACCTGGATGCGGCTGGTTTGGCCGAGCTTGCTGTGGTCGGCCAAGACGACGACGCGCTCGGCACGTTCGATCATGGCACGCGCGAACTCCGCCTCGGCGAGGTGAAAATCCGTCGCGCCCTGCTGCGCGTTGAGCCCCACGGGGGAGAAGATGGCGACCTTCGGCGTGAAACGGCGCATCTCGGCGATCGTCAGCTCGCCATATGTTCCGGGAACGTCGGACCCGACGCGCCCGCCGAGCAAGATGACGTCGCTGCCGTGATTCTCCGCGCGGATCGCCATGGCGACGTCGATCGAATTGGTGACGATCGACACCCCGGGGATGCTGGCCAGCGCGGTGGCGAAGGCCAGCGTGGTGCTTCCGGCGTCGACGGCACAGAGCATGCCGGGCTCTATGAGCCGGCTGGCCGCGATGCCGATGCGGCGCTTGGCGTCGGAGCGGGCCTGCAGCCGTGACGCGAAGGGCGGCTCTTCCGTCGATGCCGGCCGCACGACGCCACCATGCACGCGCTGCAACTTGCCCGCGGATTCGAGCTGCATGATATCACGCCGCAGCGTCTCGCGAGACACCTTCGTCTCGTCGGCGAGGCGCTCGAGGCTCAGATGCTCGTTGGTGGCCAGCAGCGAGACGATGCGGTGATGTCGATCCTTAGCCCACACGATGCGTGCCGTCTTCGAGACTACGATCCCTCACCGCCATTCCGCTCTCCACCGCCGCAGCTCGATGCCTCGCCACGGCCGCCATGGGACCGCCGTCAAACGCGGGCGAGGGCCTCCTCCCAGCCCTGCTGCGCCATGGCGTCGCGCGTGCGGAGGAATAGCAGATCCGAATATTTCGCGAAATCGAAGGGAATGGTGGAAATACTCGCCTGCAGGGCGGCCCACAAGCCCCACGTCGCGCCCGCCACGCCCCCATAGAGCGTGATCCGGGCCTCGGCCGCCCGGCTGTAGACGCCATCGTGGATTTCGATGATCTCGGGCACCGCATCGGTGCCAGACAGGAAGTTCTCCATCGTCATCATGGCCAGATCCCAGTACGGGTCATTGTTGGAGGCATACTCCCAGTCGATGATCCTGACGTTGCGATCACCGTCGACCATATAGTTGGTGACGTAGGCGTCGTTGAAACAGGCGCAGAGCGACATGCCGGCGGCCGTCACCGCTCGGCGGGCGCGCTCGCATTGCCAGAGGAGGTAGTCGAGGTCGCGGGGCAGACGGCCCCCATGGGCCCGCACCTGTGCGAGGCGCTCCCCCAACTGGTCGAAGCCCGTCTTCGTGCGAGACAGCGTTTGGCTCCCGTGGATCTCTCTGTAGGCCCGGACGATGTTGGCGCGGATGGTCCCGTCGAGCAGGTCGCCGACATTGCAGCTCCGGAAGCCTTCCAGGAAGGCATGCACCTCGACACCGTCGTCTTCGAAGTAGTGCAGCACCTCGGGGGCATAGCCGATCCTGCCGACCTTGACCGCCGCCTCGTGCGCGAGAGCGCGGTCGATGAAGATGTCGGTCCCTCGGCCGGGGAGTTTCACGAAATAGTGGCGGCCCTCGTCCTCGAGCCGGATCTTCCAGTTGAGGTTCGTGATGCCGGCGTTGATCCGCTCGTAGCTGAGCGGCCGTCGCCGCCACTCGGGGACCCGGCCGATGGCCGCCTCCACCTGCAGCTCCGCGGGGGTCGTGGCTTGTCCGAGCTTCATGGGCCTGGCTTCTCAGATTCGGCGCAAGAGCGCGTCCATGTCCCAGCGAGCGAGCCAGTATCGTGCCCGCAGGAAGCGGTTCCGGGCGTATTTGTAGTATTCGACCGACGTGCTCCGCGCCGAGGTGTGATGGGCGATCAGGCCCCAGCAGCCCCAGAGCACATCGTCGACGACCATGTACAACTGGGCGCGCGCCGTGACACGGGCATCGGGCGATCCGAGATAGAGCTCGACGGTCTCGGCGACTTCATCGTCGAAGCTGCACATCTCCGAGCAGAAGGCGCCGAGGTCGTGATGGGGATCGGCATTCCAGGCGCGGTCGAAGTCGACGAGCCGCACCGCATCGCCATCTCCGATCATGACGTTCGATATCGTGTTCTCGCCGTGGGTCGGCCCGCTGTCGCAGCCTGCGGCCGCGAGCCCCTGCTCGATGCGGTCCACCCAGGCGAGGAGCGTGTGAAAGCCCTCCGGGCGACGCAGGCCGGCCGGCGGCCCGGCGAGGGCACCGATCGTTTCGACATAGGTCCTGACGAGCGTGAATGGCGAGCGGGACCGCTGCAGCGGCGTGCTGCGGTGCCAGCCGCGCTTCGCGGCGAGCGCCGCCGCCTTGACGGCCGGCCGGTCCAGATCCGCCCGCAGGCCGAGACGCCATTGCGATGCCGGCAGCAGGCGGTACAGCAAGGCCCCCTGCGCGACATCCTCGGCGACCAGGTCCGGCGCGAGGCCGAGCGCCGCGGCCTGGCGGCTCGCCGCCGCCGTGGCCGCGAGGTCGATCCCCTCCGGCATGTCGGGCTCGTAGGCTTTCAGGAACAGGGTCGGCGCCTCGCTGCCGGTCGGCGCGACCGCATAGGGGACCGCATCGCCGGCCACGTGCATCGGCATCATCACGCTCGGCAGCAGCGGCGCGTAACGCGGCGCGGCGCCCACGATCGCGCTCCAATGCCCGAGCGCGGCCTCCGCCCGCGCCTCGCCCGCGCCCGACGGGCTGCCCACGACCTTCATGGCTGAACCGGCCGACACCACCACACGCAATCGGTCATGTCGCGCTCCCCGTGTCGAAGCAGGGCCGACGGCCCTGCCGCCCCCATCATTCACCCATATGGGCCGTCCTGCAATTCGAATGCCATAAACTTCAACAAACCCACAAAAGCTTGTCAAACCCCCGGACTTCGCGATAATCGCGTTCACCCGAAGGTCCGTGGAGGGGAGACTGGCATGTCCGACGAGACGAACTTGTGCGGCATGGATGCCACGGACCTGCTGCGAGGATACGCCGCCCGCCGCTTCTCCCCCGTCGAAGTGCTCAAGGCCGTGCTGGAACGAGCCGAGCGCCTGAACCCCCGGTTCAACGCCTTCTTTCACTGGATGGCCGAGGACGCGCTCGCGGCCGCTGCGGCGTCGGAAGAGCGGTGGGCGCGCGGCGCCCCGGCCGGCACCCTCGACGGCGTGCCGGTGTCGATCAAGGACAGCATCGCGGCCGAGGGGACGCCGATGTGGCGCGGCGCGCGCGCCTACATGGGCCGGGCCGTTTCGAGGTCCGATTCCCCGCCCGCCGCCCGGCTGCGCGAGGCGGGTGCCCTGCTCTTCGCCAAGACCACGATGCCGGATTTCGGCATGTTCGGCGCGGGCGTCAGCACCGCGCACGGCATCACGCGCAATCCCTGGAACCCCGCCTTCAACACGGGCGGGTCGTCGAGCGGCGGCGGGGCCGCGCTCGCCGCCCGGCTGGGCCCTCTCACGGTCGGAAGCGACATCGGCGGTTCGGTTCGCCTGCCGTCGGCGATGTGCGGCCTCGCGACCCTGAAGCCGACGCAGGGGCGGATCCCGCACCTGCCGCCGAGCCCCATCCGCACCGCCGGGCCGATGGCGCGGACCGTCCGGGACGCCGCGCTGATGCTCACCGTGCTGTCCCGCCCGGACGCGCGCGACTACGGCAGCCTCGCGCCGGACGGTATGGCCTACCAGGACCACCTCGACGTCGAGGTGCGGGGCCTCAAGGTCGGGCTGCTGCTCGACCTCGGTTTCGGCGTGCCGGCCGAGCCCGCCGTCCGCCGATCCATCGAGGCCGCGGCCGCCCTGTTCGCGGGATCGGGTGCCCAGGTCGAGCCGATGCCGGCGTTGCTGGACATCGATCCTCTGGAGTCCCTCGACCGGATCTTCTCCGTGCGCTCGCGGATCGAACTCGATCACCTGCCCGCCGCGAAGCGCGAGGAGGTGCATCCGCTGGTGCGCCGCCTCTGCGAGCGGGCGAGCGCGTTCTCGGCCATGGAGTATGGCGCCGCCACCGACGTCATGGAGGGCGTGAAGGCGACGGTGGTCGCGCGGACCGCCCCCTACGATGTCGTGCTCGCGCCCACCCTGCCGGTGGTGAATTTCCCCGCCGAGGACGTCTCGTTCATCCCCGACGATCCCATGAGCCTCGGCGTCTTCACCGCCCTGTTCAACCAGACCGGGCAGCCGGCCGCCAGCGTCTGCTGCGGCTTCGACGAACGCGGGCTGCCGATCGGGCTCCAGATCATCGGCCGTCGCTTCGACGACGGCAGGGTGCTGGCGGTCGCCCGGGCCTATGAGGGGATGCGCGGTTTCACGCCGCCCTGGCCGGACTGACGGCCGGCAGGCCGTCCCGGCAGAGGCGCCACAGGGTGCGGGCCAGCAGGTCGGCCCCGAGTTCCACATCCGCCTCGCTGGTGAACTCGGACGGGTGATGGCAGACGCCCCCGACGCTCGGCACGTTCAGCACGATCGACGGGCAGACGGGGATCATGCAGATCGCATCATGCGCGGCGATCGTGTCGAGCCGCGACGTCTCCAGGCCGAGCGCGCCCGCCTCCTCGGCGGCGAGGGCCGCGAGCCCCTCGTCGAAGAACCCGACCGGCCGGCGGTCGATGAAGAGGACCCCATGGCGAACCCGCGCGGCCGTGGCGGCCGCCTCGGCGGCCGCCAGCATCTCGCGCTCCGCCCAGTCGAGCACCCCCTGGTCCGCCGAGCGCAATTCGAGGAACACGACGGCCTCGCCCGGCACGACGTTGGGCGAATTGGGGCGCACCTCGATCCGTCCCACGGAGGTGTGCAGGACGCCGGAGGCTCGCCCGGGCAATGTGCCGGTGGCGGCGATGAGGTGGGCGGCTCCCAGCAGCGCGTCCTGCCGCTCGGCCATCGGCGTCGGCCCGGTGTGGGCCTGCCGTCCGGTGAAGGCGAGCCGGTACTTGATGGCCCCCCAGTGCCGGGTGATGACGCCGAACCGCGCCCCGGCCCGCTCCAGCACGGAGGCGCACTCGACGTGCAGCTCCACATAGGCCTGCGGCTTCGGGAACCGTCCGGTCCCCGCATAGCCGATCCCGGCCAGCGCCTGGGCGACGCTGATGCCGTCGCCATCCCGGCGGCCGAGCGCGTCGGAGGCCTCCATCAGCCCGGCATAGACGGCGCTGCCGAGCAGGCTCGGCTGGAAGCGCGCGCCCTCCTCGTTGGTCCAGTTCACGATCGCCAGGTTGCAGCGCGGGTCGATGCCGGTGGCGGCCGCCCGCGCGCGGACCGCCTGGACCGCCTCGCAGGCCGCCATCACCCCATAGGCGCCGTCGTAGCGGCCGCCGTTGGGCTGGCTGTCGAGGTGCGAGCCCGTCATCACCACGGGCGCGTCCGGGCCGGCGAGGTCGAGCAGGCCGAACATGTTGCCCATCTCGTCCACGGTGACCCGCAGGCCCTGATCGCGCATCCAGCCCGCGAGGTGGTCGCGGGCCGCCCCGTCCTCGGCCGACAGCGTCAGCCGGTGCATGCCGCCGTCGGGCGTGCCGCCATGGGTGACGAAGGCGTCCATCAGCGCATGCAGACGGTCGGGCTGGATCATGGGGGACACGGTCCTATGCGGTCGAGAGTGCGAGGGACGACGGCGCCGGCGCCGTCACGTGGCAGGCCGCGAGCCGGCCCGGCATCCGCGTCCAGAGAGGGGGCTCCTCGACACGGCAGAGCGACAGCGCCTCGGGGCAGCGACCGGCGAACGAACAGCCCGGCGGCAGGTCGATGGGGTTGGGCGGCTCGCCGTCGAGGAGGACGTCCTGGGTGCGGTAAGGGCGCTCGTCCAGGGTCGGCACGGCCGACAGCAGCGCCTTGGTGTAGGGGTGGCCCGGATCGTAGAAGACGCCGCCCGTGTCCGCCACCTCGACCATCTTGCCGAGATACATGACGGCGATGCGGGTGCAGACCCGCCGGACCATCGCGAGGTCATGGGAGATGAACAGGTAGGTCAGCCCGTGCCGCACCTGCAGGCGTTCGAACAGCGCCAGGAGCCGCGCCTGCTCGACGGGGTCCAGCGAGGACAGCGTCTCGTCGAGGATGACCAGCCGGGGCTCGAGGACCAGCGCCCGGGCGATGTTCACGCGCTGCCGCTGACCGGCGCTCATGCCGATGGGCAGGCGGTCCGCGTCCTCCGGCGAGAGGCCGACCTCGGCCATCACGTCGCGCACGCGGCTCGCGATCTCCTTCCTGCCCGCACCGTGGATGGCGAGGCCCACGCCGATGGTGCGTCCGACCGGCATGTGCGGCGGGATGCAGTTGTAGGGATCCTGCAGGAGGAGCTGAAAGCCCCGCCGCATCGCCAGGCGCTCCCGCGCCGACATGGCCGCGATGTCCCGGCCCTCGAAGCGGATCGATCCGGCATCCGGTTCCTCGACCCAGGACAGCAGTCGCGACAGGGTGGACTTGCCGCAGCCGGACTCCCCCACCAGCCCGAAATTGTCGCCTCGGAAGACGTCGAAGCTGACGCCCCGCACCGCCTGCACGGCCTGCTTGCCGAAGAGCTTGCCGCGGTCCTTGACGCTGTAGGTCTTGGTGACGTCGTCCACCTGGAGGATCGGCTGCCCCTGGTGCGGCGCGGGTTCCGGCACCGCCTCGCCGGTCCAGATGCGCGGCGTCCGCGCCACCAGTTCGCATGTGACCGCATGGCGCGGCCGGCGGGTCAGATCGACGGGGTCGCCCCGTTCGACGATGCGGCCGGAGGCCAGCACCACCGCCTCGTCCGCGACCTCGGCGATGGAGGGCACCGACGTCGAGATGAAGACGATGCCGGTCGACATGCGCCCCCGCAACTCCCGCAGCAGGCGCACGATCTGGGCCGCGACCGTGACATCGAGGGGCTGGATGATGTTGTCGCAGATCAGCAGGTCCGGCTCGGTCACCATGGCGTCGACGATCAGCGCCCGCTGCAGCATGCCGCCCGAGTACTGGTTGGGGAACTCGCGGTAACGCTGGGCGGCCGACGGGATGCGGACGGCGTCGAGCAGGGCGATCGTGCGCCGTTCGGCCTCGGCCCGGCCGGTCGCCGGCCGCACGGCGCGCAGCTTCTCCGCGATCTGGACGCCGACCGGGAGGGTCGGGTCGAAGGCGCTGCCGGGGTCGGCCCCGATGTAGCCGATCCGCGCGCGGGCGACACGCGCCACCGCCGGATCGAGCAGGTCGTCCGACTCGAACCGGACGCCGCCGGCCGCGACCACCAGCGGCGGCGCGACCCATCCGATCATCGCCTTGGCGAGGGTCGTCTTGCCCGACCCGCTCTCGCCCAGGATGCCGAGGACGCGGTCGCGAGCGATGTCGAGGTCGATGCCGTCGAGGATGCGCCGTCTTTCGCCGCCGCGGACGAGGTCGACGGACAGGCCGGCGAGCGACAGCAGCGGCGGGTCGCCCATCAGACCATCCCTCCGAGGACCTTGTTGCGCGCCCGCTCGATCGTCGCGCCCACGAGGTTGATCCCCAGCAGGGACGTGAACAGGAAGGCGCCCGGCATGGTGGCGATCCACCAGGCGTTGATCAGGTACTTGCGGCCGTCGGCGATGATGTTGCCGAAGGTCGGGGTCGGGGGCTGCACGCCGATGCCGATGAAGCCGAGGATGGCCTCGAAGATCATCATGCGGGCGATGTCGAGCACGGCCACGAAGGCGATGGGCGGCAGGATGTTGGGCGCGATCATCTGGAGCATGATGCGGAGGTCGGAGGCCCCCAGGATCTTCGCCCCGCGGACATATTCGCGCTGGCGTTCGGACAGCGTGACCGAGCGGGTCACCCGTGCGTAGGCCGGCCATCCCGAGAGGGCGAGCACCAGCGTGACCGACTCCGGGCTCGGCCGGTGCACCGTCAGGATGGTGATCGCCAGGATGATCAGGGGCACGGCGAGCTGCGCGTCGGTGATGCGCATCAGCACGGTGTCGACCCAGCCGCCATAGTAGCCCGCGACCAGCCCGATGGCCGCGCCGATGACGAACATGATGATCACCGACGACACGCCGATGAGCAGAGCGTTCTCGAGCCCGACCAGCGAGCGGAGGAACAGGTCGCGGCCCAACTGATCGGTGCCGAGCAGGTGGGTCCACGTGCCCCCCGCCAGGAACGCCGGCGGGAGAAACTTGTCCTTGATGATCAGCTTGGTGGCCGACAGGGTCGTCAGGTGCGGGTAGATCAGCGCCGTGCCGATGAGCGTGACGAGGAGGAACGATCCGAGCTTGAACTCGAACTGCGCGTAGGTCGCGCGCCAGAGCCGGCGGGCCGGGCTCCCGCCGCGGCTCGGACCATCGGCGATCGCCACCGCGGCGACGGCGTCCGACGCCATCAGAAGTCGAGCCTCGGGTCGATCCGCGTCGACGCGAGATCGACCAGGATGTTGATGATGACGAAGATCGTCGCCGACAGCAGGGCCACGCCCTGGATCACCGGGAAATCCCGCTGGAGCACGGCCTGCACCGTCAACAGCCCGAAGCCGGGATAGTTGAAGATGAACTCGACGATCAGCACGCCGCCGAGCAGCGCGCCGATCTGCACGCCGAAGAGGTTGAGGACCGGCACGGCCGCGTTGCGCACCACGTGGTGCAGGAAGATGCGCCGGCGCGACAGGCCCCGGACGCCGGCGAGTTCGACGAAGCCCTGCCTGTTCGCGCTGGCGATGGAGATCGCGAGGCTCCGCATGAAGAGCGGCGACATCTCGATGGCGATCACGAAGGCCGGCAGGATCGTGTAGGCGAACCCCTCGTAGCCGATCGAGGGGATCCAATGGAGCTGTGCCGTCACCACGAGGGCCAGCACGATGGCGAGCCAGAAGTTCGGCACCGAGACGAAGGCCGACCCCACGTAGAGGGCGAGCTTGTCCGGCCAGCGCCCCGCGTTCAACCCGGCCCACACCCCGATCGGCACGGCGATGAGGGCCGCGAAGGCGAGGGCGAGGCCGGCGAGTTGCAAGGTCTTCGGCACGTTCTCGACCAGGAGGTCGAGGACGGCCGCCTTGTCGCCGTCCCCGCCCGAGTCGCGCGAGCCGGCCACCTGCGACCCGCTGCGCGCCTTGGTGAACGACGTCCCCAGGTCGCCGTGCAGCACGCGGCCGAGCCAGCGCACATATTGCACGGGGATCGGATCGCGCAGGCCCATCGCGGCGGCGGTCGCCTCGACGACCGTGTCGCTGGCCATGGGCCCGAGGATGAGGCGCGCCGGATCGCCCGGAACCAGCCGCAGGACCGTGAAGATGCCGAAGGAGACGATCAGCACGATCAGCAGGCCCTGGGCCAGGCGACGCGCCAGGAAGGAGACGAGGAACGTCATGGCGTCCGTCCCCGCTAACTCCCCTTGAACTCGGCCCTGTGCGCGTCCATCGGGCCGTTCGGAAAGATGTAGAGGCCCTCCAGTCCGGCCCGCACGGCATTGAGGTTGACCGAGGTGAACAGCGACAGGGACGGTGCCTTCGACGCGATCACTTCGGTGGCCTTCTGGATCAGCGTCTTGCGCGCGTCGGGATCCGTCGCGGCCCGCTCGGCCTCGAGCGCGCCGTCGATCTCCGGATCGGCGATCCCGTTGATGATGCCGCCGCGCGGCCCGGCCTTGGACGAGAACATCGCCCGCAGCACCATGTCGGGCTCCGGCGTGCCCGTCGACCACCCGCAATCGATCATGTTGCCATCCGCGTCCTTGCCGGTCCGCTGATACAGCCGGTCACCCCAGGCCGCCGTCTCCATCACGCTGAGCTTCACGTTGAAGCCCTGCTCCTGCATCATGCTGGCGATCAGCTCGCCATATTCCTTTGTCTTGGGATAGAAGCCGGTCGAGGTGATGTACTCGATCTCCGGCAGGCCCTGGCCTTTGGGAAAGCCGGCCTGAGCCAGCAACTGCTGGCAGATGTCGGCATCGAACTCGGGATAGTTCGGGATCTTCTCGTAGCCGAACTTGAGCGGGCTGACGTAGGAGCTGGACTCGCCCCCCGCGACGCCCATCAGCGCCATGATCTGCGAGCGATCGATGGCCCGGCACGCGGCCAGCCGGACGAGCGGATTGTCGAACGGCGGCTTATTGCAGCGGAAATGCAGGTATTTGTTCTCGGTCGAGAGCGTCTGTCCGGTCTTGACGCGAGCTTCCTTGTTCAGCGTGTCGTATTGTTCGGGCTCCAGCCGCTGCAGCACGTCGATGTTGCCGCTCAACAACCCGAGGACGCGCGTAGTGGCGTCGCTCACATAGGTGAACTGGACCTGTTCGAGGATCGGTTTCCCTCGGAAGAACGCGTCGTTGGCCGCGAGGAAGGACGTGTTGCCCTTCTGCTCGGTGAACTTGAAGGGCCCGGTCCCGTTCGGTCGCTGCGCCAGGGTCGCGGGCGTCTTGACGTCGTCCTTGGCCAGGACCGGCATGAAGCCGCCGGTGAACTGGAAGGCCGAGGCGGGGAAGCCGAACTTCTTCGTGTGCACGCGCACCGTGAGGCGGTCCACCACCTCCACTTCGCACTGGCCGGGGTACAATGCGCTGGCCGGGCGGCTCGGGTCCGTCGAATACTCCAGCGTGGCCTTCACGTCCTCGGCGGAGAAAGGCGCGCCGTCGTGGAAGGTCACACCGTCGCGGAGCGTGTATTCCAGGGTGTAGGGGTCGACCAGCTTCTGGCCGGTCGCCAGCTCCCAGACGACCTCCGTCGGATTGTCCGGCCGCAGTGGCGTGCGGAACAACTGGCCGAACACGAAGCTCTCGAAATTGCTTTGGCCCAGCGACGTGTGGCTGGTCGGATCCCAGCTACCGGTCACCGGCTCGGCCGAGGCGAAAACCAGCGTGTTCCGTCCCGCGGCGTGCGCCCGACTGATGAAAGGCGCCGGAAACAGCAGCGATGCAGCAGCACTGCCCGTCGTCGTCAGCAAGGTCCGTCGAGAGATTGTGTGCATTTGGTTTCCCCAGCTTCAATGCTGCCCATCGTTCCCCGAAATCATCGCTGAGACCTCCCTGCAGCGAAACCAGCGGTCGTTGTACGCCGTCATGGTCTTTTCGCCGTCTGATTGAACGGGCGCCACCATCGAGAGAGTCTCTCGTGCGCCGGAACAGGGCAAGTCTACACACATGGTTCAAGCGACGCCAAGCCCCAAATCCCACAAAATTCCACAAATGCACGTCAGGCCACTTCTCTCGGTAACCGTTGGCGAGGTTCGTAAAGGCCGTATGATGGAGCCAGGCTCTCACGAAGCAGGCATCTGACTTGGCAGGTACAGGCAGAAGAAGTCGATCGTCCAACGAACACCACTGATCATCATCAGTGTTTCTCCGCCATCCATCTCAGAGTCCGTTGGGAAACGGTCATTTCAGAGTTATGGACGCAAGAAGCCGTGTGATGGATGCGAACATCATCATAGATGCAGAGACATGGATGAGAGTCGCGTCGTCGACCTTCGATCTTCGCCCGAGTGTCAGCGCACCGATTGTCGGCTCAACGCGCCACCGTTTGGGAAGGAGAACGAAGTCCTTGCTGAACACGGGTCTTTTGACGACCTCGACAACGCGCTGAAGTCCGTTTTTTACACCATCGATGAATTTGCCCTCGTAGCCTCCATCCACGACAATCGTCCTCATCCAAGGGCAAAGGCGAACGAGCCTTCGAGCCAGCGAGAGCCCACCGTCCTGATCTTGAACGTCGGCCGTTGTGACATCCACCGCTAGAGGACGTCCGTCCGTGTCGACTGCAACATGTCGCTTGCGGCCCAGCACCTTTTTCGCGGCGTCGTAGCCCCGATCTCCGTCGGGGGCGTCGCATTCGATCGACTGCGCGTCGATGATGGCCAGGGTTGGACTGGGGTCACGTCCAGCCTTTTCCCCGGTCCGCTATCACGAGAAGGCGGTCGATCTGCGCGATGTGGCGCCGATCGGTCAGGAGACGCCAGAAGTCGTAGCAGATGCTGGACGGCGGCAGGTCCTTCGGCATGGCATCCCACGGGATCCCATACTTCTGCACATAACGGATACCATTCACGATCTCGCGCGAGGAACGCACGCGGGGTCGGCCAACCCCCTTGGCCATGGGCGGCATCGGCTCCAGCACCTGCCACTCTTCGTTGTTCAGGTCGCTCCGATATGTTTGATGACGACGGTCGTATTTCTTACGGTTAGCCTCGGTCCACATCAGAGCCCTCGCGACACCCCAGCCATGGCCGAAAGAATATACAAACCATCCAAATGTGTTCTGCTGTACCCTTTCCCAACGGACTCTCAGGTGACTGCATGGTGGTCTGTCAGGGATGCAACTGATGCCACATGCCGCTCTGAGCGGCTCAGCATCAGGGTTGGGCGGACCATGCTCCCAATGCACGCGAGCCCGTCTCTGTGTCGCAGCACGGCGATGCTCCCGAAACCTGCCCTCGGCGACCCCAGAGACCCTGATCGCAGGTGCACGGTTTTTCACTTGGGCAGCGAGACCGGAGACGGAGCAGCGCCTCCGAGACGTCCTAAGGGTGCGGGCTTTCTCCCATAACGAGCATTCTTCACCCAGTACTATCCTGCGTGGTGGGCCGTGCAGGACTCGAACCTGCAACCAGACCGTTATGAGCGGCCGGCTCTGACCATTGAGCTAACGGCCCAGACCGTCGGCCGCCGCGGGAGGGTGCCCGGGCGCGACGAGGCTGAGGGGCGAAGCCTACAGCGGATGGTCCTTCGCGCGCAACGCCGGCCCCGGCGCTTCGGGCGATCGACGGCGCCCGCGCGGGCGGGCTTTTCCGCTTCCGCGCGTCGGCCGATCCGCCTAGGATCGCGAGGCCCCGCGGCCGTCCGGCGCGGCGCGGGCCGCGGCGGGGCGTAGGGGGGCGGGGGAGTCGGTGCAGACAGGGATCGCCGCCGAGGCCGTGCCCGTGGCCGTCATCATGGGCAGCCAGTCCGATTGGGCGACGATGCGGCACGCCGCCGACACGCTCGCGGCCCTCGCCATCCCCCACCGCGCCCTCATCGTGTCGGCCCACCGCACCCCCGACCGGCTCGTCGCCTTCGCCAAGGGGGCGCGCGAGGCCGGCTACAGGGTCGTCATCGCGGGCGCGGGCGGGGCCGCGCACCTGCCCGGCATGGCGGCCGCCCTCACCCCCCTCCCGGTCTTCGGCGTGCCGGTCGAGACGCAGGCGCTGGGGGGGCGGGACAGCCTCTACTCCATCGTGCAGATGCCGGCCGGCGTGCCGGTCGGCACGCTGGCGATCGGCCGCGCCGGCGCCGTCAACGCGGCCCTCCTCGCGGCCGCCGTGCTGGCGCTGAACGATCCCGCGCTGGCCCGGCGGCTCGACGACCACCGGGCGCGCCAGGCCGAGGCCGTGGCCGAGGTCCCGCGGGACGTCGCGCCCGGGGCGGGCGGGGCCCACGGTGGCTGATCCCGCGGTCTCGCCCGGCGACACGCTGGGCATCCTCGGCGGCGGCCAGCTCGGCCGCATGCTCGCCACCGCCGCGGCCGCGCTCGGCCTGAAGGCCCACGTCTTCGCGCCCGACGCCGACAGCCCCGCCTTCGAGGTCGCCCACGCCTGCACGGTCGCGGACTACCGCGACGAGGCCGCCCTGGCGCGCTTCGCCCAGGGCGCCGCCGTCATCACCTACGAGTTCGAGAACGTCCCGGCCGAGACCGCCGCCGTGCTGTCGCGCTACGCGCCCGTGCGGCCCAACGGCGACGCGCTCAGGACCACGCAGGACCGGCTGCTCGAGAAGCAGTTCATCCGCTCCCTCGGGCTCGACACCGCCCCCTTCATGGCGGTGGATGACCCCGGCGCGCTGGCCCGCGCCGTCGCCAAGCTCGGCCGGCCTTCCATCCTCAAGACCCGCCGCTTCGGCTACGACGGCAAGGGCCAGGCGCTGGTGCGCGAGGGCTCGGACCTCGCCGTGGTGTTCCGCTCGCTCGGGCAGAAGTCCATCCTCGAAGGCGTCGTGCCCTTCGAGCGCGAGGTGTCGATGGTGGTGGCCCGCGGGGTCGACGGCGGCTTCCGGGCCTACGAGCTCAACGAGAACAGCCACGCGGGCGGCATCCTCGCCACCACGACCCTGCCGGCGAACGTCCACCCCGACACCGAGCGCCTCGCCGCCGACATCGCGCGCCGCGTCGCCGACGCCCTCGACTACGTGGGCGTGCTGGCGGTCGAGATGTTCGTGGTGGCGGGCCGCGACGGGGCGCCCGAGCGGCTCGTCGTCAACGAGATCGCGCCCCGCGTCCACAACTCCGGCCATTGGACGCTGGGCGGCGCCGCCACCTCGCAGTTCGAGCAGCACGTGCGCGCCGTCTGCGGCTGGCCGCTCGGCTCGACGCAGCGCTGGGGCGCCATCGCTATGCGCAACCTCATCGGCGACGACGCCAACGCGTGGCGCGCCATCCTGGCCGAGCCAGGATCGAGCCTCCACCTCTACGGCAAGGCCGCGCCGCGGCCGGGCCGCAAGATGGGCCACGTCACCCGCGTCACGGCCGAGCCGCGCCGAGAGGGCGGCGGCGGGGCGGCCGACGCGGGCCCGCCGCGTCGTTTGCCGACGGGGTGAGTTTGGGCTAGACGGGCTTCAAGGAATCGGCGGCCGCGCCGGCGGACCCGTCGCGGGGCCGGGCCGGGCGCGAGGTGGGGGACTGAAGCGAGATGGCGGCGAACGACGACGTTCCGATGAACCCCGAATACATGGACTACGCGGAACACGAGCGGACCTACGGCGGCTTCATCTTCTTCACGAAGTGGGGCGTCGTGGCCGTGGTGGGCATCCTGGTCTTCCTCGCGCTCTTCGTCATGTGATCGGCCGGCACCCCCCTTGGCCGGCCCGGGCGGGGCCGGCCTCAGCTCAGACCGCGTGAGGACAGAGACCATGCGCATCGCCGTGCCCGCAGAATCGAGCGACGAGACGCGGGTCGCCGCCACGCCGGAGACGGTGAAGAAGCTCGTGGGCCTGGGCGCCAGCGTCGCGGTCGAGAGCGGCGCCGGCCGGGCATCGGGCCTCACCGACGAGGGCTTCTCGGCCGCCGGCGCCACGGTCGAGCCCGACGCCGCCGCGACCCTCAAGGACGCCGACGTCGTGCTCAAGGTGCGGCGGCCGGAGGCGGCCGAGCTCGCCCACTACAAGCGCGGCGCCATCGCCATCGCGATCATGGACCCCTACGGGCAGGACGAGGCCCTGCGCGCCCTGGCGGCGGCCGGCGTCGACGCCTTCTCGATGGAGCTGATGCCGCGCATCACCCGCGCCCAGGCGATGGACGTGCTGTCGAGCCAGGCCAACCTCGCGGGCTACCGCGCCGTCATCGACTCCGCCGAGCAGTACGGCCGCGCCATGCCCATGATGATGACGGCGGCCGGCACCGTGCCGGCCGCCAAGGTCTTCATCATGGGGGTCGGGGTGGCGGGCCTCCAGGCCATCGCCACGGCGCGGCGCCTCGGCGCGGTGGTGACGGCCACGGACGTCCGCCCCGCCACCAAGGAGCAGGTGGAGTCGCTCGGCGCCAAATTCGTAGCGGTCGAGAACGAGGAGTTCCGCAACGCCGAAACGGCGGGCGGCTACGCCAAGGCCATGTCGGACGACTACCAGCGCCAACAGAACGAGCTGGTGGCGGCCCACATCGCCAAGCAGGACATCGTCATCACCACGGCGCTGATCCCCGGCCGCCCGGCCCCGCGGCTCGTCACGGCCGGCATGGTCCGGTCCATGAAGCCGGGGTCTGTGGTGTTCGACATGGCGGTCGAGCGCGGCGGCAACTGCGAGCTGTCGAAGCTCGGAGAGGTGGTGGACGAGGGCGGCGTCAGGGTCGTGGGCTACCGCAACGTGCCGGGCCGCCTCGCCGCCACGGCGTCGAGCCTCTACGCCCGCAACCTCCTGGCCTTCCTGGAGACGATGATCGACAGATCCGCAAAAGCGCTGGCGGTCGACTGGAACGACGAACTCGTCAAGGCCACGAACCTCACGCGCGGCGGCGCCGTGGTGCACCCGCTGTTCCAGCCCCAGCCCGCCGCCGAGGTGACGGCCGCCTGAGATCCCCCACGCGGCCTCTTTTCCCCACACGACCCACCCCACGACGAGGACGCGCCGATGGCGGCCGACAGCCCGGAACAGCTCTACCAGAAGGCGCAGGCCGCCGCCGACATGGCCCACCAGGCCGCTGTCGCGGCCCAGGGCTACGCCGACCAGCTCGCGCTGACGGGCGCGGCCGCGGCCCACGCCGCCACGGGGGGCGTGGTGGACCCCTTCGTGTTCCGCCTCGCCATCTTCGCGCTCGCGGTCTTCGTCGGCTATTACGTGGTCTGGGCCGTGACGCCGGCGCTGCACACGCCCCTCATGTCGGTCACCAACGCCATCTCGTCGGTGATCGTGGTGGGGGCGCTCCTGTCCATCGGCGTGACGGTCACGCCCGAGAACTACGGCGGCGCCGTCGCGGCCCGCATCTTCGGCTTCATCGCCCTCGTGCTCGCCTCGGTCAACATCTTCGGCGGCTTCCTCGTCACCGAGCGCATGCTCGCCATGTACAAGAGGAAGGGCTGACCCCGATGGGAGACGATCTCGCGGCCCTGCTCTACCTCGTCTCGGGCGTCCTGTTCATCCTGGCGCTGCGCGGGCTGTCCTCGCCCGCCACGGCGCGCCAGGGCAACCGCTTCGGCATCGCCGGCATGGCGATCGCCGTGCTCACGACGCTGTGGTACCGCCCGCCGGCCGATGCCTTCGCCTGGTTCCTGGTGATCGCGGGCTTCGGCGCCGGCGCCGGCATCGGCGCCTGGAAGGCCCGCTCGGTCCGCATGACCGACATGCCCCAGCTCGTGGCCCTGTTCCACGCCCTGGTCGGGCTCGCGGCCGTCACGGCGGCGGCCGGCGCGCTCTACGCGCCCCAGGCCTTCGGCATCGGCATGCCCGGCGCCATCCACGGGCAGAGCCTCGTCGAGATGTCGATCGGCGCGGCCATCGGCGCGCTCACCTTCACGGGTTCGATGATCGCCTTCGCCAAGCTCGACGGGCGCATGTCCGGCAAGCCCATCATCCTGCCGAACCGCCACGCCATCAACATCGGCCTCGCGGTGCTGCTGGTCGCCCTCGTGGCTTTCTTCGTGGTGTCGACCTCGGGGCTCGCCTTCTGGCTCATCGTGCTCGTGGCGCTGACGCTCGGCCTGCTGCTGATCGTGCCGATCGGCGGCGCCGACATGCCGGTCGTGGTGTCGATGCTCAACAGCTATTCGGGCTGGGCGGCGGCCGGCATCGGCTTCACGCTGGGCAACCTCGCGCTCATCATCACGGGCGCGCTGGTGGGCTCGTCGGGCGCGATCCTGTCCTACATCATGTGCAAGGGCATGAACCGCTCCTTCGTGAGCGTCATCCTGGGCGGGTTCGGCGGCGAGGCCGCGGCCGTCGGCGGCCCGGCCGAGACCCGGCCCGTGAAGCAGGGCTCGGCCGAGGACGCCGCCTACATCATGAAGAACGCCTCCAAGGTCATCATCGTGCCGGGCTACGGCATGGCGGTGGCCCAGGCCCAGCACGCGCTGCGCGAGATGGCGGACGCGCTCAAGCGCGAGGGCGTCGAGGTCAAATACGCCATCCACCCGGTGGCCGGGCGCATGCCGGGCCACATGAACGTGCTGCTGGCCGAGGCCTCGGTGCCCTACGACGAGGTCTTCGAGCTCGACGACATCAACTCGGAATTCGCCCAGGCCGACGTGGCCTTCGTGATCGGCGCCAACGACGTCACCAATCCCTCGGCCAAGACCGACAAGGCCTCGCCCATCTACGGCATGCCGGTGCTCGACGTGGAGAAGGCCAAGACCGTGCTGTTCATCAAGCGCGGCATGGGCTCGGGCTATGCCGGGGTCGAGAACGAGCTGTTCTTCCGCGACAACACCATGATGCTCTTCGCCGACGCCAAGAAGATGGTCGACACCATCATCAAGAACCTCGACTGACGGCGGGGCCCGGCGTCTCGCGCCTTCGCCTGCAGGGCATCGAGCGCCTCGACGTTCTCCGGCCGGGCGGCGGCGCCGGGCGAGGGATGGTCTGGAAAGGGATGGCGGCTCGTCGAAGACCGTCCTCAGCCCCGGATCCTCGCGTTGGCACACATCACCGACGCTGGGCGTTGGCGCCCTTCTCCCCTCGGGGAGAATCGGGCACCCGTCCCGGCTTGCCGGGATGGGACCCGGGTGCCCGTCGCGGCGAAGCCGCGATGAGGGCGGATGAGGGGGGATCCCACAGGGGGTGGATCCCCCCTCATCCGGCGCTGCGCGCCACCTTCTCCCCGATGGGGAGAAGGGCAACCACCCTCGGCCGCCGGGATGTGCGCCGACGCTAGCCCCCGGATCGAAGGGGTTCCGGCACGTTTCCGTGCGGATCTCTGAGCTGAGGTTTCGGAAGCGGTCCGGTGACTCGCTGAAATTGTTGGTCGGAGTGATAGGATTCGAACCTACGACCCCCTCGTCCCGAACGAGGTGCGCTACCAGGCTGCGCTACACTCCGACATCACCGGACGCGCGTTCGTCCGATGGGTTTGTCTATACCGGGCCTTCCCGGACTCCGCAAGCCCGCGTCAGAGCCCGGCGCCTTCCCCGTCGTCCGAGGCGGGTGCGATACGGCCCGTGTCGCCCCGCACGATCGTGCCGGCCGTCCGCCAGGGGGAGCCGTCGACGGGGCTGAGGAGGTGGGCGGCGGAGCGGAGGCGGGAGGCGGGCGCGGGCTCGCGCTCCTCCTCGACCAGAACGGCCGCGTCGCGCCCGTCCGGCGTCGCCCCGAGGGCGAAGCGCGGGGCCTCCACGGCCTCGGCCGGCCGCAGGCCGAGCATGAGGCGGCTCGCGATCTGCGTCACCGCCGTGGCGGCCTCGGGCCCCGCCGCGCCGAGGGCCGCGACCTGCCCGCCGCGCGAGACGAGCAGCGCCGGCAGAGACCGCAGCGGCGGGCGGCGGCCGGGCCGCAGCACCGGGCCGAGGTCGGGGTCGATCGCCAGGGCGGCCCCCCGGTTGCCCAGCAGGATCCCGGTCCGCTCCGACACCACCCCCGAGCCGAAGGCGCCCCCCAGCGACTGCACCATCGACACGGCGGCGCCGTCGCGGTCGATGGCGCCGATCCAGATCCCGGCCTCCGTCAGGAGGGGAGCCGGAGGCGGCTCGGCGCCGCTCGCCCGCGCCCGGTCGATCCCGAGGCCGGCGCGGGCGAGGCGCTCGGCGTCGAGCAGCGCCGCGGGATCCTCGCCGGCGGCCTCCAGGATGTCGAGCATGGCCTCGGCCCGCCGCGACGCCTCGATCAGCCCGTGCCAGTGCTCGACGGCGTCCGGCTTCATGTCGCCGAGCCCGGCCATGAGGCCCAGCGCGACCGCGGCGCCCATCCCGGCGCGGGTCGGGGGCACGTCGAGCGCGTGGCGGCCGAGGTCGAGGGCGTGGGGATCGCGCCAGCGCGCCTCGGCGCCGCGGAGGTCGGGGCGGCCGAGGGGGCTCGACAGGGCTGCGAGGTCGGCGGCGAGCTCGCGCCCGACGTCGCCGCGGTAGAGGTCGTCGAGGCCGGAGGCGATGAGGTAGTCGAGCGTGGCGGCCAGCGCGGCCTGCCGGCGGCGCGTGCCCGGCTCCGGCGCCCGGCCGTCGGGGAGGAAGGCGGGCGCGAAGCCGGGCTGGCCCGACAGGGCGGGCGCGGCGGCCGACAGGGCGACGACGTCCCGCGCCGACAGGTCGTGCCCGTCGCGCGCCGCCGCGGCCGCGGGGGCGAGCAGGCGCGACAGCGGCAGGCGGCCGCCCCCCGCGACGGACAGCGCGTGGGCCTCGGCCCAGCCCGCGACGGCGCCCGGCACGGTGAGCACCGCTTCGGGGCCGTGGAGCGGCACGGCGGCGTGGTCGCGCTCGCGGTAGAAGGACAGCCGCGCCGCCGCCCCGACGGTGCCGCGGGCGTCGAGCACCCGCACGCGGCCGCGGGGGCCGGGCTCGCGGATCAGCCACAGGGCGTCGCCGCCGAGGCCGTTGCGCCCGGGCATCACGACGGCGCTGACGGCCGCGGCCGCGAGCGCGGCCTCGACCACGCCCCCGCCCTCGATCAGCACGTCGCGTCCCGCCGCGGCCGCCAGCGGGTGGGGCGCCACGAGGCCGGCGGCCGAAAAGAAAGCGTCGTCCTGCATGGTGGCGCCTCGCGCGGTGAGGAGAGGGAGCTCCTTCTACCCCGTTTCGCCGCGCGACGGGGCCCCGGCGGCCCTCATCACCAGACCGCGACGTCCCCGGGCTTCAGCACGCGCGGGCCGAGGCGCGGCGCGGCGCCCGCGGGGAGGGGCCATTCGGGCGCGTCGTAGTTGAACGCGAAGGTGAGCGGCCCGCGCCGGCGCAGGCGAACGCCCTCCGGCAGGTCGAGCGTCGGCAGCCCGGCCGCGGCCGCCGCGCGCGCCATGACGGCGCGGAGCAGCGCCGCATCCGCCCAGCCGCAGAGGTAGCCGTAGCGGCCGCGCTCGACCAGCGCCGGCCCGCCATCGGCGAAGCGCGCCGCGACCGTCGCGCCCTCGCCCGCCTCGACGTGGTCGCGCCAGCGCGTCACCGTGCCGGCGACCTCGCCCGTGACCGTCTCGGTGAGGCCCGGCCGCAGCGACGCCACCTCCCGCACCCGCATCGGCACGAGCTCCCGCAGGGGGCCGGGCGGCAATTCGTGGGGAATCGAGAAGTCGCGCGTCTTCGAGCCCGCGCGCGGGCCGAACAGGACATGGCCGGTGGCGGCCTTCAGCGCCGCCAGGGCCGCGTCGCCGACGTGCAGCAGGGTGGGGACCAGCACGAGGCGATAGCCCGACAGGTCGCCGCCGGGCGGCACGACGTCGACGTCGAGGCCGAGGCGCCGCACGGCCTCGTACCAGCGGAACGTCAGGGCCGAATAGTCGAAGTCCCGGCCCTGGGGCTGGATCGCCGTCATCCAGGCGGAGGTGTAGTCGAACACCAGGGCGACGGACGCGAGGGTCGAGGCGGGCAGGGCGCCCAGCGCCTTCAGCTCGGCGCCGACCGCGCTGGCCTCGATGCCGCCCTGGCTCAGGCCCGCGTCGTTGGGCAGGTTCAGGCCCGCGTGCATCTGTTCCTGGGCGAAGGGGGCCTGCCGCCAGCGGAAGTAGGACACGAACTCGGCGCCGTGCGCCAGGGCCTCCCACGTGAACAGGCGGATCTGCCCGGGCCGGGGCACGGGGTTCCAGGGCGCCCAGTTCACCGGGCCGGGCTGATGTTCCATCACGCCCCAGCGGCCCCGGCCGACGCCGCGGTAGAGGTCGTGGTGGAAGGGCGCGATGTCGGGATGCGAGGTCCTGGCCCAGCGGGCGCGCTCGTCCTCGCCGAAGGGGAAGTTCTCGACGAAGCCGAGCGGGTAGGAGTCCCAGGTCGCGAGGTCGAGGTCCCGGGCGAGGTCGAAGTGGTCGAAGTCGTGGAAGAAGCCCATGAAGTTGTGGGTGACGAAGCGGCCGGGCGAGTGGGCGCGCAGGATCTCGGCCTGCTCGCGATTGAAGGCCACGACCTGGTCGGAGGCGAAGCGCCGATAGTCGAGCACGGCCGCCGGGTTAGGCTCGGCCACGGTGCCGACCGGCAGGGTGATGTCCTCGAACCGCGCCACCTCCATGGACCAGAACACGTTGCCCCAGGCCGCGTTGAGCTGGTCCGGCGTCTGGTAGCGGCCGCGGAGCCAGGTCTGGAAGGCCTGGAGGTCGACGCTGCCGAAGGACAGCGTGGTGTCGTGGCAGCCGAACTCGTTGTCGGTTTGCCAGCCCACGAGCCCCTCGTGGGTGCCGAAGGCCCGCGCCAGGATCTCGGTGATGCGGCGGCTCTGCTCCCGGTAGGCGGCGGACGAGAAGGTGTAGTGGCGCCGCGAGCCGAAGGCGCGGGTGCGGCCGTCGCGGTCGACCGGCGCCATCTCGGGGCAGCGGTCCACCAGCCACTTCGGCGGCGTCGCGGTGGGGGTGCACAGGATGACCTTCAGCCCCTCGGCCTGCAGCCCGTCCATCGCCCGGCGGAGCCAGTCGAGCTCGATGCGGCCGGGCTCCGGCTCCAGGCGGCTCCAGGCGAACTCGCCGATGCGGACGGTGGCGATGCCCATCTCGCGCATGCGCCGCGCGTCGCGCGCCCACCAGGCTTCGGGCCAATGTTCAGGGTAGTAGCAGACGCCGAGCATGGACGATCTTCCTCGATGTGCGGCCGCCCCCGCCGCGCGGGCGCGCCTATAGCACGGTTCGGTGCTGGCCACCGCGGCGTCGCCCGGCTCTTCGGGGTCGCACGCGGGGACCGCGTCGGCGGCCCGCCCCGCGCCATCGGCCTTTCCCGATCGGGGGCGATCTTAACTACGGGGTCCGTGGGCCGCGACATCGACCCCGAAAAGCTGCAACATTTGACGGGTTGGGGACTTTCTCACCTGCCATTCACGAGAGGCGGGAAGCCGCCGCAGGAGATCCCGATGCCCCAGTACGACGCCACCATCAAGCACATCAAGGACGGTGTGAAGGGCTTCACGGTCGCGGCCGCGGTCAAGAACATCGAGGGCTGGGAAGCCACGCTCGAAAAGGCCGAGGCCCCCGCGGCCAAGGCCATCGTCAAGGACCTCGAGAGCCTGAAGAAGCACCTCCAGTCCGAGAAGGTCAACGGCGAGCAGATCAAGAAGCTCGTCCACAAGCTCGGCAAGGAGACGGTCGCGATCGCCGGTAAGTCCGAGGGCAAGAACGCCGAGAAGGCCAAGGCGCTCGGCGAGGCCCTCAGCCACTTCGCCGAAGAGGCCGAGACCGAAGCCAAGTGATCCGAAGCCACAAGTGATCCGAGGCCGGTCGACCGGCCTCACCGACGGATGATCGCATGGCCGCCGGAAGGAGAACCCTCCCGGCGGCTTCGTCGTCTTCGGAACCGCGGCCCACATCTCGGCGCCCGTGGGGAGTGCCCTTCTCCCCAGCGGGGAGAAGGTGGCGCGCAGCGCCGGATGAGGGGGGATCCACCACCTGTGGAATCCCCTCATCCGCCCTCATCGCGGCTTCGCCGCGACGGGCACCCCGGGTCCCATCCCGGCAAGCCGGGATGGGTGCCCGATTCTCCCGCTTGCGGGAGAGCGCAAACGCCCAGCCTCAGTGATGTGTGCCGACGCCAGGGCCCGAGCGCGTCATCGGCGGTCAGATCACGGCCGCGCCGCTGCTGCGGGAGGCCCCGACGCGGCTCTGGCTTGGCGGCGCTCGCGGCCGCGGCGGAGCGCGAGGGCGATCCCGGCGCGCTGGCGCCGGTCGGCCACCACGGGGCCATGGCGGAGGCCGAGCCGCCCGGCGGCCTGTCCGCCATCCTGGTGCGCCGCGCCACGCTGACGCGGCAGTGGCAGCTCTTACTCGACCGCCACGCCGCGCTGTTGCTGCCGGTCTCGGGCGAGCTGCCCTTCCCGGACGGGCTCGACCTCGGCGGCGAGGCCGCCTTCCGCCGGATGTGGGAGGCCCAGATGCCTCAGATCGGCCTGCCCCTCGTCGGCCTCCCGGCCCTGATGGCGTCGACCGGCCTCGTCGGCGCCGTGTCGGTGGAGGTGCAGCTCGTGGCGGGCCGCGACCGCGAGGACCTGTGCCTGCTGGCCGGCGAGGCCATCGAGGCGGACGGCGTGCCGCCCTCGCCGTCGACCCCGCGTGACGCTGGCGGGGACCGAATCGGCTGCGGTAAGGTCTTGCCCTCGGCGGCGCCCCGGCGCCCGTCCCGCGACGAGGATCGACCCCCATGGCACGCCACCACGACATCCCCGTCACCCACGACCACATGTCTTGGGGCACGCTCGACCCCGCGGCCGCGCCCGTGCTGCGGGTGGCGTCGGGCGACACCGTGACGCTCGGCTCCTTTCCGGCCGGCGGACGGGCCCGGCTGCCGCCGGACCCCGCGCGCGTGCCCCCCGCCTATCTCCGGGCCCTCGACGCGATGGCGCCGGGGCTGGGGCCGCACTTCATGACCGGGCCGGTCTTCGTCGAGAGCGCCGAGCCGGGCGACACGCTGCAGGTCGACATCCTCGACGTGCGGGTCAGCCAGGACTGGGGCTTCGTCGCCATCCTGCCGCTGCTCGGCACCCTGCCGGACGAGTTCACCGACTACGAGACGATCCACCCGGCCGTCGACCACGCCCGCGGGGTCTGCATCATGCCCTGGGGCACGGCGATCCCGCTCGATCCGTTCTTCGGCATCATGGCGGTGGCGCCGCCGCCGGCCTGGGGCCGCTGCGGCTCCTCGGTGCCGCGGGCCTTCGGGGGCAATATGGACAACAAGGAACTGAAGCCCGGTGCCACGCTCTATCTCCCCGTGTTCAACCCGGGCGCCCTCTTCTCCGCCGGCGACGGCCACGGCGTGCAGGGGGACGGCGAGGTCTGCATCACGGCGCTGGAGACGGGCGTCACCGGCACGTTCCGCCTGTCGGTCCGCAGGGACATGAGAGTCGAGCGTCCCTTCGCCGAGACCCCCACCCACCTGATGTCGATCGGCCTCGACGAGGACCTCGACGACGCCGCCAAGCAGGCGGTGCGCGAGATGGTCGACCACGTCTGCCGCCGCACCGCGCTCACCCGCAACCAAGCCTACATGCTGTGTTCGCTCGCCGGCGACCTGCGGGTGACGCAGCTCGTGGACGGCAACAAGGGCATCCACATGCTGCTGCCGAAAGCGCTGCTGTGAGCCGGGCCTCCCGTCCCCAGGCCGTCCCTCACCTGGGCCGGGAGGCCCCTCGATCTCACGACGCAAGCTCCCGTCCCGCCCGCGTCGCCACCCAGACCACATGCCGGATGCCGCGCCGGCCGTGGGCGTGCGGCGTCTCGACCGCGACCGCGAAGCCGGCGCGGGCGAGCCGTTCCGTGAAGCGCGCGTCGGCGCCCGACGACCACACCGCCAGGGCGCCCCCCGGCCGCAGCGCCCTCCAGGCCGCCTTCAGGCCGGCGGGGCCGTAGAGGGCGTCGTTGCCCCGGCGGGTCAGGCCGTCGGGGCCGTTGTCGACGTCGAGCAGGATGGCGTCGTAGCGGGCCGGCCCCGCGCCGATGCGGCCGCGGACGTCGCCCTCGTGGAGGTGCACGCGGGGGTCGTCGAGGCTGCCGGCGTGGAGGGCCGCCAAGGGCCCACGCCCCCAGGCCACCACGGCCGGCACCAGCTCGGCGACCGTGACGGCGGCCCCGGGGCCGAGCAGGGACAGCGTGGCCCGCAGCGTGAACCCCATGCCGAGCCCGCCGATCAGCACGGCCGGGGCGCGAAGCGTGGCGGCCCGCGCGCAGCCGAGCCGCGCCAGTTCCTCCTCGGACCCGCCGGCGCGGCTGCCCATCAGCACCTCGGCGCCGAGCCGGATGACGAACTCGTGCCCCCGCCGCATCAGGCGCAGCGGTTCCCCCCCGCCCGGGATCACGGCGGTGTCGAGCAGCTCCCACGGCGTCATCGCGTCCCTCCGGCCGGCCATCGCCCCGGCCACCCCTTCCCAACGCACCGGCGGACCGCTGCGATCGTCCCCTCCGCCCCGGCCGCGCGCCGGATGTTCGACGGCGGCACGGCCGCGCGGCCGGGAGGGCGGGGCGCAGCCCCATAGGCCCTGATTTAAGCGGAAAATATCTCTTCCTCCCTCATCCTGAGCGAGGGTGGGGGCAAACTGGGTTTTTGCTGCAATCTGAGTGCCTATGGGGCTCCGCCCCAAACCCCGCCAAAGGGCTCGCCCTTTGGGATCCAGTACAAGCGGGACGTCACCCCGGAATTCATCAGAGCCAGCGGATCGTCCCTTGTCCCCAGTTCCTCCCCTCCACCTCTCGTCCCTCGACCGCGCGCTGCTCGCGGGCGAGCACGGCGGGGCGGCATCCTTCGCCATGCGGCTGCTCGGGCGCTTCGCCGAGGCGGTCGGCGCCGAGCGCTTCGTGGACATCGAGGCGGCCCACGTCGACGGCTGCCTCTACCACGGCGCCGCGAGCCTCGACTTCGCCGAGCATATGGTGGGCCTGGGGGGCCGCGTCCGCGTGCCCACGACGCTCAACGTGGGCTCGGTCGACCTCATCCATCCCGAGCTGTTCAAGGGACCGCCCGACACGGGCCGGGCGGGCGCGCGGCTGATGCGGGCGCACGAGGCGCTCGGCTGCGCGCCGACCTTCACCTGCGCGCCCTACCAGACGGCCTTCCGGCCGCGCTTCGGCGCGCAGATCGCCTGGGGTGAGTCGAACGCCATCGTCTTCGCCAATTCGGTGATCGGCGCCCGCACCAACCGCTACGGCGATTTCATCGACCTGTGCTGCGCCCTGACCGGCCGCGCACCCTGCTACGGTCTCCACGTCGCGGAGAACCGCCTCGCCACGGTCCTCGTCGAGGTCGAGGGCCTGCCGCCCGGCTGGGGGGACGCCGCCGACCTGGCCTGCGTGGCGGTCGGCCAGATCATCGGGCGCCGCTGCGGCGAGCGCATCCCGGCCATCCGGGGCCTGCCGGCGGGGGTCACGGAGGACGACCTCAAGGCGCTCGGCGCCGTGGCGGCCTCGGCCGGGGCCGTGGCGCTGTTCCACGCCATCGGCCTCACGCCCGAGGCGCCCACCCTCGACGCGGCCTTCGGCGGACGGACGCCGGAGGAGGTGATCAGGCTCACGGCCGCCGACCTCCGCGCGGCCGTGGACGGCCTGTCGACGGTGCCGGACGGCACGCCGCTGCGGGCCGTGAGCCTCGGCACGCCGCATTTCTCGATCGCAGAGTTCGCCCGGCTGATGCCGCTGCTCGACGGACCCCGCGCGGCGGTCGAGGTCTACGTCAACACCAACCGCGCGGTGCTCGGCCAGGTGGTCGAGCGCGGCTGGGGCGACGGGCTCGATGCGGCGGGCGTCACGCTGGTGATCGACACCTGCACCTACGTGACGGCCGTGATGCGCGGGATGGCGGGCGCCGTGATGACCAATTCCGGCAAGTGGGCCTATTACGCGCCCGGCAACCTCGGCGTCGCGGTGGCGTTCGGCTCGCTCGGGGACTGCATCGCCTCGGCGCGCGCCGGCCGGGTGGTGCGCTCGTGACCGCGCTCACGGGCATCACCCTGAACGAGGGCCGGGCGGAGGCCTCCGCCCTCGTCCTGTCCGAGCCCCTGAGCTTCTGGGGCGGGCTCGACGCGGCGAGCGGCCGGATCATCGATCGACGCCATCCGCAGGGCGGCATCGTCGTGTCCGGCCGCATCCTCGTCATGGAGGCCGGGCGCGGGTCGAGTTCCGGCAGCTCGGTCCTGGCCGAGGCCATCCGCGCCGGGACGGCGCCGGCCGGCATCGTCCTGCTCCGGCGCGACGCGATCGTCATCACCGGCGCGCTGGTGGCCTCGGCCCTCTACGCGATCGCCTGTCCCGTGGTCCTCGCCCGGCCGGAGGACTGGGCCGCCCTCTCGGCCGCCGCCCGCCTGCGCCTCGACGCCGGACCGGAGGAGGCGCGGATCGACGTGGGCTCCGACGACCCGCGGGACGTCGCCGCCGCGCCCGACCGATGAACAGGCTCTCAGAAACGCCCGAGACTCAGGCCGCCGCCGACATCGACGATACTTCCGGTCGCGAACGCGAACGACCCCGATGCCAGGGCCGAGACGACCCGCGCGACGTCTTCACCCTCACCCCAGCGCCCCGCCGGGACGAGCCCCTCGCCGATCAGGCGGTCGTACTTTCCCGTCACCTGAGCGGTCATGTCGGAGCGGATGATGCCCGGGCGGACATCGAAGACGCCGATGCCCTCGCCGGCGAAGCGCACCGCGAGTCCCTTGCTCCACATCGCCAGGGCCGCCTTGGACACGCAGTAGTCGAGGCGGTCGAGCGAGACGTGGGTGGCGCTCACGGACGTGATGTTGACGATGCAGCGCGGCAGGGGGCCTGGCTCCTGGGTCACCATGACCTTCAACGCCGCCTGCGTGAGGAACATCGTCCCCCTGAGGTTGACCGACATGACGCGGTCGAAGTTCTCGGGCGTGAGTTCGAGCACGTCGCCGCGCGCGACCGCTCCCATCCCGGCATTGTTGACCAGGCAGTCGATCCGTCCCGCGGAGGCGCTGACCTCGGCGAGCCAGGCGCGATGCGTGTCGAAGTCGCTGATGTCGCCCATCAGGTAGTTGACCCTCGCGCCGTGGGCGGCGAGGCGCGTCGCGATCCCGTCGACATCGGAATCCATCCCGGTCACGAAGAGGTCGAAGCCGTCGCGGGCCAACTGCGTCGCGATCGCCAGGCCGATCCCCCGGCTCGCGCCGGTGACCATGGCGACGGGCCGGGTGCTCATGAGGATCCTTTCGGGATGGGCCGGCGATGCTTCAAGGGTCGACGAGCACCGCCCGGAAGTCGTTCACGTTGGTGAGGGTCGGGCCGGTCATCACGAGGTCGCCGAGGGCAGCGAAATATGTGTAGCCGTCGTTGTCGGCGAGGAGCGCCTTCGGATCGAGGCCGAGCGCCTGCGCGCGCGCCAGGCCGCCCGGCCCGGCGTAGCATCCCGCATTGTCCTCCGATCCGTCGATCCCGTCGGTGTCCCCGGCCAGCGCCGCGATCCGCGGGTCGCCCCTGAGCTCGATCGCCAGCGCGAGGAGGAACTCGGCATTGCGGCCGCCGCGCCCCCGGCCTCGGACCGTGACGGTCGTCTCCCCGCCCGACAGCAGGACGCAGGGGGCGGGCGACGGGTGCCCGTGCTCGGCACACGAGCGCGCGATGCCGGCCATGGCGCGCGCGACCTCCCTGGCTTCCCCTTCGATCGCATCGCCGAGAAGGATCGGCGAGAGGCCGGCCTCCCTGGCCACGGATGCCGCGGCCAGCAGAGCGTCCTGCGGGCGGGCGACGACGACCGTCCGGCCTTGGGCGAAGCAGGGATCACCGGGTTTGGGGGTTTCCGACGCCGGGTCGTTCAGGGCATCCATCACGGCGGACGGCGCCGTCAGCCCGTATTGGGCCAGGACGGCACGAGCGTCCTCCAACGTCGTCGCATCGGGCACCGTCGGCCCCGACGCGATCACCCCCAGGTCATCGCCCGGGACGTCGGAGATCACCAGCGTGACGTGACGCGCGGGCGAGATGGCGCGCGCCAATCGTCCCCCCTTCACGGCGGAGAGGTGCTTGCGGATGCAGTTCACCTCCGAGATGGTCGCCCCGCTGCGCAGCAGCATGCGGTTCACGGCCTGCTTGTCGGAGAGGGACAGGCCGGGCGCGGGAGCGGCGAGCAGCGCCGAGCCTCCTCCCGAGATGAGGCAGATCACGAGATCGTCGGGGCCGAGGCCGCCGACCAGGTCCAAGATGCGCGCGGCCGCGCGGGCACCTGCTTCGTCGGGGACGGGATGGCTCGCTTCGACGACCTCGATCCGCGACGTCGGCACGACATGGCCGTAGCGGGTGACCACCAGACCGTCGAGCGGCCCCCGCCAGTGTGTCTCGACCGCCGCCGCCATCGCGGCCGCGGCTTTGCCCGCGCCGATCACGACCGTACGCCCCTCGGGCGGGGCAGGGAGGTGCGGCGGCACGCAAAGCGAGGGCCGCGCGGCGTCGATGGCCGCGTGGAAGAGGCGCGTGAGGAGAGCCCTCGCGTCCGGCCGCATCAGGCGGCCCTGGGGCGTGGCGGCAGGTTGACGGCCGGCAGCGGCACCCGCCCGAGCACGAGGTCGGAGGCCTTCTCGCCGATCATGATGGTCGGCGCGTTGGTGTTCGACGAGTTGACGCGCGGCATGATCGAGGCATCGCAGACGCGCAGGCCGTCGAGGCCCCTGACCTTCAGGTCGAGGCCGACCACCGCCAGGGCATCCGTCCCCATCCTGCAGGTGCCGACGGGATGGTGGTCGGTCTTGCAGGAGCGGAACGCATAGGCTTCGAGGTCGGCGTCGCTGGTCAAGGCCGGTCCGGGCTGCCGCTCGGCCATGATGAAGGGCTTGAGGGCGTCCTGCCGGAAGATCTCCCGCGCCATGCGCAGGCCTTGGAGCGACATGGCGCGGTCGTGCGGGTCGTCCCAATAGTTGGGATCGATCAGGGGATGGGCGGCCGGATCGTCCGACGGCAGGCGCACGGTGCCGCGCGAGCGCGGGCGGAGGTAGGCGGAGTTCAGGGTCACCCCGGCGTTCTTCAAGCGGTCGACGCCCGCCTCGATGCCCGAGCCCAGGCCGAGGTGGAACTGGATGTCGGGCGCGGTCCCTCCGCGGCCGGCGAACCAGAAACCGCCCGTCTCGAAGAGCGTCGAGGCGACCGGCCCCTTCTTCGTCAGGAGGTACTGCAGGCCGGCCAGGATGGTGCGGTGCGGCTTGGCCACGTTGTCGTAGGTGTGGTCGCCGGTGCATTCGGCGATCACGTAGAGGTCCAGGTGGTCCTGCAGGTTGCCACCGACGCCCGGCAGATCGTGGACGACGTCCACGCCCACCGCCCTCAGGTGGTCGGCGGGGCCGATGCCCGAGAGCATCAGCAGGCGCGGCGAGTTGATGGCGCCCGACGTCAGCAGTACCTCGCGGTCGCACCGTATCGTCCGCCTGGTGCCGTTCTCGACCGACTCGACGCCGACGGCCCGGCCACCCTCGACCACGATCCGGGTCACGGTGACGCCGGTCCTGACAGTCAGGTTCTTGCGGCCGAGCGCCGGCCTCACGTAAGCGGTCGAGGCCGACGAGCGCTTCGCGTCGCGCACCGTGACTTGATAGTGGCCGACGCCCTCCTGCCGCGCGCCGTTGAAGTCGGGGTTGTAGGGCATGCCGTATTGCTGGCCCGCGCGGATGAAGGCCTCCGAGATCGGCATCGGGTTGACCGGGACGGAGACGCCCAGGGGGCCACCCGACGCGTGGTAGGCGTCGACGAGGCGCTGGTTGTCCTCCGCGCGCTTGAAGTAGGGGAGGACGTCGGCATAGGCCCATCCGGCGCAGCCGTCCCGGTAGGCCCACCCGTCATAGTCCTCGGCGTTGCCGCGCGTGTAGAGCTGCGCGTTGATCGACGAGCCGCCGCCGATCACCTTGGCCTGCGTGTACCAGAGCACGCGACCGCCGAGATGCCGCTGCGGCACCGTCGAGTAGCCCCAACTGGCGATGCCCTTCGTCATCCTGGCGAAGCCGGCCGGCATGGCGAAGAGGGGGTGGCGGTCGAGGCCGCCCGCCTCGAGCAGGAGGGTCGAGACCGACGGGTCCTCCGACAGGCGCCCGGCCAGGGCGCAGCCGGACGAGCCACCGCCGACGATGATGTAGTCGACCATTGTGTCGGCCTCCGGATGGGCTTGCATCAACTGGGAAGGACGCGCTCGGCCCCCGCCGCCGCGGCTTGGCCGAACTCCTGGCGGCGGATCTCATCCGCGGCCCTCAAGGCGAGCGCCGCGACGGTGAGCGAGGGATTGACCGCCGCGGACGTCACGAGCGTGCTGGCATCGACCACGAACAGGTTCGGGTGGTCGAAGGCGCGGCCGAACGGATCGAGGGGTGCCTTGGCCGCGTCGTCGCCGAGGCGGATGGTGCCGCACTGGTGGGAGGGCGTCTTCCGGTCGAAGAGATGCGACAGCACCAGCGGGAAGCCGGCGGCGCGCAGTGCCTGCTTGAGGCGGCGCACGAGGCCGCGCTGGGCCGTCATGTTGCTGCGCCGCCAGTCCAGCACGATCCGGTCGCCGTCGAGCCGCACGCGGCTGTCGGCGCGCGGGAGGTCCTCGCTCATGGCCAGGAAATCGACGGCGTGGCGGCTGAGGTGGCGCAGCGCCCATTCGGGCACGCGCGGCATGTTGGTCTTCAGGATCGGGGCGGTCACGCGGCCGAGCAACTGGATGTTGCCGAGCGGCGGTCCACCGCGTCCGTCCGACAGGTAGACGTCGTTGCAGCCGAAGGTCTTCTGGTAGACGGAGTCGTTGACGAAGCGCGGATCGATCGCCACCACGGCGCTGAGGTTGTGGTTCATGAAGTGCCGGCCCACCGCCCCCGAGCGGTTGGCGAGGCCGCCGTCGCCTGAGGCGAGCAGGATCGCCGCCGAGCGCACCGCCCCCGCCGCGAGGATGACCGTCCGGGCGGACACCTGCCGCACCGCTCCGTCCTGCTCGTATTCCACGGCGGCGATCACGCGGCCGCCCGGCCCGGGGATCAGCCGGCGCACCTCGGCACCGCTCGCCATCGTGACGTTGGGATATTCGAGCGCGGGGATCAGCGCGCAGGTCTCGGCGTCCATCTTGCCGCTGCGGGCGTCGGGAAAGGCGTCCCAGGGGGTCTCGGCGTGGCTGAGCCAGCGCTCGATGTCGACCCCGAGCGGCAGGGAGAAGGGATGCAGGCCCGCCGCCGCGATGCGCCGACGCACGGTGGCGATGGCGGGCTCGTCGGGCACGGGGCCGTACGGGTAGGGACCGTTGTGGTGCGGCTCGGTCGCGTCCCCGCCCAGGGCGCCGCGCACCTGGTAGAGGGTCTCGGCCGCGTCGTACCAGGGCTCGATGTCGGCATAGCGGATCGGCCAGGACGGCGCGTCGCCATCGGCATGGGCTATGCCCTCGAAGTCCTCCGCGCGGTAGCGCAGCAGAACGGCGCCGTAGAACTTCGAATTGCCGCCGTGGTTGTAGTAGTTGCCGGGGTTGAAGGGCGCGCCGTCGGCATCGTGCCACACCTCCTTCGGCCGGAAATGGCCGCGCTGGAAGATGGCGCGGACGTCGCGGTTCTCCGGGATGGCGGGCAACTGGTGCCCCTTCTCCAGGATGAGGATGCGGGCGCCGGTCGGGGCCAGGGCGTAGGCGGCCGTGGCGCCGCCCATGCCCGAGCCGATGACGACGACGTCGGCGGAGGCCCCGGACGGGTCGGCCAGCGACGGCGGCGCCCTCAAAGGAGTGCTCCGCTTCGGGGGGCGACGATGACCGCCCGGTCGAGCGGCCCGAGGTCTTCCTTGAGCACGTTCAGCGCCGCGGCCTCGCCACCCGACGTCCACCACTGCAGCCTCTGCACCTCCCCGAGGTCGGCGGCGTCGGCGAGCGAGGCCGAGCGGACGGCGAGCGCGATCCCGGCGAGGACCTTGTTGCGGAAACCCATTGCAGCTCTCTCCCTCGGGAAGGGCCCGGTGGTCCCCGGGTCTCGATCTCGGTCGCGGCACGTCGAGCTCGACGTGACGCGGCAGGGTGATCGGCGCCGGCGGGGCCGGCGCACGGGCGCGCCGTCGCTCAATCCACCGCCGGACGGGGAGCCCACCACGAGGTGCGCGGGCCGGTGTGGAGGTGGAGGGTCTTCTCCTCGGTGTAGTCGGCGACCGCTTTGCGGCCGAGTTCGCGGCCCAACCCCGACTGCCGGAAGCCCCCGAAAGGCAGTTCGGCCGCCCCGTCCATGAACGTGTTGGTCCAGACCGTGCCGGCCCGCAGCCGGCGGGACATGCCGATGCAGGTATCGAAGTCGCGGCTCCAGACGCTGGCCGAAAGCCCGTAATCGATGCCGTTGGCGATGGCGACGGCCTCGTCCGACGTCCCGAACGTCATCATCGTGACGACGGGACCGAAGATCTCGTCGCGGGCGACCGCCATGGCGGGGTCGACGCCGGCCACCATCGTCGTCTCCATGAAGTTGCCGCCGGAGGCTTCGATCACATTCCCGCCGAGGGGCACCGTGGCTCCGGCCTCGCGGGCGGCGGCGAGGTGCTTCTGCACGAGAGCGAGGTGTTCGGGCGAGATCAGCGCGCCGACCTTCGTGGACTCGTCCAGGGGATCGCCGACCGGCACCTTGCGGGCCTTCTCGACGAAGGCCGCCTTGAAGGCTTCCATGCAGTCACGGTGGACGATGAGGCGGCTGCCGGCGTTGCAGCACTCGCCCGCGTTGAAGTAGGCACCGAAGACCGCGGCGTCGACCGCGGCTTCCATGTCGCAATCGGGGAAGATCACCTGGGCATTCTTGCCCCCCAGCTCCATCACCACCTTCTTCAGCGTGTCGGAGGCGGCCTTCATGGTCGCCTTGCCGACCCGCGTCGACCCGGTGAACGTCACCATGTCGACCCGCGGGTCGGAGGTCATCGGCGCCCCGATCTCCGCGCCGTATCCGGCGAGGATGTTGCAGACGCCCTCGGGCAGCCCGGCCTCCGCGAGGATCTCGCCCAGGAGGAGGGTCGAGGCGGACGTCATCTCGCTCGGCTTCACCACGGCCGTGCAGCCAGCGGCGAGCGCGAAGGGAAGTTTCTGGCTGACGATGAGGAAGGGGAAGTTCCAGGGCGTGATGACCGAGACGACGCCGATGGGATCTCGAAGGACGATGCCGAGCTTGGCATCCCCCATGGCGGTCGTCGATTCGCCGTGCAGGTCGCGGGCGAGGCCGGCGGCATAGCGCCAGAGGTCCACCGCCCCGGCCATCTCCGACCGGGCCTGCGCGATCGGCTTGCCGGATTCGAGCACGTCCAGCGTCGCCAGCATCTCGGCCTTGGCCTCGATCCGATCGGCCGCGCGGTGCAGCACGCGGGATCGCTCGGCGGCAGTCGCCCTGGGCCAGGGTCCCTCGTCGAAGGCGCGGCGGGCGGCCGCGATGGCTCGGTCGAGGTCGGCCTGCCCCGCCCGCGCGTAACGGCTGACCACGGTGCCGTAGGCGGGGCTCGTCCGCTCGATCACGCGGCCATCGGCAGCCTCGGCCTGGCGCCCGCCGATGAAGGCGGGGTAGTGGCCCGGCAGCCCCTGGAGGGCTTCGGCGAAGCGTATCTGGTCCAGGCGGATCGGCGCTGTCATGGCTGTTGTCCTTTGAACGTGGGCGGCCGCTTCTCGCGGAAGCTCGCCACCCCCTCTTCGAGATCGTCCGTGGTCGAGACCAGCGCGCCGGCGAGCATCTCCAGCGTGGCGGCGGCGTCCTCGCCCTGCGCGGCGTTGATGAGCTGCTTGGCGATGATGGTCGCGACCGGTCCGCGGGCCGCGATGCGGGCCGCCCAGTCCCGGGCCGTAGCGAGGCTGCCGCCCTTCGGCGCGACCTCATCGACCAGGCCCAGGGCGAGGGCCCGGTCGGCCGTGACGATCTCGCCGGCGAGCGCCAGGCGCCGCACGACCTGGGCGCCGACCCGCGCGACCAGCCGCTGGGTCCCGGACCAACCGGGCACCATGCCGATCCCCGTTTCGGGCAGCCCGAACTTGGCGCCGTCCTCCGCGATGCGGAAGTCCGCCGCGGCGGCCAGTTCGAGCCCGCCGCCGAGCGCGTGGCCGTTGATCGCGGCGATCAGCGGCACTTTCAGGCGAGCCAGCGCGTCGAAGGCGCGGTGGCCCTGCCGCACCCAGCTCTGCCCCATGGCCAACGGGCTCAGCGCCCCCCAGGCCTCGATGTCACCGCCGGCGCAGAAGGCCCTGCCCTGGCCGGTGAGAATGGCGACGCGGACCGATGGGTCGGCGTCGATCCGCACCGCCGCCGCCAGGAGCCCGGCGATCATGGCGCCGTCGAGCGCGTTCAGCTTGTCGGGCTTGGCGAGCGTGATCGTCGCGACGCCATCATCGACCGAGAGCTCGATGCCGACGCTCATGCCGCCGCCCCGAGCATCAGGCCGATCCTGCCCGGGTGGAACAGGGCGGCGTCCATGCGCCTGGGCGCCGTCGGGACGAGCAGCGGGAACTCCGCCTGCGCGAGCACGTCGCGCTCGAGGTCGACGCCGGGAGCGATCTCCGTCACGGCGACACCCTCCTTCGTCAGTTCCATGACGCAGCGCTCGGTGACGTAGGTGATGTGCTGCCCCTGTTCGACGGCGCGTCGGCCGGAGAAGGAGACGTGCTCGACCTCCTCGACGAGCTTCCGGACCTTGCCTTCGCGGTGGATGACGAGCTCGCCCGCCTCGACGCCGAGCTTGGCCGCGGCGCTGAAGAATCCGGAAAAGACGATCCGCCTGGCCCGCGCCGAGATGTCGACGAACCCGCCGGCGCCGGCCGTCACGTGGGGCCGCGCGCTCAGGCGCGAGACGTTGACCGAGCCGCTGCGGTCGATCTGCAGGAAGGACAGGAGGGAGGCGTCGAAGCCACCGCCCTGAAAGTAGAGGAAGTTGGTCGGCGAGGCGACGATCGCCTCGGCGTTGGACGAGCAGCCGAACTGGAAGTCGAGCAGGGGGATTCCCCCGACCGCGCCATGCTCGATCATCCAGGTCACGTCGCCGTGGCGACCCTCCTCGATGAAGATGCGCGGCACCAGCGCGGAGATGCCGAACCCGATGTTCACCGCATCGCCATGGCGCATCTCCTGGGCGACGCGTCGCGCGATCACCTTGCTCACGTCGAAGCCGGGGATCTCGAAGCTCGACACGGGGCGGAACACCTCGCCGGAGATCGCCGGCTCGTAGAGCGTCTGGGTGGTCTGCATCTGGTCGGGCGCGACCACGATGGCATCGACGAAGATGCCCGGCACCGTCACCGCATGGGGCTTCAAGGTGCCGCTCTGTGCGAGCCGCTTGACCTGCGCGATCACCAGGCCGCCGTTGTTGCGGACCGCCAGGGCCTGCTCGATCGGACCGAGGTAGGCGCCCTCGTGCTCGAAGCACAGGTTGCCGCGCTCGTCGGCCGTGGTCGCGCGGATGATGGCGACGTCCGGCACGATCGCCTTGAAGTAGAGCCAGTCCTCGCCCTCGAACTCCATGTGCCGGACGATCGGCGCCTCGGCGGCGCGGGCGTTCATGGCGCAGCCTTGCCGATGCGGGTCGGCGAAGGTGTCGAGGCCGACCTTCGTGAGCACGCCGGGCCGCTTGGCCGCGGCCTCCCGGTGCATGTCGAAGAGGATTCCGGAGGGCACGTTGTAGGCCGGGATCTCGTTGCCCTCGATCATCCGCCAGATGCGGGGCGGCTCGGCCGACGAGGGGCCGGACGGATAGGAGCCTGCGATGATCCTGGCGAGGCAGCCGGGCTTGGCGATGTGGTCGATGCCCTTGATGCCCCACATGTCGCCGGCCGCGATGGGGTGCAGGGTGGTGATGTCGCGCGGGTGGCCGGTCCCGTCGAAGCGCCGGCCGATGGCGGACAGCATGGCGTCCGGGCAGCCGAGGCCGGACGCCGCGGAGACGGTGACGGTCGCCCCGTCGGGGATCAGAGCTGCAGCCTCGTCGGCCGTCATGGTCTCGGGGAACGACATGGTCAGAGCCCGGTGTCGATCGCGATCTCGCGGCCCGTGTCGGCCGCTTCCATCGCCGCGAGCGCCATCGCGAGGGAGCGGATGCCGTCCTCGGCCGTCGCCGAAGGTGTCCCTTCGCCGCGCACGGCGGCTTGGAACCTGGTGACGCCGCGCAGGTACAGGTCGCCACGATCGATTTGTAGGCGCTCCTCGCCGGAGGCGGTGCGCAGGGTGACCTCGCCCTTCGGCTGCTGGGTCATGCAGTCGGTGCCGATCAACGAGCCCTCGGTGCCGTGCACCTCGAAACCGGTGATGGCGTGCTTCGTCGTGAAGGCGTCGTGCCACTGCGCCAGGAGGCCGGTCTCGAAGCGGGCGATCCCCATGATCCCATCGGCGAGGCCGGCCGCGGCCATGCCCGAGGCATGATTCATCGCCGTGACGCTCACCGGCTCGTCGCCCAGCACGAAGCGCAGCGTGTCGGCGTCGTGAACGGTGATGTCGAGCGCGACGCCGCCGCCGGCCGCGGCGTTGTCGATGCGCCAACCCTGCAGGTGTGGTGGCAGGTAGACGGCGTGGAACACGCGGGCGAAAAGCGGCCGCCCGATCCGACCCTCCCGGATGGCCTCGTGCATCGCCCGATGGGTGCCGGCGTTGCGAAGGTGGTGGTTGGTGGCCATGACGACGCCCGCCACGCGGCAGGCCTCGGCCATCTCGCGCGCGTCGGCGAGCGTCAGCGCGAGGGGCTTCTCGCACAGAACGTGCTTGCCGGCCGCCGCCGCCGCGAGCGTCTGCGCCTTGTGGAGTTGGTTCGTGGAGGCGATGTAGACGGCGTCGATGCCCTCCGCCAGCAGCGCGTCCATCCGGGTCACGCTGGCGGGTATGCCGTTCTCGCTCGCGTAGCGCTCGCCGCGCGCCGCATCGCTCGACATCACGGAGACGACCTCGCCGCCGGCTGCCCGGATGGCGCCGATCATCCATTCCCTGCCGATCGTCGTGGCCCCGACGATGCCCCAGCGGACTGCCATCACGCGACTTCCCTGACCTTCAGCGGCTTGCCGCAGGATTCCCGCACGACCAGGCGTGCCTCGCCGACATAGGTTTCGGGCCCATCCGCCGTGCGCTCGATCTGTCGCAGCAGCATCTGGCCGGCGCGTTCGCCGAGGTCGCCGGAGCCGACCGAGACCGTCGTGAGTGCCGGCGACATCTGGCGGGCCTCGCTCGTGTCGTCGAAGCCGATCACGGCCATGTCCCGGCCCGCCATCATCCCCTCGCGGGCGAGCGACAGCATCGCGCCGATCGCCACCACGTCGTTGAAGCAGAGGGTCGCGGTCGGCGGGTCGGGCCGGGCGAGGAGTCTCACCATGGCCTCGAAGCCGCCCTTCTTCGTCGGCGGAGCCTCGATGACGTGGGAGGGGTCGAGCGCGAGCCCCCTGGCGGTGAAGGCATCGTCGAGGCCGGCGAGCCGGTCCTGCCGCACGCCCATGGGGGAGACGCCGCCGATGAAGGCGATCCGTCGGTGGCCGAGGCCGAGCAGCCGGCCGGCCGCCTGCTCGGCGCCGCCGCGGTTGTCCGAGGCGACGAGCGAGACCTTGGCGCCGGGGATGCGCCTGATGGCCAGGACCAGCGGGATGCCGAGTGCGGCGAGGGACGCCATCTCATCCGCATCGGTGTCCATCGTCGGGCACAGGATCACTCCGCTCGCGCCATGCTCGCGCATCGAGCGGACCACCTCGGCCTGTCGAAGGAGGCTCTCGGCCGTGTTCGCCATGAGGGGGATGTAGCCGGACGTGCGCAGCGCGCGCTCGATACCGATGGCGAGTTCGGCGAAGAAAGGGTTCGAAAGATCGTTGATGACCATCCCCACGATGCGGGTCTGGGGGTTGCGCAGGCTCGCCGCGCCGCGGTTGTAGACGTAGCCGAGGTCCCGCATGGCCGCGCGGACGACGCGCTCGGTCTCCGGCTTGATCTTGCCGGCCCCGGTCAGCACCAGGGAGACGGTCGACTTGGACACGCCGGCGATGCGAGCGATGTCGATGATCGTCGCCCTGCCCGCCACGCGTTCCCTTCCCTGTCCCGTCTGTTGGAACGTTCCATGTCATGAAGGCCGGAATGCCGCAATCGAATTGCGGCCTGCGTTCGCATTTTTCGCCTCCTGAGGTAGGGGTATCGGAACGTTCCAACACACCGGGGAGAATCTCGTGCCGGCTCTCGCGCTTCCAGACGTCAGCGGCTTCCTGCGCCGCCACGAGATGGGTCCCGCTTCTCCCTTCAGCTCGACAGGTCCTGCGATCGAGGTCCGAACGGTCTATGCGGCCGCTCACGTGGTCATGGACGTCCGCGCGTCGCGCGATCCGTGGAGGGCTCCGTCGGTCGATTGGGATGCCACGATGGCGTTCCGCCACCGGCTCTGGGATCTGGGGCTCGGCGTCGCCGAGGCGATGGACACCTCGCAACGCGGCATGGGGCTGGATTGGGTCGGCGCCAAGGAGCTGATCCGGCGCTCGCTCGACGAGAGCCGGACGGTGCGCGGCGCCGACCTCGCCTGCGGCGCCGGCACCGACCAGCTCGACCCTGCGGCGGCCGGCGATCTCGACGGTGTGGTCGGCGCATACGAGGAGCAGCTCGAGCACATCGAGGCCTGTGGCGGACGGGCCATCCTCATGGCCAGCCGGGCGCTCTGTCGGCTCGCGAGGTCCCGCGACGACTACCTCGCCGTCTACGGGCGCCTCATCGAGGGCGCGCGGGAGAAGGTGATCCTGCATTGGCTGGGCGACATGTTCGACCCCCGGCTCGCCGGCTACTGGGGCAGCGCCGACGTGCCGACCGCCATGGGGACGGCGCTCGACCTGATCGAAGCGCACCAGGGCAAGGTTGAAGGGTTCAAGATCTCCCTGCTCGATCGAGCTCACGAGGAGACGATGCGCGCCCGCTTGCCCGCGGGCGTCAAGATGTACACGGGCGACGACTTCAACTTCGCTGATACGATCGAGGGAGACGGGGAGCGGCACAGTCACGGCCTGCTCGGCATCTTCGACCCGATCGCCCCGGCGGCGGCAGCCGCGTTCGGCCGGCTCGCGGCGGGTGACGTCGAAGGCTATCGTGCCATCCTGGAGCCGACGGTTCCCCTGTCGCGCTGCATCTTCGAGGCGCCGACTCAGTTCTACAAGGCCGGGGTCGTGTTCCTGGCCTGGTTGAACGGCCACCAGGACCATTTCCGCATGCTGGGCGGCATGGAGTCCGCGCGCGGGGTCATCCATTACGCCGACGTGTTCCGTCTGGCCGATCGAGCCGGCCTGTTCACGGATCCCGAAAGGGCGGCCGCCCGAATGAGGGCGCTCTGCGCGACCTGTGGAATCGAGGCATGAACCGATGCCGTGTCGGCCTGGAGGTCCGCGCACCACGTCGGTGGATTTCCGGCCGAGGGGAAAGGCCGCGGTCTCACCGACTTCGGGTGACACGCCGGCTCGGGAGCGCAGTCACGGCACGCTATGGGAGGCCGAAGAACGTCCAGATCGCCTCGACCTGATTGTCCAGCATGTGTCGACCCTCCTGCACCGCGCATCCCCGTGCGACTGCGGCGGCGAGCAGCCGGGTGAGCGGGGGTTTCATGATCGCTTCCGCCACGAGCGTGCCGGCGGACAACGATGATACGTCGATCGGGACCGGGTCGCCCGGCTGCATGCCGAGCGGCGTGGCGTTCACGGCGAGATCCGTCCTGGCATCCGGCTTGGCGACCTGAACCGGCGCGACGGTGAGGGACGCCAGCCGGGCGGCGAGCCCCTGCGCCTTGTGGGTGTCGAGGTCCCAGACCGCGATGGATGCCGCTTCCCGCTCGGCGAGCGCCAGCGAGATGGCCGCGCCTGCGCCTCCGGCGCCGACGACCGCGCACCGCTTGCCGGCAACGCGGAATCCCCGGCCTTCCAACCCCAGCGCGAAGCCTTCCCCGTCGAAGAGGTCGCCGTCCCAACCGCCCGGTACCGGCCGGAGCGCGTTCGCAGCCCCCGCCATGAGAACGCGCCTCGTCGCGCTTCTCAGCATCTCGGCTGCGGCCGGCTTGTGCGGCACGGTGACCACGACGCCGCGCAGGTTCGCCACGGCCCGCAAGCCGGCGAGCGCGGCCGCGAGTCCGTCGCCGGGAACGTGCAGGGGCACCATGACGGCATCGATCCCGCGCTCGCGGAAGAGCCGGTTGAAGACCTCCGGTGACCGGACCTGGGCGACCGGGTCTCCCACGATCGCGAAGACCGCCGTCATGGGGTGAGTCCCTCCCTCTGGGTCGCATGGCCACCCATCATGCCGCTCCCTTCAGCCCGCGTCCCTCCGCGCCGGCCAGGATCAGGTCGGACGCTTTCTCCGCGATCATGATGGTCGGCGCATTGGTGTTGGCGCTGATCTCAAGCGGCATCACGGACGAATCGCAGACTCGTAGGCCGTCGACCCCCCTGACCCGCAGATCGGGATCGACGACGGCCATGTCGTCGGTGCCCATCTTGCAGCTCCCGACGGGATGGTAGTCGGTCTTCGCCCACTCCCGCACGTAGGCTTGCAGGTCGGCATCGCTCGACTTGTCGGTCCCGGGCATCCGCTCGGCCCTGAGATAAGGGCGCATCGCCGGCGAAGCCATGACCTCGCGCGCGAGGCGCAACCCCGCGACGGCCATGCGCATGTCGTCGGGCTCGCCGAGGTAGTTGGGATCGATCAGCGGCGCCGTGCCAGGATCGGCGCCGGCCAGCCGCACGGTGCCGCGGCTCCTGGGCCGCAGCAGGTTCGTGTAGAGGCACACGCCGTAGCCGGGGATGCGCATCATCCCGTGATCGACCACGTAGGCCGGCAGGAAGTGGAGCTGCGTGTCGGGGGTGGCCGAGGCTGGGTCCGCTTTGACGAAGGCGCCCGCCTCCACGATGTTCGTGGTGACCGGCCCGCTGCGGAACAGCAGGTATTGCACGCCCCACCAGGCCTGCCGCAGGTGCTGATCCACGCCGTAGTAGCTGTGCGGCCCGTTGCAGTCATAGACGGTATAGCAGTCGAGGTGGTCCTGCAGGTTCTCGCCGACCCCGGCGAGATCGGCCACGACCGGGATGCCGTGCTGCCGCAAGTGGGCGGCCGGCCCGATCCCAGAGAGCATCAGGAGCTTGGGCGATCCGATGGCTCCGCCAGTCACGATGACCTCGGTCGCCGCGCCGGCCCGCTCCAGGGCGGCGGAGCCGTCCCGGCGGTATTCCACCGCGACGGCGCGGCCGTTCTCCACGATCACGCGGCTGACCTGCGCACGCGTGACCACGGTCAGGTTCTTGCGGCCTCGGGCGGGCCGCAGGTAGGAGACGGCAGCGCTGCCGCGGCGGCCGTCCCGCGTGGTGGTCTGATGGTAGCCCACCCCTTCCTGCTCGGCTCCGTTGAAGTCGGGGTTGTAGGGGATGCCGGCCTCCTGCGCGGCCTTGATGAAGGCGGCGGAGATCTTGAGGGGGCTGATCGGGTCCGACACGGCGAGCGGCCCATCGGTCCCGTGATACCGGTTGGCGAAGCGCGCGTTCGCCTCGGCCTTCCGGAAGTAGGGTAACACGTCGTCGTACGACCACCCTGGCGCCCCCCCGGCAGCCCACCCGTCATAGTCCGTCCGGTGTCCCCGCGTGTAGATCATCGCGTTGATCGAGCTGCCGCCGCCGAGCGTCTTGCCCTGCGGGTACCACATGTCGCGGTTGTTCAGGTTCCTCTGGGGCACGGTCCGGTAGCCCCAATTCACCTTCGGACCGCTGAGCTTGGTGAAGCCCGCCGGGATGTGGATGAACGGGTGGCTGTCCGGGTGGCCGGCCTCCAGGAGCAGGACGTCGGCGCCGGCCTCGCTCAGGCGCGCCGCGAGGACGCAGCCCGCGGTCCCGCCGCCCGCGATCACGTAGTCGTGCATCTTCCCTCCCTGACCCGGCTGATGTCGCTTCGTGCTGGTCCGATCGCCGATACGCGCCCTCGTGGCGGGGCGCTGCCCCCGGTCACGCCGGGACCTCGACGCCCCCGGTCTCGGCCTCACGCATCGGCGAGAAGTGAGCGCTGTCCATGAGGACGGGTCTGCGGACGATCGGAGCGAACCCCATCCGGTCGAGCACGTCGGTCCTCAGGTCGATCCCAGGCGCGTACTCGATGAGCTCGACCCCGTCGGGCGTGAGCTCGAAGACCGCGCGCTCGGTGATGTAGCGGACGGCCTGGGCGCGCCTGACGGCCTCCGAGCCGCTGAAGGTGATCCCCGCCACGGCATCGACCAGCTTCATGATCTGGCCATGGCTGGTGACCGAGAGCGCGCCGTCCCGCAGGGCGACCTTCGCGCCCTTGGCGTCGAAGCTGCCGCAGAAGGTCACCTTCCGGGCTCCTTGGGATATGTCGATGAAGCCGCCTGGCCCGCTGATCTGGCCGCCGAAATGGGACACGTTGACGTTCCCGGCCTTGTCCATCTCCGCGAGGCCGAGGAAGGTCTGGTCGAGACCCCCGCCGCTGTACATGTCGAACTGCTCGCTGGCCGAGAGAATGGCGACCGGGTTCGCTGCGATCCCGAACAGGTCGCCGGTCAGCAGGTCGCCCCCGTGGATGCCTTGCTCGATCGTGAACCAGTACTTTCCGCCCTGGCCCGAGCGCACGATGTGCTCGGCGACGCCCGCCGACATGCCGAACCCGAAGTTGACCGTCGCGCCCTCGACGAGCTCAACGCTGCCGCGCCGCGCGACGATCTGACGGACCGGGTCTGCAGGGACGTCGAGCAGGGTCGGCGCTTCCCGCGGTCCCAGGCCCGCCAATGCGAGGTCGTAGGGGCCGTGATGCGTCTGTTGCTGGTCCGGGTCCACGAACACGAAGTCGACGAGGTTGCCCGGGATGGACACCTCGCGCGGGCGGAGCCTGCCGGTCCGCACGGTCTCGCGCACCTGGGCGACGACGATGCCGCCGCTCGCTTTCGCGGCGAGCGCGATGGAATAGGAATCGAGGTCGGCCGGCTCTTCCACGGCGCTGATGTTCCCCTGTGCATCTGCGAAGGTGCCCCGGACGACGGCGACGTGGATCGGGAAAGGCCGGTATCGGAGAACGTCCCTGCCATCGATCTGCAGGAGTTCGACGATCTCCTCGGTGGTCACATCATTGCAGCGGCCGCCGCCCAGGCGCGGGTCGACGAAGGTGCCGAGCCCGACATGCGTGAACAGTCCGGGGCGCTTGGCACCGATCTCACGGAAAAGGTTGGTTATGGCCCCGCTCGGCAGGCAATAGGCCTCGATCTTGTTCTGCTGCGAAAGCTTCAGCATGCGTGGCGACCAAATCCAGTGGCCGCCGATGACCCTCCGCACCATGCCTTCGTGGGCGAAGCGGTTCGTGCCGGTGTCGCGGCGGTTCCCCATCCCGAGGGCATGGACCAAGGTCAGGCCGCGTGGCCTCCCGCCATCGAGGAAGCTGCGCTCGAAATGCCGCAGCACGGCTTCGGGCTCGAGCAGCCCGCCGCCCGCTCCCGATATCGCGACCGTGGCGCCTTCGGGGATGTTCGCGATGGTGGCAAGCAGCCCATCTGAATCCAGCAGGCGCATTCAGCCGATCTCCTTGCGAGGCTGGCAGCCGCACGAACGCCTGATGCAGAGCTTGGGCTCGATCACCATGCGCACGTGGCCGTCCTGGGCGCTGGCCCTGGCGCCGCCCTCGATGCGGTCGATGAGGAGGCCCATGGCGCGCTGCCCGATCGTCAGGCCCGACCCATCCACGCTCGTGAGCGGCACCAGCGCGATCGCGCCGAACGGGACATTGTCGAAGCCGACGAGGGCGAGGCGCTCCGGAATCGCATATCCCACCTCGTCGCACGCCTTCAGCACCCCGAACGCGAGGTTGTCCGTCGCGGCGAAGACGGCCGTCGGCGGGGCGGACATGGCCAAGAGCCGGTGGGCAGCCTGCCTGCCGCTCTCGACGTCCATCCGGTCGAGGGACACGCAGAGCTCCGGCTGGGGCGCGATGGCCGCGGCTTCGAGCGCCGCACGCCAGCCGCCGAGGCGGTCCTGGAATTGCGCGATGGTCTGTGGGCCACCCACGTAAGCGATGCGGCGATGCCCGTGGGCGAGGAGGTGCTCGGTCGCCAGCCTGCCGCCCCGGACGCTGTCGACGACGACCATGTCGACTTCAGCATCAGGCAGGTTGCGGCTGGCGAGCACAACCTGCATGCCGCCCTTGGCGAGAGCCGTGACCTCGCGGTCCGCGAGCCGGACGGAGGCGAAGGCGATCCCGTCGACCTGGCGCTGGCGCATCGCGCGGACGATGCCGCTCTCCCGCGTCGGCTCGCCGTCCGTGCTGGCCAGCAGAAGGGTGTAGCCGCGTGTGGCGGCGATGTCCTCGGCCCCCCGGATGAGTTCGGCGTAGAACGGGTTGGCGATGCTGGCGACCACGAGGCCGATCGTGTGGCTCCGGCGCAGGCTGAGACCCTGCGCCACGCGGTTCGGCTCGAATCGCAGGGCCGCGACCGCCGCGGCGATCCTTGCCCTGGTCTCGACCGACACACGGTGCGATCCGTTCAGGTACTTCGAGACCGTACCCTTGGACACGCCTGCAGTGCGCGCGACGTCGTTGATGGTGGCCTGCATCGTTCCTCCGGCCGCAGCACTAGCACGAGACCGCCCCGCAAAAAAACCGGTTTCCACAAATTCCGGCTAAATTCGCTTGCATGAACTGACCGCCGTCGCTACTCGAAGTGAAACCGGTTTCCAGACCGGGGGAAAAATCCGTGGGAGGACGCGATATGGTCGGCTCTGTTCTGGGTTGTTTCATCACGCGGCGCGCCGTCGCGCGGCTGCTTTGCGGGGCCGCCGCGCTCGGCCTTGCGGCTGGATCGGCCCTCGCCGCGGATTACACCTACAGGTCGGACTCGCCGGACGGGACGCATGTCCTGGGGGCCGAATTCGCCAAGTCTCTCGGCCCCGTGAAGGCGAAACCCGGCACCCGCGTCGGCGTGATCCTGAAGAGCCTCAGCAATCAATATTGGCAGGGCATCCAGAGCGGGATCCAGGCTGCCGCCAAGGACCTGGGCGTCGAGGTGACGATCCAGGCCGCCAACTCGGAATCGGACCCCACGCAGCAGCTCACGATCGCGCAGACGCTGATCGGCCGGCGGTTCGACGCCTACATCGTGTCCCCCGAGGCGAGCTCCAACCTGACGCCGGCGCTCAAGCAGATGCGCGATGCGGGCGTGCCCGTCGTCAACACCGATGACGCCCGCATCGCCGCGACGACCTACGTCGGCCCGGACCACGAGTTGGACGGCTCTCAGGCGGCGGACTACATCGCTCAACACCTGCCGGAAGGCGGCGATGTGGCGCAGATCGAGGGTCAGGCCGGATCCAGCGCCGCGATCCTTCGCATGCGCGGGTTCAAGAACGGCATCGCCAAGCATCCCAACCTGAAGCTGGCCGCCAGTGTGCCGGGCAACTGGGATGGCAACATGTCCTACAACGACGCGCAGACGCTGCTGCGCAAGAACCCCAACATCAAAGCCTTCTATGCCAACAACGACACCATGGCTGTCGGCGTCGCCAAGGCGGTGTCGGACATGGGGCTTGCCGGCAAGATCATCATCGTCGGCACGGACGGGATCCCAGCCGCCCTCAACGGCATCCAGAACGGGACCATCTCGGCGACCGTCACGCCGCTGCCCTACTACCAGGGCTACTGGTCGCTGGAGGCTGCCGTCCGCCTTCTGGCTGGTCAGAAAGTGCCGGACTGGGTCGTGGCCCCCGCGCAGCTGATCACCAAGGACACGATGGGCCAGTTCTACGATGCTGGCGGCACCGTGAAGGCCGGGCTCTTCGACTGAGGGCCTATCCCGGTCGGGAGGGGCTGAGGGCCGGCGAGGGATCGTTCGGGCCGGGCAGGACGGGCCGCCGGCGCCATGCTGGCGCATCGGGCCGAGGGCCTGACGCAGCCGGCGCGGACAAGACCCGTTGGACCGCCCCGGCCCGACCGGGACAGGTCCTCAGCAGGCTTGCGTTGGAAGGCCGACGCTGCGCCTGCTGAGATCCTTATTGTGTCGCAGGTTTCGATCGGAAGAGCGTGTGGCGCTCTCCCGAAACCTGCTCAGGACCTCGGGGCGGATCAGGCCGATGCGGATCGATCAAGCCGTACCGACGAACGGCCTTGCGAGCCCCCTCCTGTTGCTGGAGGGGGTGTCCAAGAGCTTTCCTGGCGTCAAGGCGCTCGAGGGTGTCAGCCTGTCCATCTACCCCGGCGAGATCCACGCGCTCATGGGCGAGAACGGCGCGGGCAAGTCGACGCTGCTGAAGGTGATGTTCGGCGCCTATCGCGCCGACCAGGGCACCCTGAAGCTGAACGGCCAGCCGACGGTGCTGCGCAACCCGGCGGATGCTCTCGCCCGGGGCATCTCGATGGTCCACCAAGAGCTCAGCCTCGTCCCGCAACTGAACGCCATCCAGAATATCGTGCTCGGCCGCGAGCGCAGCGTCGCCGGCTTCGTCGATTGGGCGTCGGCCCGGCGGGAGGCCCTCGCGGCGCTTCGCAAGATCAATTTCCAGGCGAGCCCCTTCGTGCCCGTCGGCCGCCTCAGCGTGGCCCAGCAGCAGGTGGTGGAGCTCGCTCGCGCGATCGCGGCCAATGCCAAGGTCATCATCCTCGACGAGCCGACTGCCAGCTTGAGCTCGCGAGAGTCCGACACGCTATTCGAGGTCCTGCGCGAGTTGCGCGCCGAGGGTCACGCGCTCGTCTACGTCTCGCATCGCTTGGCGGAGGTGTTCGAGCTCGCGGACCGGGCCACGGTCCTCCGGGACGGGCGACTCGTGGGCACGTTGTCGCGTGGTCCCGACCTGACCGAGGCGTCGCTCATCCGCATGATGGTCGGGCGTGGTCTCGATGACGTATCCAACCTTCCCGCTTCCAGGCCGGGCGAGGTGCTGCTCGAGGCCGCCAACCTGAACCGCGCCGGCGTGTTTCGCGACATCAGCTTCCAACTCCGTCGCGGCGAGATCGTCGGCATGGCCGGCATGGTCGGCGCCGGTCGTACGGAGGTCGCGCGGGCCATCGTCGGGGCGGACCCGCTCGACTCGGGAACGGTCCTCGTCAGCGGCCAGCCGCTCGCCCTTCGGGGCCCCGCCGACTCCGTGCGGGCCGGCATCGCTTTCCTGACGGAGGACCGCAAGCACCAGGGCTTGGCGCTGCGCATGTCGCTCGCGGCCAACGCGACGCTGACGCGGGTTCCGACGTGGTTCGGCTTCATCGATCGGCGGCGGCAGCGTGAGGCGGCGCGCGCCTCGCTCGCACGCGTCAGCGCCCGAATGCCGGTCAGGCGATTGGCCGGGCAGTTGAGCGGTGGCAACCAGCAGAAAGTCGTGCTCGCCAAATGGCTGCTCAGCGGGAGCTCGGTCTTCATCTTCGACGAGCCGACCCGGGGCATCGACGTGGGCGCCAAGGCCGAGATCTACGCGCTCATGCGCGAGCTCGCCGAGAAGGGCGCGGCCATCCTGATGATCACGTCCGAGATGCCGGAGTTGCTGCGCATGAGCGATCGCATCCTCGTGATGCGGGAAGGGGAACTCGTCGGCGAGATGCCGCGCTCGCAGGCGAGCGAGCAACGCGTCGTCGCCTACACCAGTGGAGGACGCGCGTGTCTGAACTGAAGAGCGCCGGACGAGTCTCGCCGCGCGAGGCCGGGGCACCGCGCCGTCCCACGCTCCGCCAACTCCTTTCGGAGTGGCGCCAACTCGGGATCGTGGTTGCCCTCCTGGCGACGGTCCTCGTCTTCACCGCGATCGATCACGAGTTCTTCAGCGGCTACAACTTCGTCAACATCGTCCTGCAGTCCTCGATCACCGCGATCCTGGCGATCGCCGAGACCTTCGTCATCATCACGGCCGGCATCGACCTGTCGATAGGGTCGGCCCTCGCACTGTCGGCCACGATGTCGGGTCTCCTGCTGGCTGGGGGGCACTCCCTCCCGGTGGTGTTGCTGGGGAGCGTCGCGACCGGTGCGGCGGCGGGCCTCCTGAACGGCGCCATCATCACCGTGACGCGCATCACCCCGTTCGTCGTCACGCTGGGCACGATGAGCATCTTCTCCGGCCTGGCGCTCATCGTGTCGGGGGGGCAGACGGTCTATGGGATCCCCGAGGGGTTCAGCAGCTTCCTGGCCGGTTCCGTCGGGCCAGTCCCGACCCCCATCATCGTTGCGCTCGCGGTGCTGGTCGTCTCGGCCGTCGTCATGAGGACGACCAAGCTCGGCGAATACACGGTCGCGATCGGCGGCGCGCGCGAGGTCGCCCGCCTGGCTGGCATCGACGTGACCTTCTATACCGCCGCGGCCTACGTCATCGCCAGCATGCTCGCGGCGCTCGCTGGAATGGTCACTGTGGCGCGGCTCGGGGCCGCGGATCCCACCCTCGGGCAGGACCTCCTGCTCCCCGCCGTCGCCGCGGCGGTGATGGGCGGCGCCGACCTGCAGGGCGGTGAAGGCAGCATGTTGGGCGCGGTGATCGGCGCGCTGCTGATCTCCACGCTGCAGGCCGGCCTGACGTTCCTGAACGTGCAGGCCTTCTACCAGCAGGTGGCCATCGGCGTCGTGATCATCCTCGCGCTGCTCTTCAACCGCCTGCAAAGGGGACGATGATGGCGAGGATCCGGATCGAGACCGACGGGCTGGGCTGCCGTACGATCTGGCTCGACAGGCCCGAGAAGCGCAATGCCCTGGATGAGGAGTTCCTGACCGCCCTGCTGGAGGCGGCCGACGCCACCGCGAGGGAAGACGACGTCAGGGCTGTGCTCCTCCGATCGACGAGCCCGTTGTTCTGCGCCGGGGCGGACCTCAACGAATGGGCAAACGTCGGCCCCCGCGAGGCGCAGAGGTTGTCGGCCCTGGGCAGCAGGGCCTTCCAGGCGCTGGCCGACCTTCCGGTGCCGGTCGTCGCCGTGGTGGAGGGCGCGGCACTCGGCGGCGGGTTCGAACTGGCGCTCGCGTGCGATATCCGGATCGCGACCGACGCATGTCGGGTCGGCTTCCCCGAGCCTCGCCTCGGCAACAGCCCAGCCTGGGGCGGCATGGCGCGACTGGTGGAGGCCGCGGGCCTGTCCGGTGCCCGGGACCTTCTGCTCACGGGCGACGTGATCGACGCGGCGGATGCGCATCGGCGCGGCATCGTCCAGCGCCTCTGCCGCGCCGACGAACTGCGCGGCCGGCTCGGTGATCTCATCGGCAGCATCGTCGGCTGCGATGCCGGCACGCTCGCTTACGTCAAGGCCCTGCTCGGCGCCCCCGCGCAGGCCATAGCGGCCCGCGAGGCGGCGGTCGCCGGGTTCACCGCGACCAGGGCCGAGTCGAGGGAGCGCAAGGAGCGCTTCCTCGCCGGCCGGCGCAAGTCATGAGGTGGCCGGTGCGCCGGACCACGATGAAGGCCGCCGTCCTGACCCGGCCCGGTCGGTTCGAGCTTCGCGAGGTCCCGATTCCCGAGTGCGGGCCCGACGACGTCCTCGTCAGGGTTTCGAGGGTCGGCGTCTGCGGGACCGACGTGCACATCTTCCGCGGTCACTACGCCGCCGACCGGCTTCCCCTGATCCCCGGGCACGAGTTCTCGGGAACCGTGGCTGAGGTCGGCAGTGCCGTCACCGTCGTCTCGCCGGGGACGAGGGTGATCGCCGACATCAACATGGGCTGCGGTCACTGCTTCTACTGCCGCAAGAATGAGGTGATGAGCTGCGCCCGGGTCCAGCAGCTCGGAATCCACGTCGACGGCGCCTTCGCGGAATACGTCAAGGTCCCGCAACGGCTAGTCATCCCGTTCCCCGACGGCATGCCGTTCGACGTCGCCGCCCTGACCGAACCGCTGGCCTGCACGGTGCGGGCCGCGAAGAGGAGCGGGATCCGGCTCGGCGAGAGCGTGCTGGTCATCGGCGCCGGCCCGATCGGGAACCTGCATGTCCAACTGGCCAGGGCGATCGGTGCGGCGCCGGTCATCGCCGCCGATCTGAACGTGAATCGCCTGGCGCTCGCGGCCGCGTGCGGCGCGGACATCACGGTCTCCGACATGGGCCGGCTCGACGCCGAGGTCCGGGCCGCGACGGACGGCCGTGGTGCCGACGTCGTGATCGAGTGCGTCGGCCTCGCCGAGCTCTACGAGAGGACATTCGACCTCGTGAGGCCGGGAGGGCGGATCGCGGCGTTCGGCCTGGCCGATGCGGGGTCGCGCGCGAGCTTCGCGCCGCAATCGGTGGTGCTGCGCGAGATCGGGCTGAAGGGCACGGTCGCGGCGATGGGCGACGACATGCACGAGGCCCTGACCCTGTTGCGCTACGGCCGCATCGATGTCCGCCCCTTCCTGGAGGCCACCAGGGACCTGGATCAGGTGCAGGACGCCGTCGAGGCCTTCGCGGCAGATCGAGCCATCCTCAAGATGCAGGTCGTCGTCGAGCCTGGGCGCGACCGCGGCGACGGCCATCGGGAGAACGGGAATGGTGTCTGAACTGAACCGGCGCGCCCGCCGCCTCAGGCTCGGCATGATCGGGGGCGGGGCGGGATCGCTCATCGGGCGCGGTCACCGCTATGCCGCGCGTCTCGACGACAGCTTCGAACTCGTGGCGGGCGCGTTCTCGTCGTCGCCCGACCGCGCCTTGGCGTCCGCCGCCGCTCTCGGCATAGCGCCCGGGAGAGCCTATACCGACTGGCGCGAGATGCTCGCCCGCGAGGCGGCGATGCCGCTGGCCGATCGGGTCGACGCCGTGTCGATCGTCACGCCCAACCACCTGCATTGCGAGCAGGCGACCGCTTGCCTCGAGAGCGGCTTCCACGTGATCTGCGACAAGCCGCTCGGCTCGCGGCTGGGCGATGCCGTGGCCCTCGCGGAGGTGGTGAGACGGAGTGGCCTCCTCTTCGCGCTGACCCACAACTACGCGGGCTATCCCATGGTCAGGCATGCCCGGGCGATGGCCCGGAACGGCGATCTCGGGGACATCCGCGTCATCCAGGTCGAGTATGCCCAGGATTGGCTCAGCTTGCCGATCGAGGACCACGGTCAGAAGCAGGCCGCGTGGCGGCAGGATCCCGCTCAGGCTGGGCCGGGCGGAGCCTTGGGCGACATCGGCACGCATGCCTACCATCTCGTGACCTACGTCACCGGGCTGCGCGCCGAGTCCCTGTGCGCCGACCTGTCCTCGTTCGTGGGCTCGCGGGTGCTCGACGACAATGCCAACGTCCTGATGCGCTTCCCGGGGAAGGCCCGCGGCATCCTCTGGGCGTCGCAGGTTGCGCCCGGCACGGAGAACGCGCTCCGGATCAGGATCTTCGGCAGCCGCGCGGGCCTCGAATGGGCGCAGGAGGAGCCCAATCATCTGCTCTTCGCGCCTCTCGGGGAAGCCAAGCGCACGATCACGCGCGCCAGTGCCGTGACGGGATCGGAAGCCGCCTATGCCACGAGGGTCCCGCCCGGCCATCCGGAAGGGTGGATAGAGGGCTTCGCGCAGCTCTACAGCGACGTCGCCGAGCTGATAGGCGCGCGCATCGAGGGTCGTGCGCCCGACGGGCGTGCGCTCGACGTGCCGACGGTCGAAGATGGCGTCGAGGGCATGCGGTTCGTGGCCGCCGCGGTCCTTTCCCATCAGGAGGGCGGCGCCTGGACCCGGATCTCCGACATGTGAACCCGCGAGTGTTGCCGATCGCCACGTCTTCTCCCGCGTCGGCCGCCTTTCACTCGGACCTGCGCGGACGCGTGCCGATGACCCCACGATCGACGGCGGTTCGGCCACGGAGGGGCTCCCACGGACAGAAATGCTTCGATCGAGGGGGCCAGTCATCTCTCGGGCCAGCGTCGAGAGCGAAGCCCTGATTTCCGTGGGAGCCCTCAGCGCGAAACCCGATCCAGATAGTCTCCCGGATTGTCGGACAACAGCCCGCCAACGTGGCGGGTCGTTGCGGCGACGACGCGCGCATCGCCGGCGAGGTCCGTTCCGAAGATCGTCGATAGCGCGAGAACGCGGCGCACCAATGTCTCTGGCGAAGGTCCGGTCTCGTCGGCGATCCGGCGCACGACGTCGGCGAAGGGATCGCTCGGCGTCCATACCGCCCCCAAGGAGGTCGAGGCGCGGGCGAGATAGACGATGAAGCCCGCCACCGCGCAGGCCAGCAACTCGAACGATCGACCCTGACGGATCCGGTCCCGCATCGGATCCAGCAAGCGCTGCACGATCTTCTGCGACCCGTCGGTCGCGATCTGATGGTTGGTATGCCGGATGGCCGTATTGCGGAGGCGGGACAGCGCCAGCTCGATAGAAGCCTCGGCCTCCATGCCGGGCACGCGAGGGAGGGTCGAGAGGGTCTCGTCCGCGAGCATGCGTCTGACCACACCGCCGAGCACCGGATGGCGGGCATCCTCGAACGTATAGGTGAGGCCGAGGATCGCGCCGAGGGTGCAGAAGGCGGTCTGGGCGCCGTTGAGGACCCGCATCTTGATGAGTTCGTGCCCGCCGACCTCCTCGACGAACTCTGCGCCTGCCGAGTCCCACGGCGGCCGCGGCCCGGCGAAGCGATCCTCGATCACCCATTGCCGGAACGGCTCGCCCGTCACGCAGGCCAGGTCCGTCATGCCGATGGCGTCGGCGATATGCGCCCGATCGGCCTCGGTCACTGCGGGCACGATCCTGTCCACCATCGTCGACGGGAAGGTCACGGTGTCCCCGATCCAGCGGGCCAGTTCGGCGGAGCGTTGTTCCGCGACGGTGCGAACTGCACGTTCGAGAATGGCCCCGTTGGACGGAATGTTGTCGCAACTCAGCAGAGTGAGAGGCGTGTCGAGACCGGACGAGCGGCGGCGCTCCAGGGCGGCCACGAGAAAGCCCGGCATGGACCGCGGGGCACCGGGATGAGCGAGGTCGTGCAGGATGTCGGGATGGGCCTCGTCGAGCATGCCGGTCGAGGGGACGTGGCAGTAGCCTTTTTCGGTGACCGTCATGGTCGCCACGCCGATCCGCGGGTTCGCGAGAGCCGCCAGGCCCGGGCCGGGGTCGCCCGCCGCGTCGATCACCGCGCGGATGCAGCCGATGGCACGGTAGGCGGGCTCGATCCCGTCCGCCGTCAGGCCGCGGACGAACAGGCCGTCCTGCGGCCCGAGTGCGGGCTCGATCCGAGGCGGGCGCAGGTTGATGCCCACGACGCCCCAGGGGCCGAATGCGGCCTCGATCATGTCGTCGGTGAACTCGGCCTGATGACAGCGGTGAAACGCGCCGACGCCGAGATGCGCCATCCCGACCGCGAGCCGGTCGCGGTCGTAGCCGGGCTGCCGGACGTGCCGTGGCAGATCGGCCAGCGTGGACTGTCGGAGGCGCTGCATGGGGCGGCCGCTCAGAGTCTGTCGATGTATCGAACTTGTGCCTGAATGCCCTCTGAAGAGAATGAGGGATCTCTGCCCGTTTCGGCCCAGATGGGCATTCAGTCACGAACTCTCAGTCGCTCAACCGCGCATAGACGGCGGCCAGCACCAGGATGATCGCGCCGTAGAGGATCTGCTTGATCGGTTCGGACGTGTCGAGCAGCGTGAGCAGGCTGGTCAGCACGGTGAGCATGATCGCGCCCACGATGCTGCCCGCATATCCGCCTCGGCCGCCGAAGATCGAGGTCCCCCCGATGATCACGGCCGCGACGGATGGGAGCAGATAGACCTCCGCCAGCCCGAGGTCGGCTGCCTTGGTGCTGCCCACGAGGATGAGGCCGGCGATGGCCGCCAGGAGGGAGCAGAGCGCGTAATCGACAAGGATCACCCGCCAGACCCGGACGCCTGCGAGGTGGCACGCTTCCCGATTGTCGCCGACGGCATA